>CAMYMN010000034.1:7517-52668 GCA_947259395.1 uncultured Gammaproteobacteria bacterium | reverse complement strand
AACCAATTATACGCTCTTGAATATTCGGACACCCATCTGTGCGCGCTGGCGCCGGGGTTGGTCGACACCGCAATGCAGGATCATCTGTGCAATCCCGATGAAGTCGATGTCGATCAATACCCATCGGTGCAAAAATTGCGAGACGCCCGCGGTACCGACAGCATGCCCACACCGCGGGCGGCGGCACATCGGTTGGTGCAAGTGATCCCAAAGCTCAAAGACTTTCCCAGCGGCAGCTTTGTCGATGTACGTACCATGAACACTGCACCGTGATCCCGAAAAGGGGTCGGTGACGATTTTTGTCGGATCTATCAAAGTGTTTGCTCGATTTTAGGTCGAAAATCGTCACCGACCCCTTTTCTCGCAGTACAATAAGCGTGTCATGAAGTTCATGAAACAAGCGGGCTACAAATGCGGCGTCTACGCCGCGGGGATCACCGCTGCGTGGTCGCTGATGTTGCTGTTTTCGGCGGTTTCGCTCAAAGCCGACGAGGGTCGCGCGTTGTTGCTCGAACTCGACGGCATCATCGGCCCCGCCACCAGTGATTTTTTGATTCGCGGGATACGCAGGGCCGAGGAAGAAAATGCCCAGCTGCTGATTATTCGTATGAACACGCCGGGGGGGCTCGACACCTCGATGCGCGAGATTATCAAGCACATCCTCGCGAGCCCGGTCCCGGTGGTCTCCTATGTGTCGCCAGCGGGTTCGCGGGCCGCCAGCGCCGGTACCTATATGATGTACGCCAGCCATGTGGCAGCTATGGCCCCCGCCACTAATCTGGGGGCCGCCACGCCGGTCAAACTGTCCCCCGGGGGATTGGGGACGCCGAAACCACCGGAATCAAAGGACAAGGAAGACAAAGAAAAGGAAAAAAAGGACGACGCCGTGGAGGGCGGCGCCATGGAACGAAAGATCGTCAACGATGCCGTGGCCTACATCCGCGGACTCGCTAAACTGTATGGACGTAACGCCGAGTGGGCGGAAAAGGCGGTGCGTGAAGGCGTCAGTCTCACCGCCGAGGACGCGCTCGATGAAGGTGTGATTGATCTGATCGCAAAGGACGTAGACGATTTGTTGAAGCAGCTGGATGGCCGTAAGGTCATCGTGGACGAGAAAACGCTCACGCTGCATACCACCGGTATGATGATCGAAACCCTGGAACCCGACTGGCGCAACCGGCTGCTCGCCGTCATCACCAATCCCAATGTCGCGTATATCCTCATGTTGCTAGGGATCTACGGATTGTTCTTTGAGCTCTCCAACCCAGGAAGTATCTTCCCGGGGGTCGTAGGAGGCATCTGCATCCTGTTGGCGCTGTACGCGTTTCATGTGCTGCCGGTGGATTACGCGGGCGTTGCGTTGCATGGTTGCCGAGCTGTTCGCGCCGAGTTTCGGGATTCTGGGGATCGGCGGTGCGGTTGCGTTCGTGATCGGCTCGATGATTCTCATCGACACCGAGATCGAGGCGTTTCGAATATCCATGCCGCTGATCGTTGTTGTTGCGATTTTTACCGCCTTATTCGTATTCGCACTTGTATCCTTGGCAATCAAACAACGCAGTAAACCGGTGGTCAGCGGCAAGGAGCAGATGATTGGCAGCGTCGGCGAGGCGACCGCCGCTTTCGACGACGTCGGTCAAATCCGGGTCCATGGAGAATTATGGGAGGCGCACAGCAAGGACCCTGTAGATCAGGGACAACAAGTCAAAGTGTATGATATGCAGGGACTGACCCTGCTGGTGGAACCGCTAGCGAATGAGGAGTAAATCATGAGTGTATATATCGTCCCGATCCTGGCTGCCATTGTTGTCATCATCTTTTTTGTCATCAAGATCCTGCGTGAATACGAACGCGGCGTGATCTTTTTCCTGGGACGTTTTCAGACAGTCAAAGGACCGGGCCTCATCATCGTTGTTCCCCCAATTCAGCAAATGGTGCGCATCGACCTGCGCACCCGGGTACTGGACGTACCGACCCAGGACGTCATCTCGCGCGATAACGTCTCGGTTAAAGTGAACGCGGTGGTCTATTACCGGGTGGTTGATCCCGAGCGGGCGGTCATTCAGGTGGAACAATTTCACACCGCTACCAGTCAACTGGCCCAAACCACCCTGCGGTCGGTGCTCGGGCAACACGAACTGGACGAGATGTTGTCGGAACGGGAGAAGCTCAATTCGGACATTCAAGTGATCCTGGACAAGCAAACCGACGCCTGGGGAATCAAGGTGGCCAATGTTGAGATCAAACACGTAGACCTCGATGAGAGCATGATCCGCGCCATCGCCAAGCAGGCAGAAGCGGAACGGATGCGGCGCGCAAAAATAATCAGCGCCGAGGGTGAGCTGCAGGCGTCCCACAAATTGACCGAAGCCGCGGGGGTATTACGTGGCGAACCGCACGCCATCACGCTGCGCTACCTGCAGACCATGATCGATATGTCTCACGAGCAGAACCAGACAATCTTCTTTCCATTTCCCATCGAAATGCTGAGCATGATCAAGGGCATCGCTGACGATAAGAAAAGCGACTAGAAGTTGGGCCCGGACTCTCAATTTTTGGAGTTTCACCCTAATCTTTATGTTGCTCCCAGCTATCTCGCATAGCGAGTTGTCTATACCGGATGAGATTCTTCCCCCTGCTGCGCGGGGACAAGCGTCGTCCCCCCTCAGGATGACATCTTTGGGAGCGGCTCTAATCCGCAATATCGTGACGAGCTTGTATAACTACTGAACCGAGGGAAAATTTACGGGACCGTCGCCAGCAGGGAGGCTGGCGCCGAGCCTACACGGACGTATTCACGGCGTGTCCCGAAAATTTTCCCTCGGTTCAGCTCGGCCCGGCACCTTAAATTACCAACTCTGAAGCGACGGAGAATTTACGGGACGGTCGCCGGCAGGGAGGCTGGCATCGAGCCTACATGGATGTATTGACGGCGAATCCCGGAGTGTCACTCGGTTCAGCTTGGCCTGCAACCTTAACTAAATCTGACTCATTTCCTCGCGTTTTATTCATGCCGTCGCCACGATCAACGGCACATACATCTCCGCATCGCTGGTACCGCCGTGCACCCCGATTTGTACGTGGCGTGCTTCCCCCGGCAGCCAGTCCTTGATCACGAACCGCTGTTTCATAATCAGCGTATAGTCTCCGACCCGTTCGCGCAGCCGCGGATGGGGGTCACCGGCCCCAAAGTATCCGCTATCTATCAACTCGTCGCTGGACTGAATTTCCGCGTAGTCCCGCAACTCCCCAGCCACGTATTGTTCAAATACTTCGCGCCGATCGGGTCTTACATAACAATAGGCAACCCGCCGTTCGCCGCACAGGGGTAAGGCCAGGGTTTGTGCCAGATCGGGATGATTGTCCAATTCGATGTTGTCTGCGTCAGACACGTCGATCATCCCGTGGTCGGCAGTTGCCACAACGATGGTGCCGCTGCCCTTAATGCTGTCAAGAAATTCACCGAAGGCAGCATCGACGTCTTGAAAATGCTTTGCGGCCTGGTGACTGTTGATACCATGACTGTGTCCGGTGTGGTCCAGACCCGGCCAGTAACAATAAATGAATTTACGCTTGGGCCGAGCGCGCGCGATTGCCGCTGTGGTGGCGAACATCTGGGACAACGACGCATAGACATGCACCTCGGCGCTGCCTTTGTGCGATATATTAAAGTCCGAGTAGGCAATATCCCGCGGTGTCACGAGATGGGTGGGCACACCGATACGGTCGGAAATCGGTACATGGCCGAACAACCGTTGGGCGTCGATGCCGCTGTGACTCAAATCCACGCCGCCATAACGGGGTGACCCGCGCAGAACCGTCATCACCGCACCCAACTCACGGAAATACATGAACCAACCAGTGATCGCATGTTGCTGCGGGGCATCCCCGGTCAAATAGGTGGTGATCGCGGATGCCGTGGTTGACGGAAACACCGAGGTCAATCTCCCTTTGAGATGCTGGCGTAGAATCCCGTCCTCGCGCTGCATGAGAAATTCATAACCGAGTCCATCGAGTACCAACAAAAGCATATTTTGATGCTCGCGCAACACCAGGGGATCGAGGTCGGCAAGCGCTGGATGAGGCGTTCCGCGATCCCCCGGAAACGACCGAGCAGATCTTGTTCTTCGACAAGTACCCCGTCTCGCGCCATGGGGATAAACAATTCAGTTTGTGCCCGTTCCGTGGACCTCGTCAAATCTATTCATAACCTCTAGTAGGTCAGACGGTAAGCGCTCTTCCACGGCTTCCACGATCCACTGCGGTACCCCGCCGTAATGGGCCTGCGCGATCGCGCCGGCGATACAGGCCATGGTGTCGCTGTCTCCACCTAGCGACACCGCGTTGCGAATCGCGTCTTCGTAATCGGCGGATTCGATAAATGCGATGAGCGATTCCGGAACTGAACCCTGGCACGATACATCGAATTGATAACGGGGCCGAATGTGATCCAGCAAGCGGTTCAAATCGTATTTGAAGCGTGCATGCATCTCGCTTTTGATGCATAGCTTGTCCGCGCCTGAACGCGCCAAGAACACTGACAGTGCCACCGCCTGTGCACCCTTGATGCCCTCCGGGTGATCATGGGTGACCACTGCCGTCTGCTCCGCCTGTTGGAGCACACTAGCGACGGAGTCGCAGGCATAGCCCACCGCTGACACCCGCATCGCCGACCCATTTCCCCAACTGTTATAAGGCTCATTGTCATCGGACAGCAGCCAACGGATGAACGAGCCGCCATAACCGGCATCGGGATAGCGCCTGCCCCATCGTTTGAGGGAAGCGGCGAAACCCCTGTCGCCCAACAGCGCATCGGCAATGGCAATAGTCAATACCGTATCGTCGGTGAACCGCGACCTACGGCTGAACAATGGGAATTCCTTGGTCTTGATGGGACGCGCCTCGTACAACGATCCGACCATGTCACCGGCAATGGCCCCTACCAGCGGAGTGCTACCATTCATGCTCGGATGCCTCCGGGCTGGCGCTTGTATAAATCATCAACCTGTAGTAACACATTTCAGTACCCATGCCGACCAACGTCACCGCTGAATACAAGAAAGCCGAACAGGCCTTTCGCGAGGCCCAGGAACCGCGAGAACGGTTGGCTTGCTTGAAAGAGATGTTGCGCACTATACCCAAGCACAAGGGAACCGAACATCTTCAGGCGGACATCAAGACGCGAATCAAGCAGCTCACAGAGGAATTAGCCGGACCGAAGAAGGGAGCGGGACGCAAAGGACCCAGTTACACCGTGCGTCCCGAGGGCGCGGCGCAGGTGGCCCTGGTGGGTCCGCCCAACGCCGGTAAATCCAGCCTCCACGCGCGATTGACCGGATCCCAAACCGAGATCGGACCTTATCCGTTCTCTACCAAGCTGCCGGTACCGGGCATGCTGCCTTTTGAAGACATGCACTTTCAATTGGTGGATCTACCGCCGGTGTCGGCCGAATTCATGGAACCTTGGATGGTCAATGCCTTGCAGAACGCCGATGCTGCGCTGCTGGTCGTCGACATCAACGATCCGGACTGTGTGGACCATGTCCAAGCTATTCGCCGCCGCCTCGCCGAAAGAAAGATAATCCTTGCCGAACATTGGCCTGGGTTTAACGGCGGCGATGTGCGTCGGGATCAATCGGAAGCTGATGACGAATTAGTGGACCCGTTCCAAGTGATCTTGCCAACGTTATTAATCGCCAATAAGTGTGATCTCAATCCGGACCCCGACGAAGTGATGGTGTTGGAAGAACTATTGGAAGTGCACTTCCCGGCGGTGGCCACCTCCGTCGAGACCGGGGCCGGTCTCGACCGGATCGGGCCGACGTTGTTTAACGGCTTGCAAATCGTGCGCGTTTACACCAAGGCCCCGGGAAAAGAACCGGACGTTGGCCGGCCGTTCACGGTCTATCGCGGTGACACGGTGCGCGACGTGGCCCGCTTGGTACACAAAGAAATGGCAGAAAAGTTCAAGTTCGCCCGCATATGGGGCAGCGGACAGTTTGACGGGCAACAAGTCGGCTCCGATCACCTCGTCGCCGATCGCGACGTACTTGAGTTACATATAAAATAAGAAAGCGAACGGTGCGTACTGAAAGCTCATCCGTGGCCTTCTACTCTTCATTACGCAGTTCCGGTATTGATATCGTGAGGCGAGTGATAATACTCACTGTCCTTAACCAACTCCTGCGTAAACCGAGTCAGTTCGGCAAGGCGTTTTTCCGCGGTATTGATCGGTTCGCAATCTTCGCATCTCGGATCGCCGCAGGGTTGCCGGGCATAAAGCCAATACTGCACGGCACCGGCGAGCAATCCATCGGCGATATCCCATACGTCGGCCTCCTGATCATTGTCCGCTAATCGGTTGGCCAAATCGATGGTCTCGCGAGCGGCATTATCATAAGTTTTTGACTCGTCGTATTCTTGATACATGGGGTAACTCGCTCTGATGAGTGGATGCGGTTAACAATCTTATCAATAACATCGGCATTGCCGGACGCCGGCGACACCTGAAGCTTTCCTGCTTAGTGTACAACGGGTGTGCCGGCAGGCATAGGAGACGGCACTGAAGTGGTCAAGCAGTTGAACTCCGGCCCTATGCGAACTGCAGCTGCGTGTGCTTAGCTGTGTCTTTTAGGTTTCGCGACACCGGACAATTTTTCATGCGATCAACGATATAAGCGACATCGTTTGCGGTGGCTTGTCTTAAGCGTAAAGCGACATCGAAGCTTGCGTGGATTTCATCAACGAACCAGTCTTCCGATGTAATCAAGTTAAACCGACCAGTCACGGTGTCGAGCACCAGACCAAGTTCAGTAGCGTTGCTGTGGAGATACATGTGCTGGCAGATAAACACCGAGTAAACGAAAATCAGAAATCCGCGGGTCTCGAGGTTCAAATCGAGCGGCTCCCACTCACCGTCAACGAGCACCTGAACCGCTAACTTCGTCATCGTGTTCTCAGGTGTTTCATGGAGACTGGATAAACGCAGCTCAAAGATTCGCTGTGTCATCGTCCTACCGTTCCGTTACAAAAAGCCAAAGTCGGAAAAATTGGGATCTGCGTCATCGCTTTACCACTAACATGCGACGCTCGGCCTCGTTGTCACTCCGCGCGTGGCGAAGATTCCGACCTGTCGTCGGTCGTGCCGAGCGTTAATATGTCATTCCGAGTGCTTGTGCTGGTGCTGTTGCAGTGCAACGAGGCATCTCACCCCGTTTGTCATTTCGAACGCGGTGAGGAATCTCCCCGTGTTGGATTGCGTTGCCAACTTTACCAGGTTGAGATCCCTCGACAAACAACGTCTCGGGATGACATATTAAAGAACAACGTCTCAGGATGACATATAAAGAACAGCGCCTCGGGTTGACATCTGTAGGATCCGCTCTGCGACTACGCGCAGCGCAGCTTCTAGATGACAACAACAAGAAACATCCGTGTTGACCGGCTCCGCTATTCAGTTGATGACACTATTCAGTCTATCGGCTGGGTGATGGTGAACGCCCCGCGGATATCGCCCACTGCATAACCGCGCGCCTGATCCATGGGATACAGCTGTTTCAACTTCGCCTCTACTGCCGGGGCTACCGAGTCACCACCATGACAATTGAGGCACACCGCTTGCGTGGGAATCGCCTTCATCCACCTAAACACCTGTTTGCCACCCTGCTCCACCACCTCGTGGTGCTCGATGGTCTTCGGCGCCTCCCCCGCCTTTTTACGCGCCTCGAATTTCTCCAGCACGGAACGCTCCCAGGTATCCGGCGCATTGGCGGGATTGCGGGTTTTCAAGCTGGTACGCGCCACGCGCCAACCTTTAGCGTCAGAATGCTGTTGGGTAATCACCATCGCCTTGGTGTGGCAAACACCCAGCGCATTCACTGGCCCACCGGCCTTCATCGCCGCTTGCAGCTCGCCCTTTAATGACTGCATGAATTGCTTTGCCGTTTGACGACTCATCTTTACCCGATCGTCGATGGACGTCTCGCCGGCGGCGAATGCGACGCCAATTGCTGAAAGCACTAAACCCGCCGTGAATACAAGGGATGAACGTTTCATAATCAATCTCCAAAGGTCTTATTAGTAAAATGCGGTGCCAGGTTTGGTTCCGAGCCGCCTTAGAATCTTGGCCAGCGGACAAAAACCCGTAAACGCGGCCTGGAACAAATTGACGCCAACAAAGACGGTCACCCACAACCAATACGGGTGATGATAATTTGCCATGGCAACACTGAGAAAAATCACGGCACCGGCGAATGCGAGTACGATGCGGCCAATAGACATGGTGTGCATTCCTATTAATAAGAATTAAATGATATACTAATATACACGCTTTAACGAGTCAACAGCGTCTGTTGAACATCGCGCCCGCTAACCCGTAGATAACACCAAGGCTTCCCGAGCGGTCCTCATGGATCGACCGCTATCTGCCGCATTATCCACCCTACCCGCGGGGATCCGACACGCAGGGTCACCGTACCCTGCCCACGGATCCACCACGACAGCTGCCGCCGGTGGCTGTTGCCGCGGCTTCGTTGAAAGTGGAACGCAGCACGGTCGTGGAACAACCCACGCCCCCAACCATCCAGATGACCGACCTGACAATGGGACTGAGCGCCAGCATCCAAGGTGCAGCCCTCGGTGTCGCACTGGGCTACCAGCGGTTCATTCCAGTCGAGCTTGCGCGCGGAATGAAGGATGTGGGTGGGGAGATAACCATGATTCTCAATCGTGAGGTCGATACGGGTGAGCGCCCCACCCAATGATGCCTGGTCAACATGCATGCAAATCTCGGGCGCCAAGCCCGCCACCCGCAGAAACGCGGCGCTCTGTCCGGCGCATATCTCCGCGATTTTCTCGGGTGGTGGATTCCAAATTCCAACGCGTGGATCCAGTCCGCCGATCTCCACAGCGCCGATCTGAGGATGGTCGAACGGCCTCCAAGCGTGCAATGCGCGCCCTTTATTTTTCGTGGCATCCCACCGTGCGATGCGAACCAAGTCATCACGACGCAAATGCATATAAGTATTGATGAACGGTTTCTTTGCGGTCAGGCCCACTTGTTGAAACAGGTCCCACAGCTCACAGACATACGCAAGGCAACCGCGCTGATGATAGGCGTAATCGACCAGGTCGCCGTGAAGCGGTTTGTTCGGTTGATAAGTAAACTCCTCGAAACCACTGACCATCGGGTAACCTGTATATTGCGTTGCCCACACTTCGATCTGTTTGAATAACGCCAGGTCTTGTTGATCCATCTCGCTATCGGGCTTGTCGCCGAGGGGTCGAATAAACACGCCGCCGAAGGTGTGGAAGTTTAACCACGCGAACAGATGCGGCAACTTGGTGCTCGCAGCCACGACCGCGCGCGATTCCGGTTCACTCAAGGGGAATTCACCGGCACCGTCTTGTTTGTATTCCGGCATCCATGAAAATGGAAAATTTCGATTCAGGTCGGTGGGGTTGTCCGACAAAAAATGGGGTTCCGGGATGCTCACACCATCAAAGTTCTCGATCACCCCTTCTGGGTAGATCTTATAAAACGGACCATTGTCCTCGATCTCGCGCGGCAGCATCCACCCCGGCATAGTCGCGCTCTCGACAAATTCACCCGCTGCATCCCGTTGGCGCATGGTCAGCACCAATTCATCGTGATTGACGTCCTCAGCAATCCATCTCGCGTGAGAGCGATGGCCGCGTTCATCCCGAGTCACCGAGCGGACGTATCGCCCGCTGGTTAACACGGCTTCTGCACCGTCCGGTGAAATTCGTGGAACGATATAAAACAGTACGTCGCGCAACTTTTGCATCATGTGCTGCGGCAACCCATGTAAATCCGCCCCAGTTTCGACATGTAATCGGATCACATCTTCGGCAATCGCCAGCGCCGCGCTGGAGCCGCACAACTCCGATGCGTGCATGTTGCCATCCACCCACACCGCCGGACGTACACGGTCCGGATCGGCACCCAACGTCAACAGCCAAAGCTCTCTTCCGTCACTGGACTGCCCGATGGAACTGAGTCGAATTACATGCGGAAAAGCAGTTGCCCATGCGCGGAGTTGCGAGGTCAGGGTTTCGTAATCCAGAAATCGTTCACGAAACCCCGCGTAGTGCTCGATTAATAGTCCGTTGCCATTCATGACAAGTTCATCCAACGATATCTTTAATTATCTATAGTTACACAGGTGGAGAACGATTGAAGGTCAAAGTGCAATGTCCTGCCTATAACCAAGACGACAACCGGCACGACCCATCGACGCGACACGACGATCAACATGAGCGCGGGTTCTACGTACAACGGCACCGGACGCTATTGAACGCTTCCAAACGAGGGATCGTGACTGCCGGATGGTGGATCTAGTCCGGCAATCCTACAACCTTGGGCGACCGGTCCACCTGGCAGCAGCTTGTAGAGAAATTTTATGCCGCCTTTGTGGTGGAATTTTTCATCCAGCGCATCGTGCAACTCACGCACGTTTATGTGGTGCTCGTTCTTTGCGAAATATTCCTGCAGCGCACGCACTGCCTCCCACAGATCATCGCTTTGCGTGAGGCCGTCTTCGCCCGCCGAGACCAACGCTGCATCGCGTGTCCAACCATCGGGCGCATGTGGGAACTCCGGGTCCCGGACTTCGTCGTCGCCGGGATGCAATATGTCATCCATTGATGCCGTCATACATTTCTCCTGTTAAGGTTGCAGGCCAATCTGATCCGAGTGACAAACTCCGGGACACGTCTAGATCCATCCATGCAGGCTCGACGCCCCGCCCTTATCCCCAGAAAAGACCGGAGACGCCAACAGTGTTTGTTCTAGGACATGATGAACGTCGGCACTCCAGGATCCCCGAAGATAATAAAGGTGGGGCGACGGTTCCATCATTTCTCTCTCGATTCAGCACTTATCATCTTTGGTAACTATTTGTGTCGATACGCAGTCGATGGCGGTTCGATGAGCCGCACTATTCAAGAATTACAAAACAATTCGACTTGACTCGTCAATCGGTTTGCTCAACTACGGCGCAAACTGAGTATGATTACGTGCGTGGCGGTGTTAGGGTAAACGCCGGTAATCGTTCCAGCGCGACTATGGGATTTAGAAGCTATGAATGAAAATCACTCCGATGACGTCAATATCAGCCAGTCCGTCGCCATTCTGGTGGACGGCAACAATATCGAACGCAGTATTCACGAAGAAACCGGCGATCCCAACACCATGCTCAATTTCGACAAACTGGTCCCCAAGTTGCTGGACAATCGCGGTTTGAATCGACTGGTGTATTTTCGCGAAGGTAAACAGATTTCCTCGAAACTCCGGGAACGTCTTCACTTCCACTACCATGGCTCAGTAAGGCCCTGTCACAAAAGTGCTGACATTCCTTTAACCATCAAAGCGATGCAACTCGCAAGCAAGGTCGATACCATTATCATCATGTCCGGGGACTCGGACTTTGTCGAGCTGGTAAGGCACTTGAAATCAGAGGGTGTGCGCGTGGAGATCGCCGCCGTGCCCAGGACTACATCAAATATACTGGTTGACGACGCTGATTATTTTCATGAACTCAAAGAAGAATACTGGTTCACCCTGTCTGCTAGAAAGACCGTACGAACATCCGCCAAGAAGCGAAAATCACACCGTTAGAATTGAATGAGTCGCTCATGGAATGTTTTGAGAAATATTTATTGGACTAGCCCGCATATTGCATCAGTATCCGGGAAGCTGGCGCACACTGCGACTCCGCGCAGCACAAGGGACAGGGGCGGCTGAACCCCCTGCTGTGCGGGGACAAGCACTGCCACTACACCAGCACAAGCGCCGGACTGGAACGAAAGTCATAGCCGTAGCTATGGCTTGAGTGAAGTCCAAATTCGGGCGTGCCTGGACTAGCCAGAACCCGGATAGGACACCGGCTGTATGCAAAACGTACCCCGGGTAAGTATTCTAGATTCGATATATACAAACAGTTTTTCAATTAGTTACCTCAAGGGCGGTTGCCGACTGGTGCAATATGCGGGCTAAATGCTAGAAATCAAAAACGTTATCACAAAAAGGGACTGGCATGACTTCATTTCCTTGCCCTGGACAATCTACAAGGACTACCCGCATTGGGTGCCACCGCTGCGCATTACAGTGCGGGACATATTGAATACCAGTAAGAACCCGTTCTTTCGTCATGCACGGATGCTGCCTTTACTGGCGGTGCGCGACGGTCAGCGCATCGGCCGAGTAACAGGGATCATTGACCAGTCGCACAACGACTATCATTCCGAACGATCGGCATTTTTTGGTTTTTTCGAGTGCGTCAACGAACAGATGGCATGCAACACGCTGTTGGACGCGGTTTCCCGTTGGGCCGGGAACCACGGCATGAACCGCCTGCTCGGGCCGATGAATCCAAGCACCAATCATGAGTGTGGGCTGTTGATTGAGGGCTTCGACAAAGAACCCCGCTTCATGATGCCGTATAACCCACCCTATTATATGCAGCTTCTGACCGGCTATGGTTTTGATAAGGCCAAAGATATGTCAGCGTGGGACGCAGATTCGAAACAACTTACTACCGAACGTTTGATCAAGATAGCGGAACGGCAAAAGCGCCGCGCGAAGATCACCGTTCGCGAAGTCGACATGCGTAAATTCGACCGAGAGGTTGACACGATTCTCGAAATCTACAATCACGCCTGGGGCAAGAATTGGGGCTTTGTGCCCATGGATGACATCGAGTTCCGCCATATGGCCAAGGACATGAAACTGATCTTGGATCCGAGACTTTGTTTGATCGCAGAGGTGGGGGATGAGCCGGCGGCATTTGGACTTACGTTACCCAATATCAATCAAGTGCTTAAGAAGATTCCCGACGGATTGTTGTTTCCATTCGGTATTTTCAAATTGTTGTGGTACTTCTTCGGCCCGGGGCGCAAATCAACCATCACCGAGTCACGACTGATGGCATTGGGAATCAAGAAAGAATACCAGTCGTTGGGGCTCGGGGCCTTGCTGTATGCCGAATATCTTCAGCGCTCTCCCGCCCTGGGCATGCCCGTAGGCGAGGCATCATGGATTCTGGAGGACAATCACGAAATGCTCGATCGCCTGGAGGCCGCCAACGCAAAACAAACCCGACGCTACCGGCTGTACCAAAAAGCACTATGACGTATTGACGGCGTGTCCCGGAAATTTTCCCTCGGTTCAGCCCGACCTGACACCATCTTTGGACCATTTCGGCCAACTAGGGCGGCCGCACTCACTGTGCAGGCTGCGTGTCTTGCAGCAACGCCATCGCGATGCTCGCTGGAACCCCCAGATTGGAGCCGCCGAATTGCGTGATGATCGCGGCGGTGATCGCCACCACCGAGCCGTCCATGTTCACCACCGGTCCACCGCTGCCACCGACCGTGGTCTCGGCATCATAGGCCACGACATTCTCGGAAACCTGACTCACAATACCCCTGGTAGCCAGCGGCTTAATGTACTCGGCCTCGGATAGACGCCGGGCGATAGTCCAAAGGTCTGCATCGCCATCCGGGGTAATGGCTTCGATAAACTCAGTGCTCGCACGCACCACCAACCCCTTGGTTCCCAACGGATAACCGAGTACCAGCACCTCATCGCCGGGCCTGGGTTGCTCGGCTTCCAATCGCAACACCTGCACGTTGGGCATCGATCCAACGACCCGCATCAACGCGAGATCGGCTTGTGTGCTGACGTTGGCCACGCGAAGCTCGAGCGGCGCCTTGACGCCGGGAAAATAAGCCAGCAAACGCGAGATCGCCGGGGTCAGTCCGCGCTCGGTAATGGTCTCTACCTGCGGATCGTCCTGCCACGGTTCGGCAACATGCTTGTTGGTCAACAGCAAACCCTCCTTGGATACCACGAATGCAGTACCCGAAAACATCAGCTGCAACTGTTGCCCCTTGTCCTCCAAGGTAAACACTACGATGCCGCCTTCCCCCTCAACATAACGCAACGGTCTTTGGGTGGCAGGATCGACAAACCCAAACGATCCTTGAACAAAAGCCACGGAAGGACTCACGTTGGAGATGAGACGAGCCACTAAATCGGAACGCGCTTCCAACGATTCGATACGCTCGAGGGTGGCGGCGAGCCGCGCTTCCATCCCCGATTGTAGTTTCAACAGGTCATCGCGAGTCATTGCCTCGGCGCCGGTGCGTTCGAGCAATTCGGCAATACCCTCGATGCGTGTGCCTTCGACAGCCACCCGTTTTTGCAGACGAATGTTCTGAGTGACCAGTATCACAATGCTCACTACCAAGGCGGTGAGCAGCACCAACACCCACACACGGAACCACAACGAGGTCTGAGTCGCCAGGTCCTTGGTGATGTTGCTCAGAAATCGGGCCGTCCTGCCCAGTTGCGAATGCCCATCCACCCGCGCCCCGTCCCGGGAGTCGGCGAACGCCTCGGCTAGGGTCTTTTTCGGTGTGACCCCCGGCGGATACGTGCGAAAGCGAACCACCGGACCCGCCTGTCCGATCTCCAATAAATCCCCGGATTCCAACATCCGGCTCTCGCCCACTAACTGGCCGTTCACCCAGATTCGGCATCCGGCGGCAACTTCTATCTCATAGCTGTCACCGGCACGATGCATGGTGGCATGAACATCGCGCTCAGACTCGCCGTCGGGAGGGATGAAACCGACATCCGCGTTCGCGCCGCGGACGATGTGAATCGTCTTTTCGGCGAGATGCACCATATTCCCACGGCGGAGACCGGAGAGCACAACCATCACCGGGGCTCTGTTGGGAGGCGAAGTTTCGTCGGAGGAAACAGGCAAGGTGTTTTAGACCCCCGCTGGTGCGGCGAATTTATCTTTTTTGGATCGATCAAGTATACAGAAGAAAATGTGTTCTGAATTCAATTCAGACCCCATTTTGTTTGGCTACACATCGTTTTCGGCAATAATTGTGCACACCACTTTTCGATCATGACGCGGGCCGTCGAACTCACAGAAAAAGATATTCTGCCACGTCGATAATCCCAATTTGCCGTTCATCAACGGGATGGTCTCCGATGGACCCACTAATCCAGCCTTGAGGTGCGCGTCACCGTTGCCGTCTTGGGCATCATGCAACCACACCCCTTTCGGTATGAGCTTACCCAAGAAGTTGACCACGTCCGTTTGCACGCTCTCGTCCCAGTTTTCCTGAATCATGATCGCAGCGGTGGCCCCTTGCGCGTATAACGATACCAGACCGTTCGGAATGCAGCTACGATCGACGATATCGCGCACCGACCCGGTAATGTCAACGAGCGTTTCACGGGTTGATGTCTCAAGGGTAATGATCTCACGCATATCGTTTTGTTCTCACCTCGGCATCCAACAGACAATGGGGTCTGCATTGCTTTGATACCCCAATTTCATAAACAAAATATTGAATATGAATTTCGTCACGGGCGATCTGCATCTTCGTTCTGTTTTACCTCATCCCAGAGCTTATCTATGTCTTGAAGATCCATGTCTTCGAAACGGCGCCCTTTCGTTTGCAGCGTTGACTCCATAGCACGAAACCGGCGATCGAACTTATCATTCGCCGAGCGCAATGCCTGTTCCGCATTCACTCCGGCATGCCGCGCCAAGTTGACACATGAAAACAACAAATCACCGAGTTCCTGATAGATCCCGGCAGACTCACGATGACCCGTGAGTTCGGTTTCCAGTTCGCTAATCTCCTCCTTGCACTTTTCAATGACACCGCCGATCTCAGGCCAATCAAATCCAGCACGAGCAGCCCGTTGTTGTAACTTCTCCGCCCGCATTAACGCCGGTAGGGCCCGCGCTACACCCGCCAGAATACTTGCATCGTGGTCCGCTTTGTCCTCTCGCTCGCGCTTTTTGTGATGATCCCACGCACTTCGCAACTCACGATCAGACGTGTATTCAGCATCGGCAAACACATGTGGGTGGCGGCGAAGCATCTTCTCACAAATCGCATCAACGATGTCGGCGAACGAAAATATCTGCGTCTCGTGGGCCATCTGCGCGTAGAACACAACCTGAAACAACAGATCACCAAGTTCCTCGCGTAGTTCTTGTATGTCACCGCGGTCAATGGCATCGGCAACCTCATAGGCCTCCTCGATGGTGTATGGCGCAATTGTCGAAAAAGTCTGCTTGCGATCCCAAGGGCAACCATGTTCCGGGTCCCGCAACCGTCTCATGATTGTCAACAAATCTTCAATTGAGTGGGGCATTTTCGTTCATTCACAAACCAATTGGTAACACATTATTAGCTCCATCGTGATAGATCAACCGTATTACTCAGAGCGCTAGAGTCAAAGCGCAATCGCGACGTGTAAACTTTTGGCAACTGCTAATTGAGCGCAGCACTCGGGTTACTTACCAGGCCAAACGCCAAGGCCCTGGCGCAACAGCGCGTGTTGCCGGACTGACCGCTCCCGTCATACAATGGGGGTCCGCAATGGTACATGAGCATGTGTATCAAGATCTTTATTCAATACTCGCTGGCCATGTTGTTATTACTGACCGGCAGTGCACTGCAGGCGGATGTTTTTAAATGGACAGATGCCGACGGACACACCCATTATGGGGATAAACCGCCCACCGAGACCCCCGGCGTCGAAGTCATAGACGTCTTTGAATGCGGTACCCCAGCATGCATAGAACAACAACAACGCCGCTGGCAGGATGCAATGGAAGTCAATAAGCGCATGCAGGATTGGCTGGAACGACGTACGGCCGAGAGAAAGCGGACACAAGAGCAACGGAATCTAGCCACCGTATACGTTCATACCTATTACCCACCACAGTGGCCGCTCGTTCATTATCCGGGCCCGGTATCCAGAACGCATGTCTTGCCACATCGACGCCATGCCGGGTCGGCAGGCCGGCATAACCAGGTTAACAGGATGCTGGGCAAGGCGCGTAACACCTCTCAGCGCTACTTGGCTCGACCCCGGATCGGCACACCCGGGTCGGCTGTTCATAGATAATTGTTACGATTTTTCGGGCCGGGGTTACGATACACGTGTTTCTTGGCCCAGGTTCCCGGTAACAAATTTCTACAACGCAGAAAGTTTGACGAACCATAACGCAAAGTATTCATGCAATATGTGCCACTCGGTAATACCGGTCTGAAGGTCTCGCGACTGTGTTTGGGCTGCATGAGCTATGGCTCCTCGGCGTGGCGCGATTGGGTGCTGGATGAAAAAGCCGCCCGCCCATTCTTCGAGCAGGCGCTAGCTGCCGGGATCAATTTCTTTGATACCGCCGACCGGTATTCCGACGGTGAGAGTGAACGGGTGCTTGGCAGGGCTCTCAAAGACCTGGGCGCCGTCCGCGAGCATGTGGTGATCGCCAGCAAGGTGTACCTGCCGATGGGAGACAGCCCCAATCAGCGCGGGCTGGCAAAGAAACACATCCGTCACGCGATTGATGCCAGTCTCGACCGTTTGGATATGGACTATGTGGACTTGTATCAGATTCACCGGTTTGATCCATCGACCCCGATGGAAGAAACCCTGGAGGCGTTGACCGACGTGGTACGCGCCGGTAAGGCGTTGTATGTTGGCGCCTCCAGCATGTATGCATGGCAATTCGCCCGGTTCCTGTATCTTGCTGACCGCCTCGGTTATGCACGCTTTGTTTCCATGCAGAACCATTACAACCTTATTTATCGCGAGGAGGAAAGGGAGATGATTCCGTTGTGCCGCGCGGAAGGGGTCGCAGTGATACCGTGGAGCCCGCTGGCGCGGGGTTTTCTGGCCGGTGATCGCAAACCGGACCGCAGCGGCGGCACCACCCGGGCTCTCACGGATGAGCACGCGCATCGCATGTACTATCAAGATGGTGATTTCTTGTTATTGGAGCGACTTGGTGAGATCGCGAAACAACATGGCGTGTCCAATGCACAAATTGCACTCGCCTGGATCCTGCGACAATCGGGGGTGACGGCGCCGATCGTTGGCGCCACCAAACGCCATCACCTCGATGAATTGGTTCGCGCATTGGACATCACACTGGACGAGAACGAACTGGCGGCATTGAGCGGACCGTATCGACCGCATCCGGTGCTCGGACACGGGGCCGGCAGTCCAGCACCGACTCCGCCGGCGAAAGGGTTAAATCAAAGTTAACCAAGTTACTCAAAACAGCCGATAATTGCAGGTGAAAAAAAGCTATCAACAGGTATTGATAAACATATTTCCATAGGGCTGGCATATTGGGACCCATAGAGCAATTTAGAGAGACGCAACGGCAACGCCTGCAAGCGTGGCTGGCTCCCTTGGTGGGCTGGCTCGCGGTACGCGCGGTTCACCCCAATCTCCTCACCGCCGGCAATGTTATTTTCTCCCTGCTTGCGGCGTGGCTGGTACTCAAGGATCAGCTCGTGTGGGCCGGCATCGTGTTTCTGTTTGGCAGTGCCTTGGACATGCTGGACGGTATGCTGGCGAGGTTAAACAACCAGGTCACGCCCTTCGGTGGATTTTTGGACTCCACGCTGGACCGAGTGTGCGAAGGCGCAATATTCGCCGCCATCGCCTGGTGGCTGGCGACCCAGGGTCACGCTTGGGCGGTGGCGGCATTGGTGCTGGCCATGCTCGGCAGTATGCTGACCAGTTACACCCGGGCCCGCGCCGAGGCGCTCGGCCTGACGTGCAATGGGGGTTGGATCACGCGGGCGGAACGCGTCATCCTGCTGTGCCTGGGCCTGATCACCCATCAGCTCGCATTAATGGCCTTTGTGTTGGCGGTACTCACCCTGTGGACCGCGGGTCAACGCATCCACAATGTCTATAAACATCTGCCTCCAGAAGCTGAAGAACAAGAAACGATATGATTATGAGACATCGCATGCAACTGGCGCACGGCGCCGTTTCGCATCACCAACTACCACCTAGGTGACGCCCCCAAATCCGCTGATCGCGAATCGAGAGGCGCCACAGAGGTTGTGCTTTAGTGTCCTGCTAAATGGTTCCACTCGGGTAACAGCACAATGCTGTTTGGATTTAAGCCCATGTTCTTCAACGTATCGATGCGCGCCACGGCTTTTTCTTGTTTCAAGTCGACAACTGTGATCGAGCCATCACTCATCCCGGGTAAATTGAGCAGGGCGTTTTGAACAAATCCATAGCGTTCGTCCTTGGTGATGGCGACATGATGCGCGCCTTCCGCGGTCGGAATCGACTTCAATAACTTCGGCGCCGTAACACCGCCGCTGACATCAAAGATGTGCAGGTGGCCGGGTTTGGCGGTCGTCACGTACAGGCGATCACCGTTTTCGTTGAAATACATCTCCAGTGGTACACCCATCTTGATTTCGTTGAAATTGAATGCCTGTTTCACTTTGAAATCACTCGCGGCCGGGTCCCAAATAGCCGCCCACATAGTTCCGCCATACATGTTGGTGATCAACGCGACCGGCGGGTTTGACTTCGGCGCGAACAAGATTTCTACCGGCGCCTCGCCCGATGGAGAGGGTTTATTCGAGACCTTGTGGCTCGACAGTATCTTCCCGGTACTTGCTTGGATGACCGTTACCGTCTCACCGGCATCGCCGAGATCCGACGCCCGGACCGTGCTGGTGACGAGCCCCCGGTCTATGCCGCCGTGAACCGCGAATCCGTGTGGATATGGCTTCGGAAGTTCTAACGTGGTCTTTATCGCATCGGTTTTTACATCACCGACAACCAGATTCTGCGATCCCATACACGTCAAATACCATGTCTTATTGTCGTCCGAAAAGACTGCGTCTTCTTGCACAGTACATCCTGGGGTCTCAATCTTTTTTAAACGATATGGATGCGTGTTCATATCGATGACATGCAGCCGACTCTGCCCCAAAGCCGTCATGTAGATCTTATTCATCGATTTGTCGTAGAAAAGGTGATGGGCAACCAAGTCCGGTGGCAGGGGGATATCCATTAAGATCTCGCCGAATCTTTCCGATTCAGGATCCACGTCGATGATGGCGATACCTTCGCGCCGTTCTTGAGGGCCGCCAATCTTGAGAGTCTTCAGCGACTCTTCGGTCTTACTCTCGTAATTCATCATTGCGAGGATTTCGGCGTGGGTCAGAGTGGGGATGGAACACATACCGAAAATCACGCTAACAACATACAATAGCGAACGTTTCATACTCGATTCCTCCTAACAATGCCGTAACACGACGCGACCGCGTCATTAGTTCGGTCGCGCTGGCCATGACCTCATTGGTGCACCCGGTGCAGCGATTGATGGGCCGCTCCAACGTGACGACAGGCCGTTGCCAATCGTGTTGTAAATCTTGACTACTGTCGTCGGGAATTACATCGTATACCCTTGATATCAGCAAGTCTACGTGGTGGTTCAAAGATCAGGAGAGAGACCGATGCAAGATCGCGTGCTTGTTATTTCATCAGTTTCCATATGGGTATACCCAGTGTGGGTATTAATTGCGCTGTTGTTATGCAACGTAGGTGTTTCGGTGGCGCAGCCCGCCGGGTCCGAGTCATTTGACTTCACTATCCAAAAGCGCAGTATTGTCGGGGACGTTAAAACGATACGCGTGACTCAAGGAAGCCAGGTCGTGGTTCGGTGGAACTCCGATGAGGCGACTGTACTGCATGTGCACGGTTATGACCTGAAAATCGAAGTCAAACCGGGGGCCGTTGCCGAGATGCGGTTCGAAGCCCACGCCACTGGCCGCTACCCGGTAACTTCCCATGGGTTTGGCGAGAAGTCGGGCGGTCATGGCCATCACGGTACGCTGCTCTACATTGAAATCTATCCGAATTGATGTTGCTCTGATCTGCTGTGCCGCGGCCGCCGCCACGGTGGTGTCGCCGGCGGGGTATGGTCATGCCTTTGGTCAACGTTATGACTTGCCGCTGCCGTTCGCGCTCTATTTGATCGGTGCGGGTGCGGCAGTCTTGCTTTCTTTCATCGTAATCGCGCTATTGTTGAGAACAGACACCCGAGCAAAGCGCTATCCGACCTTAGACCTGACCCGATTGCGGGGCCTCCGATGGATAACAAAGTCCGGAATCGTTTCGATAGTCAGATGCGCTTCAGTAGGGCTGTATGTATTGGTTCTGGTAAGTGGATTCTACGGGAATGAGAGCCCGTTTAAAAACCTGGCACCAACATTTGTATGGGTAATCTGGTGGGTCGGGATCGTCTTCATCGTGGCGCTAATCGGAAATGTTTGGCGGTTGTTGAATCCCTGGTTGGTTATTATTGACTGGACTGAACGCGGCTATCGGCATCTTACAAAGCGTAATCTTTATGTGAACTTGCGTTTACCTGCCAACACAGGGGTGTGGCCCGCGGTAATTCTATTTTTGGGTTTTGCATGGATGGAATTAGTCTGGTCCCATAGCGATCACCCCTCGAGTCTGGCCACTGTTATTGTGATCTACTCAGCATTCACCTGGTTGGGTATGATCCTGTTCGGCCGTGAACAATGGCTTCGTCGCGGCGAAGTGTTCTCCGTCGTATTCGGCCTATTGTCGCGGTTTTCCTTGACCGAGGTCCGAGTCGTCAATACACAAGTCTGTCAAGGCTGTCCGCCAGACATCCGTCCCGCGATACAGGAGGATTGCGTCAACTGTTACGACGGCTTCGCTCGCGCCGGTGCCAGTGTTCGCCAATTGAACCTTCGGCCGTGGGCGGTCGGGTTGTTGATCCAAAAACCTATTCACGTATCAATGATGATATTCACCTTGATGTTGCTTTCCACCGTCTCCTTCGACGGTATTTTGGAAACGCCACTATGGCAAGGCATCGTCGAGTGGATACTTTCCGCTCCTTTTTTACGCTCGTTGTTATTAAGTGTCCGGACCATCGGCGTCGATCTGTCCACTTTCATCAAATCAGTGGCGCTAATCGTAGTACCGATTCTGTTCCTGATGGTGTATTTGTTTTTCTGCCGGTTGATGTCCCTGGCGGCGAGTAGGCAGTCAAATACGCTGGTGATCGCGCGTTTGTTCGCGTTCTCACTGGTACCAATCGCGCTCGCCTACCATTTCGCTCATTATCTGTCTTACTTGTTGCTCGCGGGGCAGATGATCATCCCACTTTCATCCGACCCGCTGGGTTTGGGCTGGAATCTGTTCGGCACTAATCCTTATCGCCTCCGCATCGATGTGGTAAGTGCCCGGATGGTTTGGTACACGGCGGTCACGGCGATTGTCCTTGGACATATCATCGCCGTCTATCTCGCCCATGTCACGGCGCTCAAATGGTTTAAATCACCACGTGTCGCATTTTATAGTCAGATCCCAATGCTGGTGTTAATGGTTGGCTACACGGTTATCAGTTTATGGATTTTGTCTCAACCGGTGGTTGAATCGTGAATGCGAACAAGTATATCTCCTCCTGCTCGCACCGCGCGTGGGTGTGCGAGAACCAGCTAGGGCCGGGATAGTCGCGCCCTGGTGCAATCTGCGAGCGAGGCAAAATGCCACAAGGTCGATACTCAGTGCACTGCAACAGGCGCGGGGAACAACACGGTCTTTCTCATATGGAGATATTGTTCACGGTATATTGCATGTCCAGTTTGTGGATGAGAAATTTCACTGCGTGCCAATATTATCCGAGCAAGCTACATTAACTTGAGCGACTATTAACAACCGATGATGTGGGCTTGAGTACCGAGCGATGATAGACATAACCGTGAACGGCGAAGTGCACTCTGTTTCGGTGGATCCGGACACGCCACTGTTGTGGGTATTGCGCGATGTCCTCGGCCTCAAGGGCACCAAGTTTGGATGCGGCGTCGGTATCTGCGGGATCTGCATGGTGTTGATCGACGGGGAATCCAACCACGCTTGCATGGTGCCGTTAGAGAAAGTGCGGGGGCGAAAAGTCACGACTATCGAAGGCCTTGCACAACTGCGCCATCCACTCCTGAGCGCATGGCTCGAAGAACAGGTGCCGCAGTGCGGGTATTGTCAACCCGGCCAGATCATAGCCGCGGCAGGCTTGCTCAATCGGCAACCGAATCCCGGGAATGCAGATCTTGAAAGTGCGATGTCAAAGGTGTTATGCCGCTGCGGCACCTACCAAAGAATTCGCCGGGCGATTGCGCGTGCCGTTGACGTCATCGACGCACGCGACGAGACAACGTTGCCCAATCCGCTAGAGCCCTCTCCCGACGCCGGCATCGCGCTCAATCCTTGGTTGCGGATTCATGGCGATAACACCGTGACCGTGACTATCAACTTTGCCGAGATGGGACAAGGCGCGAGTACCGCCCTCGCCATGCTCATCAGTGAAGAGCTGGAGGCCGATTTGGCACAGGTCCGTATGATATTTGCGCCGGCGGCGAAGGTGTATGTCAATCCTCGCTTTGGGGTACAGGTGACCGGCGGCTCCACTGCGGTATCCAGCCAATGGGAGCAACTCCGCCGCGCCGGCGCCAGCGCGCGAATGATGCTGATCAAAGCGGCCGCACAACAGTGGCGCGCACGCGTCGGTGACTGCCGCGCCGAGGCATGCACCGTCATCCATGAGCGCAGTGGAAGGCGTTTGCAATACGCCACGTTAGTGGATCTAGCGTCCAAGCTTCCGATTCCGAAGCGCGTTACCTTCAAACCAAGGAATCAATGGCGATTACTGGGCCGGGACGCTGGGAGGTTAGATCTCCTCGACATGGTTAAGGGGCAAACCGTTTATGGGTTTGATCTACAACAACCCGACATGATCGTCGCCAGTGTGCAACGATCACCGGTGTTAGGAGGCCATGTGAACAGCATCGTAGCAGACGATACGCTGGCAGTTCCCGGGGTGAGCGCGGTGCATGTCATCGATAGCGGCGTGGCAGTGCTGGCCGATAGCGCGTACGCAGCCATGCGCGGCCGCCGTGTACTGCAAGTCGAGTGGTCCGAGGGCCTGTCCACACTCGACACGGCAACACATTACCAGCGGTTGCAACGGTCTACGCAACAACCCGGTAAGCTAATACGCCGTCGCGGAAGCGTGAAGCGTGCGCTGGCCGCGGCACACAGCCATGTTAGCGCGGGATATCGCACAGTCTACGTCGCGCATGCCACCCTGGAGCCAATGAACTGCATCGCGCATGTGCACGGCCAACAATGCGACGTGTGGGTGGGCACACAAAACCAAAGTGCAGTGCAAAAGACCGCTGCCGAATTGACCGGTCTGCCCCGGCGGCTGGTCAATGTCCACAGCCTATTCTGCGGTGGCGGCTTCGGCCGCCGGCTGGAGACCGATATGGTGACCGACGCGGTACAGCTGGCGCAAAAGGTGCCGCAACCAGTGCAGGTTATTTGGACGCGCCAGGATGATTTACAGCACGATGTCTACCGACCGGCCCATTTCGTCGCGCTTGACGCGGCGTTGGATGTCGACGGCCAACCTACCGCCTGGCGGTTACGTGCCGCCGGCCCGAGTCTGGCTTTGGATATGATCTCGGTACCCTATGCAGTGCCCAACTTTCGTGAGGAGCATCGGATCATCGACAACGAAGTGCCGACCGGCAACTGGCGTTCGGTCGGCGCCGGGCAAAATGCGTTCGCCATCGAAAGCTTTATCGACGAATTGGCGCATGCCGCAGGGCAAGATCCGTTCGCATACCGCTACCGCCTTCTGGCGCATGCGCCTCGCTACCGGACGGTCCTGGCGGTTGCCGCCGAGAATGCCGGCTGGCGTCGCAAGCCGGCGGCAAATTGCGGCCGCGGCCTTGCGATCTATCGCTCATTTGGAACTATCGTGGCGCAGGTCGCCGAAGTTGAAATTGTGGATAGCCAAATTCACGTGCAGCGGGTGGTATGCGCAATCGACTGCGGCACCACGGTCAATCCCGACACCGTGCGCGCACAAATGGAAGGTGGAATCGCGTTTGGTTTATCCGCCGCGTTACACGAGGAGATCAACATTGCAGCGGGAAGGGTGATGCACGCAAACCTCGAGGATTATCCCATTTTGACGCTGGCGGAGATGCCGGTGGTCGAGGTACATATTGTGAACAGTACCGAAGCACCCGGCGGTGTCGGTGAACCAGGCGTGCCACCGATCGCCCCGGCGGTCGCCAACGCGGTGTACGCGGCCACCGGCCAGCGACTGCGCACCCTCCCATTGCGGCTGGACTAACCCGCGACACACTTATTTCAAGACCAATAGGAGCGAAAAAGGGCTGAATCGAGGGAGAATTTACGGGACCGTCGCCAGCAGGGATGCTGGCGTCGAGCCTACATGGACGTATTTACGGCGTGTCCCGGAAATTTTCACTCGGTTCAGCTTGCCCCCGAAGTTTGAATAAGTGCTGTTCGGGACTGACCCCACCTTTTTTAACTCGCCCGACGGGCAGCCCGTTTGCGCTCGTACTCCTTCAAGTACCGCTTGCGTACGCGGATGTGCGCAGGAGTAATCTCCAATAATTCATCTTTGTCGATGAATTCCAATCCCTGTTCGAGCCCCATGCGTAACGGGGGGTTCAGCAATACGTTGTCATCCTTGGCCGCGGCACGAATATTAGTGAGCTGTTTGGCCTTCATGGGATTCACGGTTAGATCATTATCACGGCTGTGAATGCCGATCACTTGACCCTCATAAACCTCCTCTCCGGGACCAACAAGCAGCCGCCCGCGCTCTTGAAGATTGAACAGCGCATACGCCAACGTTTTACCGGTCGCAATGGAGATGAGTACACCGTTGCGGCGCTGCGCGAGATGTTCCGGCACCGCTGGGCGATAACAATCGAACACGTGATACAGCGTACCGCTGCCGGAGGTCAAGGTCAGAAAATCCGACTGAAACCCGATGAGTCCTCGCGCCGGTATCAGATAATCCAGCCGCACCCGACCACGGCCGTCCGGCCACAACGCCGTGATTTCGCCCCGGCGCTGGCCAATGGCTTCCATGATCGCGCCTTGATGCTGTTCCTCGACATCTACGGTCAACTGCTCCCAGGGTTCCTCGCGTATCCCGTCGTGCTCCCGGTAGATGACCTCCGGGCGCGACACGGCGACTTCGTATCCCTCGCGGCGCATGTTTTCCAGCAGGACGGCGAGATGCAGCTCACCGCGCCCGGCTACAATGAACTTCTCGGGGTCCTCGGTTGCACTCACGCGAAGTGCAACATTGTGAACCGCCTCCCGCTGCAAACGTTCTGATAGCTGCCGGGAGGTTAAGTACTTGCCATCCCGGCCGCAATACGGCGACGTGTTGACTTGAAACGTCATGCTTATGGTCGGCTCGTCAACGCTCAGCGCGGGTAAGCGTTCGCGCCGGTCCGGATCGCACAAGGTATCGGAAATTCCCAGATCTTCGATGCCGGTTACCGCAACGATGTCCCCCGCGCGCGCACGCTCTATCTCCACACGGTTTAATCCCATGAACGCAAGTATCTGCAGAATACGTCCGGAACGCTCACGCCCATTGCGGTCAATAACGACGACCGGGTCGTTGCGCTGGATCGCTCCACGCGTGATGCGGCCGATACCAATCGTTCCCACGTAAGTGGAAAAGTCCAACGATGAGATCTGCATTTGAAATGGTCCCTCGATATCCACTGCCGGCGGTGGCGTGTAGGCAACAATAGTGTCAAACAGCGGCTTTAGATCGATCCCAGGTTGGGCGATATCCAAGGTCGCTGTTCCGTGGATCGCCGAGGCATACACCACTGGAAAATCCAACTGCTCGTCAGTAGCGCCCAAACGATCGAACAGCTCGAAGGTCTGATCCAAAACCCAATGGGCGCGTTGATTACTACAATCGGTGTGAGGCCATGGGCAAATGCCTTTTGGGTGACGAAGCGTGTTTGGGGCATCGGTCCCTCCACGGCATCGACCAACAGCAACACCGAGTCCACCATTGACAGCACGCGTTCGACCTCGCCGCCAAAATCCGCATGACCCGGGGTGTCCACGATATTGATCCGGTAATCTTGCCAAGTAATGGCGGTGTTCTTGGCCAAAATGGTGATGCCGCGTTCCTTCTCGAGATCATCAGAGTCGAGCACACGTTCTACGGCGACCCCTCGGGTCTTCAAGGTGCCCGACTGCTGTAACAACTTATCAACCAGGGTCGTCTTACCGTGATCGACGTGGGCGATTATCGCGATGTTGCGAATTCGTTTGATGGAAAGGTCAGTCATGTGTATCAGAAAATCGCAACACACCCGTGCGCATAACAAGTGGTACGTTGCTCGAACATTAGAGTCTAGCCTGGCATATTGCACCAAGGTTCCCGGATGATGGCGACGGGACTTGTCATACGCGCAGTCCCCCTGCTGTGCTTGTGCTGCGCATAGTCGCAGTGCGGGGACAAGCGCAGGGCCGGGCGGCTAGACTCCGCACCGGCGCCGAATCGAAATCCGGTTACGACAGGAAACGAAAATCCGGCGGTTGTCCAAGCTAGTTTACCGGTGCCCACCCTTTTTCCGTTTTGTGGCATGTTTCAGAATCATCATGTCGTAGGAGACGTGTTGTTCTTGGGTAAGCACCTTGCGGATCGCCGCGATATGTGCGTAGCGTTGCTGCATGACCCCCTTTTTGAGTTCGAGAAGTGCGTCGATGTGTTTTTGGATCATTGCCGTTTCGGGTTCTTCTGCCGTGGCAAGCACCGCCAGTTCCATCTTGATTGAACCCATCTTGGCCCTGAGCGGTGCACTTGCCTTGGCATGGTTGACCCGCAGCTGATCAACCTGTGTTCGTTGCTCGGGAGTCAGCGTGCTTTCCCAGTACCGCGCGAACAACTCCTTGTCCATGAATCGACCATGCGCTTCGTGGTGTCCCCGGTGTCGGTCACGTCCATGGTGCGCTGCGTGATCTTCGTGATGCCTGCCGCCAGCACCGTGGTGTTCGCCTCTTTGCATCTGGTGTTGATGATGGCGGGCGCCACGCTCGGTCTCGCTAGACGCGACACCAGCGGAGAACATCCCTGCCAACGTCAGTAACGAAACCAGTGTCATAACTAAAATATGTTTCATCGCGCTTACCTCCGGATAGCACATCTGAATGATAAAGTTTAAGCTCAGCCTGTTTGGCTATTGTCTCACTCTTAACCGAGGCGGGACGCCTTGGTGCAAATTACAGAACCTATGATAGCGAATAAGGTTTTTCACGTCGTGAAGATTAGATTTGTGGCCAAATTGTGTGTGTCATTCGTATTCACCGCTTATCGGAAAGCGTATGTCCGCCGCGCACAGATTGCCCTGATCACGTTAGCGGTATCCCTCACTCCCGCGGCCGCCCAGGATCAGAGTGTGCGACCGGGTGTCAATCAACAGTATCACAACGCCGATTTCGCGCGCTGGGTCGCAGTATTCGAACGTCCCGGACGGGAGGTTTTCGATCGCCGGCACCGGATCCTGGATGCCGTTGGACTGCGGGCCGGTATGGCGGTGGCAGATATCGGCGCCGGCACCGGATTGTTCACAAGGCTGTTCTCTCCTGCGGTCGGCTCCCAGGGCAAGGTCTATGCGGTGGACATCACCTTGGAGTTTGTCGCCAACATCGAACGTCTCGTCCGTAATCACGGCCTGATCAATATCGAAACCATCCGTAACACGCCGACGGATGTGATGCTACCAAAGCATTCCATCGAGCTGGCGTTTGTATGCAATACCTATCATCATTTTGAGTATCCACGCAGAATGCTACAGTCCATTCACCACGCCCTGCAGCGCGAAGGGCGATTGATCGTCATCGATTACAAAAAGATACCCGGGGTCAGTTCTGCGTGGGTGATGGGACACGTTCGCGCCGATCGGCGAGCAGTCATTGAGGAGATTGAGGCTCAGGGATTCCGATTGATCGACGATAAGGACGTGCTCAAAGCAAATTATTTCCTGGTGTTTACCAAAGTCGACCGTTGAGCGGACAACCGAGGGACAGCACCGATAATCGCGCTACTTTCAACCTCTACAGATACCGCTGAATACGCTGTCAACGACGCCGTCTTTTCTTTCCGCCTCTTCCACGGCCACGGGTATCCTCATAGCGGACTTTCAATGGTTTGCCACCAAAGGTCTTACCGTCGAGGCCAGCGATAGCCGCTCTGGCCTCGTGCCCTTCCATTTCTATAAAGCCGAAGCCCCGGCATTTGCCGGTAAAAACATCAGAAGCCAGCTGAATCGAACGCACCGTTCCAAACTCTGAAAACAACTCGCGAACTCCGTCTTCGGATGCGTCACTTGGTAAATTACCAACGAACATTCTTTTCAAAACTCACCCTCGCCAATCGATGAGCACCAACACCAGTTGGGACAATTATTAACGACCCCACAAACTCTTGCGGGGTTCACGTAATGGTGGAAGTGGTTGAAGTTTTAACTCTCGACCTTGACCTGAGCCGCTTGCAGGCCCTTGGGGCCCTTTTCCACCTCAAAGCTCACGGTCTGACCTTCTGCCAGGGACCGGTATCCACTACCTACGATAGCGGAATAATGTACAAATACATCCTGATTGCCGTCGGATGGGGAAATAAAGCCGTAACCTTTGGATTCGTTAAACCATTTGACGGTACCTGTAGCCATGTAATCTTACCTCTGTATTAAATATATAACCGTCCTATTGCAAATCATACGAGGCATACAGGGATAGAACCGGGAGGGTACTTTGTAAATGACCTGAATAACATGCAATTAGAACTAGTGCTAACTTTTATTCGGCGGTGAACATTTAAACCTTACCGCTTGTCGAGTCAGTATAACACAATCCCACATAAAGAAACTTTTCTTCCAAGACGCATTTTTACGCGCACGCACAGTGCTGACGAACTGGCGAAATTGATCAAGTGATCCTCATCTTGCGTACTACCATTCACCTGTATTCGCCATAGATACCCACGGTTCCTGGGCTGGCAACGGATCTCCTTTTTGCAGCAGCTCAATGGAGATTTGATCGGGTGAACGGATGAACGCCATGTAGCCATCTCTGGGCGGCCGGTTGATGATGACGCCGCCGTCCATCAATCGCTGACAAACCTCGTATATGTTATCGACCCGGTATGCCAAATGACCGAAGTTACGACCGCCTGCGTATTGTTCAGGATCCCAGTTATAAGTCAATTCTACCATCGGCGCTTTGTCTTGCTGCGCACGTTCACTATCGTTGGGTGCCGCAAGAAATATCAAGGTATAACGACCCTGGGGAGATTCTCTGCGGCTGATTTCCGTGAGCCCCAGTTTATTACAAAAAAAATCCAGCGATGCTTCGATATCACTGATTCGAATCATCGTATGTAAGTATTCCAACACGACCTCCTTGAGATCTTGTAGACAGTGGTTCGTTGGCCTTAGGACACGGTAGTATACGCTCATTTCTCGCCATCCCGGACGATGCAAACAGGACAACACACCAGGTATGGCGCACAGAAAACACCGCATGCTTGGCCTGAGCAGGGTCAGAAGCGAGCCGTACCTGAGTATCACGCCGGACAACAATCCAGCCGTTTCCCGCTCTCCTGTCTGTTCCCGAGTGGGGGTGGCAATGCAAACGGGACGCAAATCCGATGGCTGCCTATCGAAACCGACTGCCATCAGATGATACCCTCTACCCCAGAGATCCCCAGCGAAATTGGAGTGTAGAAGCAACGTGGAACCTAATGTCAACGCAACCGACCTGAATATGGACCCCGCGGACCTTTACCTTGAGGAAGTGTTCACCGATCGAAAAATGGGAACCGTCCGCCGGCTCACGCCCATCAAGGCCGACGGCTCACCCGATACAAGCCGTTCGGAACTGTACGTCGGTCAGGCCCAACTGCTCACGCCAATGGGCGCAGTGCCGGTCAGTTTCGATATCAGCGCCGGCTCGCTCGATGAAGCGATAGAGCGCTTCGCCGAAGAAGCCAAAAAGGCCGTCGACCGGACTGTCGAAGAACTCAAGGAGTTGCGCCGACAAGCGAGTTCATCGATCGTGGTGCCGCAAGTGGGTCCAGGCGGACCCGGCGATCTTCCGGGCGGCGGTAAGATTCAAATGCCCTGACGCGCATAATGCATCGAGGCGACGAAATCAGTGACTGCATACCATACCATTGCACCCCGCTCCGCACTTGCTGCGCAACTTGGCGCGTCGAACGTTGCCTTTACCCGGAGCAGGCGCTGCAGGTGGCCTCGGTGTAGCCCTGAATAGACGCGGGACTTTCCCACCGCTGGCGTGGTCTCGAAAGTCTTCACGTGCGCTCCAGCGAGCAAAATAAACGTCGGAGTAGACACCCTAATTCAAGTTGTCTGACCTCCGTTCCCTCTCTTTACAAACCCGACCGGCGCGAGAGCATTGATAGCAATGCAAGCCGCGAAACTACACCGGCGGCATCTACTACGCATTAGGCACGGATTCGATGCGTACGCAGTTGCGAATACGCAAAATTAAGCCATACTAAAATCACAGGGTATTGGCCTTAATATCCCGTGGTCGGGCTACGACTCAGCACATGTAACGCTGGTTATTCATCGGGATTCACAGCTGGAGGGCTCACTAAAGGCCGTGGGTTCTCCGACGATGCGACGTCGCGCAGAATGGTTGAACAATGAAACATCGGTCCTTATCCGTTGGCGCCCGCACCATACTCGCTACAAGTATCATGCTGGTACCCATGTTGCTGATGGCGACAGCCGGCGCGTTCTTCTTTGTGAAAATCGTGGATGGCGTTGGTGAGGCGGAAGAAGAAGTACGCCGCGAACTCATGCCCGTCATCGAGCTGCAAATACTGTTGCTGAAGGTGGTGATGCCCCCCAATGACTACTTAATTCACGGCAATCCAGAAGAACACGGCAACTTCGTACGACTTGCTGAAAAGGTCGACAAAGCACTCGAAGCGCTGGACGAGGGACACTTCAGCGAAGAACAAGAGCGCGCTGCGTTGTTGCGCGTCCGGAACCAGTGGATACGTGCCCGCGGATTGGGACAGGAACTCTTTCATGATTCGTATCCGCCCGAGGATCCCCAGGCCGCCGGTCATCAAATGGAGCGATTCGACAAAGTTGTCGACGATGCGATCAACGAGCTTGATTATCTGCATCAATATGTTATCGATGAATTGGGAGAGCACGTCAGGCGGGTCGAGAATACCAAAACTGATGCCAGCGTGACGACCGTAGTGACCTTCGCGATAGCGATCCTCATTGCCGTCATTGGGGGACTCCTGCTCGCACGTACGATTCTCAATCCAATCCGTATGCTGGACGAGGGTGTCTCGGCATTGCGGGAAGGGCGTTTGAATCACCGCGTAGCGCTGCCGAGTGATGACGAGTTGGGTAAGCTCGGAAAAACGCTCAACGCTATGGCAACCAGGATCGAACAGCTGGCGACGCGAGACGAACTGACCGGCCTGTACGTGCGCCGCGAATTCAACCGTTTGTTTCACGAGGAGATCAGCCGCGCCGCGCGCAGTGGCCGGCCGTTCTCACTGCTGTTGGTCGACGCCGATCACTTCAAGGACATAACCGATCGCTATGGCCACCGCGCGGGCGACCGGGTGCTGCGTACCCTGGCTCTGGTATTGAACCGCGACATGCGGGCGGTGGATCGGGTGGCCCGCGTCGGCGGCGAGGAATTCGCCGTCATCATGCCAGACACAAAATGGGATGCGGCGATGGAAACTGCGGAGCGTATCCGCAGCATGGCCGCAGACAAAAAAGTGCACACCTCGGATGGGCACACAATAACCACTACCATCAGCGTGGGGGTCGCCACCTTTCCGCAAGATGGGGACTCCATGGAAGCCTTGATTGAGGCCGCGGATCAGGCCCTGTACCGCGCCAAGGCGGCGGGACGAAACTGTGTACGGCAAGCAGCGGCGGCCCACGTCACCCTTGATGCCTCTGTGGGTGCACCAGTATCCGGGAAGCTGGCGCACACTGCGACTCCGCGCAGCACAAGGGACAGGGGCGGCTGAACGCCGGACTGGAGCGAAAGTCATAGCCGTAGCTATGGCTTGGGTGAAGTCCAAGTACTGCAACGACACCAGCACAAGTGCAGGCGTGCCTGGACCAGTCAGAGCCCGGATAGGACACCGGCCGTGTACAAAACGTACCCGGGAAAAATGGTATAGATTCGATATAAGAAATCGGTTTTTCATTCAATTACGTTAAGGCCAGTGGCCGACTGGTGCAATATGCGGGCTAGTCATCATATAGTCACTATTAACGCGGCGCGCCTTTCTCCAAGTCCCTGGCGCAATCGATACACAAGTCCACCGCGGGATCGAATTCGAGCCGTTTGACGGCTATCGCCAAACCGCAACTCTCGCAATACCCATACTCACCGTCATCCATACGACGCAACGCCTTTGAGATCCTGCGTAATTCGGCCTGCCGCCGTCTTCTCAATTCGAGAGACATGGCCTGTCCTTGAAGTGCATCCATCCGCGACAACCTCCCGACCCGGGACTGATCTAGTTCAACGGTCTTTGCCATGTCGCTACCGCTCTCCTCGAGTTTCAGCAATTCTCGCTGTGTTTGGATCAGCCGCTCTTTGAACGTCAACAGGCTAGTATCATCAAACATTCGATTTACTTCGTAATAATGCAGTGTTAACGCCGGTAATCACGCATCGCGTCGGCAGTGTACGATATCTTTGAATTGTTGCCCGTATATTGCACCAAGATGGCGAAAAGAAGCGCTACCACTGTCTTTGGAATCAGTAATTTTATCAATGTCCTTAATGCGATACACGGGCTCGTTACAATACGTATCAGAAAGTATCGAAGATACACTGTTCTTGTTATCCTTCTTTAGCCGTTGAACGCCCCATTTCCGCCAACCCAGTTGAGGACCCATCGCCATGGATCTTAAAGACCGCGCTGAAATCACCGCCCGAGCGGTGTGTGAGGTTCTGCATGCCGAACCCCCCAACAACGTGCGCAGCCAGGTGACCGAGATCATAAAGGACGCAATGCTCAATGCGGTGCTCGATGATGGCGAGCGTTATACCAAACTGATCATGCATCATTGTGGCGCGGATCGTGATCTGGCGCACAAAATAGCCGAGCAAATACGCCGGGCACAGACCGCGCTAATCACCAATCTCTCCAGTATGCGCTGAGTCGCGTGAGGATCATCACTGGTTTTTCATACTATTGAGGCCGATGCCCTGTTTCCGCGCTTATACGTCGTGTAATGTTGTGGTTCGAGAACAATATATCGGTAGATTTATGACTGATTGATTGCGATCTCCATCCCGGCGTCAGCTAATTCATTATTGGCGCTCTTTGATCTTTATTTATGTTCACATAAGCAACGCTAAATACATCGTCAGCGATATTTGATGTACGAGATAACGCGAAAAGTCTGCATAGATGCCGGACACCGTATTCCGGATCATACTTCCGAATGTCGAAACCTGCATGGGCACCGATATGAAATTCATGCTACATGTCAGGCCACAGACCTACAAAACTCTGGTCCGGAGAGAGGCATGGTGATCGATTTTTCGGTTGTTAAAGAAGAATTGGAGAAACAGATCTCACACTTATGTGATCACGGCTTGATCGTCGATGCGGATGACGAAACGGTGACGCAAATGCTCGGCATCTCAAAGAGTGACATTCAATGGGTCAAAGAACATCAGGCTGCGAAGACGGTATCGAACATAGCCGGTTTCAAAGTGTATCTCGTACCTTTCCCTCCCACTTGTGAGCACTTAGCCAAACATTGGTAATGGGCATGTACAGGCAAAAAAGATCCGCGTCTATGAGACCCCAAACAGTTACGCTGATTTCCCGAGTGCAGACCTGATGCTTAACGAGTAACGTGTGCTGATTTTAATCAGACCTGGTCGCCCGCATTGGTGTCCAAGGTCATCCAGACGCCGGCGGCCGGATCACGAAGGCCAACGACACGAAAAGAAACACGACAAACACGACCAGGGTCCAGGCGGGGATTGAAAGTCCCAAGAAAGTCCACAGGACATCGGCACAGTCGCCGGTGCCCTTCAACACCTGGCTAAATACCTCGGTCAAAGGAAAGCGGTCGAGCATGTAACCAAGACCCGGCCCGCATTCCGCGACCTCGGGAAACATCTGGATCCACACGTGCCGCGCCGCCAATGCCGCACCGGCGGCGGATAACACCAGCGCGGCGCCACCATACATACGGCGCCCCCATCCCGGCGGGTTGTGCACCAGTGCAATGAAGCAAACGACGGTGAGCGCAACAAAGACGATGCGTTGAAAGATACACAACGGGCACGGTTCCAGGCCCTCGGCGTGTTGCAGGTAGAGCGCGAACCCCATCAGACCCACGCACGCCAACAGGCACGCGCCATACACCGGTCTTGCGGTTAACATCGCCAATCGCCTGCAAATAGCCTTCCGTTTACAGTCACGGCATCCAGAATTGGCGGAGCATCATTGGCGGTTCGCATCGGCTTGTTCTCGATATAAGAAAGTAATTGATTCTATATTATATTCCATAGATTAAATCGCGCATCGCCGAACAATCCGCCGCCGTGTGATACGCAGATATTCGGCTCACCACTGAGTAACACCCCACGTGCCGGGGATGGAAGAGCGACGTTTTTCGTGCGTACGGTCTCCAGACACCGAGCGCCGAACCCCGATCTCCGGTCCTCGATTTGTGATCAGAAGTGATATTCCAGCCGCACGAAAAACCGGAAATCGTCCCCGTCTTCCTCGCTGGGCCGGGTCAGCGGTTTGGCGGCTTCCAGATAACCGGTCAGGGATTTCAGCAACCTGAACCGCAGGCCGCCACCGGCGGCAGCCGCCGATTCGCGTTGCCAACTGCGGCTGCGATCGCGCCGCCACACCGCGCCGGTATCGTAGTAGGCATAGAACTGGATCTTGGATACCGGCCCGGCACGGACCTTGGTGTCATAGCGCAGTTCCAGCTTGAAGGCAGCGCCGCGGTCGCCGCTGAGCTCCGCCGGGTCATACGCACGCCCGACATAACGGCCCCCAAAATCAAAGTACTCCGAGAACGGCAGCACGTCGTCGGTGTACTGGGCCATGAGCTGCAACAACACGCTGGTGGCCGACGTCAAGTTGGTAACATAGGTCAACTCCATCTCCGCTTTGGTGAAGTCTATGTCACGATCTGCGTTGGAGCGGCCCGGCGCGGTGAACTTTTCCGCGCCGAGGCCATCTATGCCCTGGCTCAGCTGTACAAAACCGCGTACCGCTGTTTTCTTGCTCGACCAGATATAGTCGCCCGCAAGTTTGAGGCTGCGCAGATTGTCCTCCCGGATGCGCGATCCGCGCTGATCGGTCTTGGAGTCATACAACTTCAACCGCCCGCGCAGTGCTAAGGAATGGCCGCGCCGGCGAATCGCCGAAAATTCGTAACCGAGTATGAATCGCGCCGCGGTGATGTCGGTTTGCGTGTCCTGCAGCGCACCACCGGGTTCGGCGTCGGTGTAAGATGCCGTGGCCAGGACCATTTGCCCCTCCGTGCCCACCGGCCACGCGCCCGCCGCCGCCACATTCTTGAGTTCCTCGGCATCGGTGGATGACCGCAACCACATGCCGATGTGTTCGTGGCGCCGGAACAGGGAGTACCAGTTGACCGACAGACTGCCGCGCCCCGGCCCGAGACGTTCGCTGCCGCGGTTGTCGATACCGAGCGCCGCATGGTGCTTCCTGCGGTTGACGAATGCGGTAATTTCGTAGGCGCCGGCCTCCGGCAGCGGCCGCATCTTGAAGTGAGCATTAACACCAGGCAGATCATTGATCAGCAACAAGTAGCGTTGCAGGCGCGTGGCACGCAGCGGACGCATCGCGGTGATCTTTTTCAGATAGGCGTTGATGACTCCCCGGTCCCCAGCGTCTCCAGCCAACTGCGCGCGGCTGATGTAGCCTTCCACCACTTGCACCTGCACAATACCGAATTCGGCCGGCTGCGCCGGGAGGATCGCTTGCGACAAGAGAAAACCCGCATCACGGTAGTGCTGGGTGATTGCATCGGCGACTTGTTGCAGTTGTTCTCGGGTCACTTGGCGCCCGAGCAAATGCCGGTACAGCGGCAGGAATGCTTGAGGTTCGAACACCTGGGCGCCGGTAATAATGACGCCGCCTAGAGTGAACGGTTGTTCGGGCGCCGCGATGCCATCGTTCGAATTTATCACGTGCAACGCGATCACACCGATCGTGATGCCAACCAGCAACGCCCGGAAAAATGAGACGGTGACCCGCGCAGAACCAGGCACGCGCACCCATACCTCACGCATGGTACTCAACCATCGCTTGCACCGCTGACTCAGGGTGACGTTATCAATATTCCCCACCGCGTCTCCGACGATTTTGTCTCAACTATTGGTCAGACCGCATCCTATTTCTTACGTAAGTGTGGTGGGGTTTTGCAGCCTGTCAAGAATCGGACCGGAAGCCGGATCGTGGTCACATGCTGCCGCCAATGATGGTTGATAACCCGCTCATACGTGCCATACTTTCATTAAATAGACAATCAACGAGGTGGGGGCCTCAAGCTTACCGCGCGGTGGTACCGCAGCGGATGCGTGCACGCATGTGCGGTCGGCTTGCCGGGACCCTGCCTTTGGGGGCTAGCGAATGACGGTTCAAAGACGACTGATACAGGATTTAGCGACGATCGCAGTGGCGTGCCTACTGCTGCCGTGGCAGGCGTTTGCCGGCGATGTCGCGTGGACGATCACCGAGGCATCCGGGGTGGTGCGAGTTCAAGCAGCGGATAAGCAGGGAACGAAAACATGGCGCTCGGCGGCGGCGGGGGAAAACCTACGATCTCCGTTCGTGGTCGAGACCGGCATCAACGGTTACGCGTTGCTGGCCAACGGCAACGACATCATGACCGTTAACGAAAACAGCCGGGTTGAGGTTTCCGTTGACGTCGCGGACCGTTTGACTAAGGCGGTGCAGTCCCTCGGCAACCTGCTTTACCAGGTGCTGCCGGGTAAGATGCGACGCTTCGAGGTGCATACGCCGTATCTGGTCTCGGTGGTCAAGGGCACAACGTTCGCCGTGCAAGTCACAGAAGACTACGCCACGGTGTCGTTGCTGGAAGGCCTGGTAGACGTAGTCGCGATGGATCACATGAATAAGCGGCACGAAGAGGAAATCCAACCGGGAGAAGTGGCGATCTTCGGCCGCGGCAAGACCGACATCGAGGTGATCGAACCGTCGACGCGGGTGCTCGAGCCGTCGTTGCCGGTGGAAGAAAACCTGAAGCGATTGAACGAGGCATTAAAGGACCTGGAGCCGGTTGCCGTCGAGGTGATGAAGCTACCCGTCAATGCCGGACCCGCCGACACCGGCACCGTGCAGGCTGATGTGGCGGCCGACGTGAACGCCGTTGAATCCGAAAGCGCCGGCACCGCCGAACAGCAGCGCGTAATGCGGGGGTGTGGTAGTGGTTGCCCCGCCCCGGGTCGGGATCGGCGACGACGCGGGCACCAAGCCGGGCGTGAAACCGGTCAGACCGGACCCTGTCACCGACGTCAAACCACCGATAAACCTCCCGCCGGACGACGATGTCCGCAAGGAACCACCCGATGACGATGTCGTCGGCACAGGGCCGCCCGATGACGACGACCAAGGAGAAGATAACGACGACCAAGGAGAAGATAACGACGGCTAAGGAGACGATGACGGCAAGCAAGGTACAGCCAGCCACAACGCTCCAGCCGGCGCGATCGGTCGCACGAAAATTCGTTGATGCACGGGTTGGCGTCGACTCACCGGGGGGACATCAGACCGGCGGCACAGTAAGACAAAAACGCTGTGACCCCAAGCCCACCCTGAAGACGAACACCTGACGACATCCCTGGTATCCCGGAAACACCGCTGGTGAACAACAATACCAAAACGCACGCGTCACGGTTGAGAACCCATAGCCCCGCGCTCGCGGCATTTTTAGTTACGGCATTTCTGTATCTGTCCGCCGCACTGGTGCCGATCAACAACACGTTACACGATGCGGCGGCCTGGCTGACAACGCGTGTGCTCCCTAACGATGTCGTGATTGTCGAGATCGATGCAACAAGCCTGCGTGCTCTACGGTCGTGGCCGTGGCCGAGGGGTTATCACGCCAAGGTGATCGACCGGCTGCTCGCGGGCGGGGCCCGGCGGCTTTTCGTGGACATCGACTTCAGTTCGCCCTCCGCCCCGGAGGAAGATGAGAAATTGGAATTGGCGTTGGCACGCGGTGCGCCCGGTCAGATCTTGCTGCCCGCCTTTCACCAGCCCGCCACATCCGGCAGCACGCAGTTGCTGTTGATGCAGCCCTTGGAGCGTTTTCGCCAGCACGCCGACCTGGTGTCGGTGAATGTGCGCCCCGGACGCGACGCGCTGGTACGAAAAATTTCGCTGCGCGAGCCCGGCGGCGGCGGGGCGCTGCGCTCGGTGGCCGCGGTATTGAATGATTGGCACGATCCACCGCTTGCCGATGCGTGGATCGATTTCAGCATCTCACCTCGATCCTTCGCCCGCCTGTCCTATGCGGATGTGATAGCGGGTCGATTTGCCACCGACGCGGTCAAGGACAAGCGAGTCGTAATCGGCGCCACCGCCGTGGAACTGGGCGACATGGTGCCGGTCCCGCTATACCGGTCGCTGCCCGGGGTGGTAGTGCAGGCGCTTGCAACCCAGTCGGTCAACAGCGGAATGCTGTGGCATGCGGGCCACTGGCAGGTGCTCACCCTTTGTTTGCTGGCCGCGGTGTTGTTACCGCCCATCTACCGGCGGGTATCATGGCGTTGGGGGCTGTTTACCAGCGCGGTCCTGGCGGTGACGGCGTTCGCTACGCAGATTTTATTATTACAAGGACAACGATTCTTATTCGACACTGCGCCGGTCATTCTAGCCATCGCGCTCACGTATCTGTTCCAGCTGCTGGCGCGGCTGGATCAGCAGTCCATTCGCCTGTGGTGGCAAAAATTGGAACTGATCAAGAAGGAGCAACTGATCACCAACATTGTCGGCAACAGCCTGGACGCGATACTGACCATCAACGAAGACGGCGCGATCGAATCCATGAACCCCGCCGCCGAGGACATGTTCCGCTGCACACGCGCATCCTTTGTTGGCCAATCTATTAACACCTTCATCCCGCAGCTGGTGGATGCACAGGATACCGGGATCCAGTGGAACGAAGGCTTGATCAGCGGCCAGGTGCATGAACTGACGGCACGCACGTCGGCCGGTGACGTGTTTCCCATCGATCTCGCGATGAGCCGCATGGAGGTTGAGGGCAATCCTTTGATCACTGCCATTGTTCGTGACATCAGTGTGCGTAAGGAACAAGAAGCCCAGCTTCGTTATAAGGCGACCCACGACAGCTTGACCGATCTACCCAACCGCGACCTGCTGACGAGCCGGATCACTGAAGCCATCCACAAGGCCCCCGAACAAACCGCGGCATTGCTGATGCTGGATCTAAACCAATTGAAGGAAATCAACGATACCTTGGGGCACGACATCGGTGATGTCGTCCTCAAACAAGTCGGAGCGCGCTTCGCCTCCGCGGTCCCCGAAAACGCTACGCTCGCCCGGATAGGCGGCGACGAGTTCGCGGTATTCGCGCAGACCGATCGCCAAGCGGCGGTCGATTTGGCGCAGCACCTTCTGGACAGCCTCGAGCAACCGTTTTACGCCAAGGGCATCGCACTGCGGACTGCAGTGAGCATCGGCATCGCCTATTATCCCGAGCACGGTGAACGTCCCAATCTGCTGTTGCAGCACGCCGATGTCGCTATGTACGTAGCCAAGCGCTCCAACGCCGGCTACCAGACCTACGATCCGGGGTTGGACCACAACACGTTGCGGCGACTGAAACTGGCCGGCAAACTGCGGTCGGCCATCGAGCACGACCGCTTTATCATGCATTATCAGCCGATTGTTCGTCTGGATGGACGCCCCAAGCTTGGCGTGGAGGGCCTGGTTCGCTGGGAAGATCCGGAATTCGGGTTGGTAATGCCCGATGAGTTCATCGAACTTGCGGAGACCTCTGATTTGATCGGCTCGTTGACGGATTGGACTCTGACTAAGAGCCTGGCGCAATGCGTTGCCTGGCAACACAGCGGTCATGACACGGCGGTTGCCGTCAATATCTCCGCGCGACTGATGCAGGATGCGCAGTTCCCCAATGCCCTCGCAAATATCCTCGACAAACACGGTGCCGATCCCGACTGGCTCACCGTGGAAATCACCGAAAACGCATTCATGAGCGATCCGGAACGCGCACGCCAGACCGCCGCGCAAATCAACCAGCTCGGCGTACAACTGGCGATCGACGATTTTGGAATCGGTTATTCCTCGTTCGCCTATTTAAAAAACCTGCCGGTGCACAAACTCAAGATAGACAAGTCGTTTATTGTCGACATGAGCAGAAGTCAAGAAGACGAGTTTATCGTCGACTCAATCATCACGTTGGCCCATGGATTGGGCCTGAAGGTCGTGGCCGAGGGCGTTGAGAACGAACAAACTTATCGGCAATTACAGGACATGGGTTGCGACTTGGCCCAGGGTTTTTGGGTCTCGCGCCCGGCTGCAGCCGATGACGTGGTTCCTTGGTGGGACAATTGGCAAAATCGGCAGTCAAATCTCCCCAGCGAGGCGCCGGTGAGAGTGCACATGGGCGGCAGCTAGCCCGCATATCGCACCAGTATCCGGGAAGCTGGCGCAGGACAGGGGCGGCTGAACGCCGGACTGGAGCGAAAGTCATAGCAGTTACCTCAAGGTCGGTGGCCGACTGGTGCGATATGCGGGCTAGTGGAGATTGGCGCACGGAGTGCGGTGTCCATGAGGAGCTGAGGTCATGCGCGCACAGCCCTGTTGGCCCCAGTTGCCGCCTTCAGCATCATGGACGCTGCGGAATCGGGCCGCTGAGCGCACAGGCCACGGATGGTGAGCACGCCACATTAGATGTGTGTGGCCTGTGACTCATCGTGCCGATCGGTGATGGATGCCTCATTGATTTGGGAAGCGATGAGACGATCCTTCTCGACCCGCCGCAACTTCTTTATTTGCACCTCCCTGCGACTCGCGGAACTGCGGGTATGCCCGGTTTCCAGATACACGATCCGCCGCGGTTTACGCCCACGGAAGTATTTCGCACCGCGTTGATTGGTGTGTTGCGCCAGGCGTGCTTGGATGTTGTTGGTAATGCCCGTATATAACGAGTCATCCGTACACAGTATCATGTAGACGCACCAACTCATCGTTTCACCCATGTCCGTCGCCCTGGATGATACGCAATCATTAGCGGCCGTCGCCAGCCATGGGGTGGTAGTTGGCTGCCGTCACTATCGGATAACCTTCCTGCGCCCACGCGTTCATTCCGCCGCTCAATATCCGCGGTTGCGTGAAACCAAAACGTTTCAATATTCTCACCGCAAACGCCGCGCGTGAATCGCTTTGGCATACGGTGATGACGGGCTGGTCTCGCCGACCCCGTAGAAACTCGTCATCGGCCAGCCGATCCTTGAGCTGTGCCAACGGCGCGTTAATCGCCCCCGGTATGTGCCCCGGTTGCGCCGCGAATTCGCGGGGAGAACGAACGTCGAGCAACACCAGGGGTTGATCCTGATCCAGGTCAAACTTGACCTGGGGCGCCGATACGTAGGCGCCCGACCCGGCAACCAGCCGCGGCAACAGACGAATCGCGCCATAGATCAGAAATACGGCAACAACGATGGCGATTTCATAACCGGACAACATTTGAAAACTTGTTCATTCCAGAAACAGTCGTCAAGCCAAAGGGTGTCATCCCGAGGCATTATCTGCCGCTTGTACCCGCCTTGTCCCCGCTCTGCAGGGGAACAGCAGGGGAAACGATCTCACCCGAGTGAATTCGCTGCCATAATTAAACACGGTAAGATCCTTCAGCCGCAAGCGGCTTCAGGATGACAACATTAGAATCCGGTGCCGAACGCATCCCCAGGAAAGGATCTGACCCGGGTGAATTCGTCGCCACAATAAAGCACGATGCGATTTCTCGTTGTACCCGGAATGACTGCGCATGTAAGTAAAACACCCAGGTTGAAATTAGAACGTGATGTTGGAACAGTTGTCACCGGACTGCTTTAAGAATCTTCCTGAGTGACGCGTATTATGATGTAGCCACCGGACTTCTCATCGTATTCCAGTTCCAGCAGCTTGCGCTGTTGCGCCTCCTCCAGTAATTTTCCAAACGTGCGAAAGCCGTGATAGGTCTCATTGAATCCGGGCTTGCGCCGTTTGATGGTTTGCTTCACCAGCGAGCCCCAGATCTTTTCTTCGGCGCCGCGTTCTTCGAACAAATGATCGATGGTCTCCATAACCAGTTCCATCGCCGCTTGTTGTCTGTCTTGTTCCCCTTTTGCGCTACGCTTGCGAACCGCTGTAGTCTTTCCAGCCTTTTTCTTCTTGCGATGCTTCTCCGATTCACGCGCTAGGTCGTCATAATAAATGAACTCATCACAGTTTGCGATGAGCAGATCGGAGGTGGATTCCTTCACTCCGACACCTATCACGATCTTGTTATTTTCGCGCAGCTTGCTGACCAAAGCGGAAAAATCCGAGTCGCCGCTGATAATAACAAAGGTATCCACGTGGGACTTGGTGTAACAAAGGTCGAGGGCATCGACAACCATCCTGATGTCGGCGGAGTTCTTGCCTGACTGACGCACATGCGGGATGTCGATCAGTTCGAACGAGGCCTCGTGCATGGCCTGTTTGAACTCCTTGTAGCGGATCCAGTCGCAATACGCCTTTTTTACAACGATACTGCCCTTGAGCAGTAACCGTTCCAGCACCAGTTGCATGTCGAACTTGGCATACTTGGCATCACGCACGCCGAGGGCGACGTTTTCAAAGTCGCAGTACAGCGCCATATTCTGAATGTTGCTTTTTGTCGTCATAAGTTTAATGGCAAAGTTCGAGTAGCGAGTATACACACCGCGAGGCGGTGATCGACATCATTCCGGGACTGCCCTTGCTCGACCAGTACAGCGACCTCTCTCCTCAGTCAACCTCGATCCTTATCAAACTCCTCATTTTCGTCCGGTTGTGGAAGTTCCAAGGAGGGAATATTCTCAATTGAACTGCCGGCAATGCCTTTGACCGAGCCGTACATGTCGATGGTGTTGTTGATGATCTTTTCGATCTGCTTTTCCCGCATTTTCCAGAGCCGCTGCATCGCGTTCTTCTCACGGTCCAACTCAGTACGCAATTCGGAGAATCCGTCCACAATCGCCTCCACACGCTGCTTGAATTCGACACCGGTCAAGTAACGATAGATCATCTCCATCTTATCACCTTTGTTCTCCTGAGCGACTTTGACTGATTGTGTGCGCAATAACATTTCCCGCAACACGAATGCCAGGCTCTTGACTTCCGGAAAGCTGCATATCCAGACACCCTCCTTCTCACCAAAACGACTCATATCACTTGGCATTGCCTCAGTTACAATCACCGCAAGTTCTGCACCTTGCTCTATTTGGTCCGCTTTCAACTTGCCAATCCAATCGTTGCTAAACGCCTTTGTGCGTTTGCTCTCAAAGATGATCTTGCCGCATTCCCGTTGCATTGAGTCAACCACTGTTTGGATCACGTCGGCGCCCCGAACCCCCTTGGGTACCTGTGCTATCTGATCAAAAGGAAAATGCCTTATCAGGAAATCCTCCAGGGCGAGTTCTTGAACCTCGCCTTGCATCTGCATGGAACCCTGTTCGGCTCTGCGCTTCATCTCCTCGACTAGCTTTCTTTGGTCTTGGAGTTTTTTTTCATACTCTTTGATGCGCAACTCACTTTTCTCTGCTTCCGCCGCTCGGACTTTGGCTTCGATGGTTGACTGTTCCTCCAAAAGGCGCTTGTCGATTTCGATCTGCATACGCTCCTGCTCCTCCTTGAGCTGGTTTTCCCGCTTCAACAATTCGACTTCCATCTTCTGCAACTTCAAGTTTTCTTCGCGTCGCGACTTATTCTCCTCTTCAAGCGCCCTCAATCGTTGCGCAACGCCCTCTTCCGCCTTGACCCGGGCCAGATCGAATAATTGTTTCTTCTCCTCTTCAACCTTGTGTTTTATTAGATGATCCTGATCCAGCAGTTGCTTGGCTAATTTTTGCTTTTCTTGTTCTAGCACCGCTCGTTGTTGATTGAGTAATTCGACTTGCCGCGCCGCCTTTTGCTGATAGTCGTGCTCAAGTTTCGCCAATATTTGCTTTTCCAATGCCTCCTCAGCATAAAACCGATGACCGCAGTTGGGACACGTAATCTGTGTTTTCGGGTTGCTCATCTGCCTGCTCCATCGCGAGGCG
>CAMYMN010000034.1:0-7493 GCA_947259395.1 uncultured Gammaproteobacteria bacterium | reverse complement strand
GCATGCTACGTCATTTCGACGCCGATACGGAAATAATGCGAATTCTGCACCAAGCGCGAATCCCAACCTGCCGAGCGAGTCGGAAACCAATAATCTCCCGCAGAGTGGTGTTGACGCCGTTGAGTTTTGCCAACACCCGCAGTCAGCAACATCAATCACCCAGTATCATCACGGAAATAGCATGAATTTTGTGTAATGTTGCGTGTTATCAAGGAACCGCGCGGAATTAGGGCTAATTCTGTGGTATTATTATGTTCTAACGTAGCGCTCCTCTCTCTTACTTCATTGTCTTGATTGAAATCCGGAATTCGGGCCGTGATCGTTAAGTTCGCATCCTCCCGGCTTATCCGGCGATAAGCGCGGTTACCGTTAGCTTACGAACGGCTCAAAACACTATCTCATCATCCATAATTCAGGACACGACTTTATGACTCAGCCAGCAGCCAATAACGCACTCCGGAATACCAAGGATCAGGATGTACAGGAATATGCATTGCGTTGTACCGTGATTTCAGTTGAAAAGTCAGAGGGCCCCGGCGGGGCGGACGGTAATGACTGGTACCGATACGTCATTGACAGTCCAGGATCGCCAATTACCGGATATCGCCGCGGCGCCAAGAGCGACATCCTCGAATATCTAAACGAATGTACAAGTAAACTCGAGGAACGTATGAACACCCGCAAATCCGCACGTAGCGCCGGGCGCAAACCGAGTCGCGCCCAGACATCCGCCTAGCGGCGGCAGATGTTCGCCGCTTCACGATGGTTGAACCCGTCAATTATCTCACTTGCGGCGCAACAGGGTCTCGATAGTCCGCAACGGTTCGCCGTCGCGAATCCGCGAATACTTGAGCTGCAATCCCTCGGAACCGAGCGTTCGATCATAAACCTGAAGCTCATAACCACCGTCATCACGAACCAATAGTGCAAACACGGTCAGGGTATTTCCCGTGATCCGTGACCAGACATATGGATCTCCCTTCATCGGATCGAGTTGCTCCTTGCCGCCGAAAACATTGGTTTTCATCGCCGCCGCAAACACATTGCTGCGTCTTGTGGGTAAGAAATCTATCGTATATTTCTTGGTCTTGAGCTTTCCGTTTGGCTTACGTGTAGCGGCGGTCCACTTAATATTAAATCCCTTTTTCGTTTTCGAGACTTTCACACCGAGGTCGCGTTCGACCTCCCGATCTCCGTCGATCAACTTGACGTGGCCTTCGTACTCACCGATAAAAGGATCAATCATATCCCCTGCGTTGACAATAAAGGACTGAAATAGAAGTGCCGAAAAAAGCAGCGCCCATACCAATCGATTGTCAGACATAGTTTGCTTACGCATCATCGTTTTTTAGCTGTTACCGAAAAGAACGAAGTCCAAACAGAGATGGAATGAGGTCATGGCTTCCCCGCTGACAATTGTCTTTCGTGCGCGAAGACGAAGGGGCCAATCCCCCACTATTGGTTAACCGCGATATACGCAACAGATTGAGATCCTTCGACCGCGCGCGCCTATCAATAAGATTGACTTTATTTTCTTGCGCCCAGTTCATGTCTACATTCGCTATATGCGGTGTTGCCGGCCTATGCCCATTAATTGAAGGGCTCAACCTGTGAAACATCCAATGTGGGGCAACAATGAGACTAGATTAAGTATCTAGACCGTTCAATCAATGATTTAATCACAGATAACCGAGAATTAGGAGAAATACCTGGATACTACTGATATCCGGCGATCACAGAGCCCCATACTGTATGAGCGTAAACATTGCGCATCAAGGGTATCCCCACGTATTTCGCCTTAGCTTATGTCGCGGGGACAATCAGGGACGATGGATATTACTTGTCGCCGCCTGATCGTCGGTCGTTGCCGGAACGCCGGTCTTGACCTGACCGCCTGTCCGTTCCCGACCGGCGATTCACATTCACCGTATCGGATCGCTGGCGCCGATCACCACTCGAACGCCTATCGCTGGATGTGCGCCGATCGCTTTTGCGCCGTTGTGGCTCGCGAGGTTCTGATCCCATAGTTACATAATCAGTTTTGTTCGATCCGCCGACGCGCAAGTTTATAAAGTTCACCAACGCCCCTCAAGCGAAGTCGTGAGGACAACAATCCCGAAGCCTTGGTTGCATGCCGGCCGACAGGTCTGCCATGCCGTTGACCCGAGACGATAGATCGACAACCAGCGGCATCACAAGTGCCGTAACCCGCTGTTACCAATAGCACAGTTGCCCGATGGGCGGTGGGCCGCACGCGCCTAATGGCACAAGGTGACGCTATTGGTCACCCTGATGCCAGTCGCGGACAGTCTGGGCCACCAGCCGCCGTCGGCATGAAAGCTAACTTATTGATTCTAATACCGGGTTCATGCTTGAGCCAGAGCGTATTCGCGCGCTGCGGAGCTGTATTTGGCATGCATTTTGCCTGTATAGATGTATCTGGGGAAAGGTGTTCAACGATGAAGCACGTACTGATCGGCTTACTGCTGTGGATCAGCCAAAACTCCGCATTTCACACGCTGCCGCAGGCGCCAATTCCGGAACTGCAGGTGCTCCCGCAGACCGCGCTGACGCGGCTGCTGTATGAGGAAAGTTTACTGGCGAGATTAACCCCAAAGGAGCTGCGCAACTTGGAAAGCGATGTCGCCGCCTTGTACGACAACCGGAATAACACGATCTATGTAGCGGCCAACATTGACGTGCACTCTGCCCACGGAAATTCGGTTCTAGTGCATGAATTAGTGCATTTCTTACAATTCGCCCAGGGTAAAAACGAGGAAGCTGACTGTATCAGCGCACTCGAGGATGACGCATATCGAATACAGGCCAAGTACATGAAGGCCCATGGATTGGTCCCGGAGTTTGACGAATTCACAATTCGTATCCGCAGCACATGCTATTCCGGTTGACTCATTAGCAAAGTCTCACCGGCGGCTCGTAGGTAACCCGATAGTGGTGATCGGGGGACGGCGTTGGAAGATCGTATGAACTGCGCTTCGGGGTTCGGGACATGGCGTTTGGAGACCGCACGAACTTCTCTCTCCGCTCCCCGCTCCCGCGGCGCCACGCAAACTAGACATACCGTCACTCATCGGTCATTCTGCACTTTATAATTTATAATCGGGATTTCATCCCATGTGTGCCCGATCTCTCGAGTTGTCGATGACCGAGATATTTACAGAGGATTTTACGGATAAATTACCCGCCGACGCCGTCTTGGCTGGTTACACGATCTGTGAAACAGTGCTGGACTTCAACCGCCGGCGCCTGCAGGAGACCGGCAGATCAAGCTTGATCGAAGATCAACATGCCTATCTGAATGCCTTGGCATTGTTCGAGGTCTATAGCGAAACCCATCCTCTAAATATCCGCTACGAAATACCCAACCTAGGTACAGATGCGGAAAAAAATTCCACAGCGATTACGGAGTTTTTCGAAAAACTCAAGGCCAACCTCAACGAACTCATTGTTCAGCAGAAACTTTCAGACTTTCGACGAAACTATGCAGACAAGTTTAACAAAACTACGTTTTACAAATTTTCAGATGAAGAACGTGATCGCGTCAAAAATGCGCTACATGAGTTACGCGTGCTCGTCAATGATCTGAACACCCTGACCGATGATCATAAGGCCCGTCTAATGAATCGCCTAGGGAAAATACACGTAGACATGAATCTCTCACTGTCAGATTTGGATCACATGTGGGGGTTGCTTGGCGACGCGTTTGTTGTAATCGCCAAACACGGTAACGCGGGCAAACTGATCGTGGAACGCCTGTATCAGATCATCGCGACTGTATGGCACGTACAAGCACGCACAGAAGGCATCGATCCGCGAAGCGTGAACCCGGTCCGCTTGTTTCGCGATTCTTGGCCCCGGTAATCCGTGGCCATTAATGATCAGCTTCGGCAGGCGTTATCCCCCGCCAAGCTCTCCGGCATCCCGCATTTCCGTCAACACTTTGTTCGCGATCTTGAACGCCTCGACGCCGGCCGGTATGCCGCAGTAAATTGCAATCTGTATCAAGGTGTCCTGAAGCTCATCGAGTGTGAGTCCATTCTTGAACGCGCCGCGAAAATGCAATTCGAACTCCGGACCGCGGTTTAATGCCGCCAACATCCCGAGATTCAACAGACTACGTTGCTTGCGACTCAATCCGTCTCGGTCCCAACAAAAACCCCAACAATATTCAGTCACTAGATGTTGAAAATCGCGGTTAAAATCATCGGCTTGGTCCAACGCCTTGGTGACGCGTTCCTCACCCAGGACCTCGATTCGAATCTTACGGCCGATATTAAATAGTTCCGTCGACATATTTTGTCCTCCTCGTTAACCGTTGAACATGATTTCTTGTGTGCCCGGATTGCAGCACGTTGGACAATATAACCGTCATATTGGCTTTAGCGCGAATATTGCATTAAGGCACCCGATGTAACACAAGGACTTGTCGTAGCGCATTTCACCCAATGCGGCTCGGCGGCGATGATTCCGCTTGGTGAGATCTTCCTGAACCGGCGGTCGAAAGCCATCATTTACGCTTTAATTGCGTGCGGGAGAGCCCATCGGCCGTGATTTCTTGACTGATGTCAATTCGGGCGATTTGGTGACCAACTATAATGACACCGGGCACGAAGCGGTTTTGATCCGATTCCGAGATTAAGCTGACCATATCACCGCCTATTTGACCGCTACAATAAAGATATGTCGACGAATACGAGATCCGTTCTTTATGTCCGCCTACCCTGCTGGAAGATCTATCCCGGCGGTGTGGTTTACGTTGCTGACTATATCCACAAGCATCGGCCCGACGTACACCAAGAAATCCTGGACATGTCATTGATCGCGCCACCGCTGCGCAAGCAGGCCCTCACCGAACGTATCAAGCAGTTGCAACCGGATATCGTCGCGTTTTCCTGGCGTAACATGCAGACCTTTGGGCCACATCCGGAAAACGATGCTCTGGATGTAGTAATGAACTACGACTATTCGCCAAGCGTCCTTGCCCGAGCCAAGGCGATCAAGGATGCGGTCGCAATTATTCACGACTATGCCTCAGCGAGAATCAACAATTTCCGTTTCATGCGCACGGTCAGACGGTTACTTCCGGATTCCAGGATAGTCGTGGGCGGTACCGCCGTTTCCATCTTCGCCAAATACATTGTCGAGAAATGTCCTAGCGATTCTTTGGTGGTAGTGGGGGAAGGTGAAGACGCCATGCTGTCGGCGGTCAACGGACTCTCAAAACCCAAGGGGGACTACTATTATAAGGACAGCAACGGCGCCATCACCCAGGGCTGCCGGCAAACCCAATTCGATCTGCCGCAGTTGAAAGCAGTGGACTTCGAATATATTGAATCCATTTTCCCGGAATTCCACAGTTACCTCGATGACTACATCGGCGTACAAACCAAACGCGGCTGCCCCTATCAGTGTCACTTCTGCTTGTACAACAAGATAGAAGGTCACCGCCAGCGCTACCGCGACCCCGCGGAAATCGCCAAAGAGGTAGAAATACTGAATAAGCATTATGGCGCCCAAAAGATCTGGTTTACCGACGCTCAATTCTGCTCGACACTGAGAAGCACCAAACACGTCGACAAGATTATGGATGAATTACTGGCGCGAAAAACAGATATAAAGTGGTCTGGCTACCTCCGGTTGAATCACCTGACACCCGCCGTCGCGAGAAAAATGCTGGCCACCGGATTGTGCAGCATTGATTTGTCGTTTACCGGTTCACAAGATGTGATAGACAACCTCACTTTGGGATATAAATTGAATCAACAAATGGACGCCATCAAGATGTTCAAGCAGGGCGGACACACCGATCAGAAGGTCAAACTCTATATACCACTCAATGCCCCGGGCGAAACCCGTGACACGCTCCTCGAGACCACCGATAAGATTGATGAACTATACGCGATGTTCGGCCGCGATAATGTGTTGCCGTTTATCTTCTTCATAGGTATTCAACCCGGCACACCCGTGGAGAACTTCCTGATCAAGGAGGGTTATCTGACCAAGGGATACAATCCGCTTACATTGAATCCTTTTGTCATCAAGAAACTGCTCTACAACCCGCCGCCTTTAGGCAAGCTGATCGGCAGGGCTTATCTCAAAGCACTGGCGATGAGTAATGGGAATGCCGCCGATGAATACATCGGCCGGCGCGTTATGGATCTGCTGGCACATGATTTGCGATCTCCCGCTAGTAAGGATCGGGGTCAGAGCCAGAAACTCCGACCGCGATTTTTGCTGAGTGAGGAGTAAGATCAGCCGCCCGCCCCCGCGGCCCAACCAAATAAGAATCACGGTCCGAGAACCGCAGCCGCAATAGATTAATCCCAAGTCCGACACACTGCTGGCATTTCCGAGGACGTAACGACGCCGCGTTCACGCGCCCTACTTCATCGCTATCATACGGGCCAGAAATGCGTTCCACACACGCAGTGACGCTTGTTGGATTTGAAATGCGTTGCACCACGACCGTACTATTGGTGTTCTCAGTACCATCGGCAACACCATCGTATGTCAACCTTCGATTCAAAGAAACGCCGCCGCCCGGGCGGCAAGATCGACGCGAGCAAACTGGATGAGATCGTCGCTCAGGCACGTCGCAGTGCACACCAGCGAATGCGCGGTTACCGCGAGCAATCGCTACGCATCCACCCGTGGGTATGCGCTCGTTGCGGACGTGAGTTTACCCGTGAGAACCTGCATGAACTCACTGTCCATCACAAAGATCACGATCATGACAACAATCCAGCCGACGGTAGTAATTGGGAAAACCTTTGCCTCTACTGCCACGATTGGGAACATCAGAAATATTCGCAGCAGGTGCGTGGAGATAACGCCAGTTTTGGGTTGACGCATGCGGAAGCAAAACCGGCGACACACAATCCGTTCACCGGACTCAAGGACCTGCTGAAGAAACCGAAGAAGTAAGGTTGTAGATGTCCACGCTGTTAGCAAGCGCAGAATTTGTCTCGATGGTAAACTGGCTATCTCTATCGTGGGTGTCTAACCCGTCATGAACGTTATATCCGCCGGCGGACATTGTCATGGTGAGCGCTTTCTCGGCGTTCCGGCTGATCCTATAAGGTCCATGGATCGCAACGGTTTGCCGCGGACCCTATGAATTTCTTGGTCTAGTGGCTCATAATCTCTCCACTCACGGCAACCTGCAGATTAGCCTCGAATGGATGCGCGTGCCGAAGTAACCAGTGGGCAATGGCAACGCCTTTAAACCTGCCACTGAATCAAAGACACACTTGAACACTATTAAGAAATTACTTGCCCCTTTTCCGCGCGCACAGCTAGCCCACCTGCCGACGCCCATTGATGAGTTGATCAACCTCAATAAGGCGGTGGGCGGCCCCAGGCTGTTTATGAAGCGGGACGACTGTACCGGACTTGCGTTGGGCGGGAACAAGGCAAGAAAACTGGAATTTTATCTCGGCGAGGCACAGCAACTGGGTGCTGATACATTGCTT
>CAMYMN010000033.1:36709-61598 GCA_947259395.1 uncultured Gammaproteobacteria bacterium | reverse complement strand
CCCAATTTGCTTTTGACGTGCAGTCGGCGATCAGTTTGCACAACGAATGTGTGAGCGTGCGATCCACAACGAACTGCACGCTGCGGCCCTTAGCAGTACCGAATATCATTTGCGTGCGGCCATTATCCAATCGCTTGGTGCTGAGCTTGGTGATCAGGAACGGAACTTGATTGACCGGTTTGAGCTGAGGCGGGGTTTGGTAGCTCTTGGTGAACCGGGTTTTACTGATCGCCTCTTCATGCCGGAACGAAAGTACATCTTGCTTGGACTGGGTGTCCGATTGTCCAACGACACTTGGATCGGACTCGAGCATCTTTAGCATCACCGGCCACAGGACTGTGATGAATCGGCGCGTCAGCCACATACGCATCTCGGTGTTATCGGTGGTGCTGACACGTACCAGTATGCGGTCCTGGGCAGGGACGTAGTTGACGAAAATCTGCTGGATGCCGCTCATTTATACGTGCTCCCCGCCCGCATATTGCATGCACCAACCATACCGGATGATAACGAAGTGATAGCGCCACGCCGCGCGCAGCGGAACTGCGCGCACCGCCTGGATGAGACGGTCATCCATCACGCCCGCATGCCGCTGGTCGTCTACTACACCTAGCCCGCATTCCTGACCACGGCGGCGCAAACTCCGACTCCACGGCAGAGCGTAAGGCATTGGGCCAACGCCACGTTGTACAGGGTGTTACCGTAATCACGCCTATCCCGGCCCTGACTCGCCCTCCCACACCTGCGCTTGTGCTGGTGCTTGTGCTGGTGCAGTTGCAGTGTCGTTGCAGTGCTTGAGCTTCATTCGACCCAAATCCCGCTATGGATCTCACTACAGGCGCGGCGCGCAGCTGCGCGACCCCTGAGTCAGCACCCGGGATCCTGGTGAGAAATGCAGGCTGGGTCTCGTGCTACGGCCTGTAATACGGACAAAAACGCTCTCGCCTACTTACACGCCTGACTCGCATAAAATGCGGCAATATCTTTGATGTCTTCGTCCGACAGGGCGCCGACCATGGCCTTCATGGTGGCATCGTCACGTTTTCCCGATTTGTAGTCATTCATGGACTTAACCAGGTACCCTTCCTGCTGCCCAGCCAAATTGGGGTTAACCGGGAGGGCACTGATCCCGGTAGCGCCATGACAGGCGGCACATGTGGCGGTCTTAGCCTTTCCCTTGGCGGCATCGCCTGCTAGGGCGACATTACCCTGCACGCTCAACGCCAACGCTATCATGATGAAAATCGTTTTGATGTATGACATAGCCTTACCTCCGTTATTTGTTGTCAACTCGAATAGTGAAGTTCAATTCTACGAAAAATTTCTCCTATTGTGACATATGATGCATAGTCAAACCGGTATTCGTTTCGATCCGGCACACCACTTCACGGATCCGAGATCGTTTGCGCCGATATTTTTTGATTTTCTTGAAGTTTATTTCCAAGAAAAACAGCCGGTCAGGGTGACAAGACCGCGAAATGTCTCGTGTACGACCAAGACTCCGGTGTTTACAGCCGACGAGTTCAAACGCTGGCTGCGTGGTATGAGAATCAGGCCTCGTTACGGCGCCGTGGGTCAACACGTCAGCATTGCATTGATTGAATGGTTCATCTTAATTGACAGCCAAGCGTTCGTACATACGTGTGACTGCATCCATGCTCGCGAGGATAGACCCGCTGGATTCACTCACGACGAGACGGAACGAATTGGCATCTTTGAGTTCGAGAGAGATCTCGAACCACATCCATAGAACATCCACTGCATTGAGTTCCCGCAATATCTCATCGGTGTTTTCAGGCGCGGCGATGAGCGCGTCCAGGGCGTCGCTGAACTGTGTCTTGGCGACCTCGATCTGTTCATTGATTTGCGGATCTTTGAATCCCCACGAGTAAAGCATGTAGAGCTTAGCGAGTCGCTGCGAAAGCATACGCTGACGGCCCGCGATATTGACCAGTCGCGCTACCGGGCCACCTGCCGGGACCTCCAACAAGTCCACTACGCGCTGAGAGGCGTTCAACAACTCCTCACTGAGAGCCTGCAACGGGCCCGCATTTGTACGGTCAACCTTAGCCATGGCGAGCGGTTTGAATTCGAGCCACAGTTTGGTGACCCGGGTCAGCGCATCCCGCATTTCATCATTCGCGTCGAGGCGCTGCAGATACTCGAGTTGCTGGTCGAACAAGGCTACTGCTTCCTGCAGGTCGTTGCGAGCGCGCTGGGGCAGCACATCAAGGCCGATTTCACAGTAGGCCTTGACTATGCGCTGACTGAGCATGCGCTGACGTCCCGCAATATTGCTCCAACGATCCCGGATGCTGGCGAGCACAGCAGGTGGCTGGACCCTGCGCTGGGTGCGCCAAACCGAAGTGGGTGCGCCGGCGGATCAGTGGGCGTCCGCCAACACATGTTGACAGGGCGTCGATTACCGCTTAGGTTGCAGATCCCACTTCAGGTGCTCCTGTGGTAACACAGGGGTGAAACGGGAAGTCGGTCAAAAGCCGACGCTGCCCCCGCAACGGTAGGTGACTGAAAGCGGGTCCCTACGCCACTGTCCAGGGTATTCGATCGGATCCTGAAAGCGATTGATTCAACGGATGGGAAGGCGACCCGCTTCGGCGTTGTCCAGTCACAAGCCCGGAGACCGGCCGGAAGTGTTCTCGAGCGTGTTGCGGAGGGCGGCCACTGGGTTTGTAATCACCAGGATCTCCTCAGCTAACATGAAACTTGTGCGGGTGCGCACAAACAGTGAGGAGATCACGCGTGACGCTACGTCCTATCTTTGTTGCCGGTCTGGTGGCTCTGCTCGTGCCACCTGCTAACGCCGTCGAGCTGCCGGAAATCGTTGTCACCGCCACGCGAACGCCGTTGTCGGTCAGCCAGGTGCCGGCGGCCTCCACCGTTGTGACCCGGGATGAGATCGAGCGCCAGCAGGCCAAGAGCCTGCCGCAGATCCTCAAAACGGTGGCCGGGGTCGATATAACCGAGAGCGGTGGTCCAGGCAAGGCGACCGGTGTGTTCTTACGCGGTACCGAATCCGATCATGTACTGTTCTTGGTGAACGGCATCCGCATTGGGTCCGCCACCGCCGGCCTGACATCACTGGAACTGCTACCGGTCGCTCAGATAGATCGTATCGAAGTGATCCGCGGACCGCGGGCGAGCCAATGGGGATCAGAGGCCATCGGCGGCGTGATTCAGATATTCACCCGTAAGGGATCAGACGGTCCAGACGTGTCGGCCGCAGCGGGGGCCGGGACCTTCGGCAGCTATGCGATCAACGGCGGCGCCGGCGCTACGATTGACCGCACCGATTACCGCTTGGATGGGTCGTACTTCAGCACCACAGGTTTCGACGCCCGCCAACCCGTGCCCGGACCATTTGGTCTGGACCAGCCGGACGACGACGGATATGACAATGCATCGCTGCACGCCCGCCTCGGCCACCGCTTTGCGAACGGGATTGAGGTGGATAGTTTCATATGGCGGGCCAGCGGCACCACCGAGTTTGACGGATCGTTTCAAGATGAAACCGACTTCCTGCAGCAGGTCATCGGTGCCTCTGCGTTGTTCGCGCCGATGGAACGCTGGAAGTTCACGCTGCGCGCGGGCGAGAACCGGGATGACAGTGACAACTTCGCGCCCGATGGTACGTTCGCGTCACGGTTCGATACCAAACGGCAGGAATTAGCGATTCAAAATGACTTCTCGGTCGCAAAGAATCGGCTATTCACACTCGGGGCGGATCTGCGCCAAGAAAAAGTCGCCGGCAGCACCGATTTCACCGAGACATCCCGAGATAACACTGGGGTGTTTGCACAATACCTTGCCGAAGTTGGCAGCCATCAATTGCTTGCCTCGCTGCGTTATGACGACAACGAGGCGTACGGCACCGATTCCAACGGTGGTGTAGGGTGGAGCTATCGCTGGCCCGATGGCGTGCGCGTCTACACGTCCTACGGCACTGCGTTCAAGGCGCCGTCTTTCAACGAGTTGTTTTTCCCGGCCTTCGGGAATCCCGATCTTGGTCCCGAGACCTCAAAATCCTATGAAGTTGGGGTCGAAGGCCGCCAACACTGGGGCCGGTGGGGTGTGCACACGTATCGCACCGATATAGACGATCTGATCGTCACCGTGTCGGATCCGGTTACCGGCGCTTTTTTCCCGGACAATGTCGAGAGCGCACTCATCGAGGGTGTTGAGGCTGAAGTTGCGACCGATGTCTCCGGTTGGCAAGTAACCGCCGTCGCCAGCCTGCTCGATCCCAAGAACCGCATTACCGGCAAACGTTTGCGCCGGCGGGTAAAGAAGAGCCTTTCTGTCGATGTTTCACGCGAGCTCGGCCGCTGGATGGCCGGTGCACGATTGCTGGCTCAGGGCGATCGATTCGAAGATGCGCAAAACACGATTCGCTTGGCGGGCTACGGTGTGGTTGACTTGATTGGACAATACCGCTTCAGTCGGCAATTGTCAGTGCGCGCCAAAATCGGCAATTTGTTCGACAAGCAATACGAGACTGCACATACCTTTAATACCGCAAACCGTAATCTCTTCGTGTCTTTGCATTATGCACACCGTTGACACGCGCGGACATCCATCGTGCTAATTGCGGGCCATTCGCCACTTTTTGTCACTCCGCTGGCGGAATTTGGCAGCGGCGGTCACGCCGATCGACCGCCAACACCCGCTTCTCCGGCCGATAGGTGCAACTAAACTCTCTGATTTATATAGATTATTCAGCCGGAACGCGCGGTTTTTCGGGTTGGCATAGTTAGTGCTTCATCTTGTTAAAGTAGGTATAGCGCCTATGCTTGATAACAACGTCTATGGCCTCCGTGGGGTAGGGCGTGACGATTTCACGACGAAGATGGATAACGAAGCAGTTCAGCTGTAACAATCTATGACCGGGCAACGTGGTTTCACATTGATCGAACTGATGGTGGTGGTCGGGGTACTCGGCATCCTGACCTCGATAGCACTCCCGGTGTATCAGGACTACGCGATTCGGTCGAAGGTCGCGGAAGGGCTGCAATTGGTCACCGCCGCCAAACTCGCGGTGTCCGAAAACTGGAATGTTGAAGGAACGCTACCCTCCAGCAATACTAACGCCGGCATGGCGGCACCGGAGCAAATCAACGGCGATTATGTGAGCAGCGTCGCAGTGGGTAGTTCAGGTACGATTGTCGTCACGTTTTCGGCCAATGAACCGGCGATTGACGGAAAAACTCTCTCGCTCACGCCTGATACCGGGGCGGGAGCGGTTAAATGGTCATGTGTTGGCTCTACCATCCAATCCCGTTATCTCCCTAGTCAGTGCCGTTAGTAGTCGACCGGCTGCGGCAGGCACCTCACAAGCATACCCCGTGAGCCTCAGCCTATTCACAATGCAATGTACGCAACCACAGCAAGGCAATTCGCCGACCAGATCAGACCGGCACACGAATACGCACAAAACCGATAAATCTACCCCGACCTCGTCGCCTGACGTGTGACGTCTGACACACCCATACCCTCGATTCTTTAGTCGTGGACAAAGCCCAAATGATGAATTCTTCCGCCACCTATCAAGACTTATGCAATAATACGAGCCAACCCGGTGGCGGTCAGCGATCCGCTTACACCAGCTTATAAAGGACTGAAAACATGAGACTATCAACACTTGGCGTGATTTTTTGTCTTACCGGCGCGTTGAGCATTCCGACGACACTCGCTTGGGCAGACGAAGCAGAAGAATTGAAACTATTAAAGCAAGAGGTCGAGTCCTTGAAGGCCGGACAACGGGCCATCCGCGACGAGATCAAGAGTATCAAGACGCTCATCAGTTCCCAACGGCAAAGACGTAGCCCGATTCGAGACGTGAATGTCACTTTGAGCATCGTGGACGATCCATACAAAGGGGAAACTGACGCCCAGGTAACGATGGTAGAGTTTTCAGACTACCAATGTCCTTTCTGTTCCCGGCACACGCGTAACGTGTTGCCGCAACTGGAAAAGAACTACGTTGAAACCGGGAAGGTCAAGTATGTGCTTCGCGATTTCCCCCTGTCTTTTCACAAGCAAGCACCCAAGGCACATGAGGCCGCACATTGCGCCGGTGAACAAGGCAAGTATTGGGAAATGCACGCACAACTGTTTGCAAATCAAAAAGCGCTGCAGTTGGAAAAGCTGCCAAAACACGCAACGACTGCGGGAGTTTCAGATCTCACGGCGTTCCAGGAATGTCTGGACAGTGGTAAGTACGAAAAACGGGTCAATCTCAGCATGGCGGAGGGCAACAAGTTGGGTATCAGAGGGACACCGACGTTTGCGGTTGGAGTGACCGAAGCGAACGGTACCGTCAAGGCATTAAAAATAGTACGTGGGGCGCAATCCTATACCGTGTTCCAGAAAATCATCGATGACCTCCTGGCTACCGGCGACGCCATAAAGACGGATGCTCCCAAAAGCGGCGAAGGTTAGCCCGGATACACCATAATCATCGCAGATAACCGCGTACACATTCTCGGTTGCAGAACGCGCCTTTCGAACCGGAAATCGCGCGGGAGTTCAACCCGTATATTGTGCCAACGCGGCGAGCGACTTCCGCTATGCGCCCTGTGGATCAGTCAAATATTGACTGACGAAACAGAAGCGTACGCGGTTCCCCCGGTCACGAGTCATTACCATCTTTATGCTCGAGATAGATACCAACGACCTCGATGACGACACCGAGCACCAGGATGGCGATACCGGCATATGACACATCGGGCGCCAGCCACATTAATAAACCGCCGAGAACGACGAATATTCCTGCCAGAATTCTCCGTGGTTTACGGTGCATCCGAAAAATCTCCGGTTAATCTATTCATAATTTACCGCTAATCAATTAACGTATGTCTTTACCGGCAACGCCGGTTTGTTGTAAAAGTTCCACGAGTCATCACTCAACACCAGCCAATGAAAGACTATGTCGACATATTCAATGCGAGCTTCGTAAGGGCGTTAACAAACGACAGCTATAATCGTGATTTCATTGGCAGATTCTACGATATTTTTCTGGCTAAGTCCGACGACGTTGCCAAGCTGTTTGCGGATACCAACATGAGCGCGCAAAAGACCATGTTGCACGACTCGTTGCACCATATGCTGGACTTTTTCAAATCCGCCAAGACTGGCCCGCACATGGAATCGATTGCGCGGGTCCACGGTCAGCATCACCGCGCCATCAGTGACGAAATGTATGATCTTTGGTTAGAGGCCTTAATGGAGGCGTTGCAGGAATTCGACCCAGAATTTGATGATGAAGTGGAACTCGCGTGGCGTCTGGTGTTGTCCCCCGGTATCACCTACATGAAGTACATGCGAGATAAAGCATAGACACTGAGAGGATTACCCGTCGGATAGAAATACGCGGCGGGCACAAGCACTCTGCCGGGCATAAATTCTCTGCAGGCATGAGCCGCCTGTGGCTACAAGCACCCTTTCGGGCATAAATACCCTGCAGGCACAAGCAGCCTGCGAGCACAAGCACCCTTTCGGACCTAAATACCCTGCAGGCACAAGCAGCCTGCGAGCACAAGCACCCCTTCGGGCATAAATGGCGTTTACTATACCCGTGCCGATCAGCGCTCGATTCTAAACAACACATCACCGCCACTCTCCTGACTCGACGACTCGGTCTGCAGAAACCAACGCTTGGACAACTCATATCGCACACGAAACACGTTTAGCGTATTTGCGACACCGGCGGCATACGCAACGTAGAGGCGGGGCGTTAGATACTTGCCTAGTACGAGCGATGTTTCCCGGGTTTCCTGCTCTGCGTCTTGGCGGGTCTCAACGGTCAAGGTCTCTAAACCAAACGTCTCAAAAGCAGTGTGGCGTCACCACGACCGGCCTGATCGGCAGGCCGGCCCAAGACAAGATAAGACAGCATGTCGGAATCCGACATCACCGGCTCCGAGAGCAATGAAAACTCTGGCTGCTGCAATGTCCCTCTGAGGCTCGCGGTAACGGTTACATCATCAATCTTGCGCACCGCACGCGCATCAATTCCAGGATTGTCAATGGCGCCTCCGGCAAAGATCAACCGACCGGTACTAATGTCGAGCCTGCGTCCATAAAGCGAATATACACCGTCTGCTATGCTAATCTCACCCGTCGCCAACGTCGCCCTGGACGGTTCCTGGACAATATTGACGCTTCCGCGCAACTTTGCACTCAACCCGAAGCCCGCGAAGTTGGCGTTATCGCCCAGTTCTATTCGTATCCGGGCATACGTGCCCAGGACCGCTGCTGACTCCCCGGCATCTTCGTGAACCATAACGACATCGGGGGACAACGTAACGCGAGCACCAGCAGCGAGCTCCGGTGCGATCGTGGCCTGGTCGATACTCACGACACCCCCCAGGTCCATGCGGCCGGGTTGCACCTTCAACTCCAGATCTGGCGTTACAATCACGTTGGCTTCGGGCAGGTTCACGGCCTGCACCTCGTCACCGCCAATCTTCAATTCTAGTTTCCAATTCTGCGGATCGAAGAATTGCGATGTACCGGTTACATTCAACGAGCCATCTCCGGAACGCGCGTTAGCGGCTAAATCGACGGTTGAATCGTCTTTACTCTCGAGCTTGATATTAATGTTTTCCAACCGTGTCCCCGTTTGTGGAACCGCGAACGCAGCATTAGAGATGCGAGCCACCGCGCGTACTTCCGGCTGCGATAGATTGCCCCCTAAATTCAGTTGCGCGTCGAGTTCGCCACCCTCAACGCCGAGATCAGGCAACACCGCGCGTATCGAATCCAGGGTCGTAAAACGTGCGTGCAGGTCGGCCTCGATCGGCCGTTTAACAATGTCATCGAATAGCTTGTCGATGACGAATGTTCCACGCAGTGCGCCGTGATCGTTGATCGTGCCGCGAACATCGCCAAGCAGCTGATTGTTCTCAATCGTGGCACCGATGCGGATGTCCCGGTAGGACAGAACCAGCGGCTTTTCCTCGGCGACCAGCGTTGCGGATCCCTCTGGTGAGCCGAGGTGGGCGGTTACGGACATCATATTGTCCGCATCCGCGCTGAGGCGTGCGCGGCCGGAGACCGCGCCCGTCCAGCTTACTTCCGGTCGCCACAGTTCACCCAGCGAGGGCACAGACAGGGCATCCACATCAAGATCGGCGCGCCAACCCATGCCCTTTTCCCATTGCCCGGCCACACAAACGCTGCCTGCGTAAACACGCCAACAGGCACGCTGTACCTCGGCCGCAGTTTGCGCCACCTTGAGTCGCACTTCGCCACTGGACAATAACCAATCCGTTAACAACACATTGCGTACATCAAATCGATCCAACACTCCGGTCCAGCTTGGATGTTGCCAACCGCCAGACCCGGCGATGTGCAGCCTGGATTCGTCGCGTTTCGCCAAGATCTCCAAAGTGTGTTTACTGATACGACCCTGGCCCCGAATCTGCACATCCGAAATGACATGTTCACGACGCTGAAGACCCGCTATCGATACGTCAATATGGGACGGCCGCGTATCCGCGATGTCGAGATCTATGTCGGCGCGCAAGTCGTTGGCCGCAAACTCAGCGATGCGAAGATACGGCACCTCGGCTTTTGCTTTGATGCTGGGTTTACCGCGCAGGTCCTCCACCACCGCCTCCAGCGTCACCTTCTCCGCTATACGAGCATGCTCATCGGGCTGGGATCCGGGCGCTGACAGCATGCCGTCGACGTTGATGACGAAAGAATTCACATCCCCCGCGGCGTCAAATCGGCCCTCGGGCGTTACCCACTCGGCTGGCCCCTGCCAGGGATACGCGATGTCCTGCCACTCGCCGCTCACATCGAAGGACACCACCGGCGTCTTTCCCAGGGCGACACGGCCAGTGGCGGCGAGTGATGCCGGGCTGCCATCACGAGTGATGTTGACGCGATTGATGCGCAGCTCGGGTTCCGCCCAGTAGACTTCGAGCGTTGATAACAAGACGCCCCAATCCGTGTGTTCGCTTTTCATGTTTCCCTCAACCGTGGCTGTTTTGAGGTCACCGGTTGCTTGCCATTCACCGCTCAGTCGCCACTGTGGCCAGCGCTGGTTCAGGCCCTGCAAGTCAATGGGTTCGGCGCGGAACCGTCCCTGCCAGCGAGGGTGCTCGAGCACATCCGTGATCTGCAAGCTCAGCTTCGCGACTGCTGGCGATTCAAGAACAGATTCGGTCTCCAGACGGCCGAGGGTACCCTCGAGGGCGCTGCGTCCCTTTAACGGCGCCGCGATCATTGGATGGTGCACCGACCAATCGATGTTCACAGTCAATGGGTATTCCCCTTGCGGCGTAATCTGCCCGGCGGCGCGTAGCGAATAGTCCTTAGCATTGATCTCCAGGGATTCGAAAAACAGCGCCTCACGGTCCGCACGGCCGCGTAATTGGACTGACTCGACCGCCAGCGGTTGTTGCCTCCCGGGTCCTGACACGCGCATGCCAATGATGCGCGCATCGTCAACAATAATGGCTACCGGCAGCCGTACCTCGGGCATGGATACCACGGTGGCGTCCGTTGCGACGGCTGGGCCCTGCTGCACCACCACCTGTTGCACCATGAGACGGCGTACATGCAGGGTTTTGTCGAACAACGCCTGTGGACGCCAGTCGAGCTCCAAACGGCCAACCGCCACGGTTTTACCGTCCTGGTCACGATAGCGAATATTGTGCAGCGTCACCGGTCCCAGTAGGCGGCCTTGGATTTCATCGGTCTCGATATCGATCTCGAGGTGCTGGGTTGCCAAGTCAATCGCCCACTTGAGGCCTTGGGACGTCGTGACAAGCCATAGGACGCCGGCAACAAGCGCCAACACCGCGATCGCGATACTGGTAAATAAGCGGCGCATCTACAGATCCGGTCCGAGGGTGAAATGAACCCGCCAAGGGCTCCCGGGTTGGGAAATCGCACTGGCCACGTCCAGACGTACCGGACCCACGGGGGATCGCCAGCGCACGCCGAATCCCGCTCCCTGTTCCAGCGGCTCGTCGAAATCGTCAAACGCATTACCCGAATCGAGGAACACCGCGGCACTCCAGTCGTCGGTGATCCGATGTTCGTACTCCATGCTGCCGACGAGCAGATACCGGCCGCCAATGACGTCGCCGTTTGCGTCCACGGGACCCAGCTCCTTGTAATCATAACCCCGAACACTCTGGTCGCCGCCCGCGAAAAACCGGATCGAGGCCGGTAACACCGTGACTTCGGAGGCGATCGTAATCCCCGCCTCGCCCCGCAGGATGACACGGCCCCGCGAGCCAAGTGGATGGAGCCACTTACCCATTAAAAGAGTCTGCGCGAAACTGACATCCGACAATATACCGTCATAGCTCAAGATCAGCCCGATGTCTGCGCGCAGACCGCGCGTGGGAAACAAACGGTCGTCTGTCGTGACCCACGAGAAATTTACACCGGGTGTGAGGAAATCAATGGTATCCTGCTGATCCGCCACCAAAAATTTCTCGTGTTGAAATGTCAGCAGATATTCCCAGCGCGTCCTGCCGTGCACCGTGGAGCGGCTGATTCCGAGGCGTCCGACCTCGCTGTCACTGGTGTCCGGATCGTCTTTAGAGTAGGTGGAAAAAATCGAAAAACGATCGTTGCGCGGATTGCGGATAGGAATCAGGTAGCGCACGCTACCGTCTTGGATTCTCTGCGATACCCTGAGATTCGCGACAAACTGGTGACCACGGCGGTTGACCCGGTGGCGCTCCCAACCAACCCGGGCACGGATGCCCGTGTCGGTACCGTAGCCCAAGCCGAATTCGTAGCTCGACGGCTTTATGGACGTGAGCGCCACGTCGATCGGTATCCGCTGATCCGTGGCGTCTTCGATGCGCGGTGTGACTCGCACTTCGAGGAAATAACCGCTGTCCCGGAATGCGTTTTCCAACGCGATAATTCGTGCCGCCGAAAATCGCTGCCCGGATTCTATGTCGACAAAGCGTTTGAGGAAGGCGTTATCAAAGTCATCCTGAATCAAGTTGATATCACCGAAGTAAAACAACGGTCCGGTATCCAAGGTCAGTGAGAGTTCGGCTTGGTAACGCTGCATATCAATACGAATCTCATGTTTGCTGAGCCGGGCGTCCAAGTAACCCAAATCGATCGCCGTACTCAGCCACTGTCGTTTTGCTGCCTCATATACCGTGTGATCAACGATATAACCGAACTTGATAGGAAAGTTTTCAATTAAATTCTCAAGACCCGGCTCTTCACGGCCTTCACCGACGATTGCAATATTAATATCTTGGTACCGTAGAGGCGGACCCACGGATACCACATAGCTCGCTACCCATTGCTGATCTCGTCTCTGCAGGCTGCCTTTGACGCTGGATTTATAGAATCCAAACGACTGTAGTGCGATCTTGATCTGATCTTCCGCGCGGCGATGCAGAGTCCGCAGCTGCTGTTCATCCAACGCATCTTTTCCGCGTTCCCGGTATATGTCCAAGGTAGAGGTGAGTTTGGGTAAGATTGGTTCGGGCACACCTTCGATAATGACCTCGAGCATCGGTGTGGAAGAATATGCGCTGCTATACGGGAGGACAGCCAGGACCACCGTGAGAAACACACAGACCCGACTAGTGGCGCGGGTTTGCTTAATGTTCACGCCGCTGGGGAACACGAGCCGCGCCGCACTATCCATTTACCGATTTCGAGTGCCGGCACGACGGTAAACGCGAAACCCGCTACAATCATCCAATCCCCAACGCTGAAGGTATAAGTCCCGAATGGTTGTTGCAGGATCGGCCAGTAGACGATCAGGCTCAACAATACAAGTTCCCACACAATTGCCAGGTTCAACCACTTGTTAGTGAATGGCTGTACTAGAATAGACTCCCGGTCCGAGCGAAAATTGTACGCCTTGAAAAACTGAATGAGCGTCAATGAGACGAATGTCATCGCCATCGCGTGCTCGAGGCCGCGGCCCGATCCCAGTGCCCAGGAGAACAATACAAAATTTGCCATCATTGACCACACACCCCCGACCAACATTAACGCAACAACTGGCCGGGTAAACACGCCACTACGCGGGTCCCGGGGTGGACGATGCATGAGATCCGCCTCGGGCGGGTCCACCGCCAGGGCAAGTGCCGGCAAACCATCGGTTGCCAAATTGACATACAAGATCTGCACCGCAGTCAGCGGCAGGGGATAACCCGCAAGCGTGGCGATAGCAATCAAACCAATCTCACCGATGTTGGAGGATAGTAAATACATGAGATATTTCTTGATATTGCCGAATATGATCCGCCCCTCTTCGACGGCACCCACTATCGACGCGAAGTTATCGTCGGCAAGGGTCATGTCGGCGGCCTCCTTGCTGACATCGGTGCCGGTGATACCCATGGCCACACCGATGTCGGCCTTTTTGAGCGCCGGCGCGTCGTTAACACCGTCTCCGGTCATCGCCACTATATGACCAAGTTTCTGCCATGCCTCTACTACCCGCAGTTTGTGCTGTGGCGAGACGCGTGCGTAAATCTTGATGTCGCGCACCTGGCTCTCTAGATCCGCATCTGTCATTGTGTCGATGTCGGTGCCGGTGACAGCACGTTCGGTCTTTGCCAGACCCAATTCAATCGCCACTGCTTGCGCCGTTTGCGGATGATCCCCGGTAATCATCACCGGTTTGATGCCGGCCTGCGCACAAGTATGAATCGCAGCCCTGGCTTCCGGCCGCGGCGGGTCGCTGATACCGATCAACCCAACAAACACCATGTCGTTTTCCGCGTCCTCGATGGCCGCATCGGACTTAAAGGCCACCGCCAGGACGCGTAATGCGCTCTGCGCCATCTGCCGCGCGGCGTCTCGGATTAACTGGGCAGCGCCTGCATCGAGTGACCGCTCGCCATGTTCGGTAAGCTTACGGGAACAGGACGTCAAAACTACCTCGGGGGCGCCCTTGGTATATGCGACGTGACCATCGACAGTGCGGTGTAATGTCGTCATCCGTTTACGTTCCGAGCTGAATGGAATCTCGTCGACCCGCAAGAACGAGTCCTCCAGCAGATCCTGCCCAAGTCCCGCCTTTGCCGCGGCAACCACCAGTGCCCCTTCGGTAGGATCACCGTGAATATCCCACCGGTCGTCCAGTCTTACCAAACGTGCATCCGATGCCAGCGCCGCGCCCTGTAACAGCCTTTTTAGAACGTCGCTGACCTGGATTTCACGTCCATCATGGTGAAATGACCCGTGCGGGTCATACCCCGTTCCCGATACCTCTATCACTTGCTCATCGATCACTAAACGCCGTACGGTCATCTCGTCCTTGGTAAGCGTCCCGGTCTTATCCGAACAGATCACCGACGTGCTGCCCAACGTTTCCACCGCCGGTAAGTGACGAATGAGCGCGTTGCGTTTTACCATGCGCTGTACTCCGATGGCGAGGGAGATCGTCACTACCGCGGGCAACGCCTCGGGCACCACCGCTACGGCCAATGCGACGCCGAACACGAACATGTCTAACAAACCCGCGCCACGAGTCCATCCTGTAATGACGATAAACATCACTATGATGGCTGCCGCGATTGCCAGGACCCGACCGACCCGGTCGAGATTGTCTTGCAACGGCGTGCGTCCAGCCTCCACGGATTGCAGCATCCCGGCGATCTTGCCAAACTCAGTATCTACACCCGTCGCAAACACCACCGCTTGTCCACGACCATACGTGACTGTGGTTCCGGAGTACGCAATATTGTTGCGGTCACCAATCACGGAATCTGCATCCGCGAGCCGCTCACTTTGCTTGTCTACCGCTTCGGACTCCCCGGTTAAAGGTGCCTCGTCAATGCGCAGATTGACCGCCTGGATCACACGTGCATCGGCAGGGATTTTGTCTCCGGTCGCCAGCGACACCACGTCACCCGGCACCACATCGCGCGCCGGGACATCTACCTCACTGCCATCCCGCAATACCCGCGCGGTGGGCGCCGTCATTTTGCGTAATGCCTCAATGGCACGCTCGGCGCGGTACTCCTGGATAAATCCAAGCAAGATAGCGAACAGTACGATGACCGTGATGGCAATGGACTCGAGGTGATGTCCTAGAAAAGCAGAGATAACGGTGGCAATGAGCAGAATGATGATCAGTACATTTTTGAACTGCCCGAGTAGAATCGACCACGGTGATACATGATCCGTCGACGGCAGCTCGTTGGGTCCATATTCGTCGAGACGGCGTGCGACCTCCTCCGCACGCAAACCGTTTCGGTGCGCCGTTAGACGCTCGAGCGCTTCACCAATGCTCAGCGTGTGCCACTGTACCTGGGAGTCCATTACATGCTTTTGGGGGTGTTATTACCGATGATTACACCCGTCACCGCGGTTGGCAGAAATATTACTTGTACTTCCCAGTGTATTTATTGAGTCATATCAATGTTGATGGCTATCTGGAACAGCAAACGTCTCGATAACGATCTATACTTGTATAATGCCTCGTTTGTCTCGTTCTCCCCGTCTTTACCATGAAAGGGCCTCTCGCACCGGGTATCGTACCATCGCCAGATGGTTACATTGATGAACACACAACAGCACGGTTTCACATTGATCGAACTGATGATCGTCGTTGCGATCATTGGTATCTTGGCATCCATCGCCATCCCGGCTTATCGCGACTACACAGTACGCGCCAAGGCGTCGGAGGGGTTGGCACTGGCGGGGCCGGCCAAGACCGGGATCGTCGAGTATTACGCGTCAGCGGGCGTCCTGCCCAGCAACAACACTCAGGCGGGAATCGCGATGGCCACTGATATCACCGGCGACTACACAGGTTCCATCGCGGTTCTAGACAGCCCCACGGGGCGCATCGAGATCACATATAACAGCAGGGAGAAGCTGCTCGACGGCAGAAAGGTCTGGCTGACGGCGTACACCGGACGCGCATCCGTAAATTTCGCCTGCCGATCAGCAACCTCCAACGGTGTCGATGCTCGCCATCTTCCCCCTGTGTGTCGCTAGACGTAGCTGCAATCCCCCTGCTCGATGGCGGACGCGGCTCGACAGCGGCGCCATGAGGCACGCTTGAGTTTGAAAGGGCGACGTCGAGCGTATGTGAACAACACATGACAAAACGGTAATCCAACACACCACGTTCCTGTGGCATGCTTTCGGCTCCTCCCCAAAGAGGCTGGCCCCACCTCCCCGACACAATGGGGGCCAGCGCTGTTCAGACCCCGCCACCCAGCGGGGTCTTGTTTTTTTATAACAAAAACCCGTGTGCCCTGACCGGCGACAACTGCCTTACACGGACTCTCGACGTCTGTGGCATCGCCCATAAGAGCTTGCCGACGAGGTTAACAAATCACCCGATTAGAGATGCTGCAACAGGCCGGCGTGACGTCTATCCTGCTATACAGTGGCAATCACCACACACGTTCAATCGTATCCCAACGTCCACCGACCTACTGAACTGAAAGGACAACAAGATATGGATCAAAAAACACCACCGACCAGTATCAGTGGGGCGCGAGACGACAACACCGGGCGACTGGTTCCCATGTCCGCCCCGGTGCAACCGAAGTTATCGACCCTGCGACAGGTGCGAAAGGAGATGGCGGCGCTTTACCACGCCGCCCAGCGTGGCGATATCTCTGCCGAGGAGCTAAGAGGTTCTATTTATGCCTTATCGCAGATCGCCAAACTGATCGAAATCGATAAACTCGAGGAGCGTATGGAGGTCTTGGAGAAAATGGCAACCGCCGGCGAACGGGCCCACTGATAAGCCGCAGCGGCGCCGCTTCTTTCTCGACGATGATTCGATCCGACCGCTATCCGCAGCCCGCATAGTTCACCAAGGCATCCCGCCGCCGGATCCCTGCCGCAGCTTTGGGGATCCTTGGCGCATCATGCGGGCTAACCGGACGTCTCGCCTCGCCCGGGTTGACAAGATAAGATGCCGTATCTCATGCGGAATCAACACAATCCAACGATACCCAGTTCGTGCGCCACCGGATGACCCTATCGGGCCCTGGCGGTTGTATGCATCAACACGGACTTTTTTAACGTGCGCTTACCGTATTCTGAAATTAAAAACCGACGGGAGATAATTGCCTGGGCATTGTATGACTGGGGAAACTCGGCGTTCGCCACGGTCATTATCGCCGGATTTTTCCCTGTGTTTCTCAAGCAATACTGGGCCGCCGATACCGACGTTACGATCAGCTCGTTTCGATTAGGACTCGCAAACTCGGTAGCCAGCCTCCTGGTGCTGTCTATGGCGCCGGTGCTTGGCGCAATTGCAGACCAGGGGACATTCAAGAAACGCTTTCTAATGTCTTTCGCCGCAGTGGGAATCATTGCGACCGGTGCACTATTTTTTGTGTCGTCTGGTCAGTGGCCTCTGGCAGTTATCTTGTACGTGATTGGGGGAGTGGGTTTTGCAAGCGCAAACATCTTTTACGATGCGCTGCTCGTCGATGTGGCCCAAAAACGTCACCTCGATGTCGTCTCGGCGTTGGGTTTCGCCTTGGGTTACCTCGGGGGCGGATTGTTCTTGGCTTTTTGTGCTTACCTGACGGTACGGCCGGAGGCATTCGGGCTCGACAGCAGTACCCAAGCCGTTCGCGTCTCGTTCTTGCTGGTTGCGCTATGGTGGGCGATTTTCACCGTGCCGTTGTGGCGTTACGTGCGTGAACATCGCACCAAGGGAGTCACGACGTTGAAAGAGGCTTCGATACTCGGAATTCGTCAGCTTCGAAACACGTTTCGCGCCGTACGCCGTTACCGGCAAATTATCATTTTCCTTGGTGCTTATTGGCTGTACATCGACGGTGTCGATACCATCGTTCGCATGGCGGTTGACTACGGCGCGGCGCTTGGGTTCACCAGCCAACACCTGATCCTTGCGCTACTTGTCACTCAGTTCGTAGGCTTTCCCGCTGCGATTGCGTTTGGCTGGATCGGTCAGCAGCTGAGCGCGAAGACCGGTATTCTCATTGGGTTGGTCGTCTACATCGGTGTCACGCTGTGGGCGTATAATTTGGATCACGTTTGGGAATTCTACGCCATTGCTGTGACTATCGGCTTGGTTCAGGGCGGCGTGCAATCGTTGAGCCGTTCGTTGTATGCACGGCTCATTCCGGAAAGCTCAAGCGCACAGTTTTTCGGCTTCTATAATTTGCTGGGAAAATTTGCCGCAGTGATCGGGCCCGCGTTGATGGGCGGAATGGCCTATTGGACGCAAAGCACTCGCCTGTCCATTCTGTCATTGTTGGTGCTGTTCGTCGGCGGTGCAATACTGTTGTTATTCGTTGATGACAAATTAGTGACTGACGATCATGATAATCACCGCCGTCACTAACGCGATACTTAGGGTGCGTACCCCGGACCACAACCAGAATTCGCCACTTACCCGACCTAGGAAAGTACCAAGAAAAAAAATAATTACGAACGCCAGCCCAATGGCCGTATCCAAAGCCGGCCACGGCAGATCAACTTCGAACTGCATCAACCACAGGGGAGTGATAATGACCAGGGAAATCACCAGTGGGGCGAGGCCGTTGACTAGCGCAATTAAAAAAGGAATCAGACGCGCCGCCATGCCATGTGCGGTGTGATTCAAATCCGCCGCCATCGCCTGTTCTAAGTCTCTGAGCGCTTTTTGCCGTTCCGCGGACTCACTGATATAGGCACTGGTAACGCCGCTGACGCCCAACGCAACCGCTGCGCCAAGACACGCACTAATCATCACCGATAGCGTGGCTTCGCCGCTGGCTCGAAACCCCGTCGTCAGGCCGAGCATCGTTAATGCACCGTCAAATCCGTTAACGACGAAATAGCGTCGGATGATCGCCTGCGAACGCGTGATTCTGATAAACAGGCGCAGGTCTTTTATCACCGTAATCAAGATGTAATCGCTTCTGCGCAGGGCTTGATCACGGGAGGCCGCGTGATCAATCTTGCAACTCGTTGTCGTCTGAAATGGCCACCACCTCGTCGATGCTATGCAACGATCCACCGAGTTCCTTGATGCTCGCTACGATACGGTCAAATTGGATATCGGCGCCCTCGACGACGACTTCCAACGTTTCGGTCTTGTCGTCCATCTCGAGGACATTAATCGTCACCCCATAGTCAACACCCTGCGCGCTCAATGCGCCGGCGAATTCAACAACATTAGGGTGGTGCGGTTTCAACACATCGAGTATCAGTCGTCTAATTTTAGCCACGTCCAGCACCTCGTCAGGCTATTCGTTTGTGAATTGGAACTGATCATTCCAACCGACACAGGCAGCGCGTGTCGCAAGCGAGATGATTGTAAGCGTTCAATGATGCTCATTATCCGCATGACTTTCCAGCACATGGCCCGGGAATTTCCCCCGGTTGGGGGCTGAACGCTCGATATTTTGATTTCGATCATTAATCCGGACCGGTGTAAACCATCATAGTTGTGTGTGGAGGGGTCGGGTCGTGAATGACTCCCGGTATCGCACCGAAGATCACGGTACGGAATTATCATCAACATCGCGTAGTAAGGTATTGTCCATGATCAAAAATATCGTTGTGCCGCTCGATGGATCCGATTCCTGCTTTAAAGCGCTCGATTTGGCCTGCGACCTGGCGGAGAAATATCAAGCAAAACTTCTGTTCCCGCCTGAGTTGGTTTATGAAAAAGTGGTGGCAAAAAATGTTTTGGAAACCGGCATCAAACAAGCGCAAGAAAAAGGCCTTAAGTCTGTCAATGAACTCATCGAATACGGTGATCCGGCGAAGACTATTGTTGATGTTGCGGCGAAAAAACATGCCGACACCATCATCATGGGGACCCGTGGTCTCAGCGATATCAAGGGGCTGGTGATGGGGAGTGTCGCCCACAAAGTCAGCCATATCGCCGATTGCACGGTGATCTCCGTGAAGTAAGGTTCAAAGCGTCCTGCATCCCGGGCTGATCATCAGCCTGCGACTTTGGTCAGGGCCCTTGCGGAGAGCAGAGAACGCGAAAGGGTTTGTTTATTCTCTATTCTTAGTGCGAACCGTGGTGACAGAAGTGTCGCAAGCTACCGCACGTAATATTCCCGCGTTAGCATTCCGGAGCAGCATCAAGATCGATCCCACTCGCGTGCTGTCTCTGGCACGCTTGGTGTCATATGTAAAAGCCAATGTTGGTGTGCGTGACATCACGTACATGACACGGGCCGGATGGGTGAACGTCGTCATGCACCAAACGACGGTATCCCGATGGTGAACACAATCCAAACTTGTTGGTGACTTTAGTCACATTTGCGGCAATTCTTTCATCACCTCGCGCGCAATCTGGCCGCCGCGCGGTGCGCGCATTCCCTCCATGACAATGACACCGAACGTCCCACGCAGTGTATTGAAGTAAAACACGACAATCTCAAAGTGCAGTAACCAATTTAAGGATCTTTGATCCTTTCCCGCGATGTTATTGGCAGACCCCTTCGCGCTTGTTTTTTGGCACCTACCGCCGGGTCGTCACCATGTCCGGGCCCGCTATTTGCCGGTATTGGCGGCGGCGGCCATGATTGCATTTTCATAACTAACTGTTATTCATGTAAATATTTTTGGCCTATCTAAATTCTTCAATTTTTTGAAATATACCTCCTCGAGGTCAGCGCGCGGAACTGCCGCACCACCCTGACTAAATCCACATCCAACGCGATGTTGGATGCTTTTCACGTACTACACTTTTAAGGAGGTAGGGGTCATGTTTTCCATCGGTCATTCTCGCATTCTAGGTATCGGAATCTATCTGCCCGACAATCGGGTCACTTCCGCGGAACTCATGGATGAAATCAAGTCCAAAGAACGCTTCGGCTTATCCAGTAGCTGGCTCGAGCGCGCTACCGGGATTCATGAACGGCGCATCGCGCCAGCGGGCATGATGCCGTCCGAGATGGCGACGCGGGCCGCCAAAGATGCGATCGAGCGCAGCGGCATCTCGCCGTCACAGATCGATGCGGTCATTTACGCCGGCATGAATCGGGACTACCTGGAGCCCGCGACCGCCCACATCGTGCAAGACGCCGTCGGCGCGAAGTGTGCGGTGTGTTTCGACATTACCAACGCCTGTCACGGATTCATGAACGCGATCCACGTGGTGGACTCGTTCATTGCCTCCGGTCAGGCGCGCCTTGGACTGATTGTCACCGGCGAAGAAAATTGGCGTGTTGGGCGCACTGCGCTTGATGAGCTAAAAAAATGCCGCGATCGAGCGGAATTCAATCGGCTCGTGGGGGGGCTCACGGTAGGTGACGCCGGTGCGGCCATGGTTGTGGGACCAAAGACCGATCCACAAGGGGGATTCGCCGGTCTGATGTTGGAGTCCGAAGGCCGATTTAACCAGTTGTGCGTATTTTCGGAGCGGGAGAATCAACCACCTGGACACATGGATATGGTCAATATCGTAAAAGAGCACATTCAACTGCATGCGGATATGTACCCGCAGTTCATGCACCGGCTGAGATGGCAGCCCGAAGATATAAAGAAATTCGTGCATCACCAAGTTGGGCGCAAGGTATTCGCGCTGCATTCGAAATACTCCGGCGTACCGCAGGAGCGAATGACCGACACCATCTCGCGTTTAGGTAATATCACGTCGGCGACGATCCCGGTCAATCTGCGTCTACTGGCAGAGCAACATGACGTTGCCGACGGCGAGAAAATATTCATCGCCGGCGCCGGCAGCGGTTTGTCGGTGAGTCAAGGCGGGTTGCTGTGGCAGGACGCCGCGTGAGGCAATAACAAACACGCGGGTCATCTGTAATCTTCGGAAACTTTCCAGGACGATGCCAATGATCTAAACTACCTATCCGACGACTGGGTGTCTGGTTTACCAATAGTTGCTATTCCCTACTGATTCCATATGGAATTAACAGCGCAAGCGACAGGAATACCCCCACTGCTGGCATCGACGCCCGCCATCATTGCGTTAATGATCAAGGTGGGTATCTACTGGTACGCGAGGACGTCAAAAACTCATAATGTCCACACCCGGCTGTTTTTGTTTTTCCTGTTCGCGCTGTCGGCGCAGAACATTGCCGAGATTGCCCACTTCTACGTGCTTGCAAGCGGTGTCATTCCCGAGTTCGAGGTAAGGATTTATTACATCGCGAGCATTGCCGCAGCGGCGTTGCTACTACACCTGTCCATCGCCCTGGCGTGGAAACCACAATCATTGAAGGCCGCCCGCTGGCTATACAGTCTCTCGTACCTGTATGCAGTCATATTGATTGTGTTGGTGGCATCCGGGGAATCGGTGATCCAAGGATTCGAACCGATCGTGTACACGGTAACCCGTATTCCCGGCCCGCTATTCGGGCTGCTGGAGATATACCTGTTCAGCTCGTGCGGACTGGCCCTGATCTCGTTCTCATTCGGAACACTCTATCAGCACACCCCCCATCAACGTGCGCAAAACGCGCTGTTGTTGACGGCGGTGCTTCCCATAATCATTATTGTGATTGTGGTATTGGGCCTGCTGCACGTTGGCATTAAGTGGTTGAACGCATCAGTGATTCTCCCCATGGGAATTACCTTCTTTCTGGCAGTCGCCGCCTACGCCACCCACCATCATAGGATCTTTGATATTCATTTCTACATTCCATGGTCCAAGGTTCGCCGCAGGAAAACAACACTGCACAGCGGTATCCGTAAACTTATCGCAGAGATCGCGCAGTTGTCCTCGGTTGAACAATTAGTCAACAGACTGTCCGACACCCTTCAGTGCCCGGTGTCATTGGTCAACTCCTTCGCCCCGATAACCGCGGGAAACACCGCGTCGCGCATGACAAAGATCAGCCGGCCGGCGCTCCAAAACATAGATGAGATCACGGTGGCACGGGAAATCGCGGCAACCAAACCAGAGATACATGGAGAATTGAAATCCCACGGCATTGCTGCAGTCGTGCCGTTTAATCCGCGTAGCAAGGATTTGAACGGGTGGTTACTGCTCGGGGAGACGTTCGAGAGTAACGTCTACTCCAATTTGGACTTTCGTGTGGTCGAGGAATTGTTTCGTAAGGCTTCCGATCTATTTCTCGACAAATTCGTCGCTTTGCGATCAAAGTTGCGCGACGCAGACGAAGAAATCGAAATGTTGCGGACTGAGAATGAAACCCTCAAGTCAAGCTTGAAAGTCATGCAACAGTCCTTTATTGCGTCTAAAGAAAAAGTGCCAACTGAAAAGGATAAGGGTGTTGTCGCAGACATCGCACATGCAGCCCGTGCCTCGGATAGCAGCCTACCTATATCGATAACCTTTCTTGGAAGAGATAAAGACTTAGTCCGTCACTTACGCAATCACTTTCGCGACGTGAAGACCTATGTCGGTTTGTCGTCAAAAGCCTTTCAACGTGCCGGGCAGCCTCAAGCACTCGTTTGCAGCTTGGATGAGGAGCAACCGGGGCTCGCTGCCGTTCTCGGCAAATGGAAGGTATCGACAGCAATTGTCCTGTATGGGAGGCATGCCAGGGAATTTGCAAATTATCACCACGACACGCTTAGTTGCGGTCTGATTGATATCATCGATGATGACGTTTCCCCAACAATACTGGTACAACGTTTTCGCGCACTGAGTTACTTACGCAAACAATGTCATTACCTGAGAAACCGTGACATCCCGTTGATCGGTTTGAGTCCTGCATTCAATTCCTATATGCGGCGCCTTCATTTTTTGTCGCGTTTTACTGACCCGGCGTTGATTTGCTACAAAAATGATACCGAACAATTCATAGAATCGGTCCATTACCTCCATATGCATGGCGATCGGGGAGGTGAAGTTATTGTTCTGGACCCGAAGAATATGGAGGGCGTGTCTCTCGATCCGAAGCATCATGGTACGATAGCCGTGCCATATATCGAACCCACGTCTGCCGCAATCAACATATTGATAGAACTCGTGCAGGCTCATAAAAATAACAATGTACGATTCATCGTTGGCTACCCGAATAAGAATGTGGATTTACTACCTAGCGAATTGAGAAAAGCAATGCGTGGTTTCTCCGTAATCATGCCAACACTCGCACAGCGTATGACGGACGTTCCGCAGCTGGTCCATTATTTTGTGCTCCAGTTCAATCTTCAATCGCCGGTGCAGGTAACGTGCGACGATCACGATCTGAATACAATTTCCGGATCCGAGGCGCTGTTGACCGTCGACACACTGCGACGTGCGACTTTTGGGCATCTGTCTATCAAAGGACAGCAGGCGACCCAACGGGATGCCACTCAGGTTATGGCGGAGCTAGATGTAACAGTGAGTGATCGATCACTGGACGACATGGTGGGCGAATTCGAATCGCAGATCATCGAGCAAACTTTACGTCGTTGCGGCGGCAACAAATCCAAGGCGGCAAGAGTGCTTGGATTGCGTCCAAACACCCTGCACTACAAGCTGGAACGCTACGGTATCGCTGCCAAAACCCGGCGGCGCCGGCAAAAACGCAAGCGCGACAACGACGGCCCTGGATCAGCGGCGTCGCAAAGCCGCGTCCCAGAGGGCTCCGACCCGCTTGCCTGAGCCGACGTGACCAAAGGCCGCATCGCGGCGTGTGACAGCGCCCGATACCGGTCCTAAAATTCTTCAGTAGACCACCCATCGGGGGTTGGTAATGGACCAAAATACCGCTGTATCCGAACTGGCCGCTGAGTACCCGGGTATCGAGGGGTTTTATTTTATGGGTACGCGGGGGGAGCTCGGTTACATCTCGGCTGACGGACATGAGTACCTCAAAGAGACATTTCCTCAGATCGACGACCCGGACTTTCTGGCACAACATCCGCGCTTTCTCGAGCAACTGCATCACTTTACCCACGACCTCAATGTATTGAAAACAAGCTATTTGGACTCCCATGAACCGGATATCGAACTGGGCTATGTGCGGCCTACCAGCGAAGGCGAATTTCCATGGCA
>CAMYMN010000033.1:0-36702 GCA_947259395.1 uncultured Gammaproteobacteria bacterium | reverse complement strand
AATTTCCATGGCATTGCGCCACAGTGGTGCTGCAAAAGGACGTGCTCGACACATTGTATGCGGATTACGACGCGTTATTGACCAGGGGTATCAAAGATCCCTCTGAGGCGTCGGCGGACAACGAGTCGTTGCAGGAGGTACGCGGCATACATCACTGCTTGGACGACCTCACCCATCACCAGGATAGCTTCAGCGTGTACCATTACTTTCCACTGCTGTTCTATTGGCCGCCGTCAAAACGTGTTGGCGTACGCGGATTCGACCCCGACGTGGCAACCGCACCGATGCGGATTCTTAACCTGATGTGGCGCCCGGCGGGATCTGGGTACGGCGATGCTGGCGTCGCGCAATCCTCCAGCCGCTGTACATCGGTGTTTGCGGTGCTGCGGAATAATCTCGAGGTCCACGGAGCCATTAACCGCAATCGGCGCATCGAGAACCGGTTCGAAATCGAATAAATCCATGCCCGCCACCTGGCCGGACAGTGTGCCAATCTAAGGACGCAGACTCACCTGCGATCCTGCGCTAGACGACCAGACAGTGAAACTCAATCGTGTCCGGCTGTTACTCATTGCGTTCGTGTCCGAGGGCATAGTATTTGGTTTCGCGCTTGTTTTAGCCTCTTGGTTACAAATCGATCTCGCTCCCGCACCCAGTGACGTCGTCCGCGAACTCGTAATTGGATTGCTGGCCACTGTCCCGCTTGTTGTCCTATTTATTGCCTCGATGTCCGAGTATGGCGACCGCATCGGTGTTGTGAGCAACCTAAAGCGGATTATGCTCCAAGATGTTCGGCGTGTATTCATGCATGCACGATTTTTCGACCTGCTCGCAATAGCGGTGGTTGCGGGCATAGCTGAGGAAATGTTATTTCGCGGCGTCGTCCAAACCCAACTCGGTTTGCTGCCCGCGAGTATTCTTTTTGGACTGGTTCACTTCGTGACGCTGGGCTACGCCGTCGCCGCAACGCTCATGGGCATATACATCGGATTGGTATTCAGCATTTCCGAGAGTCTTTTTGCGGTAATCCTTGTGCACGCACTTTATGATCTGTACGCGCTCACCTACATCCGTTATCAAAGTGCGGAACTGGATTTAGAGCATTGAATCAACTGCGAATAATCACGCTGCGGCAGAAGCCGGGTAATCAGCCGGTTAGCGCCGTGTGCGGAGTTTGTTTGCCGGCTCGCAGCTTGATGTTCAACATACGCATGGTGGCATTGATACCGGCCAGCACCTGGTTGGTGTTGACACCACGGGTCTTCATGGTCATGGATCCATCTTGCCAGGTAATGAAACACTCAGTTAATGCGCTGGTACGACCACCTTTGGGAATCCTGATTTCGTAATCCAGCAGTTGCGGAAAATCGAAGTCTCGTTCGTCCAGGATCTTTCGAATGGCGACAATAAACGCGTCGAAACCACCGTTACCCGATCCGGACGACCGGTAAATCTCGTCGTAAAGGCGAACGCGAATACTGACCGTAGATTCCAGATCGAGCCCACTGTTGATAGAGCAGTTAAGCAACTCTATATGGTGGTAGTCTTTACCCTCTAGTATATCGGCGATGATGAATGGCAAATCATCCGCTGTGACAATCGCCTTGGAGTCCCCGAGTTGCACTACGCGCTCCAGCAATCTGGCCTTATCTTCTTCGGAAAGGCTGATGCCTAATTCATCCAGATTCTTCTGCAGCGACGCTTTGCCACTCATCTTACCCAATGCGTAAATTCGTTTACGCCCGAATCGTTCCGGGCTGAGCACGGTTTGATAAAGATCGCCCTTGTGATCGCCATCGGCATGAATGCCGCTGGTCTGGGTAAACACATCGGCGCCGATGATGGGTGCATTATCCGCCACCCGCTTTCCAGAAAAGTTCTCGACCATCTGGCTCAAGGTGTAAATCTTAGATTCGTCAATCGATAGGCTCATACCCATCTTGTCGCGTAATACGACAATCACCTCAGCGAGAGATACGTTTCCCGCTCGCTCGCCGAGACAATTCAACGTGCAGTGTATGGTCGAGATCCCGGCCTTTACCGCCATCATGACGTTCGCGGTGGCCAAGCCGTAGTCGTTGTGGGGATGGAAATCAAACTGCACGTCGGGAAACCGGTCAATCATATCGGACAAGCTGTCGTACACCTCATCGGGCATCATCACCCCCAAGGTATCCGGCAGCATCACATGGGCGATGCCGATGCCCGCAATGCCGTCGACGATCTGGTACACATAGTCGCGGTTATCTCTGTAACCATTGGACCAATCTTCAAGATAAACATTCACCTTGAGGCCTTGGTCATGGGCATACACAACGGTCTGTCGAATGTCCGCAAGGTGTTGTTCCAGGCTGCGGCGCAGTTGCTCGCGGCAGTGTTTCTCACTCCCCTTGGCCAACAGATTTAGCACCTTGCCGCCCGTACCGGTGATCCAATCGACGCTGCGGGTTCGGTCCACAAAGCCCAGCACTTCGACGCTGTCCAGCACACCCTCGCCTGCCGCCCACTGATTGATTTTAGTGACCGCCTGGCGTTCTCCCTCGGATACACCAACCGAGGCAACTTCGGCACGCTCCACGCGCAGGGACTTCAATAATGCCTTGGCAATGCTGACTTTCTCGTCCTGGGAGAACGAAACACCACGGGTCTGTTCACCGTCTCGCAGTGTTGTATCCATTAGTTGAATTTGGCGGCTCATGATGTTGGTTGGATCGAGATTTCCATTAACAAAGGTTCTAGTAGAAGAATATGAATTGTAGCGGAATTTTGATTGAATTGATTCATCGCGAATCACCGGTGCCTGGTGCGTATGGTGGTGCTCACGGATTCCTGCCGAACTTAGCTCTTCGTGTTACGTGCTACAGCCCGAAACCAGGCCCGCCGATCTGCTAGCCTGCACATAGGCAGCCACTCCCAGTATCATGCCGCGCGGGTGGTGGCTGCCGTCAGCGGCTAGTCGCGAACGATGATGTCGCCGGTCAACTCGATGCCATGCTCGGTAATATCCAGATGACCTTGGTATACGGCGTTGATCGACTGCAGCGCCTCCAGCATCTGCCCCTCCTTTGGCCGGTAGCGACGGCCGTGGCCGGATCCCAGTGCATTCGCCAGCATATTGAAGTAAGAGCGATAGTCGAACTTATAGTACAAGAGTCCGTTGGCCTCGAGGTGGTCGCCCGCAATAGCCCGCGCCAGTTGCCCCGCCTTAGCACCTGCAAAGGCGGTCAGATGATCCCCTGACAACGCCAATTTGAGCGGTAAACGCAGATGTCCACCGGTCAACGGAATCGGCAGCCACGCGTCAACCGGTGTGCCATCCTCCGGAACATCGATGCGGCCCAGCCCTGGAATCATATCTGCATTTTCCAGCAATAGTCTTGGATCTTCCGCGGATACCGCCAGCACCGCGTCAAGCTTATTCAATCTGAAGTCGTCGCGCGCACCGTCTATTTCCAGATCCAACAAGCCTATGCTCACCCCCTTTATACCCTGTCCCATAGCGGCGCCCACCGATGCCGTCATCGACGCCGAGGCGGCGTTCTTGCCCCATTGATTCAAAGGCGCTAGAGCGGGACATTCATAGTTCCACTGCTTCATGTAGCGTACCAGTTCTCCAGCAACGAGTCCCAGCTTGCCGACATCAAGGCCCAACGCGAAGGCAAACTCAGTGTCTTCACTGTCGATCAACGAACGTGGAAGGTGGCCCCTAACTCTCCGCAGTGTGTTGAGAAGCTCTGCATCTTCGATTTCGATGACGGAGTGGAACTCGGTTGCGAAACCGTCATCGGTAATATCCAAATCTCGGTATCCTGCCACGGTTCGCGGCCAGATTCGTGCGATGCCTTCAAATTCTTGTGCACACGTTCGGTTGTGTAATAGTTTTAAGTCGTCCGCACGCACGTCATCGGCTAGCAACCTGGAGATGGTTCGGCCTGCTTGATTCTCCGCCGAGGTTAGCGCCGCCACAATCGCCCGATGATTGACCAGGAAGGTGCCGAATGCGGAGTAATTGTATTTTTTATTCAGTCTTTTTATCTCGCCTGTTTCCGCCATGGAGGTCGCGGGCATGGTTGCACCGATCGCGGTGGACAGCGCCTCCGGATCTCCAAGATCGACGATAAACGCGACATCGCCGCCGGTCTCTGCCACCACCAGGGACGGGTTATCTGCGCCTTTAATCAGCGTATAAACTTTATGCTCCACACCTCCCAGATTGCGAACCACCGGCGTTACCCGCGCTTCGTCTTCGATGCCGGCTAACGTGTGGTCAAACGCCGATCTGTCTGCAAGCTGCATGCGCATGACAGGGACGAGACCCACCGTATAAAACGTCACATTAAATTCGTCGGCCAATCCTAGCTTGCGGAGCAGTGTCACAGGATCATCGAGATGATTGAGATAAAGAACCAACAGTTCGCTCAGCAGCCGCACGCCATCCGCCGCATCATGCAGGTCCAAGGCTTGGGAGATCTGATTCAAATCTTCGTGTTTGAACACCGTGGCGTAATCCAATCCGGTGTGCTCGAGCATTTTTCGTACCGGCACGGGTTCGAGCCCCCCGGCGAACATCAGGGTGTCCGCCGGTACCAGATCGAGGTGGGTGTTCGGCGCGCCAGAGCCTGCGAACCTATCGGAACCAACGAAATAGGCAAACCCGGCTATCGCAAGGATCCCTAAGGCAATGACGAGTATCTTGTTTGACTTCATACTATTTGCAACAACGATGCTTTTAGAATCAATAGGCTATGGGCAATGAAAATTTGGTCTAGTAGTCGTGCCGTGGCGTGCACGATTCGCTTGCGGTCGCATCGTTTAATTGTAGTTGAACTTCACAGCTAGTCCGCATTTTGCACCAGCCGATCCGCCCCTATTCGCAGCGATACACCGGGGAGACTCAGGCAGTGTCCATTCCGGGAAACGGTGACATCGATACTCCAACGTGCTTGGCAGCAATAGGGGCGGGATCCTTGGTGCCATTTGCGGCCTGGAGCAACGATTCACACACAAGCCGGAGTTTGCGCTGCACTAATCACGTGGCTCGTGCTCTTGTCGGCGTTTGCCGTCACGACAGGCTCGTCTAACGGATCCGCGTTTTTGTTATCATTGCGGTTTGTCAACCGCAGCGGTTGAGTTCAGAAAATGTTGGAGTGTACCCCATGAGTGATGCCCTTAATTATTTAATCAAAGCCCGTCCCGACGCGATCAAGCCATACTTTACGTTCCTCAAACAGGCGGGAACGCATCTGGACAAAAAGACTCGCAGTCTCATATCGGTAATCACCAAAGTGCATGCGCAGACTGAAAACGGTTTCAGGCAGTACCTCAGCCGGGCAATGAGAGACGGCGCAACACCCCACGAGATCCTCGATGCGCTGTTGATGGCATTTCCTGCGCTGGGTCTCGCCAAGATCGTCTGGGCAGTGGACATCATTTTGGATATGGACATTCCCGAGTTTCGCCCCGAACTCCTAGACGCCGAACCTCAATGGCACGAGGTCGCCCCAATCCAAAAAATCAAGGATCAAGAAATAAGCTATCTAAACTGTGACGGTCGAAGCCTGTTCATTTATCGTAACGACACAGAGTTTCGTGTTTATGACAGCCGCTGCCCACATCAGGTCACGAACATTCCGCACCTTGCGCTCCATGATGGCGTTCTAACCTGTCCTAAACATGATTGGACCTTTGATGTTGCGACCGGCGAATGTGTCAAGACGGGGAACCGTCCGCTGACCCGATTTGATTGGAAGATCGAAAACGACAAACTGCTGGCTTATTGGTAGGTATCCCGGTCAATCAATTATTGAGCGTCACGCGCCGCAGAATTAGCATGTTCATAGATAATATTTCTGTTATCGCTGCGATCAATGTTGCTGTAACTTGTATTAGCCCACTGGATAACTCGACAATGCAGCAACCGTTGCCTACGCTTATTCATATAAGCCTGTGAATCTTTGATAGGGGGTGTCATGCGACTCATCGCTTTGATAGTGGTGCTATCTTTGTCTGTACCCGTGTGCGCGGATGAATGGAACTATGATGGTCCAATTCGAATCATAAATCCGGGAGACAACAAGGGTATTGAAATCAGCGAGGCCGAGCACAAACAAAACATCGATCGGCATCAAGTTGTGGGTGAACGAAATAAGCCGCAGCGGAAAAGCTCGATCCGTTTTCCGACCTGGTTTTCGTCAAAGTAACGCGCGCTTATCTACGGACGCTCGAGGGCCTTGCTCCTTCGGCATCCGACACGTCCTACCGGCTGCATTCAATTTGCGCTTGGATCAGTAGACATCCCACTTCAACTTGCAGCAACCTATGGCAACCAATAACTGACTTGCCCGACGTCATCGTTAGGTTTGCACAAAGAACTGCACGATTAATGTCATCGCAATAATAAACAACACACCCTTAACGACATTCCGGTAGGTATCAGTCGGCAAGCGATCGCGACTCGCCATACCGAGCAGCAATGCCAGCAAAGCGACGCCGGCCAACGGTGCCGTTGCCAACAGTATTCCAGGGCCAACGACGCCGGCACCGGTAAACACGCCAATCTGTGCGATCTTTCCGGCAAAAAAGCACATATTGAATACCTGCACCATAGCATTTGTAGCAAGACCCAACTCCAGGGTGTAGATGATCAATATGGGAACCATCACGTTGGTGGTGCCGCTCGCAATGCCGGCGGTGAGGCCAAACGCGAACATGGACCATCGCGGATTAGCGGCGATCCATTGCATCTTGCCCGCATGCAATCGATTCACGCCCAGGTAAACCAATATCAGCGCCGCAAGCAACAGCTTGTAGGGTGCGGGGTCGCTGATGATGAGGACCCACGACCCAACGGCGCTGCCGATCACGGCATACACGGCAAGTGGCCAAAATTTACCAATACTGTCGCGCCAACGGCCACCGCGCACTATGCTGACGACATTGACCGTAATGGTGGGCAGTAACGTGAGGACAATGGCGCTGCGCACATCCACAAATAGTGCAAGCAGCGGCGTGGCGACCAATGGAAAACCCAGTCCCAATGTGCCATGCACCAGGCCGGAGACAAAAATAATCCCGGCAAACAATGCCATGGTAAGCAAAGAATAATCGTCCATGAGCAGCATGAGCGTTTTGTCGGCGCGGCTATTTGTCGCAGCATTTACAGATGGACTGATTCTACGTCCGTGAACGGGCCCGAATAAGACGTGGTCGTTTTCAGCAACGCGGTATTACTTGCGCAGTGAATGCGCTATTCCTGACAGGAGTTCTTCCGTGGTTGGCCAGTCAATGCACGCGTCGGTAACTGAAACACCGTATTGCAACTCGGACAAGTCCTTGGGAATGGCCTGGTTTCCCGCGCTGAGGTTGCTTTCCAGCATTAACCCGATAATCGATGTATTGCCCTCAAGGATCTGATTTAGACAGTCTCTAGCCACTAATGGCTGAAGCGCTGGATTCTTATTTGAGTTACCGTGACTGCAATCCACCATGATGTTCATGGACAAACCGACTTGTTTGAGTTCCCGTTCGCATTTAGCGATACTGACCGAGTCATAATTTTGCTTGCCACCCCCGCCACGTAACACGATGTGTGCATAGCGATTACCGCGCGTGCGAAACACCGTGGTCTGTCCGATCTGGTTGATTCCTAGAAAATGATGCGGACGCGTTACCGACTGCAGAGCGTTGATCGCCACCTCCAATGCGCCATCAGTGCCGTTCTTGAATCCTACCGGGCTGGACAGGCCACTAGCCATCTCGCGATGGGTCTGGGATTCAACGGTGCGCGCGCCGATTGCGGTCCAGGAAATCAGATCGGATAAGTACTGCGGCATAATTGGATCCAACGCCTCGGTCGCCGCTGGCAAGCCAAGCTCCGCCAAGTGGAGTAGCAGCTTGCGCGCCTGGTAAAGACCTTTCTCGATGTGGAAGGAGTCATCCATGTCGGGGTCATTAATAAAACCTTTCCAACCCACGGTAGTGCGCGGCTTCTCGAAGTAGACTCGCATAATTATAAACAATCTGTCATCCACCTCGTTGACAAGTGCCCTCAACTTGTGTGCGTAGTCATGGGCCGCTTCAACATCGTGAATCGAACACGGACCGACGATTATTGATAACCGTGAGTCCTGGCGGTCGAGAATTTGTTGCATGACGCGGCGCCCCTGCAATACCGTGCGTTCTGCGGTTCTCGATAGGGGCAGGTCACTCCGTAGCTGATCTGGCGTCGGCAGCAGATCCTGGGCAAGAACATTGATGTCACTAATTTGGTTGTTCATGCGCGCAATTCTATGTGCATAAACGATTGGAAACCATCAACGATCGCGGTTTTGTCGCTTGTGGATCGATGAGCCCAGTTGCCAGATACATTCTTGCATGAAAATACTACCCGGATTGATAACGAAAGTACCGCCGGTGGCATTCTCGATAAACCGGGAGTTTCGCAATTGGCGGCGACTCACAACAACCAAAACTGCGCCGCGCGAAACCTCCCTGGGGTGAAGCCGTACCATTTCTGGACAACGATTAGATTGCAAGCCTGAGCCAACGGGCCGGTGATGAACACCAACAAGGGGGACAACCTACACACTCCTAGGTTGTCATTCGCATAAGGTGTTTGGCCAACACCCCGAACCTAGCGCACCATACCATGATTGCTCACCAAGGCATCCCGGTTTTGACTCGGTCTAAAAGGCCTGCGGGTTAACTAATTAATTTTTTATAAGATTACTGCAATTTGGCGATGGTGGGCTAAACTGAAAGTAGAAACATAAAATTCATGGGGTATCTGACAAGTTCAATGAGAGGCCAAGTGCTCCACGATTTATAGGTGGGGCGCGAAAGTTAGCTTCGGCGAGGATGATGGTCCTGTACTGAACAGGCCCGTTAATCCAAGCGGGGCGCTCTCGCAAGGTCATATTCTTTGATGCAGTGCATTAAGGATGACCAACAAAGCTAAAATCGCGTGGCGAATCGGGGTGCTGGGATTATTGGTTGCGATGATCCCTATAGGATTGTATTGGCATCGGGCGCAGCAACGATTTGACCCCGAGGCGATGCTCGACGTCTCCGTGTGGCTAAAGACTATTTCCCATGTTCGCGTTGACGCAGTGGGCGATTCCGTGTGGGAGGCCGCGTCGGGTTCCGGATTTTTGGTGTCCTCACAGCGGTGCGAGGTGTGGACCAGTCACCACGTCATCGCTAATGCCGCTGTCATAGAAATATATCCAAGACACTGGACTGATAGTTCCGGGATCCCGGCATCTGTGGTCAATTCCAACCCACGTACGGACATCGCGATTTTGCGTATGCAACATTGTGATAGCGTACGGCAGGCGCGGCTCGGAGATTCCGACGCCTTGCGTGCGGGTGACGAAGTCTACGCGGTGGGAAACCCGCTGGGTCTCAATCCAAACTCCATCAGCCGCGGCATCGTATCCCACACCAACAGAATTGCCAATGGCGCCTTGCCTTATTTACAAACCGACGCGGCCATTATCCAAGGAAACTCGGGCGGTGCGTTATTCAACCGCAGCGGTGAGGTGGTCGGCGTAAGCACCGCCGTCGTGTCCAATAGAAATGGGAACAACACCGGGATCAGCTACGCGCTACCTATCAACCTGGTGAAAAAGGAAACTCAGCTTCTTCACGATGGTCCGCCGAGTTGGGGCGACGCCGGGATCAACGACATCGTCACCCTGCTCACACCCGATGAAGCCACGATGTTCCGGGTTCCCGAAGGGCACGCTGCCCTCATCCTGACGGAAACGCCCACGGAGGGTCCTGGTGCGGGTAAGCTGTTTGCCAGGGATGTCATCTATCAAATGGACAACACTGCGATAACCACCGCCAGCCAGGCCATGCAGTTCATCAGCAGTCACCACCCGGATGACACGATTACCTTACATCTGATCCGCGCCGGCGAGACCAAGCGCATTGCAATTACGTTAGCCGACGGGTGGCAGGCCGGAGAGTCACCGGCCGCTGAGTACTACCAGGGTCATCTGGGGATGACACTCGAGATGTGGCGTAATGAAGAACCTACACGGCCCCGGTTCGACACCCCGGTAATCACCAAGGTGCAAAGTCTCGGCCCGGCACACATGGCCTATATCGCAAGTTCTCAAAAGACTGTGGTGCGTAACGGACCAATCGTAATTCCGCTTCAATTGGATATAAAAACCATTACCGGCGCCGTCTACAATGGGACTTACCACGCGGTAACCGGCGTCGAGGCGCTGGACGAACTCGCGAACGCCGCATTCGAATCGAAGCTACCTTTATTGCTCGAGATTGAAACCTGGGCGCGTCCCACGCCGATGGGTTTGGAAGAACCATTTCAACGCCGTAGCACATTGTTCCACAAGGTGACGCCGGCGTTGACAACGCTAGCAGTCTGTCGGACTTAGGATTAATCTACTGCGGCGGCGGGAAAGTCGGCCCACTTTAACGATTTCTCTCGTTAAATAGCTCGCTATTCGCCTCGAAAAATCGTCAAACTGGGCTCGATTTCCCACCAGCCTCGCTACGATCACCTAAGTCCGACAGACTGCTGGCCCTATACTTGCCAGCTAACCTGGAGCGGCAAATGTCGCCATTCTTAACAGAAATGCTGTGGGTCGCCCCGGCGCATGGCCATCGATGAGTGCTGGGTAGGTGCCGCGACAGGGCATACACTCATTGACTAGTAGGCATTATTGCTCCGTACCAGGAAAACAATACACCCAACGTGACCAACGACAAGGCTGTGGTGATGACCACAGCAGTAGCACTGTGCTGTACATAGGCATTGTATTTCTGAGCAAACATGAACACGATGGCGCCGGTCGGCATGGCGGCAAGCAGCACCGCACTCGCAGCCCATACGGGATCCAGGCCCAGGACCGGGTCTACGATCACCCAGGTGATGAGGGGATGGAGCAGCAACTTGAGCAGCGTCAACCATGCAATCTCACCGGCCCCCGCGCGGATGGGGAATCCGTACAAGGACAAGCCCAAGGCAAATAATGCGCACGGTCCCGCGGCCCGGCTGAGTAGTTCCAGAAAGCGATCCACCGGCACCGGCGGATGGATCTCCAGCGCGGAGGCCGCTAGTCCCAACGACGGCGCCACCAGTACCGGGTTGCTGAGCAACGCCTTGGCGACCTCTTTAACGGCCACAGCGGAGCCACCGCTGCGATGTTGGGAGATCTCCAGCACTAGCACCACCAAACCGATGAAAAACAGGTTGCTGGCCACCGCACCCACCACCGCCGGCGTCGCACCGCGTTCACCAAAAGCCGCGAGAAACAATGGAATCCCCATGTACACGGTGTTGGCAAAAACCGCTGCCAAGCCGTGCAGCGCGAGCATAGACAATTTCCGATGCGCGAAGAGCAAGCGCGCTCCGGCCAGGGCAACGCCTAGAGTGAGCAAAGCACCGCAAAGATACGCAAAGATAAATGGCCAGTTGAGAATCGATTGCACCGGCACCCTTGCTGTCGATAGAAACAGCAATGCCGGTAGCGCAATATAATACGCAAAGCTGTTAAGCGCCGCGGCACTTGCGTCCTGCAGCAAACCGAAACGCCGTGACGCATAACCCGCGAATATGATGCCGAAAACAGGGAGAACGATATTGAATAGTTCCTGCATCGGCAAAGCATAACAGGAAGTCCCTGGTTAGCTCTTATCTTGTATACTACGCCGTTCTCGAACCTGCACCACTATGGATCGCTCCCACAAAAAACCCGGCGGTGCGCCGGGCTGCAACAAGGGAACGAGGATCTTGATCAGTTGATCTCGATTTTCTGCCTATGGGCAGTTTCGATCTTGGGTAGTAGAACACGCACGATTCCATTCTCGAAAGTAGCCTCCGCTTTCGAACCGTCTACCTTAGCTGGCAAACCCACGGTGCGCATGAACTCACCGTGTCCGGTCTCCTTGTAGTAATAGTCGCCTTCCTTTTCCTCGTGCTGTTCTTTGATCGTGCCGCGGAGCGTGACCGTGTCATCGCCCAAAGTTATCTCGAGGTCGTCCTTTGCGACCCCGGGCATCTCGGCACGAATCACCACTTCGTCGTCATGATCCACCACATCCACGCGCGGTAACTCCGCTTCTCCAAGTGGCGCCTCGAGCGGCCACCATCTTGGTCGCGTCCAGCCCCGCATCATCGAACGCCCTAGCAACCGATCGAACATCCGATCCATCTCTTCCCATGGATCCGTCATCAGACCGCGGCGTCCTTTGGTCTTTTCCCGAGTTACCGGTAAGTGTCTGATTTTGTCTGCTAACGTCATTTGTTACCTCCTTCGGGCCTGTTGTCAGTTAAACGCCCGCGTTACCGACGGCTCTCGCTTCCCGCAAGCGAGACGTCCTCGGTTAATTTTTATATGGGGACGCAGGGCCACAATTTCCATACCGACACAGCAATAGAAGGCGCTATTGTTGACTTTATCTCTCAGGAATCGTGTCACGAACACAACATCCAAAGTCACCGGCACATTTGCATACATTGAATCTAGAACATTTTCCTGGGTACACTTTTGTATACGGCCGGTGTCCTATCCGGGCTCTGGCTGGTTCGGGCGCGCCTGAACTTGGACTTCACTCAAGCCATAGCTACGGCTATGCCTTTCGCTCCAGTCCGGCGTTCAGCCGCCCCTGTCCTGCGCCAGCTTCCCGGATACTGGTGCAATATGCGGGCTAAGATTGCTTTGCGTCAAAGCGCCGCGCCGTGAATCGGCAAGGTCCGGAATCGCGCACCGTGGCATGCCCGGTGATCACCGACTTTGGTAAATACCTGTGATACGGATTAACCTACCGGTTCGTCCAATAACGGATTCTGGTTCCATGCCCCTTGTCTGGCTTGACCACGTAAACATCCGCACCGCAAACCTTGAGAAGATGATTCAATTTTATGTGGACGTTCTCGGCATGGAGATCGGGGATCGGCCGTCGTTCCAGTTCAATGGCTGCTGGCTCTACTGCGGCGGCAGAGCTGCGGTGCATTTGGTAGAGCACCCCTCGATCCTGGCTGTCATCGATCCACAAATCGAGCATTTCGCGTTCCGCGCTCGAGACATACCTGAATTTCTAGCCAAGCTAAAAACTCATGGTGTACCGTACAGTATGGCCACGGTGCCGGATCTGGAACTCGAGCAGGTACACATCTTTGACCCGGACGGCAATCACATTGAGGTTGCTTTTGATACAAGCAAAACCGAATGCTGAGGCGCGGACCCGGTCGCGGGTTCTGTCGGTTCCGAATCGCCCCGTGCTGCATGCGGCATTGATGCTGAGCGGGCACACAGCATCATCGGCCCAGTCCACGCGCGTCAGAATGTCGTATCTTCCAGATTGATCGGAAATTCCCCATAGGCAACACCCTTTACGATGTCCAGGGGTTTTCCGTCAAACGTTTGCGTCTCCTTGACTAGATTGACCACTGGATAACTCCCGTATGGATTCTTGTCGGCGTCTAACAGCAACACGACACGCGGTCTTAGTCTTCTATGGGGGTTCTGGCCGACAATGATGGCAATCTCCCCTGAACTCAGCTCTACCAATGAACCGGTGGGGTAGATACCAATTGACTGTATGAAGCGATCCACTAATGATGCCTTGAAATGTTGATCGCGCTGCTTGAATAACGTCTGGACGGATTCTTCGCATGTCATCGCTGATGCGTAGGGTTTGGGCTCAGTGGAGGCAACGTAACTGTCTACGATCCCGGCCATCTGTCCGAATATCGGAATACGATCACCCACCAGTCCCGCAAGATAGCCACTCCCATCATAACGCTCGTGATGGGTCGCAACCATCCATAACAACCGTTCGTCGACGTTGGACGCCTGCTCCAACAGGTCCATACCGAAACGAACATGTTTTTTCACCAGTTCCCACTCGTCATCTGTTAGACGTTCCTTTTTATCCAACAAGTCTTTCGGCAACCTGATATTTCCAATGTCCAGAGACAAACCGCCCATCGCCAGAAAACGGAGTTCTTCATCATCAAATCCCATTTTCCTGCCGAAAGTAGTCAACCCAGCAGAGACATTGATAGCGTGGCGATACGTGGAGGAATGATGTTCCTTGATCCGGCAAACCCAATTAAAGGCATCTGGATTGCGTTTAATACTGTCCACCATGACATCGACACACTCGTTGATATCGTTGATATCTATTGCCTTGCCTTCGTCCAGATCGCTCCAGATCTCCATCGTTATATTTTCGATGGATTCATGCACGGATTGGGCTTTCGGTAGTTCCTCTATAAATGTGACCCGCGGTTTGTGGGATTCTTTCTCGCCGTTGACGAGTTCGTCAATCGCCGACATCGACAGTACCGTTGGTTTTTTTTGCGCGCTTTCTAACGTGTATTCGTCGTCGGGTATGACGATATAGACAAAACGACAAAGCTCTCTAAGCTTTGCAATCTCATCGCTGTCCTGGATATAAAATCCCTGGAAAAGAAATGGTGTCTCGCGCCATGGTCTATCCAATCGCGAGACATACATGCCAACTTGAAGTTGCCCTGTGTTTATCCGCTCAATAGGCATATCGACTATCGACTGTCCACGTTAGCTCGTTACCAACCGCCACCGAAAGCTGCTGCACGTTCTTATGAATATGGATAAAGGTACATAGTGCACTCCCTCTCGCAGTTCCTGCCACACAGCGGTGTCCGTTTTGAATATATATGGAGTGTAGTGGAGGCGTAGGGGCATCGCCACGGGGAACCACAGTTCCTGGTCCCACGAGCAACACACAAGCGCATGTCTCGTCGCGTCATATTCGCCAGCCAAGCCACCCATGCTCGAAAATCGTTTCGGACTGCAATCGCTGTTCTACCGGTGCGCACGCTAGTGCAACGACCGGCGCAGACTGTAACAGCCTGCCGTGGCCGGATCTCCGACCGATGCCACGCACCGCATTGGCGTGCAGACCGTGTACGATCGCTGTCAGTCCTTGGTGGGCACGTCGCCGGGGTGCCGAAATTTACTGTCTCCACATCTCTAGTCCGCATTAACCACAGTGAGCCTTACGCACACGTCGGTCCGCTGACAGACCTCAGATAGCCGCGCACCACGTCGCGCATCGCAATTCAGCCTTGCTCCACGCGGGGGCGGTGACTCCGACAACCACCGATGATGCACCCGCGCAGGCGTGATCCCCAAGTCCACATCTCTCCCCGGGTGAAGGGATTCTTCGGCCCGCGGACAAATTGCCAATTTATCGAATAAATTCTAAAATTCGCCATTAATTCATATATTTGTATTGACTCTTTGCGTTTTTTTGCTACCTGTTACATGTAGGGATCTCATTTCTTTGGGGCGTGGTTCGAGGCACGCAGGCCGCCATGCTGCGCGCGACGATACAGGGCAATAAGTCATGACAGAAGGTCACGTCAACCCAGACGCCGACGCGGTCAACATGCACAGACCGGGTGCGGCAAGTCCGTCGTGTAGCAGTCCACGACCCATGAGTGACTCGGCGTCGAAACCTGCACCGGTTGACCGCCCCAAACTACAGTTCACGGGACTGCGCTACCTTTCTCTGTCCAGCCTCCTGGTAGTGGCGATCGCCGCGGCGATGATGGCCGTGATGCACTACAAGATTTCTATCAATACCTACGTCAACAACGTCGAACACAAGAATATTCTTATTGCCCAATCGATCCAGGCGCTCATAAGACATCATCACGAGATGTTGTTTGCGACCAACGATCAAACCGCAGACACGCCGGGGCCTGGGTCCAAGCAAAGAATTTATGCCGACGTCTTTCCAGATCATAGTCTGCAACTAGGCCTGTCACCGCACCTTGAAAAGCAGCTGCCACCTATCTTCGCACACTCCGGCATAACGAAGCTCAAGATTTTCAGTCTCGAAGGCGTGACCATATTCTCCACCAACAGCGCAGAAATCGGAGACCGGCGAGCCATGAGTCCCGCATTACGGCAAGCTGCAAGTGGACAGCCGTACTCAGTTCTGGTCACCGAGGATGAACTTCATGAGAATCTGTCTACCGAGTCTGAATACGTGGAGACCTACACCCCGGTGTTTGCAGGGCCGGATGGCAAGGTCATTGGGGTGTTTGAAATCTATACCGACGTCTCAGATGAATTGCCCATCATCAGGTCGAGGCGGAAGACAGAGTCCGGAGTGCTGGCCTCACTATTCATATTTCTTTTTCTCGCGCTGTGGTTTTCCAACCGCATCATACACAAGCGGGACTTGGCTCGCGCGCGGATGATTTTCAGGGTGCATAACGCGCTAAAAGACAGTGAAGCCAAGTTTCGCAGCATCTCTGAGGCCGCTAAGGACGCAATCGTGTTGATGGACGATCGTGGGATAGCCACTTACTGGAACCGTGCCGGGGAACAAATGTTTGGATACGACGCGGACGAGATCGTTGGTCAATCACTACATAGATTCATTGTGCCCAAGCGATACGGCAATCAATACAAAAAAGGAATTGAGCAATTTCAAAAAAATGGCACCGGCCCGTTGATAAACCGAACTGCCGAGCTTTACGGGCTGCGCCGTGATAATACTGAGTTCCCGGTGGAACTTTCGGTATCACAGGTAGTCATCGACGGCAAATGGCACGCAGTCGGTACGATCCGAGATATCTCCGAACGACGACAAAGCGAACAACAGCTCGTCCACCTCGCCACCCACGACGCCCTCACCGATCTTCCCAACCGTGCCTTGCTCCGCGATCGGTTGACGCAGGCAATCATCCATGCGCGGAAACATGGGGGAACAATTGCGACGCTGTTCCTCGATATCGATCAGTTCAAGTTGATCAATGAAAATCTCGGTCATGACGCCGGAGATGAATTGATCAAGATCTTCGCGGCGCGTTTGTCTGCACTCATAAGGGAAGGAGATACAGTGGTGCGATTTGGAGGAGATACGTTTGCGATAATTCTTAGCGAAATGGAAACACAAGCAGACGCCGAAAATTTGATCAAGGATATCATGCGCGGTATTAAGACCCCGATCGATATCGGCAAGCAGCAGATGAGCATGACTTGCACTGTCGGTGCCAGCCAGTTCCCCCGGGATGCACTGGACATGGAAGCTCTGGTCAAATGCGCCGAAATCGCGCTGCACCAGGCCAAGGCGTTGGGCGGCAATCACTATCGTTTTTTCAGCCGCGGAATGGATTCCGGGCTGTCCAAGAAGATGCTGTTGCGTGGCGCACTTCCGGGGGCGTTGGAGCGCGGTGAATTTGTGTTGCATTATCAACCTATCTTCGACCTGCACAATGGCAATTTGGTGGCTGCCGAGGCGTTGCTGCGGTGGCAGCGTGCCAACCACACGTTCGTCCCACCCAGCGAATTCATTCCAATCGCCGAGGAAACCGGTCTGATCGAGCCCATCGGAGAGTGGGTGATGGCGACCGTTTGTGGACAGACCTTCGCTTGGCAGAAGGCGGAACTCCCAAAGCTGCGCGTGTCTATCAACCTGTCAGCACGCCAATTGGATATGTCAGACCTTGCCGACATGATGGAAACCGTACTGGCAGATTGCCATCTAGAACCCCGATATCTGGATCTAGAACTCACTGAAAGTCTAATCATGCAGAACCCTGAAAAGGCCATTTCCACATTCATTAGGATTAAGGAGATGGGAATCGGTCTGTCGATCGATGACTTCGGTACCGGATACTCGAGTCTCAGTTATTTGAAGCGTTTCCCACTCGACCGGGTCAAGATCGACCGTTCATTCGTGCGCGAATTGCACAACGATCCCGATGATAAGGTCATCGCGTTAACGATAATTTCCATGGCTCACAATCTGCGTCTCAAAGTGGTTGCGGAAGGAGTGGAGAACGAGGCGCAACTGCATTTTTTGCACGAACATGGATGTGATGAGGTGCAAGGATTTTACTGCGGCAAGCCGATGCCGGCTGAGGATTTCACCCGCTTGTTGCGCGAACGATTTTGCCTAAGGGATCTTGATAACATTCAACACGTGTCTTTGGCCCCTGCATCGTCCAGTGCCTGATTCCGGTATATCCACACTCACAAAACCACATTGCAGATAGATCCTCCGGGCCCTGATCTGAATTCATGATCCTCACCCCGTTGGGTTTGAACCATCTGCGTTCCATGCAGTCTTAGCTCGTATATTGCACCATCCTCCTAAAAATCTGTTGGCGGCGTTTCTGGTTGGCACAATTTGCATTGTGTCCAATCCGGTGTCGGCATCCGATGCGCAGATAGCGGTGATCGAATTGTTCACATCCCAAGGATGCTATTCATGCCCCCCAGCCGATGACCTGCTGGGAGAACTGATCCACGCGAACCGCGGTATCATCGGACTGGAGTTTCATGTCGATTACTGGGATGAATTGACTTACGGGGGCGCGGGTAAATGGAAAGACCCTTTTTCCAGCCCCCTATATACCGACCGACAACGCAGATACCATCGGCAACGCTTGCGTGGCCGGCGCGGTGTCTACACCCCCCAAGCCGTCATCAATGGCCGATTTGTCATGGTTGGCACGAACCGCAAGGCCCTTGAGTCGGCGTTGAATACAGCGGCCCCATCCCGGGGGGTGGACGTCTCGATACGCAACAACACGGATCACGGAATTACCGTTACTCTCGACGGAGACGCGAACCAATCGGCCGCCGTGTGGTTAATAATATTCGATCGCAAGCGGGTCACCAGCGTACCCACTGGGGAAAACCACGGCAAGACGTTAACAAACCACAACGTCGTGAGAGAAATAAGCCACATAGGGGACTGGCATGGTCAATCCACTACAATCTCTAGCGAGGACACTATAATTGCCGATAATCAAGGCTGCGCGATCTTAGTACAAAGTGAAGACCAGGGTCCCATCCTGGGCGCAACCCTATGTTGAAGTGACCTTCGCGCCGTCGAATCCCTCAGGATTCAGCTGACCACCGCAGCCTGCTGCCGCTTCATCGACTCATTAACGTGCTCGAGTTCGGCCCCAAGGTAATCGGCAACTGCCCGCATTCCCGAGACGCCTGCCACAGCCTCAGCGTTGCGATTGTAGTTGGTATTGACGTTGATATCATACGTGAACAGTTCACCACCTTGGTCGAGCACGAATTCTATACCGGCGATGTGGATATGGTTGACCTTTAGGAACCGCGTATATTGCGCGAGGATCGGATGCGTGAAATCTTTTACCACTTGAAACTTAGGTTTTTGCTCTGTAGCCGTTGGGTATAAAACATCCTCAAGCTGGCAATCGTCCGCCGGGCACAGTTCGAATCCTTGCGTGGTGTCGACACGCACCGCATAGAAAAATTCACCACCAATAAACTCGCAGCGAGTAATAAACGGTTCCGGCGCATGTACATATTCCTGCACCAGCGTGATGCCATCGACCGGAGGCTCAAAGTCAGAACTGTCAATATAATGCTGTAACGCTCTAATGTTACGGAAAAACCGAACCCCAAGACCCCGGCCGCCGCGATTGTGCTTGGTGACGAACGGTCCGTCAAAAACACCAGCGGCTGCAACGATCGCGTTCCGGCCGGCAACCGCAATGGTGCGTGGCGTGCGAATCCCTTGCGCATTGAGCGCCGCGTGTTGTGCAATCTTACTGATCTCGAGTTGCAGGGCACGGCGCGAATTAATTACCCGTCGATGGTGTGACTCCAACCAATCGAGGATCGCGGCGGTGTGCTCAGGCGCGTAGCGGTGACCGCGGGAGTGCGATGAGGCACTCATGCGGTTGTAGAACACCCCCTGCGGTGGCGTCGCGGCAAGATCAACATGGCCATCACTAACCAACCACTCCTTGTAAGGCAGTCCCAGGTGTTCCAACGCGGATAGCAGCGGGGCTGTCCACTCATGGTTCTCATGAATAATGCATATATGAGCCATCGCGCAAATAAGAGCAGAGTGAAACAGCGGATGCAACCGGCTTTGATTGCACGGCGGGACAACAGGGTTTTCTAACCTGATCAGCAAGCGCAAACGCTGCGGACGTGCCTAGGTCGGCCCGCAGATTGCGCCGTGGCGCTACATGCGGCCTAGTAACACTTCAAGCCCCAGCGCCTCAGATCGCGACATTTTCTATAATTCAGGCGCCGGTTCAAATCGACCCGCCCGCGGTTCAGACCAATAGAGTTCTTAGTTCCGCGTTTCGCTTGTTGTTGCTTTCTAGCAGCGTCCCTCTGCCTTAGGTACTCTTGGATTGCTGGCATGTCATCCTGTGTCTGCGAACCATCGAATTCGTTTTGTACGTCATCGTAATCCGGATCTTCAATATAAGTGACGTTTCCATCATCGTCTACGTGCTTGCTGAATTGAGCGGGCGAGGCAAGACCAACGGTAAATAGTAAAATGAATAAGACCAATCTCATCAGATACGCTCTGAAATCCACCTGCTACAAGCTTAGACTAAAAGTTCAATCCTGCACGCAACGCTCTAGCATCAGAAATCACTTGCCTTCTACTTGGTGATGGTTAAGACTTAACCATAGCGCGGCTCCCATCAATTCCTACCGGCACCGGCGGAACAGAACATTTGATCATAGGTCCCCCGAGGTAATGACAAGGCCCCACGCATTAGGAATGCTAATGCTGACTGCGCTCATGTTTGTCGGATGCGCCGATCAAGAGGCGGCGCAACGCAAGATCAACTCGGTCCAAGCAGAGGTTGGTGAACACAAACTCGAAACGCGTCCGGTGTCACCAACCGCCGGCGACGTGAATCCACCCTACAACCTCAAGGTCGGCAGGTCAGTATTTACAAATAAATGTCTTTCCTGCCATGCGGACGGAGTCAAGGGCGCTCCGAAGCTTGGGGACGTTTCCGCGTGGACCGATCGTATTAAGCAAGATCTGCATACACTCATCGAGCATGCCATCAACGGACATGGCTCAATGCCTCCAAAGGGAGGTTTTGCCGACCTGAGCAACGCGCAGGTGGCGTCAGCGGTTGTGTACGTAGTAAACAAGAGTGAACGGCTGATCAATGTTGCTGAAAAGCGCGAGCGTGCGACTCAATGTCATCCAATTACAAATCCATCATTATGCACCGAGGAAGAAATGCGGGACGCGTTGACCCTGCACATGATGTGGCTGTTGCGAAGTAAGGACCGCGGGTCTTAATGCCGGATCGAGCATAATCGCATATAACCTGTTGGTACTCATATCGCTGCCTTGGTGTAATGTGCGGGTTAAGATGCCGCGTTATCAAAGTGACGAAAGAAGTTGGCTCACGATTGAGCGAAGTACTGCTCTAAATACTGCTCAAAAGAGATGTCGTCGGCTGCTTCGATCTGTTGCTGACGTTTGAGCGAGTCCTTGGCCACGTTGTCAAAATAAGCCATCCGATCCGTCGGCGTGTTCGCTTGTTTGAAGTATCTCTCATGCGTTTCGGACATGTCGAGGGCAAAGTGAAAAAACGATTCCCTATCTTGGCGCATTTCATCGAGCAGTATTGCGGAAGGTGTTTGTTCAACGTCTTCAATCAAGGCTTTCTGCGCCACGAGGGCCTTCGAATATAGACGCCCCGGCTCATCGTCATCCAGCAATTCCGCAATGGGCTGCATCATCTCACATATTTCTGCGGCCCACTGCCGGAGGGGTTGTCGTGACCCTAGACGATACAACTTTAGCGACGGATCACGCCCGCAGCACGCCACCATCTGCTGATTGTGTTCTACTTCTTGTTGTTCGTCCGGAGTCATTGGCGGGCTTTCCTGTAGCAAGCACAAAATAAGAAACGCCTCCAGAAAGCGTAGTTGAGGCTCGTTCACTCCGAGAGGATGAAACAAGTCGACGTCGAGCGCGCGAATTTCCACATACTGCACTCCCCGGTGCTTTAGTGCCAGCGTGGGCTTCTCTCCTGATTTCATGATCTGCTTCGGGCGAACGAAGCTATAGTACTCATTTTCAATCTGCAGGATATTCGCGTTGAGTTGCCGATACTCGCCGTTGGCCACCACCCCGACCTGCTCGTACTCGGGATCGGACGTCTCTATTGCCTCGGTTAGGCTGCGCACGTATTCCTCTAAATTGTTATATGAAATCCCAAGATCCGCTTGCGCTTTATTTTTGTAGCCGATATCACTCATACGCAGCGACGTCGCGTAGGGTTGGTAATACGTGCCGGCGCCGAATTCATCAAAGCCTGACGGTGGTTCATTAAAGAAAGATCTACATACGGCGGGAGACGCACCGAACAAATAAGGAATGAGCCAACCTTGCCGCTGAAAGTTTCTTATCAGACCAAAGTAACAGTCAGAAATGAAATCCTTGAGCGCCTTTGAGTTGTTCTCCATGTCTTGGAATACCGGCCAGAAGCGCTCTGGCAGTGAGTAATTGAAGTGCACACCCGCAATCGCTTGCATAGTTCTACCATAACGATACTCCAAACCACGTCGATAGACATGCTTCATCTTGCCGACATTGGAAGTGCCATAATTTGCAATCGGGATGCTGCTCGCTCCTTCTAACAAGCAGGGCATGCTGGTAACCCACAGCATTTCTTTGTCCAACTTGCTGTATATAAATTGATGAACCTGAGAGAGGAACTCAAGTGTCTTATCAATTTCCGTAAATGGTGGGGTTATCAGTTCGAGTAAGGCCTCCGAATAATCCGTAGTAATGTGGGGATTCGTCAGCGCCGATCCCAGCGCCGCTGGATGCGGCGATTGCGCGATCTTTCCGTCCCGTGTTACGCGCAGGCTTTCTTTTTCAACCCCCTTCTTGCCCCCTGCTAATAATCCTTTATGATCGTTCTCGAGAAGCCGGATCATGCGTTGTTGTAAGACGTGACTCAAACTGGACGGTTACCTTTACAGGTTATTCCTGGCTGCAACATGGATTTGATGATTATATGCTGGATCCGTAGCCTAGGTTTCGGCTTTTTTCACTGTTTCGCGAGTGCCGTCATCACATTTTTTCGGGGTGCGGTAAGAGCTCAAAAGAGCGCACTCTTGATGAGATATCGAAACCGTCTTCCTCTTACCTGTTTCAGTGCTAGGATATATTTAGGTTTTGCAATGATGCCGATGAAATATTTTATCCAATATCATCGGTGCGGTCATGCTCATGATTAACGTTTGTGCCCTATTCAATGGTGACTCTGTGTTAAACAAGGTTGATAATATCCGGACAGTAGCAAAACTAGACGGATCCCGGTTGATTTGGCGAATTCCTTTTAGGACTTATGTATGCCGTACGTGATAGCAATCAATCTCTCCTACGACCATCACACGCAGGATCAATGTGCTCAGATCTGGGAATTGATCAGTAAGGCGATGTTGGGCGCCGGATTCCAGCCCGACGGCCGCTTGTTCACGATTAACCTTCCCGAAGCGGATGCCACTATGCTGGCAAGAAGAACCATCGAACAATTAGCGAGTGATCTGCATTCCCGTAATCAGGACATCTATGACTATCTCAATAGATTCTATGGTTACGATGTGGCACATACCACGAATTTACTGCTGCCGCCGTTAGACAGTATCGAGGTGCAAGAGGACACATGAGGTCATCGTGTAACGGTCGGAAGTGCGCATCTAGACCTTGACTTGAAGCGAAACAAAATCTCACACCGTGTAACACAAGCTACTGTAGGCGATCTGGTATCTGTCACTTACGGCCCGCGCCATGTACCTTCCATCCGCTTGGAAACAGCGCTTTCAAGAACACCCGCGTCTCGGGAAAACGCCAGGCATTAGTAATCACCGTGCCGTCGAAATTACGCATCGTATTAGGATCAACCACGACGATTTTCGATACCTCCCATTCATCCCCGGACCGCAATCTAGAATAATCGGTGATGGGGGTTTTGGGGGTGCACAAAAAGAGATACACCTGGTTATTCTCGAGCGTTAGAATCAGCGCACCAACATCCACATCAATACCCGTTTCCTCCAACGTTTCCCGGGCAGCAGTTTGTCGCGGATCCTCACCTGCCATATGCCTGCCGATCGGAAGTTGGATCTTGTTCAAAACCCGATTTATCCCCATCACGATCCCCTCGGACGTTGGAACCAGGCAACCGGCGGCGGTGATGATCGGCGGCTCCGCGTTGAGTTGGGCCAACGGACCGATCACAAACAGCAGTGCCCACAGAAAAAATTTCGTGACAACCGCAGTAGCTTTTCTATTCACTGGACGCAATCTGAATTAGCGGCTTATTGGAGTCCCAGACAGTATATTTTGCACCAACACTCATCAATTCAATAATATGGAGAATACTCGCCCGCAATGCAGATCGGCACGCGTATGGAACGATAGAGGTGGAAGCCGCACCACCCAAAACGATTGGATGAACGGCCTTGGACGTCGGGTTAAACGGTGTGTGGCGTTCGGCCTGCGCCTTGCTCGACTGCCGGATCTCGGTTATAAATTCGTGACCACTCGAAAAATCGGCATATGGAAAAGATCACCAGCATGGAAAGCGATAACAATCGAAGAAAACAGGATCGGCGCACCTGGAAACCGATACCGCAGGCTCCCTTCCGCGATTCTAACGGGCATTTGGTGCGGAAGGATAGACGCCGAAAACCTGACCGGCGGCTGAATAACATCCAAGTCAAGAGAATGACCCTCAGGTAGAAAAATTAGGAGCCGGCACTTTCGACGCCGGTCGCACCGTCACAGGTCGTCGCTGGATTCCTCGAAGTTTTGAGATGATTGAGGGGTAACGCCCATTTGCATCAGTTCTTCAGCCCACACGTCGTGATGTTGCTTGGCAAAGTTCACGTCCACGCGTCCACAGGTCATTGCTTCAAACGCGCCCTCAACACCGAGACTGCCCAGAAGGGCGTGTCCCAAGATAATAAGAGTCCATGCCAGCGCGCCAATCAGGTGCAACGTACCGGATAATCGCATCGTCTCCGTGGATTGACCGTAGTCCGGGAATTCCAGGATCAGCCCGCTGGTACAAACGACGGTCCCTGCAATGACCAGCCCCAACCAGTACACGAACAATTTATCGCCGGCTTGAACCTTGCCCGCGGATGGATACTTGCCGGCCGCGATCCCACCGCCTTGTTTAAAGTAGTCCCAGTCATAACGGGCCGGTATATTGTTCCGCATCCACATCACGATCATTACCAGGACACCAGCGGCAAACGCAGGACCTAACAGGTTATGGATCGATACGGCCAGATCGGTCCACGCGGTGAATCCCTGCCGACCCACGACCGGGATCACGGCCATTCGCGTGAGTAACAGGCCCAGCCCGGTCAGCGCCAGAAATACGAAAAGTATCGCAACATACCAGTGAACAACCCGTTCGAAGGACGTCCAGCGCGGGACTGTCTTATTGGCCCGGCCGGGTTCGATTCGCACCCGCCCGCGTATGGCATAGATGAGAACGAGCATAAGTATCCCCAACCCGAGCGCTCCAACACCGTAGCTAGCGATCGCATTGTCACTGATTTGTTCCATACCCGCTCAGCCCGGTTAGCCGCAGGCCAGTATCTCGGCTACCGCTGTGTTTGCCATGGCTGCATCAATTCAGATTTGTTGTTGATTTGGATCAAGTATGTCTGATTGGCGCAAATCCTCGCCCAAGTCTTGGGCTAGATCAAGTTTTGCCGGCGATAAATGTGTTTGAATCTAACGAACTGATGAATTGAGGCCTGCGCATGGAAAAGTAATGGTCGCTACCGACATCGTCTTCCTTCATCCGCCGAGCCTGTTCGATTTTCGCAGGCGTGCCGTTCTGCTTGGCCCGATCAGCGACGTCATACCCTCGACGCCGATCTTCGAGATGTATCCCATCGGTTTCATGAGCCTTTGCCATCATCTTGAAAAATCAGGATTTTCTACCCGCATCATCAACGTGGCGAACAAGATGCTGATGTCGCCACGCTATGACCCGGTGCGCGAGATCGCACGGCTCAAGGCAAAGGCGTTTGCGGTGGATCTGCACTGGTTGCCGCATGTCCAGGGCAGCCTGGCATTGGGTGAGCTGATCAAGAGTATCCATCCAGAGCGACCAGTGATATACGGCGGATACTCCGCGACCTATTTTTACGACGAGTTGATCCGCTATCCCTTTGTCGATTACGTCATCAAGGGAGATTCGGCGGAACTCCCCCTAGTGATGCTAATGCGGACCATCGTAGACGGTGATGATTACCGCAGGGTGCCAAACCTCGCGTGCAAGGACGCCGCTGGCCGCATATATTCGAATGAGATCAGTCATGTGCCCACCGAGATCGATGACATCACCATCGATTATGGGATGCCGATCAACAAAGTACTTCGATTTCTAGATTTCAGGGGTTACGTGCCGTTTCGCTCGTGGCCGCGGTACCCGATAACGGCGATTTTTCCGTACCGAGGATGTCAATATGACTGTGTCGCCTGCGGCGGTTCGAAATCGGCCGGCCAAAGGGTATTTAATCGTTCCCAGCTGGCGGTCAAGTCGCCGCAGAAAGTGGCAGCGGAGCTTGCCCAGAGCGTCAAGTACTTCAACGCGCCTACGATGCTCATCGGCGATATCCTCCAGAATGGCCAGGATTATGCGTTTCGTCTTCTGGATGAGATCGAGCGGCTAAAACTTCGCAACGAATTCGTCATCGAGTTCTTTGCCCCGCCCACGGAGGACGTGATACGCCGCATCCAAGCGTCGATCCCCAGATACAACGTCGAGATGTCACCCGAAACGCATGATGAGCGCATCCGCCACGCCTTTGGCCGTCCGTTTGATAACCAACAACTGGAGGACGCGATTGCCAGCTTCATCGAACACGGCTGTGGACGCATCGACGTGTTTTTCATGATCGGCCTGCCAAGACAAACCTGGGAGTCGGTCATGGAAACGGTGGATTACTGCGAGTACCTGCTTGCGACCTACGGTAAGGGAAAAATTCTGCATCCCTTTATTGCGCCGCTGGCGCCGTTTCTGGATCCCGGTAGCGCGATTTGGGAACAGCCCGAGGCCTACGGCTACCGGTTATTCGCCCATACCCTCGCAGATCACAAACAAATGATGGAATCCGCGGTAACCTGGAAAGACTTCTTGAGTTATGAAACAAAATGGATGACCCGCGATGAGATTGTCGATAGCACCTATGAAGCCGCGCTTCGATTAAACAATCACAAACAAAAATACGGCCTGATCCAAAAACATACAGCGGACTTGCTTGAAGGCCGAATTCATAGGGCACAAGCGCAACTCCAGCAAATAAAGGACATGACAGACAGCGGTCAACGTAATTCCTTGACGTGGCGCAGGTTGCAAGATGAGTTACGCGGTGCGCCAATGAGCACGCTTTACCACAAACAGGAGTTCAACTGGCCGGCCGGTGGGTCACGGTTCAATCTGCCGGGCATACTATCGCGGCTGATTAAGCGAGCATAGCGTCAGCCGGCATCGCCGGGGCACTAACACCCCGTATCACGCAAGTAACGCGGGTGATACACTCTACGGGCAAATGACGGGGTTGGGGTCGTGCCTATTTGTCTCAAATAAGAGTCCGGGTATTCTTTTAGAAATAGAATCTATTGATAAGAGCATGTGGGCTTGTAAATACTGAACATCACTGACGGAGGAGAGTAAAAGAATGGTTGACGCGATAAAGATACTTGGCAGTCTGATGGGGAACAATGCAGTGTCGTCGGGCCTTGGCGCACAGGTGTTAAAGAGCGTGTTGGGCGGCGGCTTGGGTGCGGGCGCTTCCGGGAGCGGACTCGGTGGTCTACTCGGCAGCGTATTGGGCTCAAGGGGGTCGTCGGGTGGCGGCCTGTTGGGTGGCTTGGCCGAGGCTGCGCTCAAGCAGTTCGGGCAGAATCAAGCGGGTTCGCCGGCGCCGGTCACCAGCGAACAATGCGTGCCCGAAGGCATGAATCAACAGCAAGCCAACGACGAAGCGAGCCTTTTGATCCGCGCGATGATCAATGCGGCCAAAGCGGACGGCCGAGTGGATCGCGAGGAGACAGAGAATGTGTTGCAGCGTCTTGGCGATATTAGTCAAGATGAGATCGACTTCGTACGGCAAGAGCTGGCGCGCCCCCTCGATGTCGAAGACTTCATTCGCAGCGTGCCGCGGGGCATGGAACAACAGGTGTATGCGATGTCGTTGTTGGCGATTGATCTCGACACCAACCCGGAGGCGAAATATCTACATCAACTTGCCCAGGGCTTGGGTATGTCTCCCCAGGTCTGCAATCAGATCAATCAACAACTGGGGGCACCGCAGCTCTATTCCTGAATTCGCGGTTTGTGCGCCGTCCATAGACCGGTCGCTGCGCTTGGTGGGATTGAATCGAATTTTATCGACGTTTGAGCATAGCGCAGGCCATAACCGACGTGTGCAGCGGTAACATCTGCGGGCGGCGACGCCGTATAATTAATGAAATTTCGCGCCGGTTGGCAGCGCTTTTTGACATATGTCACATCCGTTTTGTCGACCAATGTGCTATATTTTCGGCATGAGGGGTCGAGTCACGCCAATCGTAATCGCGGCCATGATGGCGGTGCTGCTTGTGCTTACAGCCGCCCCTACCGCTGTGCCCGTTTCTGCTGTCGATTCGACGCTTGCCGACGCTGCGCACCACGCGGGTATGGCCGGCATGTCACCGGATCACAAGGCTTCGGCCCACGAACCGTGCACTTCTCCGAACTGCGCCCCGGAACCGGACTGCCCGGCAAACATGTCGATGTCGGATTGCGAGGTGAATGGTACGTCGTGCGCACACTCCGGCACGACCGTGCTCACGCATCGGACCAGCGAACTTGGGATCCAGCGTGGCGTTACCGTTGTATATCAGGATCCACCGAATCTGATCTTAACCAATCGCTCAACCAGTATCTTCCATCCTCCACGACTTGCCTCCTGACCACCGTCGCCGGCAGCCGTCAGCTGATGCGGGGCTGCCGCGTTCCCACTCGATATCGAACACTCAGCCAGTAAACCACGGCTTTGGGTGTGTCGCTGTCGACCCTTGATTCAGGAGACTGAGTGATGATTACTGTCAATGCATTGTCCAAGCACAGCGGCGTGTCCGCACACACCGTCCGCTACTACTCCCGCATCGGGCTTCTTAATCCGCGGCGGGATCCCAAGAATGGATATCGCGTGTTCGATTCTGCCGATCTGAACCGGTTGCGGTTCATCCGCAACGCGCAGCATCTCGGGTTCACCTTGAATGAAATCTTCGAAATACTGGCGATCTCGGAGAAGGAACACTCGCCCTGTCAAAGGGTAAGAGACCTTCTGAACCAACGCGTTCGTGAAAACCAAAGGAAAATCGAGGAGCTCGTGCGCCTGCAGGCTCGCATGGAGAAAACATTAGCATTATGGCGAAACCTCCCAGATGGTATGCCCGGCAAACACGGCGTTTGCCGGCTCATTGATTCGGCGAGCGAAGCGTTGCGCACTGAAAGTCACACGATGATCGAGGAAGGACACTATGTCTGAGAAAGCATCGATGGAGGCAACACAACGCGCGTCCCGCCCACAGGCCTTCAAGTTTCTGGTGCCCCTGGCAATCTTTGTGGCTATCGGAGTCTTTCTGGGTATCGGTCTGACACTCGATCCACGGGAGGTACCGTCGCCATTAATCGGCAAGCCGGTTCCGGAGTTCGACCTGCCGCCGGTCCAGGGGCGTACCGCAGGCCTGTCCGACGAAAATCTGGTGGGCGAGGTATCCCTAGTCAATGTGTTTGCGTCGTGGTGCACCGCCTGCCGCGATGAACATCCGCTGTTCATGCAGATGTACCAGGAGAATGTCGTACCGATCCACGGTCTAAACTATAAGGACCAGCCAAATGACGCCGCCGCGTGGCTCGACGCCTTGGGCGATCCTTATACTCGAACCGGTGCGGATATCAGCGGCCGTGTAGGGATCGATTGGGGTGTCTATGGCGTGCCGGAGACCTTTGTGATCGACCGCGACGGCCGCATCGCCTACAAGCACATCGGGGCCATAAACCGGCGGGTGCTCGAGGAGACGATGCTGCCGCTGATTGAGAAATTGAGGGAATGAACACAAACATTTATCACGGTCGCAATACGGCCTTGCTGTCGCACGTGGACCGCTGCGGTTGGGATAGGTAATGGCGGGGGAACTCTCAACCCTGGCACTTCCGGCTATCTTTCTGGCCGGTGTCATATCGTTCTTCTCCCCGTGTGTGCTGCCCTTGGTTCCGGCTTATATCTCCTACATTACCGGGGAGTCGGTCACCGATCCGCAAAATGGGCAGTCGATCGCAGCGCGGTTACCCGCCGTGGCGTTGAGCCTGTTCTTCGTGATGGGCTTTTCGGTGGTGTTCGTGGTGCTGGGAGCGAGCGCCTCGCTACTCGGCCAGACGATGCTCAATTACCGTTACGAAACCAATATCATCGGTGGCACGATTATCATCGTTTTCGGTCTGTTCATGACCGGGCTCATCAAGCTGCCGCAAATGCATCGGGACACGCGCTTTCACGTGACTCTGGATGGGGGCGGTCCGGTATCGGCTTTCGTGCTGGGCCTGGCATTCGGCTTCGGTTGGACCCCCTGCATCGGCCCGGTGCTGGGCGCGATCCTTGCGGCCAGCGCGGTGACCGCGACCTTGAATCAGGGGATCGCCCTGTTGAGCGTCTACGCCTTGGGGCTGAGCCTACCGTTTCTGGCCGCTGCGCTGTTTGCGGACAAGTTCCTCGCCCGGCTCAAGGCGATGCGTCGCATGGGCCGGACTTTGCACATCGTGGCCGGTGTGATCCTGATCGTGACCGGCATCGCTATGATCACCGGTTACCTGTCCACATTCGGTTTCTGGATGCTGAACACATTTCCGGTGTTCTCAACAATCGGCTGACTCAACCAATTCAATATTTGACTTTCAAACTTTGGAGACAAACCCATGAAACTTTTCAAGTTCCTACCAATTCTCGGATTGGCGTTGTTGATCACCGGTTGCGGCACCAGCGCCGCACCCAAAGAGACGATCACCATGTATAAGTCCTATACCTGCGGTTGTTGCACCGGTTGGAAAGAGCACATGGAAAGCAACGGCTACAAGGTAGATGTCGTGAACATGGAAATGAAGGATCTGCACGCCGTCAAGCGCAAGTATAAGATACCCAAAACCCTGGAGAGTTGTCACACTTCGATCATCGGCGACTACATCGTCGAGGGGCACATCCCGTCCAAGGTCATAGACAAGTTGTTGACCGAAAAGCCGGCTATCTACGGCATCGGCATGGGGGGCATGCCACAGGGATCACCAGGGATGCCCGGGCGCAAGAAGGAAACCTGGAACGTCTACTCGATAAAGGGCGGCAAGATCTCACTGTACGAAAAGCTGTAAGGCGACTTCGAGGCGTCCTGAACTTTCAGGCGGCTCGTGCATGATCATCGTACTCGAACCTCGATTCCGCTCACTGCGCATTTGAATCATTCCATCGGGCACGATGATCATCGCGGGATGGAGCGGGGTGGACCGGACCAGACGAGTGATTTTATCCTCTATACTACGAGGATATTGGGGTCAATTGCTGAACATTTGACGTTCAGCAAATTCGTAATGGGAAAATGAGATGAATGTTCTCACATTAGCAATAATGGGATTACTTGCGCTGCAGCTGCTGCTGCCGGCGACCGCGCACGCCCACTGTCCGCTGTGCACCGCGGGTGCCGGGGTGGTGGCTTTGGGCGCAGCCAAGCTGGGGGTGGGACCGATGTCGGTGGGCATATTCCTCGGCGCGTTCGCGGTGGCGCTGGGATTGTGGGTCGCACGATTCTTGAAGAAGCAATATGTGCCAAAGCAAAAAGCCCTATTGGCGATCTTCTCGTTTGCCACCACCATCTTGCCGTTGCAGCCCGTCCTGGCAGATTACACCTCCGTGTATCTGCCGTTTTGGGGGGAATACGGAAAAACGATTCTGATAAACCTGTTTCTAGTGGGAGCAATTATTGGTGGAGTATTGATACTGTTGTCGCCTTTCCTGAGCCGGAAACTGGCGCTTGCTCGCGGCGGCACGATGTATCCCTTCCAAGGTATGGTCATCACGCTGCTATTACTCGTTTCCGCTGCTGTGGTCATCGAGTTCGCGGTATGAACCCAGCGGTGCTGGCGTTATCGGTTATTACCGCACTGTTTGTCGTTCTTTTGACCATCAAGGGCTTGACCCAATGGAAGTTTTGCGTGATCTGCGTAAGCGTTAGCATCACGTGGATGGCGTTACTGGCGTTGTATTGGCTCGGAATGTTCGATCAGCCGGTGATCATCGCGGTGTTGCTGGGGCAGACCATTGTCGGTTTGTATTATTTTCTGGAGAAAAATACCGACGAGGGTCTACACGTGTTCCGTTTGCCGTTCTTGCTCACACTGACGCTGGCCGGCTTTTTGGCGCTCGGCGTGACTACCGATCTGGTATACGGCCTGGGTCTGCTCGCGCTATTGTGGGGTGCACTGTCATTGCTGTACTTTTACCGGCAGAGCCCAAAAACAAAGATCGTCGTCGACCGCATCATTGCGTGCTGCAAAGATTGGTGAGCGCCACGCAGGCGTTTTTTTATAAAAATTGATTATAAGTCCATCCACCGAGGTTTCGGCCGCGGTGCTGGAAAGTCTTTACGTTGTATACACAGAATTCACGGCGCACGAATAAGGATTTGACTGTCTACTGACCGGATACGGTCGGATTTGTGCCGGAAACGGTTTTTTGTGAAACTTCGCGGCCCAGAAACAGTCTATTCGCTCATGCGCGGACTCTGTTCCCACAGATGAGGACCCTGATCGACAAGACCATACGCTGTGCACTGGCGGCCTTCCTGGTGGTCGGTACCATACAGTGGTCATTCGCGGGCAGCTGCGAAGACGGGGCGGCCCACACTGTTGGCACCCATACCGAGATCGCGGCGCCGTGCGCTCATCCGGATCATCACGATAATGCCAACGGCGCATGTCAGCAGGGATTTTGCTGCCAATCCGCACACTGCGGGCAGTGCGTCAACGGCAGCGCCATGCTTATCTCACCCAAGGTCCAAATTTCGCCGGACGACCCCTCGATCATTCATACCTTCCAGCAGCGAAGACCCGGCCAGCAACGATCACACTCAGTCTTTAGACCTCCCCGGCCATTAGCCTGATTAAACTGTCGTAACTGTCTCACGAGTACCGCCGGCAGGGTGTCAGCGGCTGATCAGTCTTGAATGAGGAGGTTTCATGAATTTTTCTATTTTGCGCGCCGCGCCAAAACCAATACCACGGCGCCGACCCACAACCGCGGGCGTGCTGCGATTTCTGGCCCTGTGGACGAGCGCCGTTGGGCTTGCCGCATGCGCGAGCAACATCACCGTACCACTCGCCGGCATTGACCATCCCGCCAATCCCAACGCCCAAGCTGCACCCGAGCCGCCGCGCTCGACAGCACTGGACACCACGGCGATCGCGGCGCCCAAGCCCGCACCCGCGGGACACGACATGCACCAACATCACAAACACTAGACAGGGGAGTGGGCGTCATGACGATAATCAAAAGTAAGTACCGCTCCCTGGTCCTGGCTGTCTTGGTGCTGGTCACGGGGTGCGCGACCGTACCCGAAGACGCCGGGTTCAGCGACGTGCAAGAAAAGCTGAATCAACGAGGCGGCTACCAGGCGCGTTGGCACACCGGAAGCGCCGAGGACCAGGCGGTTGAACAGCAGGTGAGCGCGATGATGCAGGAGGGCATCAATGTTGAGAAGGCAGTGCAGATCGCGTTGCTCAACAACCCGCGGCTGCAGGCGACCTACGAGGACCTGGGGGTGGCGCAGGCGAATCTGGTGCAGGCCGGACTGCTCAGCAACCCGCTGCTCCACGGTCAAGTGACTTTTCCCCGTGACGAGGACATCACCAATTTCGATTTCGGGGTGTCGCTGAACTTTTTACGCGTGTTCAGCATTCCGCTGCGCAAAAAGCTTGCCGGCGCTGAATTCGATAGCGCCAAGTTGAGCGTGACCGCCGCGGTGCTGGACTTGGCCGGCGAGGTCCGCGAGGCGTTCTACCGGGCCCAGGCCGCGGTGCAAACCAAGGACATGATGGAGCAAGTGGTCGAATCCACCGGCGCCGCGCTGTACGCGGCGCAGCGTCTGTATGAGGCGGGAAACATCACCGACTTGCGGCTTGCCAATCAGCAGGCGCTGCATCAGGAGGCCCGGCTGCTGCTGGCGACTGCGGAGATGGCCGTACAACAGGCCCGCGAGCGCCTCAATGTGCTAATGGGCTTCTGGGGTCAGGACACCCAGTGGCGGATCGCGGGCAAGCTGCCCGGGCTGCCGCAACAGCCGATCGACACCAGCGAAATCGAGAACCGCGCCGTCGAACGCAGCCTGGATCTCGAGATGGCGCGACACCGGCTTGTGGCGATCGCGACCCGGCTCGGCTTGGACACCAATACGCGTTTGGTGCCGGAACTGGATCTTGGCTATGTCTTGGAGCGTGACGACGGCGAGTACGAGGACGGCATCAGCCTCGGTCTGCAGATACCGATCTTCGATGTCGGGCAAGCCCGCCTGGCGGCGGGCCGCGCCGAATTTCGCCGCGCGCAGCAGCAGTATCTCGCCAAGGCGATTGAGGTGCGTTCCGCGGCCCGCATGGCGCGGGAATCGGTAAAAACGGCGCACGCGCAAACGAAGCATTTGGAACAAGTGTTGTTGCCGCTGAGTCAGCGCATCGTTGACGGTACCTTGCTCGAATACAACGCCATGCAGGTGGGCGTGTTTCGATTGCTGCAGGTGCAGGAACGGCAGATCGAGCTGGGTCGGCGCTACATCGACAATCTGCGCGATTATTGGATCGCCCGCAATCAGCTCGACCAAATGCTGAATGGCAGACTGCGTCCAGGTGGCATCGGTATGGCCGCCGACGCATCTGCCGTATCATTGAGCGCCGCTGCCGGCGCAGGAGGACATTGATCATGAAATACTCACGACGCCATTTCCTGATGACCGGCGCCGCCGCCGCAGGCGGCGCGGCGCTGGGTCAGTCGGTGACCCCCGCACACGCGAGCGAACCGCGAACTCGCTGGGAGAAATCCTACAGCGGCGGCCCGATGGACATTGAGCCGCTGGCGCCCGGCCAACCGGGCAAGGACTACCAACCGGTGGTCGTGCCCAACGGGGCAGCGCTGCCATTCAAGGTCGTCGACGGGGTCAAGGTGTTCCATCTCGTCGCCGAAGAGTTCGAGCATGAGTTCGCACCTGGACTCAAGGCGACGGTGTGGGGTTACAACGGGCGCTTGAGCGGCACGGTCATCGAGGCCGTGGAAGGCGAACGCATCCGCATTTACGTCACCAACAAGCTGTCGGTGCCCACCAGCGTCCACTGGCACGGCATCTTTCTGCCCAACGGCATGGACGGCGTCAGCGGCGTGACCCAGAGTCCAATCCCGCCGGGCGAGACGTACAAATACGAGTGGACCAACCGTCAATACGGAACGTTCATGTACCACTCGCACTACGACACCATGACCCAGGAGGGAATGGGGCTGACAGGATCGCTGATCATCCATCCGCGGAACCCCACTGACGATGACATCGTCGATCGCGACTTCACGTTATTGCTCAACGAGTTCCGTGTCGAGCCCGGCACCTCGCGGCCGGACCCGAATGAGATGTCGGACTTCAATGTCCTCACCATCAACGGTAAATCGTTCCCGAGCACCGAGCCCCTGGTAGCGAAACTGAACGAACGGGTGAGGATCCGCATTGGGAACCTGTCGGCGATGGACCACCATCCGATACATTTGCACGGCTACCGCTTCAAGATCACCGCCACCGACGGTGAGCGGATTCCGGTATCGGCCCAATGGCCGGAGACCACCGCCCTGGTCGCCGTGGGACAGACCCGGGATATCGAACTGATCGCCGACGCCCCGGGGGACTGGATCATGCACTGCCACATGACCCATCACATCATGACCCAAATGGGGCACGGCATTCCGAATATGGTCGGCATGGAGCCCGGAGAGCTGGATAGTAAGGTGCGCTCACTGCTGCCGGGTTACATGACCATGGGCCAAGGCGGCATGGGCGACATGGCCTATATGCGCATGCCGATGCCCAAAAACAGCGCCCCCATGGCGCCGGTGCAACTTCAGTTCAGCAAGTCGACAGTCGGCGGTATGTTTACGGTGTTGAAGGTGCGCGAAAACCTCACCAGCTATGACGACCCGGGCTGGTATTCGAATCCGGAAGGGACCGTCGCCGATCGTGCGTCATCCGAAGAACTGCGTCGCGACGGCATCGCTTAACATCCAAAATTTAATGCATCATTCTGACATCGAAAGAGGAACACATATGAACACAAATCGCCGCAACGCCCGTAAGTCTAGGGATTTCCGTACCCGCCGAGTGCTGATTCAACTTGCCGTACCGGCACTGATCTGGGGTGCCGCCGGTTCTGCCACGGTGCTGGCCGGCGGCAAGAACCCAGCCGGGCACCATCACGAGGATGCACACTGGATGGCGCCGGCGGACGCCGCACAACGCGCCAATCCAGTGGCTGCCAGCGAACAGTCCGTCAGCAATGGAAAACAGATCTACCAGACAAACTGCGCGAGTTGCCATGGCGCCACGGGCGAAGGCGACGGACCCGCCGGTAAGGCGCTGAAACCACCGGCCGCCAATCTCAAGGTGATGGCGCCGCAACATCCCGACGGTGACTTGGCGTGGAAGATCGCCGAAGGCCGCGGCGCCATGCCGCCCTGGAAGGGTACCTTGTCGGAAAATGACATCTGGGACGTCGTAAACTACATCAAACAGCTCGGCAGCGCAGACACG
>CAMYMN010000032.1 GCA_947259395.1 uncultured Gammaproteobacteria bacterium | reverse complement strand
GGGATGAACTTTCGAGCGCTTTCCAAGCAAGCAATGATGAATCAGGCCCTTGCCCATGCCGAGCTCGTTAAATCAGGACTCACGGCGCAGATGAAGGCCGGAATCATGGAGGGGCGCGACTACTATCTCGAGGAGATCATGCGCCAGCACAACGTCAATACGCTGCACGTAATCCGCGGCGAGCCGATCATCGAGCAGTTCGGTAGCGGCATGGCATTGGAGAGGGAATTCGACTCCGTTACCAAACAGGCATTTGAAACCAAACATCCGGTTTTTATCCTCGATGAGTTCACGCTTCGCCCCACGGTGCGCGCCATCATTCCCTACATCGCCACCAGCGAGGGCAAGTTAAACTGCCTGGGCTGTCATCAGGTACCGGCAGGCACGGTGCTCGGCGCCGTAGACATCGAATTGGATGTGAAGGATTACCAGCGGCGCTCACTGGTAGTGTTGGCGGGACTTGCTGTGACCTCGGTCATCTTTTTGATATTGATCGCCGTAAACACCTCTCACACTATTCGTCGGCATGTCCAGTCTCCTTTGCACACCCTCGTTGAGGGGGCAAAAATCGCTTATCGCAAACATAGCCCGGTGAATCCTGAAATGTTTACCACCCAGGAGATCACTTATGTCGCCAACGAGATCAATCTGTTCAACTCCAAGGTCATTGCGCATCGTGACTTGCTGCGAAAGAAAAATAAGGAGTTGATGGCGCTCAATGACGAAATAGAGGGCACCTTGCGAGAGACCGTCTACGCCATGGGCGTGATCGAGGAACAGCGCTCCAACGAAACGCATAATCACACCAAGCGCGTGACCCTGTTCTGTCAACTGCTGGCGAGAGAGCTGGGGCTTGCCGATGAGGATGTTGACATGATCACTGCGTCGTCGCCATTGCACGACATCGGCAAGCTGGGGATTCCCGACGAAATCAATTTAAAGCCCGGCAAGCTCACCGATGACGAATTCAAGGTCGTGCAAAACCACACGCGTATCGGCTATGCGATGCTCAAGCACTCGACACGGGATATCCTCCGGGCGGCGGCGATCATCGCCCTGCAACACCACGAAAAATGGGATGGCAGCGGATATCCGCAGGGACTCGAGGGAGAAGAAATTCATGTTTACGCGCGCATCATCGCCCTCGCCGATGTCTTCGATGCGCTCATCTCACCCCGCGTCTACAAAGAACCTTGGGAGTTGCAGCGGGCCGTCAAGTGGATTACCGAACAGCGGGGAAGACACTTCGACCCCGCAGTGGTGGATGTGTTTGTCGACCACGTCGATGATTTCGCCGCGATACACAAACAATATTCCTACGATACCGACACCGACTACGAAGATCTGTTCGCTATCGCCCAATAACGCTGGAGGGGAAACAGGAACGACTGGGTAACGTGGTCTATACTGGATTGAAGTGTGCAAGGCCGTACGCCCGGATTGCGTGAAAGCACCAGCGGGCATTGTGAGATCGGAGCAATGTAGAGGAACACCAACCATGGAAGATCTCGCTACAAATGTGACACAGACAAACGATCAAATAACCCAGTCGTCTTCTGCGGCAAAACAGTCTACCTGGGGGCCGCTGGCGCTATCGATGCTAGACCTGATAAGCAACCGCAAACGTACCCGGGATTTTCTCGGCACCCGGGCAAATTTCATTCAGGGCCGTATCCGACTGCTGGCGCTGGTGTTTGCCGCCATCGTGGTACTTTGGACCGCGCTCGACTACGTTATTATCGACAGCAAAGAGACGGTGATCCGGCTCGCGGTGCTGCGCATCCTGTGCGCCGTGCTTTATCTAAGCCTGGCCAGTTACGGCACAAAGCTGCATGACCTGCCACGGGCACGCCTGAAACTGGCCTCGCTGGTTATCTTGCCGTGTTTGTTCTACATCGCTTCGCGTTTCGTGCTCGAAGACGCCGGGGCCGTGGGTGCTCTCATGTTGTATACCTTTTTTCCATTCGTGGTGGTTGTCCAGCTCGCCATCTTTCCATTGCCGTTACTGGAAGGATTGGCGTTATTGGTGCCGGCGTTTGTGACCCTGGTCGCGGTTGAGGCCCACTTCGCCAGTTTGCTGTCGCTGTCGTTTCTCGGCGATCTGTCATTGCTGGTACTGCTGTCATGTCTCGCGCTATGGGCGTCGATGTCAGAGTTGCAGATGCTGCTGCGGCTGTACCGTCAGGCGACCCGCGATCCGCTCACCGGTTTGTTCAACCGCGGCGCACTCATGGAAAGAATGCAAGTGGAAGTAGAACGTGGCCGACAGCATGGACATAAACTATGCGTATTGCTCTTCGACCTGGATAAGTTCAAGCGTATCAACGATGACTACGGTCATCTAACTGGGGATGCAGTACTCAAGACCTTCGCCCAGATACTGGAGCAGGGATTACGAAGCTCCGATCTTGTCGGCCGCTACGGCGGCGAAGAATTCCTCGCGGTGCTGCCACGCACCGACACCGCGGATGCGGAGGGACTTGCTGAAAAGATACGCCAGATGTGCGCCGAGACCACGATTGCCGCTCGCGACGACAGTAAACTCCATTTCACCACCAGCGCCGGCATCGCGCGGCTCAGACCAGAAGAGACCGCCGAGGTGTTGCTACTGCGGGTGGACGAGTCGCTATATCAGGCCAAAGAGGGGGGCCGCGACCGGGTCATTCTCGCCGCCTAGCTGATTGGCACCCGCCCACGCGATGCCCTATATCCATAGTAAATGATAGGTTTTTGTTAGTCTTGAACGCCCGGACAGTCACGATTAGCGGTCGCCATGTCCGCCTGCGGTGAGGGTGACTCCAAGCGGGGGTGATCTATACTTTTAATTAAATGCTCGCGTTCCCTTGCCGGTGTGATCGCCGGGAAGAGGCCTGGGGTACGAGCAAGTGAATAATAGTGTTGGGGAACGGTACATCAGCAGTGACGGAATCCACGATCCACGCGGAACGGTCGAAATCCGGGGTGGCACCGCCGCACGGCGACGGATCATTTCCCACCGGTCCAAAATTTAGCTGGCGGACACTAGCATTAAACATGTTGGACTTGATAGACAACCGCCATCGCACCGCTGATTTTCTAGGTACGCGTGCGAGTTTCATCCAGGATCGTATCCGCGTTCTGGCCCTGGTGTTTGCGGGCATCTTACTGGTGTGGATTGGCGTCGATTATTTTTCCATCCCCGATCGAGCGACGGTGGCGTGGCTCGCGGCGCTGCGTGTTCTTTTCGCCGCGCTTTACCTCGGGCTGGCGTTTCTTGGCGACAAGCCGCATGATCTGCCGCGGGCGCGTTTGAAATTGTTTGTCTTGGTCACCTTACCGTGTTTGTTCTACATTGCGTCACGCTTCGTGCTCGAAGACGGCGCGCCGCCCAGCGCACTCATGGTGTATGCCTTCTTTCCGTTCGTGACCGTCGCGCAGCTGGGGGTCTTTTCGTTGCCGCTGTTGGAGGGGTTAGCGTTGGCGGCGCCTGCGTTTATGACCCTGTTCGTGGTCGAGGCAGTATTTGGCGATTTGGTGTCGCTGACATTTTTGGGCAACGTGACGTTGCTGGTGTTGTTGACGTGCCTGGCGCTGTGGGCATCGATGTCGGAGTTACAGATGCTGCTGCGGCTATACCGTCAAGCGACCCGCGATCCACTCACCGGGTTGTTCAACCGTGGCGCGTTGATGGAAAGAACACGAGTGGAGCTAGATCATACTAAGCGAAACGGACACAAGCTGTGCGTCTTGCTGTTCGATTTGGACAAGTTCAAGCGCATCAATGACGCGCACGGACATCTGACTGGGGATGAGGTGCTGAAGACCTTCGCCCAGGTATTGGAGCAGGCATTACGAAAATCTGATCTCGTTGGCCGCTACGGTGGTGAAGAGTTCCTGGCGTTACTACCGCGTACCGACACCGTGGATGCGGAACGACTTGCCGAGCAAATCCGCACAGCGTGCGCCGACGCCGAGGTCACCAACCCCGACGGAGACAAAGTCCGCTTTACCACCAGCGTGGGTGTTGCGCGGCTCAAACCGGGTGAGACCGTTGAGGCCTTGCTGCGGCGGGTGGACGAGTCGCTGTATCAGGCCAAGGAAGCGGGGCGGGATTGTGTCATCTTGGCAGCTTAGGCATCCGTGTCGCGGCGCACGCATCTGGTCGAATTGTAGCCGATACGCGTGCTCTGGTGTTTCTTCTTAAAATGCACAAGCTGCAACGCATCTTCAGAGTTGATGCGGCGGGGTCAATAAACATGTTGCTTGGGATAACCGGTAAACAGCACTTTAGGATACAAATAACGGGCATTGATGCCGTTTTCCCACGAGCGCGCGGCGCTGCCCAAAACACCATTCGTCATTATGGGCGATAATAATCAAGCCCACCGCTCGCCGCTTAGCCTCACCAAATTGGTGCTGGTGTTGTTTTCGGCTTCGGCGTTGGTAACCGTGGCGTTGTTGTTGACCACATCGCTGTGGTTGAAACGTGCGGCAATAGAAGATCTGGCCACGTCACACGCGCGCGAATTCGCGAATCTAGCGTTCGGGAACCTGTATCTGGTCATGCGTCAGGGCGGTGGCCGCGAGGATATCGACAACGCGATTAACGAGCTGCGGAAGAACAAACAAGATCATATCATCCGAATCATACGCGGCGACCTGGTTGCCCGCCAATTCGGCGGCCGTGACGACGACAGTGCGCTACGGGCGGATCCGATGGTGCGCCAGGCCTTTGAGCAAGGCAGTATCGGTCTCTCCATCGGCGAGGAGAAGATTCGCTATGTTTACCCGGTGAAGGTCGAACAGGATTGTCTTTCGTGTCATCAGTCCGCCCAACTCGGCGACGTCAATGGCGTCATTGACATCATTCATCCTGTTGATCGCCTTACGGTACCGCTCGACCCGATGCTGCAGCTCATGATTGGGTTTAGTTTGTGAAATCAGCGGGTTGTCGCACTCGTTCAATCACCTGCTCGAAGCGATCGAGGACTACAATCGCCAGCTCGAAGAGCTCAGCAGCAACGACCCGCTGACCAGGCTCAATAACCGCTGGAAATTTGAGCAGAGCATCAACGCGCAGATTCAATTCGCCGGTCGGCATGGCGCACCGTTCTCAATGCTGGTCTTCGACCTGGATCATTTTGGTTATATCAATGATGTCCACGGTCATCCTATGGGAGATCTGGTACTCAAGGAGGTCGCTCATGTGCTGCGTAACGGAGTGCGGAGCCAAGACATCATTGCCCGCATTGGCGAGGACGAATTTGCAGTCATCCTCCCCGACACCGCGCTGCAAGAGGGGCAAGTCATGGCCGATGCCCTATGTCGCGCCATCGCGGGAATGGAGTTTCAGACCACCAAAGGACCGCTGCGCGTGACCGCCAGCATGGGTGTGGTCTCGTACCCGATGCACGGGCGCACCAGCGAGAGCCTGTCGATTACCGGCGATGTGGCCATCACCAAGGCCAAGGCCCTGGGCCGAAACCGGGCAGTAACCGTTGATAGCGCCGAGGTGAAAGATGCGACCCGGATCCACGGAAGAGACGTGTGGCTGCGCAAGGCGATTGCTGAGGAGCGGGTCCTACTTTATGCGCAACCGATCGTCAACGTCCGCGCCAACCGCATGTTCGCATGCGAGGTGTTAACGCGCATCCAGGACGGTGACCGCCTGTTGAGCGCCGACCACTTTGTCCCCGACCTGGAACGCCATGGCCGCATCGAGGACCTGGACCGATTCGTGCTGGAGCAGGCGCTCGATCACAAGCGTCGCATTGCGTCGCTGGCGGGTGTCAAACTGTTTATCAATTTATCAGCGGTGACCATCGAGAACCACGAATTCATGGAGAATCTACCGGCACTATTGCGGTCCCAGCAAACACCGCCCGGAGAAGTCGTCATCGAGATCACCGAAAGGGAGGCGCTCCGCCAGCTATCGAAACTATCCGGCCTGATACGTGAACTCAGAGAAGAGGGCATCCTGTTCGCCCTCGACGACTTCGGCAGCGGCTTCAATTCGTTTCTTTACCTCAAATATTTTCCGGTCGATTTCGTCAAGATCGAAGGCAGCTTCGTGCAACATATCGCCCACAACCGGCGTGACCGGCTGATCGTTGAGCATATCCATCAGGTAGCACAGGCGTTAGGAGTCAAGACCATCGCCGAGCGTGTGGAGGATGAGAACACCCATGACTTGGTGCGCGCACTCTCCATCGAATTGGCCCAGGGTTATTACTACGAGGCCCCAACCCCGCTGCAAGACGTCGGTCACAGCGCGTTTTTCGACACCGTCTCTTCGCGCTTACTGGGCCGAACCGGCACCGATAATGGCCGTTTCTGAGCTATCACCCGCGCCCACCTGTCCGTAGCGCCGAACCTCGCACACAGTCCCGTAGTCGATACCGTAAGCCCGAGTGCCGTGGGTGATCAGTCCCAGCGTGCCGGATACCGCCGCGGCGCCGTGTTGGCCCCGCGACTCTGCACGGTACCCAACTGAGAGCGCCACGGCGTCACGTTAATGAAATCACAACATACGGGTCTCCAGTTTATTTGCGGAGAATGGTCGCGGGACGCTTGGGTAAAAATATGCTGGGCTGGCGCGCCCGGATTTAGAAAATCGCGGGCACGGCAACCAATTTGGCAGTGAATTACTCAACATATTGACTAGAATCAAAACAGTAAACGATAAAATTCCTTAAGATATTTTATGGAAAAACAGCGGCCTCAAACCGACCAATGAACCGTCAATCTACATTGCCTGATCCGTCTCGATTCTTCGAGATCCGCTTCGAATCCATTGGCGGTCTGGGCGCCCATGCCGCCGGTCAGATCCTGGCGCGCACCGCGGTGCTGCATATGCATCTGAACGGCGCGCATTTCTCCTCCTACGGTTCGGAAAAGAAAGGTTCGGTGGTGCGCTCTTACATCCGCCTCGGCGACGCGGACAAGGCCATCCGCACCAGCGCTCCGATAGACTCGCCGGATGTTGTCGTCGTGTTTCATACCGCTCTGCTGGAACAGCCGATCACGCTGGCCGGTCTGAAATCGTCGAGCACGCTGATCTGTAACGCGGCGGCGGGCGAACTCCCCGAGGGACTTTCCCGTGTGCCGGTCGGTGCCAAGATTGTCCGCGTCGACGCGCTCAAGATTGCGGTGGAAGAGCGATCCCGTCCCAACGCCGTGCTGCTCGGGGTGCTCACTGCGACGTTACCATTTCTTGACGCACAGGCGGTGCTCACGGGCTTGAGCGAAGGATTCGCGCACCACAATCCCGAGGCCGTGGCCGCCAACGAACGGGCGTTTGCTCGCGGGCGCGAGGAGTTCGAGGTGCTCGATCATGTTGGTCACGGATGCGAAGATCTTCCCGTCATGCGCCCGCAACCGGTGTGGGGTTATCAAACGGCACCCATCGGTGGAGTGCTGCCGCTGCCGGGTAATACCGTGTGGAATGACCTAACCACCTCGCGTACCGGCTGGTTGCCGGTCTTCAATACCGAGGAATGCATTCACTGCGGACTGTGCGTGCTGGTGTGCCCGGACTTTTGTCTGGTGTGGTCTAACGAAGGCGCGGGTACCGTACCGGCCCTGGAGTGTCCGGATTTTTCGCTGACCTGGTCTACCGAAGGACCCGCTGAAGAAGCGCCTAGCGCCCGTATGCTGGGCGTGGATTATCGCTACTGCAAGGGATGCCTGCGCTGCATCGAGACCTGCCCCACCGAGGCCATGACGCGTGAAGCAGAAACGCCGGGATTGGCCGATCGTCTGCAGGTTCCGCTGTATCCCGAGATCAACAAACGCGTCGGAGGTACTCGTGGCAACTAATATCCAGGCGGCTGCACAACAATCCACAAACCGACCACGATGCGGCGCACCCATGCCTCAGCACGTCGATTTTTTGAGTGGTAACGAGGCGGCGGCGGCTGCCGCACGCGATATCGGGTTTCACCTGATGGGCTACTTTCCGATCACGCCTTCCACTGAGGTCGCGGAAAACCTTGCCAAGATGCAGGCCAACGGCGAGCATGAAATCGTCATGGTCCCCGGAGACGGTGAGCATGGCGCCGCAGGCATCTGTTATGGCGCCGCGATCGGTGGCGGTCGGGTGCTGAACGCGACTTCGTCCCAGGGATTGCTCTACGCGCTCGAGCAGCTTCCGGTCCAGGCCGGAACCCGCATGCCGATGGTGCTCAACATCGCCACGCGCGCCGTTTCCGGTCCGCTCGACATTCGCTGTGATCACTCCGACATCTACTTCGCCCTGAACACCGGTTGGATCATCCTGCTGGCGAGGGATCCACAAGCGGTGTACGACCTGAACTTCGCGGCGGTAAAAATCGGCGAGCACGCCGACGTACGCCTACCGGTGCTTGTCGCTTATGACGGATTTTTCACCAGTCATCAGAAGCGGCGACTGGAGTGTTTCGACGATCCGGAGGCGGTGCAGCATGATTTTCTCGGCACACCCGACCCCCCATACACCGCACTAGACCCGAGGCATCCGGTGACCTTCGGACCTTATATGAACGATCCCGATCTTATTAATAATAAGAAACAACTGTCGCTGGCGATGGAGGCCGCGCGCCAAGTAATTCCACAGGTGCTCGAGGAGTTGTACACCGTCAGTGGACGCCACTATCCGGTCATGGACGCCTATCGAATGGATGATGCCGAAGTCGCCGTTGTTCTTTTGAACTCCGCCGCCGAAACCGCGAAGGAAGTCGCGGATCGCTTTAGGGATAGCGGCCAAAAGGTCGGGGTGCTATCGCCGAATGTCCTGCGACCGTTTCCGGCCGCGGCGTTTCGCAACGCGCTGGCAAACGTGCAGGCGGTTGTCATCGGGGACCGGGCAGACTCCTACGGCGCCGACGGCGGCAATCTGTCTCTCGAAGTACGCGCCGCACTGCAACAGGATGAAAGCAATCGCACCTTGGTGCTAAGCCGGGTTTATGGCCTCGGCGGAAGGGATTTTGACGATACCGATGCCGAGCAGTTTTTCGACCAAGCCTTGGAGACCGCGAAGTCGCGTACCGTCGCGGTGCCGTTTGCCTACCACGGCACGTGGGCCGGTGACCCCGACAAGACACCGCCCAGCGGCCTTCCCGCCATCGAGACCGCGGAGGTCTCCCGCGGTATGGCCCGGGTGCGGGAGAATCCCGACAGCGGGCGCCTCGAGGTCGAGCTCGAACCGCTGTGGGCGACGACCAGCATGCCGGGGCGCATCGCACCTGGTCATGGGGCGTGTCCCGGATGCGGCGTGTTTCCGGTGTTGCATCAGATTTACAGCGTTCTCGAAGGAGACCTGGTAGTGCTATTCCAGACCGGATGCGCCATGGTCGTGACCACCGGCTACCCCAACACCGCCCACCGCATCACCTACATTCACAATTTATTCCAGAACGGCGCGGCCACGCTAGCGGGTCTGGTGGAGATGTATCACGAGCTGCTGCACCGGGGTGAGCTGCCCGACTCCCCGGATATTACGTTCATGATGGTCACCGGAGACGGGGGTATGGACATCGGCATCGGTCCGGCCTTGGGAGCCGCCCACCGCAATCACAACATGATCATCCTGGAATACGACAACCAAGGCTACATGAATACCGGTGCCCAGCTTTCCTACGCCACGCCGCTAGGTCATCGCACCTCGACCAGCGAGGTGGGGCGCAAACGCGCAGGCAAGGTGTTTCATCACAAGGACACTGCCCAGATCTTCGCCGCCTGCCATTTGCCCTACATATTCACGGCTAGCGAGGGTTATCCGGAAGATCTCATGCGCAAGGCCGCCAAGGCCCAATGGTATGCGAAGCGCGAGGGCCTGGTGTATGGAAAGGTGCTGTCGTTTTGCCCGCTCAACTGGCGCACCACTGACGATGCCGCGCAAACGGTACTCCAAACTGCCGCCGATTCATGTTTCTTCCCTATCTATGAAGTAGAAAAGGGACATACCGTAATCAATTACGACCCGGACCTGTTGGGTCGCCGCCGAAAGGTCATCGATTGGTTGGCGTTGATGGGAAAAACCGGCCACCTTATGTCATCCGACAATACGAAACATCTGGCGGCCGTGGAATCCGAGGTCGATCGGCGCTGGCGGCGTCTCAAGGCCATGCACGAAAACCCGGAGCTTTGAACCTTGGCGGTAATCCTCGAAAAACGCGCCTTAACACCCATCACTAAGCTATTTCGCGTACACGCGCCGCTGATTGCCGAGTCTGCCAACGCCGGGCAGTTCGTAATCGTCCGCGTACGCGAGCGCGGAGAACGCATCCCGTTGACGATCACCGACTACGACCGCGACCGCGGGCTGGTAACCATCGTGGTGCAAGAAGTCGGCGTCACGACGCGATACTTGGGAGCGTTAGACGAGGGCGACGAGATTCTGGACATCGTGGGACCGCTCGGCGAAGCACCACAATTCGAGCCCGGTGGACACGTTATTGGCGTCGGCGGAGGTTACGGCGCAGCCGCGTTGCTGTGCCTGATGCGTGAGCGCAAGCAGCAGGGAGACCGTACTACGATCATTGTGGGCGCGCGGCAAAAAGACTTGTTGATACTCGTCGATGAGCTTCGCGAGGTTTGCGACAACCTCGAACTTTGCACCGACGACGGCTCGACAGGGTTCAAGGGCCTGGTGACCGAACGGCTCCAGCAACTCATAGACGGCGACCAGTCCGAGCGGCCCGACTACGTTCTGGCGATTGGTCCGATGCCGATGATGCGCGCGGTGGCGGATACCACCCGCACCACGGGCATTGCGACCCAGGCCTCCTTGGATCCGCTGATGATCGACGGCACTGGAATGTGCGGCGGGTGCCGCGTCACCATCGGTGGAGAAGTGAAATTCGCCTGCGTGGATGGGCCTTTCTTTGATGCACATCAGGTGGACTTTGACGAAGCAGTCCAGCGCAGCAAGATGTACGTGAAGGAGGAGGCCCTAGCTGCGTGCCGGCGGCCCGACAGTGGTATGAACTGATGCCAGTCAAACGCACCGACAAAACTCCGATGCCCCAGCGCGATGCGACGGATCGCGCCCAGGACTTCGATGAGGTCAACGAGGGTTATTGTTTCGCCCATGCGATGTTCGAAGCCGAACGCTGCCTGCGTTGCCAGGACCCGGTGTGCATGGAAGGCTGCCCGGTACGCATTCCGATCTCCGAGTTTGTGCACGCCATCGCCGCCGGTGACCTGCCGCGGGCGGCATCGATCCTGCGTACGGCGAATCCGCTTCCCGCCATCTGCGGACGGGTGTGCCCACAAGAGTCGCAGTGCGAACTCAAATGCCATATGGCAAAAAGGTTTGGCCCGGTGGCTGTCGGCCACCTGGAGCGGTTCGTTGCCGATTGGGAACGCTCCCAGCCGCTCGGCGAATCCCCGCCGCCGCCGTGGCAAAGTGCACGCATCGCGGTGGTCGGCTCAGGACCCGCGGGTCTGGTGTGCGCCGGTCAGCTTGCGCGCCAGGGCTATCCGGTAACAGTCTACGAGGCCCTGCACGCGCCCGGCGGCGTGTTGCGTTACGGAATCCCCGAGTTCCGCTTGCCCAACGCCATTCTCGACTGGGAAATCGACGCCCTGAAGCGGCTCGGTGTGGAATTCATCAACAACGTCATCATCGGCAAGACGATTGCCCTCGATGACCTCTTCGACCGCCACGGATTTTCGGCAGTGTTCATCGGCACCGGCGCCGGCCTGCCGAAATTCCTCGGCATCCCGGGAGAGAATCTCAACGGCGTCTACTCGGCCAATGAGTTTCTCACCCGTATTAACCTCATGCAGGCGTTTCAGTTTCCCGAGGCCGATACCCCACTCAAGGTCGGAAAACGTGTCGCCGTCATCGGTTCAGGCAACACCGCCATGGATGCGGTGCGTTCGGCGCGGCGCATGGGCGCGGAACAAGCGCTGGTTGTCTATCGGCGCAGCGAGGCGGAAATGACCGCGCGCGTCGAGGAATATCACCACGCTATCGAAGAAGGTGTGAAGTTTCATTGGCTGACCAACCCGGTGGAGGTCATCGGTGACGATGACGGCTGGGTCACCGGACTGAAGTCCCTGCGCATGGAGTTGGGCGAACCCGACGAGTCCGGGCGCGCACGGCCGGTGCCCATCGAGGGCTCGGAGTTCGTGTTTCCGGTTGACAATGTGGTGTTATCCATCGGCACCACGCCAAACCCACTGCTGGCGAAGACCACTCCGGGACTGGCCACCCATTCGTGGGGCGGCCTGGTGGTCGATGAGCAAAAGGGCGAGACCAGCCGCCGGCGCGTCTATGCCGGGGGGGACGCAGTGACCGGCGCGGCGACCGTCATTCTCGCCGCCGGCGCCGGTAAGAGTGCCGCCGAGGCCATCCATCAGGACCTATCGGCAGGGCTATAGCCCGCCTGCTCGCGAGCGTAATCTGTATTAAACTACGAATAGCGAACGATGAGGGCGAAACATCGCGTCTTTCGGTGGCCGGTGAATGCCCATCGAAACCCAGGTTAACACCAATTTTGTGAGATAATCCGCGCCATCCCGGATGGCTAAAGCAACTGCTAAGCGTGTACTTGGCTCCCATCAAGGCCGCCAGACACACTTCGATCGAGAGAAAAGTTATGTATAAGATCCTGGCTCGTGAGGATTTTTCCGACGTTACCTTCCTGCTCGAGGTCCACTACCCGATGCTGGCCAAGGCCGCGAAACCGGGTCAGTTCGTGATCGTCATGGTGCACGCGGATGGCGAACGCATCCCGTTGACGATCGCCGATTTTTCCGTTGAGCGCGGTACCATCACGCTAGTGGTCCAAGCGGTAGGTAAGACCACGCGGGAAATGCAACAGACCTGCAAGGTCGGCACCGCACTGTATGCCGTGGTAGGCCCCATGGGCATGCCCAGTCATGTCGGTGAAAGAAAAAAAGTGGCCTGCGTTGGCGGTGGACTCGGGGTCGCCCCGGTGTATCCGCAGGCGCGCGCGTTCAAGCAGCGCGGGGCATACGTCATCGGCATCATCGGGTTCCGCAACAAGGATCTGATCTTCTGGGAAGACAAGTTCGCCAGTGTGTGTGATGAACTTATCATATGTACCGACGACGGTTCGGCCGGTATCAAGGGACTGGTTACCGACGGCATCGCGAAGGCCATCGAGGTACACCCCGATATCGAGGAGGTCATCGCCATCGGTCCGCCGGTGATGATGAAGTTCTGTGCCGACGCGACCCGGCCCCACGACATCAAGACTATGGTCAGTTTGAATCCGATCATGGTCGACGGCACCGGAATGTGCGGTGGGTGCCGGGTGTCAGTGGGCGGCGAGATGAAGTTCTGCTGCGTCGACGGTCCGGACTTCGACGGTCATCAGGTCGACTTCGATGAATTGATGAGCCGTCTGGCGCGCTTCAAAGGGGAAGAACGCGAAGCGCTAGAGCGTTGGACTAGAAACGAAAACTGTCGGCTGATGGGAGAGGAACCACATCCATCGGGATAAATCCCGCCGCACACACGCTATTCGCAGAGCGTCTAAGCGGCGCGTTCCTGGCGGGGAAGACGCACCCGGGTGAATTGCTTCTGCCGGGTGTCGATGCCAAAGATGCGCGGCCGCGCGGGATCCGAGGCCTTCATATCGTCGGTATCATTGATGCCCAGATAGGCCTTGATGCTCTGTGCCGCGCGGCGCCCGGCGCCCATCGCCAGGATGACCGTGGCTGAGCCGGTAACGATATCGCCGCCCGCAAACACTCCAGCGAGTGAGGTGGATTGCTCCTCGTCGGCCTCGATGTAGCCCCACTTGTTCTGCTTGAGCTTTGAAGTTTGACCAATGATGGGGTTAGCGTTGGTACCGATGGCATAAATGACCGTGTCGCATTCAAACTCGAAATCGCTGTTGTTTATCGGCACGGGTCGCCGCCGTCCGGAAGTATCGGGCTCCCCTAGCTCCATACGCATGCAACGCAATCCGCGAACGTTGTTGTCATCATCACCGAGGATCTCGACCGGCGCCGTCAACCACTGAAATATCACGCCTTCTTCTTTGGCGTGGTGAAGTTCTTCCACACGCGCCGGACTCTCCGCCTTGGTGCGGCGATACAGGCAGTGCACTTCTTCGGCGCCCAACCGCAACGAGACACGCATCGCATCCATCGCCGTGTTGCCGGAGCCGATGACCGCTACTTTGCGCCCCAAGCCCAGCGGCGTGTCCTTGGCGGGAAACTCCCCCGCAGCCATCAGGTTACATCGCGTCAGGAACTCGTTGGCCGAAAGCACCCCGTTCAGTGATTCACCCGGGATCCCCATGAAGCTTGGATATCCGGCGCCGGTACCGATGAACACCGCATCGAAGCCCATCTCATCGCGCAGTTGTTCGATAGTGAACAGCCGCCCCACCAGGGTGTTGCATTCGACCTTGACCCCGAGCTCGATCACCTTTTGAAATTCTGCGTCGACCACCGGATTCGGCAGGCGGAATTCGGGTATCCCATAGGTCAGCACCCCACCGGGCCGATGCAAGGCCTCGAAGATCGTCACCTCACAGCCCGCTTTGGCAAGGTCCGCGGCACAGGCGATCCCCGCCGGTCCGGCACCGACGATGGCAACTTTGTGACCGCCCGGTTCGATATCAGGTGTATTGGCCCAGCCCTCGGCGATCGCCATATCGCCGACATAGCGTTCGAGACGGCCGATGGCCACCGGCTCCAGGCGTTGGGCCACCACACAGACCTGTTCGCATTGATCCTCTTGCGGACACACCCGCCCGCAAATAGCCGGTAGCAGGGTCGACTCCGCGAGTATGTCGTAAGAGGCGCGGAAGTCTTTATCGCAGATGGCCTGGATAAATCCAGGGATGTCGATGCCGACCGGACAACCCGCGACACAGGGCTCCTGGGGACACATCAAACAGCGCTCGGCTTCGTTGAGAGCGTCTTCGAGCGTGTAACCGAATGTCACCTCATCGAAATTGCCGGTCCGTTCTTGAGGATCCTGCGCCGCAATCGGCGTGCGCTCCTGGGGAATGGTCCTGATCGTCTTCTTGGCCATGCTTATCTCCGACTCGCAGCGTGCATCGTGACGGCCGATCTAGTTGAACGCCTCGGCACGCCGCATCAATTCCTCTACACCCGGTTCGTTAGCGTCAACCGGCTTACCGGGGTGAATGATACACACCGGACAGTTTTCCGCCGCCTCAACCAGATCGCGAAACGTCCCGGCGCCGACATCTTTGATAAAGGCCTGCTTCGCCTCGTTATACGCAAACATCATACCGTTGCGGTCCGTGCAGTCGTTGCAGCTCGTGCACAGTTCGGTTTCGATATAGGCCTGATCCGTGACCGGCGCAGCGGCCGCCTCAGATACCGGTGGGGTGTTTGCTGGGGTTATCTCCGCGGTGTCAGTCGCGGTCCCGGTCACCGCAACCGATTCTGCCATGGATTCCGTAGCCGCGTGACTGGCATTGCGTTGTTCGATCGCGCGCTTCCTCTCGGCCTCGAGCAACCGCAGGGCATGAGAGTTGCGGATACCCCCGAGTTCTTGGAGGCTGCGCCACAAGTCAGCACAGCGGCGTGCGGCAGCCACCAGTCCACGCCGCACGATGACTCGGTGCAGGGTGTTGCTGTCATTGACCATCAGCAGATACGGTACCTTGCCAAAGGTCTCGCCCTCTTGTAACGCGAGATAATCGCCGAGCGGCACCATGTTCGGGTGCCAGTCCTCCGGCGGCACCGGCACATACTGCGCCGCAAAGCGCGGATCCATAGCCAGAAAATCGACGACGGTAAACGCGATCTCTTCGGACATCGCGCGCCCCTCAGAATCCTCGTAGCTGAAATGGTGAATCGGCCAGGGTTCCTCGGACTGAGGATTGACCAACAACTCGAAGCGCTGCGCCCAATCACCACCATATCCCGGGTGGTGAACGAAGCATGGGAATGCCCGCCCTTCGACAGCGCTGGCACACCGCAGGTAGCGCGGCACGGACTCCGACTCCTCATCCGGCCCGGTGTACACACAGTACAGCGCAGCGCCCTTATAGCGAAGTCCCTCCGCCACCTCCGACTCGAGCCGCGGCAGGTGCGAGGCGGCAGACTGCAGTACGAAGGCAGTGCGCAGTCCGGTCGCCATGCTTCCTAGACTCGTGCTCCAACCGCCGAATCCCGCCTGGCCCGCCGCCAGCGGCAATGTGTCGGGGATGACGTACAGCTCGAGAACGACCTTTATCGGCAGGTCCGACGATAGAATCTCGATCAATGCAGATTTGTTCTCGGCATCCAGGTGTCGACCATCGATATGCACGAACAACGGCGGCAGGCCACGTAACTCCTCCGGTGTGAGCTGCTCCTGGTCGAATGCGGCGAAGAAGGCGTCGTGCCGTGCTTCGTCATACCGGTTCTCGACCTCGAGGCGGGCAATGCGCACCGCGCGAAATAGTTCGACGATGCGCTGCATCTCGGCATCCAGGAGCTTCAACGCCTCAACGCAGCTGTCAATGGCGGTATATTCGCGCCCGCCGCGCCGGTGTGACTTCCCGTTTCCCGCTCCGAGTTGCCTGCGCTGTGCCTCCAGGACCTTGAGCACCGAGTGTAACCGCTTGCGTCGGTTGCTCTTGAGCGGTCGTTGGTGCTTGCTGCTGCGCAGCACCGACGATAATCGATCAAAGTCGATGCCGCCCGCGTGCTCGTCGCCCATCGAGGTGCGCAGCGAATCGGCAGACGTCGCCCGCGCAGAGCGCATGCGATCCGCATCGATAATCGCCGTAAGCTCCGCGATCAACTCGTCGAGGGTCTCACGCGCGTGTAGATCCTGTTCAGTTTGGATCCGCTGCCAAGCATGCATGAAAAACCTGCGCGTGACCTGTCCATCGCAGCAGGCGACGATTCCATCTTCGTTGAGCTCCAAACGCGCCGACTGGAGATTGGTTCGCAGTTGTTTGCGGCGGGCTTCGTCGTTAGTCTGCGCATAACACCGGTTGGCGGCCTCGATCCAAAGCGATTTGAGTGATGATTCTTCACTCCCGGCAGCCAAGTCTTTGATAGCTCGTTCTAATTGATACAGATCCCGGCGGTAACGCTCTCCAGCAACACCCTCTTGCGCATGTGCATCAACTAGACTGTCGATGAGACCAGACAGCGGTTCCGCAATGCGCTCGGCGCCGGGCGCCAGCAACACCACCGGAAAGTCGTAACGCAATGCGTCCAGATCACGGTAGGCGCTGAACAGGGCCGGCGTCAGTACCGGCGCGGGTCCGGTTTCCGGCGTTTGTGGCAGCTCCGGGGGACCGAGATGAATGCGCAGGAGCTGCTTGAGCCGCCCGTCCTGGCGCACCGCCACCAACTCTTCACCGTGTTCTTCGAACCTATTCACCGGTACCTCTTAGTCGCTTGTGTACGTGACCCCTTTGCAAATAAGTCTAATGTCCAGATCTTAAGCGCCTTACGATGCGGGCTGCACCGTAAACTTGTCAAACTCCCGCTCCAACGCCGAAATCTTGTCGCTCACCGACATATGCTCGACGCCGGCGCGCACGTCCTCGTAGCAGAGCACATCCGGGTTACGGTACAGGATGCCTAGAGGCACCCGCTCCCGGTTGTTGGCCAGTTCGCGGGCGCGATCTATGTCCCGAGGATCGTGTTCCTCACGGTGTTTGAAGCGTTTCGCCACCGCGTCTTCTACTTGTAACCCCTGGGCATGGGTGAGCAGCACCATCCGCTCCGGATCCTTGATATATTCCTCGAAATGATCGGGCAGATAATTCGGGCAGCGCTGCATAATGCACACAAAGGCCAGTCCCCGGTGATGGAACGCCTGCTTGATAATGTCGCACAGCACGCTTGGTACCCAGTCCACCGCATGGGCGACAAACGAGATGTTGGACATGCCGAGGGTCGCTGCGAGCGGATTGAGGGGTTCGAGGTGAGCGCCGTGGGGGCTGGTGTTGCTCACCAGCCCGCGGGGAGATGTCGGTGACACCTGCTTTTTGGTGAGTCCATAGATTTGGTTGTCGTGCAGCAGAACGGTCATATTCATGTTATAGCGGATGGCGTGCAGCCAATGTCCGGCACCGATACTGCAGCAGTCCCCGTCACCGGTGGTCACGAATACATGCAGGTCGGGGCGCCGGATTTTTATGCCTTCGGCGACCGGTAATGCGCGACCGTGCAGCGCATGGAATCCGTAGGTGCCCATATAATGCGGCAGACGTGACGAACAACCGATTCCCGACACGAACACGGTCTTCTCTGGGGCAAGTTGTTCCTCGGCACAGAGCTTTTGTACCGCAGTGAGAATCGCGTTGTTGCCGCAGCGATGGCACCAACGTGAATCCACACCTTCGAAGTCATCTAAAGAATAGGCCTCGTCATCGAGGTCGGAGACGCTTGGAGACAGTACCTTGATGGGATCGAACACGGATCACCCCCTTGTCAATTTGTTACGAATTGCCCGGGCCACGGACCGTGGTTTCAGCGGCTGCCCCTGCACTTCGGTCCAGCAATCCACGTCCACCAGATAACGCGCCCGCAATAACCATGCGAGGCTCGAGTAGCGGCGATTTTCCATGTCGATCAACTCGTCGTCGACCCGGTCACCCCAGTTCATCTCCACGGTCATAACCTGCCGATAGTGTTTCATGATGTCACCGATTCCCGACGCCATCGGCTGTAAATAAGTCAAATGCAGGGACGCCACCGCCTGTCCTTCTGCGCGCAGCTGCTCCACCGCCTCCTCGATGACGCCTTTGGTACTGCCCCACCCGATCACCAGCAGGTCTCCGTCCACATCGCCGTACACCTCGGGTAGGGTGAGGGTCTTCTGGAACGCAGCAAGCTTCAGACTGCGGTGCCGGAGTCCCTCCTCGTTGGTCGCCGGATCATAGGCCACACGGCTCTTACGATCGTGGGCCAGGCCGGTAAGCGTGTGCATGCCGCCCGGTTGGCCCGGCGTGAAACGGCGGTGGAGACCGGTGGTGCGATCCCAGTCGTAGGGCGCCTCACCCTCGGGAATCGCACTCTGATCGACGGGCGCCGCAAACCAATCTTTTCGCAACCGCGGCCGCGCGAACGGCTGCTGCGCAGTAGCCAGATTGGCGTCCGTAAGCAACACCACCGGCAGATTGAACGCCTCGGCGATTTTTCGTGCCGTAATCGGCAGATAAAAACAATCCTCAATGGTAGCGGCCGCTAACACCACCCGCGGCGCATCGCCGTGGGTGCCAAATATCGCCTGCAGCAGATCGCCCTGCTCGACCTTGGTCGGCAGGCCGGTGCTCGGTCCGCCGCGCTGGACATTGACGATAACCAATGGGATCTCAGCCATGGTCGCAAGTCCGATGAGTTCCTGCTTGAGGGCCATGCCCGGGCCCGAGGTGATGGTCACTGCGCACTTTCCCGCGTAGGAGGCGCCGATGGCGAAGGCGCATGCGGCAATTTCATCTTCCGCTTGGTGCACCAGCCCGCCAACACTCTCGAACATCTCACTCAAGTAGTGGGAGGCCGACGTCGCCGGCGTAATCGGATACATCGCGCATATCTCCATGCCGGAAGCCATGATGCCGAGCGCCAGCGACGTGTTGCCGCTCACCACGATCTGGGCTTGTTCACGCTTCGCGCTGGGAATCTCGAACCGCAGATCAAGATTATCTCCCACCCAATCATAACCTGCTTCCAACAGCTTGTAGTTGCGGTCCACGATATCCGCGCTCTTGGACCGGAACGTGAACGCCACCTGTTCACGCGCCAGTTTGAGGTCCTGGCCATAGAGCCGGTTGAGCATGCCGAGCACGAACATATTCTTGCCGCGCTGGGGAGTACTCGTATGTTGTAGACACACCTGCTCCATGGGAATCTCGTAGACCCGGTAACCATCGGCTACCAGCTTGTCGTGGGTCGACGTGTAGGCGGCGACAATGGACGGGTCCTGATGGTGACGCCACTTAGTTTCCAACAAAATAATGCATCCGGTCTTGAGCGCTCCGGCGCGTACCCGGCCCAGCAGCACCTGCTCGTTCAATGCGACTACTAGATCGGCTTCGTCTCCCCCGTTGGCCACGTCGAAAGATCCGACACGGATACGGTTTCCACTGGCACCTTCGATGCTTCGCGCCGGCGGCTCGCTCTCGGCGGGAATGATCTCGACGGTCCAAATACCGTGACCGCTCTTCGCCGCGATACTCGCGAACGATTGACCGCACTTCTGCGCACCTTCGCCGGAGTCACTGATTATCTCTATGACGTGATCGCGGAGCCGCTGCACTTGCGGCTCACCGGCTACGACCGGGCTGGACTGCTCATGATTCAGCTCGGAGAGCGCAGTAGAGTCATTCATCAGCTGTTATCGTCAACGCCTATCAAGTCATTCCGTTTGCGGTACGGCACACCGCGCGGCGCCGGCCACACATGCCAGCAACACCCTCGTATCGCCGCCGAGCAACGAACCGCTGTTCACATCTTTGTTTCGGTAACACCGTACGCCTCAATCAAACTCCGGAACCACTCCACACCCCAACAGCGGTCCTGACACGGCCTCGACGGTCCTGCTGCACCCCCTAGCCAACCTGTAGTGGTTTTAACGACCACGATAAAACTCCAGATGCTCTTGTTCAGCTTGGCTTTTTCCAGATTATAGCGCAATTCGAAGGGTTTTTGGCCACCGTTGCGTTGCCACATCAAGTCTTAGCGCGATCGGGGTCTGGGTGGCGCATGGTCCGCGTGCCGACTCAACACGCGGGGACGAAATTTTGGTGGTGTGTCGGCCTACAGGCGCCACGACAACACCCAGGGTTGGAGCGCCAGCCGGTGCGTCGCGACGAGCGAATGTTTGGCGGCGATGCCGGGCCCGCGTATTGCGCCAGGGCATTGAACAAAGACACAAAAATGGGGCCGTAGTCTTCGGACTGCGGCCCCGATTTGTGGCTACCCGGTCCATCGGGTCAGCAGGAAGGGTTAGTTATTTCTTGCCCGCGGCCTTTTCCATGTTCGCGATCTTCTTTTCCAGATTCTTGACTTTCTTGTTGAGGCTCGCAAAGTTGAACCATTGTTCGCCTGCCACCGGATAAGTGAGCTGCGATCCGTACACGCGCCATGACTCATCCCAGTTGGCGACATCCTTGAAACCCAACGCGCGAAGCTGCAGATAAGTCATGGTCGAACGGGTTCCGGTCTGACAATAGGCGAGGGTGCGCTTGGACTTGTCCAACGAACCGAAGGCCTTCTCGGCGGCGTCGGGATCCAGGTAAGCCACCGGCTGCATCTTCCCGGTCTTGGCGTTCTTTTCCTGCTTGAGGGTGTCGATGTGCGACACGTTTACGGTGACGTTGGGCACATGGCCGCCGCGGATAGCGCGGATATCCTTGCCGATGAATTCCTTCTTGGTCCTTGAGTCTACCAGCTGTTCTTTCGCTTCACCGGAGGCGATCTTGAGCACCTCATCGGTTTCACCGTATCTGCTGGCGACGACATTCGCCTTGAAGGTGGTCGGCTCTTTCTTGACCAGCTTGTTGTCCAGCCGGTAACCGGCCTTGCGCCAGGCATCCACACCGCCGTTCAACACGTGCACTTTGTCGTGGCCAAGGTACTCCATGATCCAAAACCCCACGGTGGCATCCAATAGGGTTCCCAAATCGCCGCCATAAAACACCACATGGGTGTTGTTGCCTATACCCACCGTCCCGAGCAGTTTTTCGTATTTTCCGGGATCTCGGAACACCCTGGAAGTGGCATCCCGCAGCGCCTTCTTACAGCGGTCGCCGAGGCTGATGGCGCCGGGAATATGTCCCTTCGCATAGGCCTTGAGGCTGCGGCAATCCACCACCACCCAGTCGGGCTTGTCGATATTTGCCTTCACCGCCTTCGCATCGAGCAGCAGGTCGGGGTTGGCCCACTGGCCCGCCGAAACGCTGCCGCCCCATGCGACCAGCAGCATCGCCAGCAGTGCTTTGGTACAGATATTGATACTTCTTTTCATAGTCAACTCCTCTAAAACAATCGTTAATGTCAACGCGATGTATTTAATCATTTCCAGTAATTAGTGGTTTTTTACTATTGTATCCGTCCCCTGAAAATGATTCATTTGCATCATTTACCGGTCAGCGCCCCGAAGCGGTGATTCGCACCGCCGATGCCGGGCACCGTCGTAGAATCACTGGGGTCAGACCCCACGGCATGGGGTAAGTTCAGTCTGACCCCATGACCCACATGGTGCAATATGCGGTTCATCCAGGAGGTGGCGCAGTGGCTCCCGATGTCTCAATCATTATTCCCAATCGCAACGGCGGCAACACCATCGGCGCGTGTCTGGAAGCCGCATTCGCGTCACACCACCCCGACTTCGAGATCATTGTCGTGGACGATTGTTCCGACGATGAATCGGTGCGTGTTATTGAACGGTTTCCCTGCCGGCTGGTGCGGTTATCTAACCACGGTGGCGCGGCCCGAGCCAGAAACATCGGGGCACAGCACGGAGAGGGAAAAATACTGTTCTTCACCGACGCCGACTGTCTGCTGAACGAGGATACAATAACCAAGGTCAGCGAAGCCCTCGCCGCTGCGCACTCCGACCTGGTGGTGGGCGGTACCTATACGCGGCAACCGGCGGATGATGGTTTCTTCAACCGGTTCCAATCGATCTTCATCAATTACTCAGAAACCAAACATGCGTCGCACCCGGACTACATCGCCACCCATGCCATGGCGATTCCGGCGGACACCTTTCGAACCAGCGGTGGATTCTCGGAATCAATGAGGCCAATGCTCGAGGACGTCGAGTTAAGCCACCGCCTGCGTCAGCGGGGCATTGAGTTAGTTTTGATCCCTGATATTCAAGTGCGCCACATCTTTAACTTTTCGCTACTCGGATCGTTGCGTAACGCATTTCAAAAATCCATGTACTGGACGATGTACTCTATCGACAACAAAGATCTGCTGGCCGATTCCGGGACCGCCTCAGTAGAACTCAAAGCCAACGTAGGCGCCTATTGCCTGAGTTGGCTGTTGGTATTTTTGTCGTTAGCCACCGCACAATGGACATGGTGGTTTGCGATTGGTGCTATACAGATTGTAAATATAGTGATAAATAAACGGCTGCTGTTGGCCTTTTGTAATGCCGACGATATACTGTTTTCGTTACGGGCAGTTATGTATTACTTGTTGGTATATCCGTTACCCGTGGGGTTGGGAGCGATGGTTGGCGTGATTCGTTATTGGCGTAAATCGTAGAGCAGCAGGATAGACCGATATGTATTCCCCATTGCGCCACTGGCCGTCGATCCTATGGAAGCGTCGGCCGATCCAACTCACCTTCTTTCTAACGCGGCGATGCAACGCTCGTTGTCCTTTTTGTTTTTATCTTCGCAGTAACGACAATCTTGACAGCACGAGCGCGGAACTGACCTTGGAGGAAATTGACAAGACCGCGCGTTCACTGAAAAACTTGTTGTGGCTGGCTTTTTCCGGCGGTGAGGTCTATTTGCGCAAAGACTTAGTGGAGATTAGCGAGGTCTTTTATCGTCACAACCGGCCCGCGATCATGCTGTTTCCAACCAACGGACTCACACCCGGACTAATCAGGGAACGAACCGAACAGATCTTGCGGCGCTGTCCGCGGAGCGTGATTACAGTCAAGTTATCCATAGACGGTTTGTACGAAGACCACGACCGGTTGCGCGACACCCCGGGGAGCTTTCACAAGACCCTGGACACCTACGAGCGCCTTCGCGGCCTGCTGGATGCGCACTCCAATTTTGAGTTGGGCGTGAATACGGTTTTTCTCTCCCAGAACCAGGACAAGATGGATGAGATCCTGGATTTTGTCGACGGCATGCAAGACATACGCACGCATACGATTTCTCTGGTGCGCGGGGACCTCGTTAACCGTGATTGCAAAGACGTAGACCTTGGCAAGTACAAAAAAGCCGTCTCGCGGCTGGCGCGCAACTTGAAAAGTGAACGCGATAGGACGTACCGATTTACCGGCGCACGGCTGAAGGCCGCCCAGGACGTGTTGCAACGGCGGCTCATCCACGACACGATGTCGGCGCAACAGCGCCTGATACCTTGTTACGCGGGCCGCGCCAATCTGGTGCTAACCGAAATTGGCGAGGTGTACCCGTGCGAGATACGTAAGGACAGTTTTGGGAACATCCGCGATTACGATTATGACATCGGCAGCGTATGTGACACACCGGAAGCGAAGCGCACACTCGCCTCGATCCGCGACCGGGAGTGCCATTGCAGCCACGAGTGCCATTTCATGACCAACATCCTGTTGAACCCCTGCCAGTATCCCGCCCTGCTGAACGAGTTTCGGCAGCTCATGCGCGTCTAGCGGCAACTCGCGTACGTGCGCCGTTACGCTCGAACAGCCTTTTCTTCACCCACAGCCAAAACAGTCCGCGTACCCCTCGGGCCGCGACCTTGCAATCGTTCCAGGTGCGGATCTGTACCAACCTTTTGAGCAAGAAGCTCGGACGCGTGTAAAAGCGGCGAAACGCGAGCTGACGCAGTTCCTGGATCTGCTCGCGGCTCATGGTGTAGGGCACGAACGCGGCCCCTTGGTAACTGAAGTCGGACAGCTCCCTGGACACGGTGCCGAATTCATCGAGGTGCTGGTACAGATAGGTACCGGGGAAGGCGGTCAACGCGTGAAAGTTGGCCAGGTCGGGGTTCAGCTCGACAGCGAAGTCGATGGTCTTGACGCCATCCTCGAAGGTCTCACCCGGTATCCCGAACAGAAAAGGCGTGCTCACCTTTAGGCCCACTTCCTTGGCCGCACGCACCGCCGCCCGCGTCTGATCCAGGGTGATTCCTTTGCGCAACGTGTTGAGATTGCGCTGCACGCCGCTCTCGGCGCCCAGGAGTATGGCCCAGCAGCCGGCGTCTTTCATTGCCCGCAGCAGCGGTTTGTCCACTTGGTTCACACACGCCGAGGCAAACCACGCGAAGTCCAAGCGCCGCGCCCGAATCTCGTTGCTCAATGCCATCGCCCGGTCATAGTCGGCGGCGAAGCTATCGTCGATGAACTTGATTTCGCGGTAACCCATATCCAGGCACAGTTCGATCTCCTGCAACACGTTGTCTACCGATCGATAACGTACCCCGCGCTTCCCACTTTGCCTTTGGTGGTCGGTCTGAAAGCAAAAAATACAGCGCCGGCTGCAACCTCGTGATGTGATCATCACCGCCACCGGTTTACGCCGGTAAGTCGCCGGCGGTGGTACATAACGATTGGGATCACCCAGCAAATCCCGGGCCGGAAACGCAAGCGCGTCGAGGTCCTCGATCAAGGGCCGCGGCGGGTTACCGACGACATGCTGTCCGCGGCGAAACGCCACGCCAAGGACGCCATCGAGAGATTCGCCGTGTTCGATACGAGCAAGCACCTCGGGGACCGTGATTTCAGCCTCACCAGTCACCACGGCGTCAATATGACCGCCGCCGTTCGCCAAGCACTGGTCCTGTTGCGCGATCGGATAAGGCCCCCCCGCGCACACGAATATCTTGTCGTCCAATGCCTTGACCGCCTTGGCAGTAGTGATGGCCCGTGGCCATCCAAACGTCGTCGAATAAATACCGACAAACTCCGGTTTGGATTTACCCACGCCGGCCATGATCTCGGCGTTACTCATAAACGCGCCGTTGTAAAACTGCACCGTATGCCCTGCCTGTTGCAGCGCCGCCGCCAGGTATAGCGTGCCTAACGGTTCCCAGTAGTTGATTTGAAACCCAGCGGTCTTGGTCGGAAACAGGTCTTCCGACCGCCACGCAGGAATAATCAGTGCGCACTTCATCCCAACTGCACCAATCTATTCACAGGCCCCGCCTCCGTCGTTCTCGGCAACGCCGCGCGTGTACAGAGTCTATCTGCGATGTCCATTGCAGATCGCATGGCGTGATCCATGTTGTAGTAACGAAACGTGCCGCCACGCCCCGCCACGTGGAGATTGTCGAACCGGTCGAGATAATCCTGGATACACGCGCAATGCTCTTTATAGCCTACCTCGAACAACGGATAGGCGTTGGGAATACGCAGTACTACACTGTCGAGCACATCACATTTGTCGATCAGCCCCAGACGTTCCAAGCCATCGACCGTGAGCCGTGTCGCCTCCGAAGCGGTGCGATTCCAAATAGTATCGCCGCGGAAACAAAAATACTCGGCCACCAACAATGTCTTGCCAGCGGGTGCCATGTGCGGGCTCCAATTGGTGGGTTCGTGTATGCGGCCGAATGGAACCTTGTTCTCCGGCAAATAGATCCAGGTGTGCTCGGTGATGCGAGGTCTATTGATCATCACCGCCACCACCACCAGATCGCGGCTGCGCAGCCGCGATGCAGCGGCCAGCACTGAAGCCGGCGGACGTGGGTGCAGCGCAGTGACCAATGCTTGCAGCGGAATCGTGGACACAAAATCGTCGCTGTAGAGGACAACTGTGTACTTTCCGTTACGAACTGTCACCCGCCGTATTCGGTCATCGGCATGGTCCAGCCGCACGACGGCGGTATTGTTCAGGACGCGGCTGGTCGCGGCCATCCCGCGATGCAAGCACTCGGCAATCTGACCAATGCCTAACTGCGGATAAAGGAACCGAGTCGCCAGAGTGGATCGCGCGGTGCCGAAACGCGGCACAATCGCGTTTAGTATGGCAGCCCCCAAGGACAGACCTTGAACGCGTTGCTCGATCCATTCGGTGGCGATGTTTTGGCAATCGATCCCCCATACTTTTTCACTGTAATCCTTGAAATAGATCGAAAACAATCGCCGCCCGTAGTGTCGCACTACCCAGTCTTCGAGGCATACCGGCGGTCTAGAATCGAAACACGCCTTGGCCCGTTCGGCGGCATAGTCACATAGAATCTTCGCCGCGGTAGAAAATCCAAAACCCGACAACGCGTTCAGCGGCCGCAACGGATAATGGAACCAGTTTTCTCCGAGCAGGATGCGGCTTGAACGGTCCACCTCCAGATACTCACCCGCCAAAAGCTCGCGTACGAATGCATCAACCTGGGCGTCACGAGTGATGAAACGATGCCCGCCTAGATCAAAGCGGAAACCCTGGGTCTCAACGGTACGCGCTAGGCCCCCGAGGTTGGGTTCGCGCTCGATCATGGTCACCGATCGGCGGGCACGGCTGAGCAGGTAACCGGTGGTGAGGCCGGCGAGCCCGCCGCCGAGTATTACTGCATCGTGATTGTCGCCGGTTTGGCCGCGCATGGAAGGGCCGCTGTTATTGTGAATGGTCGGTGAACGAACGCTAAGTTGACCGCATCGATCTACTCTAACAGCTTCTTGTAGTATTCTTCCATGTCGCTGGTGACGCCTTCACCGGCTTGTCCCCCACCTGGTCCGGCACCGTAGCCACCGGCTTCGGGGAGCTCAAAAAATCCGGGCTCCACGCCGGTTTGCGACGATAGATTGTAGCCAAACAAAAAGCCAACTATTGCGACACCTGCGGTGACCGCCATCCAAAGACTGTTCTTCAATCTATTCGCCCCCTGTCACTCATTCACCATGGTTGTGGTGCCGGCACGATTTAGTCTTCACCGGTCAACTTGGAGTAATACTCCTGCATGTCTTGGTCGACCTCGGTCTTGATCCCCGCCTGGTCCGGTTCGCCGCCGATCATGCCGACCTCGAACATGGGGGATAGGCTGTAGCCGGCCAAAAATCCGATGAATCCCGCTACCATTACGACTACCGACCACAATCCGGTTTTCATTGTCACACCACTCTTTGCAATCTAAAACTGTGACCCGCGAGATACGCCTTCACTCTGTAGATGAAGATTAGTCGTACCTCTTGGAACGATTAACGGCTCCTCAGGCCTTTTCGATATCCCACACGAACTGACCACCTTCGTGTTTCTTGTTCACGATCTCGTCACCGGTGGTGTCACACATCGCGGCGATGGATTCACCGGATGAAGGATTGTCGAAGATCACCTCCAACACCTCACCGCTTTGCACCTTCGACAAGGCCTTTTTGGTATAGATCTGCGGATGGGGACACACGTAACCCTTCACATCCAGCACATAAATACCATCGTCTCGCTTTTCAAACTTCATACCCGATCTCCTCGCAATCGCATTAAGCGCTAAAAATCACAGGATGCGAACTCCTTCGCCATACGCCGCTCCGTCCACCAATTGAAGAACTTGACGCCGATATAGGCGCCGCCGATCATCCCCAGGCCGAACAACCAACCCGAGGTATCGCCCTGGGCGACGCGGACGAAGAACGCGCCGACGTTGCACCCGAGCCCGAGGCGCGAGCCGATACCCATGAGAGCACCGCCGATCAATGCCCAGGTAGCTAACTCGAGGTTGGTGTTTTTGAACTTGAATTCGTTGTTCAACAACGCCATCACCGCCGCGCCACCGATCAACGCCAGGGACATCCAATCCGCGGGGTTGATGGCGGGATTGGGGATCCCGTTGACCCACCCGAAGTAGATGTTGTCCATGTTATCGGCACCCAGTTTGTTGAACACCCAACCGACCCACTGCGCCTCCTGGGTGGTCACGTACCAATAGCCGGGGTCGAACACCGTCCCGTTCGCCGATATCCCGTAGTCAAATCCGATGCGTTCCAGCAGCGTGCCAGCGTTCTGGATGCCGAACTTGATCCGCAATCCTTGGGTCACCAGCATCTGCAGGCCGCAAAAGATGCCCAACAGCAGGCCGGCGATGGCAGTGCGCTTGTTGGCGGTAATCATCGCCCAGTACCCTTCGAGCTCATCGCGAAACGTGGTGTGCCCTTTCACCTTGGCGCGCTTTTTGAGAAACGCGCGGCGCGACCAACCGATGTACACCACGATCAGCAACAGCGCCGCTGGAATCACCACCCCGACAAGCAAGTTGCCCGCAAACGCACCGGCGACGGAGTCGTCTACCATCCCCAACAGAGTGGCAAAGGTCAGCACCGGCTGGTTCCATACGTAGCCCGCCAAGTATTGATCCACCCAACCGTCGCCGGCACTGATCGCCTCCGGCAGGCCCTTGGCCACCGCGGAGTGGTGCCAAGATTCAGGCACCAGCGCATTGGTCCAGCCGGCGACGTCGGCAAACAGCGCCTGGGTGACGCTGATGGAAAGGATCACGAGCAGGGCGCTCATGTTACCTTCACCGGTCTTGTACAGCGAACCGGACGCGCATCCGCCGGCAAAAACCATGCCGATACCAAAGATCGTTCCGGCAATCACCGCATGGATGCTGGTCGGCGCGGCATGAAAGGTGCTCAAACCGGTGGCGGTGACAAAGGCGCTCACCGCAGCAAACAAGACCGTGGCGATCATGATACCCACCGCCATACGCGGCACCCCTACCGCAAACAAATCCCGAAACGCTGAAGAAAAGCAGAACCTTCCGTACTGCAGGCACATGCCGTAGATGAATCCGAACCACAGATACACCGATAGGTAGATGTAATACTCGCTGTACAGGTAAGTACCGATACTGATGGCCGCGAACAATGCCGCGATACCATAGGCCCAAAAACGTTTTTTGCGCAGGTCATTTTCGATGCTGGCGGTGTCCGTGGTGGCCACATCTAATGCTGTCGTACTCATAAATCCATCCCCTCAGATGCTCTTGCTCGGCTGATAAATTTGCACAATGGTGCGGTATCGAAACACACCGCTTTGCTCACGAAATTCTCTGGTGAGCGTAAAACCTGTCAGATCTTCGACCAGGCTTGCGGGCAGCGTCTGCCTTGGATCGCTCAGAATAACAACAATTGCCTTGTCGGAATACGCCGATATTTGTGATTCGTCAAAAAATCTCCAATCCGGCAGTTCCCAGGTGAATCGCAACGGCGAGGTGGCAACCTTTGACGGTATCTTTAGGTTCTCAACACCGGCATCGCGGCGATGGACAACAGGTTTGCTGGTAAACAAGTCCAAAATCGGCACGGATATCGCCGGATTGATCACCGAATAAATCTGCGGCAGGGTATACACTTCGGCCCGATTTTGATCCACGGTATTGAGATAATTCCCAGCCTGTTGGAGATTTGCTGCGCTCGTTGATTGCAGAAAAGTCAGGTGCCCGAAGACCGCGATTACCAGCGATGACGCGATCGCCACCAGCACCGTAAAACGGCGCGTGATCTGGTCTTTGATCAAGTCCAGGCCATAGGCGGCCATCAGCGCCAGCATGGGAAATGTGATCATCGTATAGCGGATGCGCTTGATTTCGAAAACCACGATCAACAACAGCATCCAACTAATAATCAAGTATTTTGGATCTTTTCTAATTGCCGCAGCGAAGATTGAGACGATTGCCATGAGCGCAATCAACGGATGCAACTGAAACAAAAAGGTCGAGATATAACCCTCGCTCCAGCGGTATAACGCGGGATATTGATAGTCGTGCAGAAAGCTCAGCTGATGTGCGAACAGATCATGGCGCCACAGCAAGATCGGCGCCAACATAAGCATCATCCAGGCGGCGATACCCGCCACACGCCCCAAAACCAACCGCCCTTGCCGGCCAAGCTCCACTAAGGCGATGACCGGAATGACGCTGAGCATCAACCAGATCGAATATTTCGCCAACATCGCAAGCACAATCGTTACCGCGGCCAGTGCGAGGCGAAGCGCGCCGCCGGTCTGTAACGCGTAAATCGATGCCAGCACCGCCAGGGTTAGCAAGAACATGCTCGGCACATCGGACATGGTCAACGGTACCTGGGTCAGCAGGTAGGGCATCGCCAACAGCAACATGCCGGCGCTCAGGCCGATCGCGCGTGACCACAGTTGCCTGCCAATAAAATACGTCATCACGACGGTGGCCGAGAAACACAATGTGGACAGGCCTTGGATAACATACCGTGATTCTCCAAACAGCTTCAGGGCAATCCCATACAAGAATGGAATCAATGGGAGATCGGTCCATGCCGGGACTTCGTTGCCCCATTCCCTCAAGGGCCTGGGCAAAGTAGCGTGCGCTGTCGACGATCACCTCGGGTTGTCGCCAGAAGATGGTCGCGACGGCGAACGACACCACAAAAAGTGTCAGCGGATGTTCCTGGATGCGTACCGCCCTGCCAGCCAACAGATAAGCGATGAGCAGCCCGGCACATAGTTGGAACAACAGCACCGGCAGGTTGGCGTTGGCGAATACCCATTGCCAGCTCGTGAGCCGGTTGTCGTCCCAATCGCGAAACAGAAACAACAACAAGAAAGCGGTTAACGCTAACAACGCGATCAACGCACAACGCACGGCGCGATCGGGATGCGATAACCCGCCCTCATCAACCCCCACGTGACCCGTGCCGACCGGCTGGCTGGCAACGGATGGGGCGGTTGGCGACGCCTGACTCACGACTTCCATGTGCACTATCGCGTTACCTCATTCACCATCGGTTTTACCTTTTGTTTCGTGCTCACCAGCTTATGACCTGGTCGTGGTCTTCAATCTTGTCCACCAAATCAGGATACGAAACACTGCCTGCGGACAGGTCTATTACTTCGATTTCATGCTGTTTCATTTGAGCGGCCATGATCTGAGCCGCATCATCGCGAAGGCCGTCGTTCAGTATGTGCAGGATTCTCATGTTACAAACTTTGTTGCCTGAAAATAGATTTATTTCTCCGCCTGCGCGCCGCTGCTTGTTGCCGTTAAAGCACGATAATGCGATCGGCCTCGTGGCTCATCACCGCGTTGTCGAACTGGCTGCCGCGGGTAATGCCTTCCGGGATATCATCGAGTTCGATGTTGTGTTCTTCGGCGCTGTGACGACACAGA
>CAMYMN010000031.1:48484-50929 GCA_947259395.1 uncultured Gammaproteobacteria bacterium | reverse complement strand
CACGGGGATTTTCAGTCCCCTGCTCTACCGACTGAGCTACCTGGCCAAGTGGGGTGCGTACGAAGGGGCGGCGGGGCCTATTAGACTGGTAGCGGGCGGTTGGGTCAAGACCGGGATTTCCCGCGCTGGTGCAAGGTCAAGTCCGAAAGCATTACGTGCTCTCGGTATCGCGTCGGCGTGGAGCCCGCGGTACGCATGGCTTGAGTCTCTAATATTGACACACGTCAAATCTTCCAAGCCGTCGCTTGCGGTATGGTTACACGCTTTCGTAACGATACTCGCCGAATGTGAATAAAACACGTCGCCACGTAGAACTGGTCTGCCCGGCGGGCAGCCTGCCTTCGCTCAAGGCGGCTGTGGATAACGGCGCCAATGCTGTTTATATGGGTTTTCGTGACGGCACCAATGCGCGTAATTTCCCCGGCCTAAATTTCGACGGTGCTGAAGCGGGCAAGGCTATCGCTTATGCGCAGGAACGCGGTGTGCGTGTCCTGTTGGCCATCAATACCTACCCGAGTCCCGCGCAGTGGACAAAGTGGTGCACAGCCGTGGATCAGGCGGCGGAACTAAACGTTGATGCGGTGATCCTCGCCGATGCGGGGCTGATGCGCTATGCGGCGCGCACGCATCCGCAGCTCAAACTTCACCTTTCGGTGCAGGGTTCGGCAACGAACCACGAGGCAATTTCCTTTTACACCGAGCACTTTGATATCAAACGCGTGGTGTTACCGCGGGTGCTGTCGCTGTCACAGGTTCGCAATATCATCGATAAGGTCGATACCGAGGTCGAGGTGTTCGGTTTTGGGAGCCTGTGCGTGATGGTGGAGGGGCGGTGTGTGCTGTCGTCTTACGTGACCGGCGATTCGCCGAATACGTGCGGAGTGTGTTCGCCGGCCAAGGCGGTGCGTTGGGAAGAGTCCGCATCCGGCCGCAAATCGCGTCTCAACGGCGTGTTGATCGATGTTTACGCGCCGCAGGAACCGGCCGGCTATCCGACCTTGTGCAAAGGGCGCTTCGATGTCGACGGCAACGTCTACTATGCCCTCGAAGAGCCGACCAGTCTGAATGTCCTGGACATTCTGCCCGAGTTGCTCAATGCGGGTGTGGCGGCGATAAAGGTCGAGGGTCGGCAACGCAGCCCGGCGTATGTGGCCCACGTGACCCGGGTTATGCGCAGTGCGTTGGATGCCTGTGAGCGCGATCCGCAGCACTTCGAACCCAAGCCGGAGTGGCTGGCGCAGCTCGACAAAGTGGCGGAGGGCCGATGCCACACCCTCGGTGCCTATCACCGTCCGTGGCAATGACACCGGCATCGCGATGGCAGAGCCAATGAAACTATCCATCGGGCCGTTGTTGTATCTGTGGGACCGGGACGCGGTATTCGAATTCTATGAGCGCTTGTGTCAGGCGCCGGTGGAGATCGTCTATCTGGGTGAAGTGGTATGCGCGAAGCGGCGTAACGTAGCGTTGTCCGACTGGTTGGACATCGGCGACCAGCTCGCCGCTGCCGGTAAAGCGGTGGTGCTCAGCACGCTGGCGTTGTCGGAGGCCGAGTCGGAATTGGGCGCCATGCGGCGCATTGCGGAGAACGGACGTTTCGCGGTCGAGGCCAACGATATGGGCGCGGTCAACATGCTAAGTGGAAACGTCCCGTTCGTCGTCGGCCCTCATGTTAACGTGTACAACGCCGAAACACTGAAGCACCTCGCCGAGGCCGGCGCAACGCGCTTCGTGCTGCCGGTGGAGTTGGGGGCCGAGGTGTTGACCGACCTGCAACGGCAAAGACCCGCGGGAATGGAAACCGAGGTGTTTGGATTCGGCCGTCTGCCCCTGGCGTTCTCCGCCCGATGTTTCACCGCCCGGGCGCACAACGTGGCCAAAGATTCGTGCGATTTTGTGTGCGCTAACTATCCCGCCGGCTTGCTGCTACATACCCGTGAACGCGAGCCGTTTCTCGTGATCAACGGCGTTCAAATACAGTCGGCCCGGACACACAGCCTGCTCGGCCAGGTCGGTGCGCTGCGGGCGCTCAACGTGGATGTTTTACGCCTGTCGCCACAGCAGGAGGGCATGGTCAAGATCATTGCGGCGTTTCGCGATGTGCTCGACGGTGGTTTGTCGTCACGACAGGCGGCGGGCGAGTTGACGCGCTATGCCGAGCACGGGATCTGCGACGGTTACTGGCATCAACGGCCCGGTATGGATCGGAGCGTCGGTGCGTGACCGGTGCGAGCGCCGTTCAGGCCTGTTGACGGATCAGCCGGCCCAGTGCGCTGTTACGCAGTTCGCTGAGCGTGGCCTCGACATGCGCCTTGAAGTCAAACTCCAGCGCATCGAGCAGATTCTTCACATACAACCCGGTCTCGGTGTCGCCCTCGATACACAAGCGGCGTTCGAAAAACAACGTGTCGGGATCCTCGCGCCGGGTGGCGAGCAACCAGAAAT
>CAMYMN010000031.1:0-48455 GCA_947259395.1 uncultured Gammaproteobacteria bacterium | reverse complement strand
CGTGGAGTTGTCCGCGAATACAGACCTGTGCCGCCGCGTTGGGTGCCGCGCGCAGACGGTCGTGGGTGATCCTGAAGGTCAGGCGGCACGGGGCGTCGGTGATGTCGATGGCGATAACCTTGCCGTCGAGTTCCGGCAGGCGGGCGGTGATGGTTTGACCAATGAGCATACGATTCAAAACCCGGGTCAACACCGCGGTGTGCACCGGGTCCGGAACGACTCGTAATGGCAGGAGCAGGGGGTTCGGTAACGCAAGCATGACGGATTTCCTGATCGTTGTTATCACAACACGACTGATCGCATCGTTTGGTAGCAATGATACCTTATTATAGGGTTTGAACAGCGACGCGCTATGGACGCAGGACAATAATATGTCGAAAACCTATCACAGCTTGCGGGAATTCATCACCCACCTCGAGTCCATGGGAGAGCTGAAACGCGTGTCGCAAAGCGTGGATCCCAACCTGGAAGTGACGGAAGTGTGTCACCGCACCCTACGCGCGGGCGGACCCGCGCTGCTGTTCGAGAATCCCAAGGATTCCAACGTACCGCTGATCAGTAATCTGTTCGGCACTACACGGCGGGTGGCGATGGCGATGGGCCGATCGTCGATCTCAGAACTGCGCGAGGTCGGACGCACGCTCGCCTTCCTGCGCGAGCCGCGCCTGCCCAAGGGTCTGGGTGACGCGCTCGAGAAGCTGCCCGCGTTGCGGCCGGTGTTGCACACGCCGCCGCGGGAAGTTTCGGAGGCACCGTGTCAGGCCAATGTCGTGACTGGTGAGGACATCGATCTTGCGGAGTTGCCGATTCAGAAGTGCTGGCCGGAGGATGCCGGGCCGCTGATCAGCTTCGGGCTGGTGATCACCCGGGGCCCGTACAAGGAGCGGCAGAATATCGGCATTTATCGGCAGCAGGTGATCGCGCCCAACAAGGTGATCATGCGCTGGCTGGCGCATCGCGGCGGCGCCATAGATTATCGCGACTGGCAGGAGGCCCATCCCGGAGAGCGATTTCCGCTGACGGTGGTGATCGGCGCCGACCCGGCGACCACCGTCGCCGCGGTGACGCCGATACCCGACACCCTTTCGGAGCACCAGTTCGCGGGATTGCTGCGCGGCAGCCGTAGCGAAGTCGTGCGCTGCCGCACCAACACTTTGCAGGTCCCGGTGTCGTCCGAGATCGTGCTCGAAGGCCACATCGAGCCGGGTGAGGAGGCGCTGGAAGGGCCGTTTGGCGATCACACTGGCTACTACAACGCGCAACAGCGGTTCCCGGTGTTTACCATCGAGTGCATCACCCATCGGCATCGACCGATCTATCACAGCACGCACTGAACGAGGTGTTCGTGCCGCTGCTACAGCAGCAGTTTCCCGAAATTATCGATTTCTATTTACCCCCTGAAGCATGTTCCTACCGGGTGGCGGTGGTCAGCATCAAGAAGCGCTATGCGGGTCATGCGCGGCGTATCATGTTTGGCATTTGGTCGTACCTGCGGCAGTTCACCTACACCAAGTTCGTGATCGTGACCGATGACGATATCGATGTGCGCAACTGGCACGAGGTGATCTGGGCGCTGTCCACCCGCGTCGATCCGGCGCGCGATGCGCTTCTCGTCGAGCGAACACCGATCGATTATCTGGACTTCGCGAGCCCCGCCGCGGGTCTGGGATCGAAGATGGGTCTGGACGCCACCAACAAGTGGCCGGGAGAGACAAACCGTGAGTGGGGACGTCCCATCACCATGGACGAAGACGTGGTGCGGCGGGTCGATGAACTGATGAAAGAATTCGAGTGACAGTTGGGCTTTGCGTTAACGTCTATGTTGTTTAGAGTCACTTGGTATGACAGGAGCGAACTAACTCCGAGGAACACTCTCTTTTTCCATACCGGATGTGTCTTTAATCGCGCGAATTTTGCCTATAGCCGCAGATGGAACAGAGAAAGGTCGGTGGTTAAATTACGTCGTAGTGTTTCGTCGAGTTCGAGGGATACCCGATCACCGTAACGGGACAATCGGCGTAGGAGTCGGTCAAGTTGATAAGGCTGGTTTTCCCTGAACTCTTTGAGATGAAGGGTCACGGTGGCGGCGCTGGTGCGCAGTAATTTTTCCAAGCGGCGTGCAGCACCTGTAAAAAACGAGGGGTCGATGGTGGTGCGCAGAGTGAGCGCCAGGCGGTTCACGGTGTGCGACGGGATCAAGGAAACCTCAAGGTGACCACGGTAAAGCTGGGCCGCATAGGTCCGCCGGATAAACCCAAGTGTTTCTTCCGCTAACTGTCGCTCGCGCGCGGCATCGATGCCAAAGTAGCGCTGCACATAATCGCGAATGGCAAGACCGGTTATCCAATCGGAGATAATCTGTGGCCACGTGCGAGGTGAGTGTGCGGCGAGGGTGTGAACGAACCGTCCAAAGCGAGTTAATCCTCCCGGCAATATACCTCGCACCAACAGCCGGCGTAGGATCTTGCAGCAGTCGGCGAAGCGATAGCCCCCCTGGTAAACTGGGTGGTGTAGATAACGCATTTTGTTGCGGATGCGGTGTGCGATTTCGGCATCGTCCACCAACCTTGCATACAATGCTTTGTAATGCTCCACCATAGTCTCGCTACCCATCCGTTTGGGGATGATATTAGTCCCGGGCTTAGTATTGTCCAGGGTATCGTAGTTGGTGATCAGTCGCCCGGCGACTTTGAGACGCTGGTAAAGCGGGGTCCTTGGCAACGCGGTGAGCAGTCCCACCATGGCTACCAGGATGCCTGAATCGACAATGAACCGATGTTGTCGCTCGAACGTCCCAGTCGTATCGTTATCGAATCCGATGATAAAGCCGGCAAACACATCGATACCGTGGCGATAAATGCGCCGCACTGAAGCAAGGATATCGCCGCGGGTGTTTTGGGTTTTCTTGCTCTCCTCCAGGCTTGCTTGGTCCGTTGATTCGATGCCGATGAACACCCAGCTGAAGGAGGCCTCGCGAAGCAGCCGTAATAGTTCCTCGTCCTCAGCAAGATTGAGCGACGCCTCGGTCCCAAAATTGAAGGACGCGTTGTGATGCTTCTTATAATCAACCAGATAGCGAAGCAATTGTTTCGCTTTGCGCTTATTGCCGATCAGGTTGTCGTCAACAAAAAACACGTTTCGCACCTGCAACGCACGCAATTGGTCCAATTCCCGTCCTATCTGTTCAGGCTCCTTAGTACGGGGCCGCCGACCGAACATGACAATAATGTCGCAGAACTCACAGCGGTATGGACATCCCCGGGAGAACTGGATCGGTATGGTGGCATAGCGGTCCAGTTTGAGCAGGTCGAAGCGCGGAATCGGTGAATCGGCGAGATCCACGGTTCCGGTTTCTCGATACATGTTAAGCGGATCGCCTTGCTCGAATTGTCGACAGAAGGCAGGCCAGATGTATTCGCTCTCACCGACAACGACCGTGTCCACCAGATTCTCGTAGCGTTCCGGACAAAGCGACGCATAGCTTCCTCCCGCTACGACATAGTAGCCTCGTTGGCGATAGTAATTGATCAGTTCCCGTTGGCGAGGATACTGGATTGCCATTCCACACACACCGATTAGGTCCACCGCCGGGTCGAGCGGCACCGGCTCCACGTTCTCGTCGATAATCTCTATTTCCCAGTCGGCGGGGCACAGGGCGGCGACGGTGGCAAGACCCAATGGCGGATTGAGTGCGCGGGTGTCGGGCAGGATTCGGTTGACGGCCCAACGAAAGCTCCAAAAGCTCTCTGGAAAACGTGGATTGATCAGTAACAGCCGAACCGCACTTTTCGGTTCGCGTTTGCCGTTAGCTGCCTTCAATGTTGTGACTAACGCTGAAGTGTTGTCATTGTGTGTTGTCAAAGGATCGATGTTAGGTTCGTCAGTGGGACGTCCCCTGCGAGCTGAGAAGTTCAAAGGTGCGATACGATACCACACGCATGTGAACACCAAACGTTTTTTCGTCGCAAAGATTCTTTCCTTAGCGTGGGCGTCAGGATTTACGCGAAGATATGTAGCATTATGATTACATACGATCGCGATCAGTATTTGCTGGCGAGCTAACTTATGCTAGTCCGCGCAGTGGCGGTTGCAGTGACGACGTCTTACAAATCCGTGATGTCTACGAACATGGCGTCGTTGACGTTGTGCACGATGACACGGCATTCGTTTTGCTTCGTGTATTGGCACCAATTGTTACAACAGCCACAGGTGATACGCTTGTAAGCTGTTACCTCCGTCATCTGGGCGATCATGGGCGGAACGAATAACAGACTCGTTAGTGGCCGCAGCTATGTTAGCGCCACAAACTCCGAACCAAATTCAATGTGCCTCACTGCTACAACCGATACTGTAGTAGCACTAGCCTGAAGCCGCTTTATTGATATTACTTTGATCAATAGCGAGGTAAAATCAATAGGGTAGGGCGTCTGAAAAGTCTCAAAATATCTTCATCCCAAGGAGATCATTATGAACAGATTCTATATGCTTTTGCTAGGTTTAGTGTTCAGCATCAGTGTGTTTGCGGCGGATAAGGTTCAAGACACCCCCCACCAGGTGCTCTACGTGACCGACGGAACGTTCGCGGACGTAAAAAGTAACGTCGAATTGGCGATCACCGATCAGGGCCTGGTCATCAACAACGTGTCCACCGTTGGCGATATGTTGGAGCGCACCGGCAAAGACCTCGGCGCCAAGCGGAAGGTCTATATGCAGGGTGACGTACTCGAGTTTTGCAGTGCTGGCCTGTCGCGCGAGATGATGGAGGCCGATCAAGCAAACATCGTGTTCTGCCCGTACACGATACAGGTGTACGCGATACCCGAGCAGCCCGGCAAGGTGTTCGTCGGTTACCGGCGGGTGCCGGTAACCGGTAATGACGCCTCCAAGGCGGCAATCGAGAAGGTGAATGACTTGCTCGCGAAGATCATATCCGAAGCGCTGTCGTGGTAATCCATCCAACGCTGGACTAATGGTTACGGCGAACGTTTACTCCGTCGGTTCAACGTAGCCGGCCGGTTTTTCCGAACCCGGGCCAAAGAAAAAATTTTCCATTTCTTTTTTGATGAAGTCCTTGTGTTGCGGATTCATCGGATTGAGACGATTTTCGTTAATGAGCATGGTCTGATGCTGGAGCCACTGCTGCCACGCGTCTTTAGACACGTTCTCGAAGATGCGTTTACCCAGTTCACCGGGCCACGGTGGAAAGTCCAGGCCCTCTGCCTCACGTCCTAGTTTTATACAGTTTACGTTACGCGCCATAGCTTTTACTTAACTTCTTTAGTAGGGATTTTACCGGTGCGGCCAAGCCGCGTTCATCTGGTTGGAGAGGGTTATACCAGACTAGGTCCGCGGTCTCCATGACGCCGGACCCGTTTATCACCAGCTTCGCCGGCACCGGCGTGATGTGTAGATGGAAATGCGTGAAACTGTGGCGGATCGGGTCCCAGCATGGTTCGGGCGCCACGATCATCCCGTAACGTGCCTTGATGGTTGCGGGTACGTCCGCGCCCGGCGCGCACTCAGGAAACCCCCAAAGTCCTCCCCAGACTCCGGTGGCGGGCCGGCGCTCGAGTAACACGCCGTGGGTGTTGCGGATCATGACCATGGATACCGCCTTGGCCGGCTTATCACGCCGCGGAGCGCGTGTCGGAAAGGCGTGGGGATCGCCGCAGCGACGGGCAGCGCACTGTTTGCGTAGTGGGCAAGCAGCGCACAGTGGCTCCACACGTCGGCAGATCGTTGCCCCCAGGTCCATGACCGCCTGGGTGTAATCCGCGACCCGTGTGTTGGGGGTGTGCCGTTCGGCCAACTCCCACAACTGTTGCTCGACCGACCGCCGGCCTGGCCAACCGCTCACCCGATGATAGCGGGTGAGAATCCGTTTGACATTGCCGTCGAGGATCGGATACCGCTGTCCGTGGGCGAACGCGAGAATGGCGCCGGCTGTAGACCGGCCGATACCGGGCAGTTCGCATACGCGTTCAATCTCAAGTGGAAATTCACCGTTGTAATTGTCCACCAGCATCTTTGCCGTTTTGTGAAGATTGCGGCCGCGGGCGTAGTAACCCAGTCCGGCCCATAGATGCAAGACCTCATCCAAGGGGGCCGTGGCCAGGGTCTTGACCGTGGGAAATCGCGCCACAAAACGTTGGTAGTAGGGAATGACGGTGACCACTTGGGTCTGCTGTAACATGATCTCCGATACCCAGATCCGATAGGGATCGCGGTGTTGGCGCCACGGCAGGTCCTTGCGTCCGTGCTGGTCATACCAATTCAGCAAGTGGACGGACAAATCGATCATTGGAGGCTCACCGACCTGCGTTGGCGATCAATGAAATCATAAGTAGACGGTGTCGGCGGCGGCAGCCGGCCGTTATGGGAGCGATGCGGTCGATGGTTAGGGTTTGGTCTGCGCTCGACGGACTGAAGTATCGAAACATTGACACCGAAAGCACTGGGCCGCTGAGACTCAGTCCTCGGTCACCTTGTACACTTCGTCGTGCTCGCGCGCGTGCTCTGAGACCTTGATCCCCACTTCATCGCCGGCACGCGCGACATCGACGGTATCTTCGCCGATATGTATGGACTCCACCTTTTCCGTGAAGTCGCTGGTGTGACCCAATATATGGATCGTGTCACCGACATTTACTTCTCCATCGGTGACTTTGACCCCCGCGACGCCGAGGTTCGTCCAGTAGTGAATGACGACACCGATTTGTTCTTCTGCCATGGTTTGCTCGCTTTAGGTATCAGATCAAAGATTGTATCAATCATACGCTTTTCTGGGCGCCTGGTCTGCGGGCTCAGCGTCAATGCGCCGTGAAATTGGAGCGGGTGAGGAGAATCGAACTCCCGTATGCAGCTTGGGAAGCTGCCGTTCTACCATTGAACTACACCCGCGGGGTGGGGAATTGGACAATTGGAACTAATCAGGATTTTGGAGGAAAAAATGGGTCCGGTAAAGGGTAATTGCTGGGCGCCGATTGACGCGGTGGCGGGTCGGTAGGTAGTCTGTCGCCATGTATATCAACATATCAGTCAATGGCGAAACCAAGCAGGTGCCGGCGGGCCAAACCGTGGCGGCGTTGGTGGACGAGTTGGCATTGGCGGACCGCAGGATCGCGGTCGAGGTCAACCAGGAGATCGTGCCGCGCAGCCTGTACGATGCGCATGCGCTGCATGCCGGTGACCGTGTTGAAGTGGTCACCGCCATTGGTGGTGGCTAAATCTCAATCCTTAATTGTTATCACGAGCATCCATGTCCCAGGTTAAAAAATCCCCTGAAACGATCGATGATCCGCTTGTCATTGCGGGTGTGGACTACCAATCCCGTTTGTTGATCGGCACCGGCAAGTACAAAGACCTGGATGAGACCCGCCGTGCCGTTGAGGCGAGCGGTGCGCAGATCGTGACCGTCGCCATCCGCCGCACCAATATTGGTCAGAATCCGGACGAGCCGAACCTATTGACTGTCATTCCACCGTCGAAGTACACGCTGCTGCCTAACACCGCCGGTTGCTACACGGCAAAAGACGCGGTACGCACCTGCCGCCTCGCCAGGGAGTTGCTGGACGGTCATGCGCTGGTCAAACTCGAGGTGCTCGGTGATCAGAAGACCTTGTTTCCGGAGATCACGGAGACGCTCAAGGCGGCAGAGGAGCTGGTCAAAGATGAATTTCAGGTCATGGTGTATACCAATGACGACCCCATCGTCGCCAAACATCTTGCCGAGATGGGATGTGTGGCGGTGATGCCGTTGGCGGCGCCCATCGGCTCGGGTTTAGGTATCCGCAATCCCTATAACATCCTGTTCATACTTGAAGAGGCAACGGTGCCCATTATTGTCGATGCCGGGGTGGGTACCGCCAGCGATGCCAGTATGGCGATGGAGTTGGGCTGCGATGGGGTGTTGATGAATACCGCGGTCGCCCATGCCAAGAACCCGGTGCTGATGGCATCGGCCATGAAAAAGGGCATTGAGGCCGGTCGCGAGGCGTTTCTGGCCGGTCGTATGGCGAGAAAACGTTACGGCAGCGCGTCATCGCCGCTGGACGGAACCATTTTTTGATGACTTGCGGCTAGAATTTTTTCACCATCCGGCTGTGCCGTCGCAGCCGTCTTGATAATGCCCAACAACGATGATGCTTCCGGCCCGTTGCGTGCGGTGCGCAGCTTTGTCCGTCGTGAGGGCCGCATTACGCGCGCCCAGGAGCAGGCGCTCGCCGAGTTGTGGCCTCTGTATGGTATTGAAAGCGGTGTTGAACCGGTCGACGTGACCCGGATTTTCGGGCGCGAGGCGCCCACCATCATGGAGCTCGGCTTTGGCAACGGCGAGACCTTAGTTCAATTGGCGGCGGGAGAACCGAACTGCAACTTTCTCGGCGTCGAGGTGTACCGGCCGGGCATCGGTCGACTGTTGCGACGCGTGCGGGAACTGGGTTTGCTGAACGTGCGGGTGTTTCGTGACGATGCCGTCGACGTGTTGACCAACCGCATGGCACCGGAATCATTGACTAAGATATTGATCTTTTTCCCGGATCCCTGGCCCAAGAAACGTCATCACAAGCGGCGTTTGATCCAGCCTGGGTTCGCGCGGTTGGCGAGTGAACGGCTCCTAGTCGGCGGCACGTTGCACGTGGCGACGGACTGGGAAGACTACGCGATGCACATCCTGGATGTCTTGAGTCACGTGGCTGGGTTGCGCAACATGGACGGAGACAATGGTTTTGCGCAGCGGCCTGGTTACCGCCCACTGACCAAGTTTGAACGCCGGGGACGCGCCCTGGGTCACCGCGTGTGGGATCTGTTGTTCGAGCGTGTGTGTTGATTAATCGATATCCCGCCGCACGGAAAATGTATCGAGTTCACCAGTTTCATTGAGGCTGACGGAGCACTCGATCGGTTGGCAGCACACGTAGCAGTCCTCTATGTAACGCTGCGCACCTGCGGACAGATCGACTAAGGTATTGAACCGTTCTCCGCAATAGGGACATTGCACCGAAACCGGAACGATGGCATTGGATGCGTCCATGGCTAGCCCGCACATTGCACCAGTATCCGGGACGCTGGCGCACACTGCGACTCCGCGCAGCACAAGGGACAGGGGCGGCTGAGCCCACTGCTGTGCGGGGACAAGCGCCGACTGGAGCGAAAGCCATAGCCGTAGCTACTGCTTGAGTGAAGTCCAAGTTCAGGCGTACCTGGACCAGCCAGAGCCCGGATAGTCCCGCCCTTATTATTCACTAAGAAACCTGAAGAGCCGAGTGTTTTCATTTCCGGGATAAAACGTTGTGGGTGTCCTCGATTGTTTACCTGGAATAAGGGCGGGACGACTGGTGCGATATGTGGGCTAACATACCGTATTGGATGTGGCCGTGGACTGCAATATACGGGTTAAACTAACGCAAATTCAAAGCAGTACATCAAAAAGCATGGTTTAATTGTTCCCGCTATGTCAGAGAAAAGCCTGCCTTGGTGGGATCCATACTCCAACCAGCCGTACAAATTATCCGCTGAGCGAAAACCGCGCACCGGCTGGCCGCTGATCCGGGAGTACCTCACGATTCTCGCTACCGCGCTCGGTATGGCACCGGCGGTACTGTGGCGTTGTTGGAACTTGCAGGCCAAACCGAGCGAATTGGATGCGCTTTCCTTCGTCGGATTGAGTGTGACCCCCGACGCCAAGTATGACGCTCCAGTACAAGAGATGGTGGAGGATCTGGGGGTCGAGGAGTTATTGGTGCGCGTGCCTACGTGGGAGATTGATCGCATCGATGACTACGCGCGTTATCTGCAGCGCTACCCCGACAAGCGGTTCTTGATTAATGTCCTGCAAAACCGCGACAGTGTCCGTCATCCGGCACGATGGCGCGAGCATCTGGACATTATTTTTTCCACCTTGGGTCCGTTTGCGTCGTATTTTCAGATCGGTAATGCCATCAACCGTACGAAGTGGGGATGCGCGCACCCCGGTGAGTATATTCGGTTACTCGAGGGCGCCGCGGAAGTGCGGCAAGGATTTCCAAACATCAAGCTGGTGGGCTCGTCGGTCATCGACTTCGAGCCGTTGATAACCCTGCGCACACTGCGTAATCATCACCATTATCATCTCGATGTGGTGTCGTCACTACTGTATGTTAACCGGCGCGGCTCACCTTTTTCACGGCAATACGGCGTCTTTGATTTACACAACAAACTGCGGTTGATCCATGCCATTATGTCGCTCGGAAATCGCAGTGCGAAGCGGTTGTGGGTCACCGAGATGAACTGGCCGTTATTGCATACCCAACCATACACGCCAAACTCGGGTCATCCGCGTTCAACGGTGGATGAGACCACCCAAGCCGAATACATCAAACAGTATTTTCAGATCGCCTACCAAACCGGTTGGGTAGAAAAAGTCTACTGGTGGCAGCTTCTCAACCCGGGTTACGGACTGGTGGACCATCGTGGCGCAACGCTGCGCAAACACCCGTCTTACTTTGCCTTCAAAGAAATATTGAATGGTGGTCTGTATGAGTCTCCTGCCGAACAGCGCTAATCGAGCTGCCTTTAATCACTGGAGATGACCGCGCCTTGGTCGATCAATATCTGGGTCTGTTCCCGGGTGTAGCCATGTTCTGCGAGTATCGCGCGGGTATGTTCGCCATACACCGGTGCGCCGCGCCGCAACTCGGCCGGCGTGTCTGAATACCTCACCGGATGTCCCAGTGTATGCACGCCGCCCACGCGGCTGTGGTCCACGGTCTGCACCATGCCGCGCGACATGGTCTGCGGGTCGTGATGCATTTGTATAACGTCCAGGATCGGGCCGGCAGGTACGCCGGCCCGTTGCAGACGGTCCAGCCACTCGGTGCTGGTGCGGTTGCGAAATATCGCTGCCAACTCCTGTTGCAGGGCCTCGAGATTGCGCATGCGGGCGTCGTTACTCTGGAATCGAGGGTCGTCCTTGAGTGGCGCGGCGTTCAGCGCCGTCAGTAGCTTCAGCCAATTGTTCTGGTTGGCGGCACCCACGGTGATCCAGCCGTCTTGGGTCTGAAACGCCTGGTAGGGAGCGTTCAATGGATGCGCCGAGCCCATCGCCGCGGGCGCTTCGCCGGTGGCGAATGCGATCGCGGATTGCCAGTAGGTGTGTACGATGCCGGCCTCGAACAATGAGGTGTCGACACGCTGTCCGTTTCCGCTGCGCAGCCGATTAATATACGCGCCGAGAACGCCCATCGCGCCCAGTATCCCGGCGGTGATATCGGTCATCGGCGCGCCGCACTTGACCGGCGCCCGCCCCGGCCCTTCGCCGGTGACGCTCATCAACCCCGACATGCCCTGGGCGATGAGATCGAAGCCACCGTGCTCCGCATAGGGGCCGGTGCGGCCGAAACCGGATATCTCGCAATAGATCAACCCCGGATTGAGCTCGCGCAGCGCGTCGTAACCGAGTTCGAATTTCTCCATCGTCCCTTTTCGATAGTTCTCGATCAACACATCGGTGTCTTCGATCAGGCGGCGCAATACGGCACGTCCGCCGTCGTTCTTGAGGTCTATGGCGATACCGCGTTTGTTCCTATTCATCATCATGAACGCTGCCGACTCATCGTCAATCTGTGGCGGGATCATGCGGCGGGCATCGTCCCCACCCGGCACCTTTTCAACCTTGATCACATCGGCGCCCATGTCGGCGAGCATCATGCCGCAGGTGGGTCCGGCCATGATGTGGGCCAGTTCGATGACCTTAAGACCTGTCAGCGGTCCCATGTCAACGGCCTACGAACTTGGGCTTGGCCTTGTTCAAGAACGACCGGTAACCAATCTGGAAGTCTTCGGTGTCGTAGCACGCATAACCCTCGTCGATCTCGGCCGCGGTAAGGGGTGCGGGGTCGGCGAGCCGGGTGACGAATTGCTTGTGCCAGCGGGCGACCAGCGGGGCGCCCTCGGCAATGCGGTGCGCGGTGGCATAGGTTTCTTGCTCCACCTCGCTGTCCGCCACCACCCGATGCACGAGTCCTTTAGTGAATGCCTCGTCGGCGCCGAATACTTGGCCTTCGAGCAGGATCTCAAGTGCGGTTGCCCTGCCAACCAACTCGACCAATGCCTGCAATTCCGTCAGCGCCATGACCAGTCCCAGGCGTTTGATGGGGACACCGAAACGACTCGACGCACCGCATATCCGCATATCGCACAAGGCCGCGAGTTCCAGTCCGCCGCCGACGCAAATACCGTTGATCAACGCCACTAAGGGCACCGGGCAGTTGCGAAATGCCTCCAGGGTGCGATTCATGTTGGCGCCATAGGCGCGCGCCTGTTGCACGTTGGACCTTTCGGTCTCGAACTCGCCAATGTCGTTGCCGGGGGAGAAGGCCTTGTCTCCCGCGCCACGCAAGACCACGCAGCGGATTTCGCTGTCGGCTGCAAACGATTCGATCACGCTTCGTAGGTCCGACCACATGGATTTGGTCAGCGCGTTCAGCTTCTCTGGCCGGTTGAGAATCACGGTAACGATGAATCCTTCGCGCTCGACGCGGATCAAGTCGGACATGCGTTGCTCCTAAAGCGGGGTTGTCATGGATGATGTCAACGGTAGAAGAACTCGACCAATCCCATGGGAATGACGGGTACGTAGGTGACCAGTATCAGCAACGCCAACAGCAAGACAATGAAATAGACGTTGACCTTGGTGACGTCCCAGATGTCGGCCTTGGCCACCGAGCAAGCGGTGACCAGGACGCTGGCGACCGGTGGCGTCTGCTGCCCGATGGCCAGGTTCAAGGTCACGATGATGCCGAAATGCACCGGGTCGATACCGACTTGATTGACCAGAGGAATAACGATAGGAACTACGAGGATGATGGCTGCCGCCGAGTGCAGGAACATGCCGATCGCGAGGAAGAACACGTTCAAGATCGCCAACACCGCCACCTTGTTACTGGTGAATTCGCTGATCGCGCGCGCAAGATCCTGCGGCACCTGGGCTTCGGTCAGATAGACGCCGACCAGGGCCGATGCGGCGACCAGCAGCATCACCACTGCGGTCTGCACCGCGCCGTCGATCACCGCCGTTTTCAGGTGGTTCCAGTCCAGCTCGCGGTAGATGATGCCGCCGATGAACAGCGCCGCGACCACCGCCAAGCCCGCCCCCTCAGTGGCGGTGACAAAGCCGCCGAAGATCCCGCCGAGAATGATGAACGGCAACAAAAACGCCCACGCGGCCTCTTTGAACGTCTGCGCCACGCGCTTGAGTCGAAACACCTCTTCGACCGGATAGTCGTAGCGGACCGCAAACCAGTAGGCGAGGCCCATCATCATGATTCCCCCTATGACCCCGGGGACAACGCCGGCCACAAACAGCTGCACCACAGAGGTGTCGGCCATGACCGCGTACAAGATCATCGGGATGGACGGTGGGATGATGATTGCGATCGACGCCGACGATGAAGTGATCGCCGCCGCGAACGGCCCGGGATAGCCCTTTTTCTTCATCGACGGGATGAGGATCGAACCCAAGGCGGCGACGTCGGCGACGGCGGAGCCCGAGATCTCGGCAAAGAACATCGATGCGCCGACGTTCACCATCGCCAGGCCGCCGCGAACAAAGCCGAGTATTGCCGAGGCAAACGCGATCAAGCGCCGCGAAATGCCGGTGGAATTCATGATCGCGCCAGCGAGAATGAAAAGCGGTATGGCGATCAGCGGAAACTTAGTCGACCCGTCGTACATCACCAACGCGAGATTGGGAAGGATATCGGGGCCCTGGGTCCAGACCATGGCCATGACCCCGACCAGCCCCAGCGCCACGGCGATCGGCACGCCGAACATCACCAGCATGAACAATGCCAACAGCATCGAAAGCAGAATCATGGTTCTTGCATCTTCGGGTGGTGCGGGGCCTTCAACCGTGCCTCATGCAGTACCTCCGGCAGGCTCGCCAACTGACCGATGATAAACAACACCGCGCCGATGGGTATCACCGACTGGGTGTATTGGACCTCGATCTGCGGCAGGCTGACCAGGGTGTCGCCGACCAGCACGTCCAGGACCACGACACCCATCCACGCCAGTAACGCGAAGAACGCGATGATGCAGACTTCGGCGAACACCACGATCACCAGACGCCACGGCGGCGGTGTCGCATCAACGATCCCGGAGAACCCGATGTGCGCACGCTTATAGGCCGCTAGCGCTGCGCCGTAGTAAGTCAACCACGCCAGCAGGATAGAGGCGATCTCGTCGTACCAAGACAATGAGTGGCCGGCCTTGCGATAGACTACGCCGAGCACGACCACCACCACCAACGCCACCATTAACAGGGCGACGATAATCTCGAGCAGGCGCTCAAAGCCGTTGCGTAGTCGCGACCACATCACGTGCGTCTTGGACATAAAATCGGCGCTCTCTCTTGACTAAGAGAGAGCGCCGAATTACGCAAAGGGGCTAACCGCCGAGTGCTTGGGCCTTGGAAACCAGATCGCCTCCACCCTGCACCGAGGTGCTGAATTCTTTGTATATAGAGTCGCTGGCCTTGATGAATGCCTGTTTGTCGGCGTTGTTCACTTGCACGCCGCCGGCCTTGATCTTATTCAAAAGATCCACTTCCAGTTTCGCTGCCTGTTCGTATACGTAGGCCTGGGTGTCTTTGGCCACTTGTTCCAGGGTGTCGCGTATATCGCTGGGCAGCGTGGCCCATTTCTTGGCGCCGACGGTCACGTAGGCCGGTGTATACACATGCCCGGTAATGGACAGATATTTTTGCACCTCGTGAAGTTTGGCGCTGTAGATCTGCGCGTAGGGATTTTCTTGCCCGTCCATGGTTCCGGTTTGCAGCGCAGCGAATACTTCAGAAAAAGACATCGGAGTTGGATTGGCGCCGTAGGTTTTGAACATCTTCACCCGCCAGGTGCCCTTGGGGGTGCGCAACTTCAGCCCCTGTAGATCAGTGGGAATGTTGACCGGCCGCTTGTTATTGGTAATGTGACGGAAGCCGTTTTCCCACACCCCGATGATCTTGTATCCCTTGGGCCCGACGGCGGGCGCGAGTTTGTTCCAGAAGATCTCCTTCTCGATGCGCGCCATATGGTTGCGGTCCTTGACCAGATATGGCATTTCAAACAGGCCGAACTCATCGGCGACCGTTGACATCACCGTCGACGGTAGCGCGAAATCCACCGTGCCGAGTTTGAGTTTTTGCAACAGCTCTTTGTCCTTGCCCAGCTGACTGGCGCCGAACACGGTGATCTTCGCCTTGCCGGCCAGTTTGGCATTGGCCCGCTTCGCAAATTCCTCTGCGGATATGGCGAACAAGGATCCCGGTGCGCCAACGTGCCCGAATTTGAGTTCAATGGTATCCGCCTGACTGGTGGGAACCAGTAGCAGTACGAACGCGGCCGCTACAATTGAGCGTAATAGTCTCATGGTACTTCCTCCTCTGGTTTTTCTAAGCGCCCGCAAGCGCTCTTGGTTTAAAAGCTGTATGGGGGGCTTGAGCCCACCTCAACTTTGGTTACGTAATTTTTGAATCATGTATTTTTCCTCAGGCCGCAGCCACGTCTTTGTGCTCAGCGGCAGTCCCCGCCAGGTAGTCCAATGCAGCCTGTACGCCACCTTTCTGGTACGGGACCTGCGCCAATTCTAAGCCCATCTCCACGCCGCTCAAGGTGGCGGCGAGCATTAATTCGTTAAAATCGCCCAAGTGTCCGATGCGGAACACTTTACCCGCCAATTTGCCGAGTCCATTGCCCAATGACATGTTAAGGTTCTCCAGCACGACGCGGCGGTAAGCGTCGGCATCGTGGCCATCGGGCATCAACACCGCGGTCAGTGAATTGCTGTATTCGCGGGCTTCCAGACACAGAATATCGAGACCCCAGGCGCGTACCGCACGGCGTGTGGCAGCGGCCAGCCGTGCATGGCGGGCAAAGACGTTATCCAGTCCTTCGTCGAGCAACATGGCGATGGCCTCGCGCAGGCCGTAGAGCAGATTGGTGGCCGGGGTATAGGGAAAAAAGCCGCTTTTGTTCGCCGCCAACATCGCTTCCCAGTTCCAATAGCAATTCGGAAGTTTGGCGGTTTTGGCGGCGCTCAACGCCTTATTGCTCACCGCATTAAAGCTCAGGCCGGGTGGCAACATCAGTCCCTTCTGGGAACCCGCCACGGTCACATCTACGCCCCATTCGTCGTGCCGATAATCCATGGACGCCAGGGAAGAGATGGTATCCACCATCAACAAAGCAGGGTGCCCGGTACGGTTAATAGCGGCGCGGATGTCGGCGATGCGTGATGTGACACCGGTGGATGTCTCGTTGTGCACGATACACACCGCCTTGATGTCGTGGGCCTTGTCACCTACCAATTGCAACTCGATGGCCAGGGGGTCGGCGCCGTGGCGCCAATCGCCCGGAATAAAGATGGTTTCTAAGTCATACCGGCGGGCGAGGTTGTGCCAGGTTACGGCGAAATGACCGGTCTCGCACATCAACACCTTGTCGCCCGGCGACAGACAATTAACCAACGCCGCTTCCCAGGCCCCGGTGCCGGAAGCGGGGAATATCACTACCGGTTGGCCGGTTTTGAATATGGTTCTCAGCCCGTCGAGAACTTCCAGACTCAGTTGCGAGAAATCCGCGCCGCGGTGATCGATAGTGGCGGAATCGATGGCACGTAGAACGCGATCAGGGACATTGGTGGGTCCGGGTATCTGCAGGAAGTGACGCCCGCTCATTTAGCCCTCGTTTACAGTGCACTTGCGTGAAGAATTGCATTCTGTATGCAATTTTGGCGTAATGTCAAGGCGCCGAATCCGACCTCTGCTAGCGTGTTGTCCACGCCGCCACTAATTGTCAGGAAAGAGGTTTCCCGCGAACGAGTGTTCGGCGCGCCCGAGACATTTGCACGACGCTGTGAACAATCCACACACATCGGTTACTGGTAAACCGTCCGCCACGGTCGTGCCGGAGCGAGTCCCGGCTGCGCGTGTCGCGGGGCGTGGACGACACTCGCGCATTGGTGATCCCCAGCTTGCCGCGCGTCTGACGCGGGAGATTGAGGGCGATGTGTTATTCGATAGGTCTAGCCGCGGCCGCTACAGCACCGACGCATCGATATACCAGATCGAGCCGGTGGGCGTGGTGGTGCCGAAAACGTGGCAGGATGTGGTGAGCACGATGCAGATCGCCGCCGAGGAGGGGGTATCCATTCTCCCCCGGGGCGGGGGGACCTCACAGTGCGGCCAGACCGTGGCCGAGGCAATTGTTATCGATGTCAGCGCGCACTTGAGAAAACTGGTGAACATCGATGTCGGCGCGCGACGCGCGGTCGTTGAGCCCGGCATTGTGCTTGATCAGCTGAACGGGCTGCTGGCCTCCTGTGAGCTGATGTTCCCGGTTGATGTGTCCACCGCCAGCCGCGCCACCCTGGGTGGCATGGCGGGAAACAACAGCTGCGGTGCGCGTTCTATTCGCTACGGCACCATGCGCAATAATGTCCAGGCCATCGACGCGATCATGATCAACGGTGAGCGTATGACCTTCGGTCCGCTGGCCGCAGCCAGCGACCAATCTCCGTTGGTGCGCTCGCTGCTTGCATTGGGTCAACGCGAGGCGCAGGAGATCAAGCAACGTTTTCCGCAACTGCAACGCCGAGTCGGCGGTTATAACATTGACGCGTTGATGTGCAATGAGAACGAGCACGACGTTAATCTTGCACAAATCCTGGTTGGCTCCGAGGGGACGCTTGCCTTTTCCGAGCGTATTCATCTCAACCTGCATCCGATACCGCCGCACAAAGTGCTCGGCGTATGCCATTTCCCGAACTTTTACGCGGCGATGGATATCACGCAGCATTTGGTCAAGCTCGGTCCGAGCGCCGTGGAGCTGGTCGATCGTACGATGATCGACCTTGCACGTGAGATACCCATGTATCGCGCCACAGTGGATCGCTGTGTTGAAGGTGAGCCGGAGGCGCTGTTGCTGGTGGAGTTTTCCGGCGACGATTCTTCCGCAGTGCTCAATGATTTAGAAGACCTCGTCCAGCGCATGGAGGACCTCGGATTTCACGATGCGGTGGTCAAGGCTGTCGATCCCGGGTTTCAAAAAGCGATTTGGGAAGTGCGCAAGGCGGGGCTCAATATCATGATGTCGATGAAAGGTGACGGCAAGCCGGTCTCATTTGTTGAAGACTGTGCGGTGCGCCTGGAAGACCTCGCCGAATACACAGATAGACTGACTGAGGTGTTTCGCAAGTATGGAACGACCGGTACATGGTACGCCCACGCCTCCGTTGGTTGTCTACACGTGCGGCCGGTGCTGAATCTAAAACTGGAAGCTGATGCGAAGAAAATGCGCGCCATTGCTGAAGAGGCGTTTGCGATGGTCCGCGAATACAAAGGTTCCCATTCCGGTGAGCATGGCGATGGAATAGTGCGTTCGGAATTCCACCAGTCCATGTTCGGTGCGCGCATGGTTGAGAACTTTGAGCAGGTCAAGAAGCTGTTCGACCCCAAGGGATTGATGAATCCCGGCAAGATCGTGCGTCCGCCGCGAATGGATGACCGCAGCCTGTTTCGTTACAAACCCGAGTACCGCACGAAGGTAGCGGACAGCGCTCTCGATTGGTCCGCATGGGGGGGATTCGCCAGCGCCGTTGAAATGTGTAACAACAATGGGGCGTGCCGAAAATTCGATGCGGGTGTGATGTGTCCGTCATATCGCGTGACGCATGCCGAACAACATCTGACGCGCGGGCGAGCCAATACATTACGCCTGGCGCTGTCGGGGCAGTTGGATCGCGATGCGTTCACGTCGGCTGACATGTATGACACCATGAGCTTGTGCGTGAGCTGCAAGGGTTGCAAGCGTGAATGTCCCACGGGTGTGGATATGGCGAAGATGAAGATCGAGTTTCTTCACCACTATCATCTGCGCCATGGGTTGGGGATGCGCGAGCGTTTGATCGCGTATCTGCCAAGATATGCCCCGTGGGTGTCTCGCATGCACGGCGTTGCGAATCTTCGTAATCGCAGCCGAATCTTGGCGCGTCTCGGTGAGCGTTTTATGGGCCTGAGCGCCAAGCGTTCGTTGCCCGAGTGGCACCCTCGACCGTTCGTGCAGGGCACAAGCGAACCCGCCGGGGCTGGCACAGCGGGTGAGTTGGTATTGTTTGCGGATACCTTCAATCGGTATTTCGAGCCGCACAACCTGACGGCGGCGGCGGAGGTGTTGCATGCGGCCGGTTACCAAATTCATATGCCCGCTGCCGCAGACGGCAGCACGCGTCCGCTCTGTTGCGGCCGTACGTTCCTGGCGGCAGGTCTTGTCGATGAAGCCGTTATCGAGGCCCGGCGCACCCTGTCGGCGCTCAAGCCGTTCATTGACCGTGACATCCCGGTGGTCGGGCTCGAGCCATCGTGTTTGTTAACTTTTCGTGATGAATTTTTAAGCATGCTCCCGGGTCAGGAGGTCGATAGGCTTGCGGCGAAAGCAAAGCTATTTGAAGAATTTCTTGCCGAGCAACGCAGCAACGGAACGCTGGAGCTCAAACTAGGCGCAATGGAGCCGCACAAAGTTGCCGTCCATGGTCACTGTCATCAAAAGGCCTTTGACGTGATGGGCGCGATCACCGAGGTGTTGAAATTCGTACCCGGGATAGATATCGAGATGATGCAATCCAGTTGCTGCGGTATGGCGGGCAGTTTTGGTTACAACGCCGAGACTTATGGCACTTCTGTAAACATGGCGGCGCTCAGTTTATTACCGGCGCTTCAGGAATTGGAACCCGCTACGCGGATTGTGGCCGATGGAACGAGTTGCCGCCACCAGATTGCCGATCTCTCCGGGCGCGATGCCACCCATGTCGCCTGTATCTTGCGTGATGCGATGCAATCCTAAATCGCTATGCAGTAATCTTTTCCACCCCGGAATCGGTGCCCAGCAATAATATGTCCGCAGGTCGGCGGGCGAAGAGTCCATTGGTGACGACGCCGGCGATATGATCCAGATTCTCCTCCATTTCTATTGGATTCATGATCTTCAAGTTGTGCACATCGATAATAAGGTTGCCGTTGTCAGTCGCAAAACTGGCCCGCAGCTCCGGCTGGCCCCCAAGTTTAACCAACTGGCGTCCAATGGAGCTCCGCGCCATTGGAATGACCTCAATAGGAACAGGGAATGCGCCGAGCACGTCCACTAGCTTGCTCTCGTCTGCGACACAGACGAATTTTTCGCTCGCTGCCGCCACGACCTTCTCACGAGTCAACGCGCCACCGCCGCCTTTGATCAGGTGCAGATGACGAGTTGCTTCATCCGCACCATCTACGTACAGTGGAAGATCGCCGGTATCGTTCAACTCGAGTACCGGAATGTTGCGTTGCTTGAGACGTTCCGCTGTGCTCACGGAACTTGCAACAGCGCCATCGAGCTTGTTTTTCACTTTGACCAGTGAGTCAATGAAGTAGTCAGCGGTTGATCCTGTACCCACACCTATCACCATGTCCCATTCGATATATTCGAGCGCGGCTTCCGCTGCCGCCTTTTTTTGATCTTCTCGCGTCATATTGATACAACCTGTTAGGCTTAGTGGTTGAAGTGAGACAGGATACTCACACAATCCGGATTAAGAAAGTACCTCGACCCCTACAATTAAGATGCCGGAAACTTACCTAAAGAGGATACTCAAGGCGCGTGTTTATGATGTCGCCCAAGAAACCGCATTGGACTACGCGCCAAATTTGTCCATGCGTCTAAATAACCGTGTATGGTTGAAACGGGAAGACGAGCAACCGGTATTTTCATTTAAATGTCGGGGTGCCTACAACAAGATGGTGCAACTTGATGCCGCGGCCCTGAAAAAGGGCGTCATCACGGCGTCCGCCGGTAACCATGCGCAGGGCGTAGCGCTGGGCGCGCAGCACTTGCGAAGTAAAGCAATTATCGTGATGCCCGAGACCACGCCCAAGATCAAAGTTGATGCCGTCGGTCGTTTGGGTGCGGAGGTGACACTATATGGCGATAATTATGATGATGCCTACCATCATTCCCAACAGCTTGCGGCAAAGAAACGGTTAGAGTTTATTCACCCCTATGACGATCCCAATGTAATTGCCGGTCAAGGCACCATCGCGTATGAGATTCTCAAACAGTTCACCGAGTCTATCCATGCCGTGTTTGTTCCGGTGGGGGGTGGTGGTTTGATCGCCGGTATTGCAAGTTACATCAAGCAGATCCACCCCGAGGTCAAAGTCATAGGTGTTGAACCCGATGATGCTGATGCGATGCGCCAATCACTTCGGGCTGGACGTAGAGTGCGACTCAAAGAAGTAGGAATGTTTGCAGACGGGGTTGCGGTTCGACAGGTGGGTAAGGAGACCTTTCGCGTTGCACGTAAGTTTGTCGATCAGATCTTGTGTGTAAACACCGATCAGACATGTGCCGCGATAAAGGACATCTTCGAGGATACCCGTTCGGTCATGGAGCCCGCCGGGGCGTTGGCGGTGGCAGGGCTCAAGGCATACACCGAGCTCACCGGATCCCGGGGCGAGAATCTCATCGCCATCGCTTCCGGCGCCAACATGAACTTCGACCGCTTGCGCCACGTATCCGAGCGTGCCGAACTCGGTGAAAGACGTGAGGCGATTTTAGCGGTAACTATTCCCGAACGCCCCGGCAGCTTTCGTAAGCTATGCGCGATTATCAGCGATCGGGCGATTACTGAATTTGATTACCGATACGCGGATGCGCAAGAGGCTCACGTCTATGTTGGGGTGCAGATCCAGAGTTCATCGGAGATCCATACGTTGATCAGTAAGCTGGAGAACCATGAGTATGCGACTTTGGACCTCACCGATAACGAGATGGCAAAAGTACATATACGCCATTTAGTCGGCGGCCGCGCCCCGCAGGCGAAGCACGAGATCGTGTATCGATTCGAATTCCCCGAACGTCCTGGCGCCTTGCGTGAATTTTTGGAAAAGATGGGACATAGCTGGAATATTACTTTATTCCACTACCGCAACCATGGCGCAGATTTCGGACGCGTATTGTGCGGGATGCAAGTACCTCCGCAAGAGAAACGCGCGTTCAAGGAATTTCTCAAGGATCTCGGTTACCCGTATAAGGAGGAAACCGATAATCCAGCTTACCGTTTATTTCTAGGTTGATTCGGTGTGATTTGTGAGGTCAAGCGTGCCAGCGTCGGGCCCTAAGGATACTAGAACGAAACCCATAGCTGGCTATGGGTTGAGTGAAGCGCAAGTACTGCAACGACACCAGCACAAGTGCAGGCGTTCGAGATCGAGCCAGGGCCGGGATAGCCCCGCCCCTATTCTTGCCAAACAGGCTGGAGAGTCGAATGTCGTTATTTCTCGGACGAGACGCTGCGGGTGTTTCGTCTGCGTACCAGGAATAGGGGCGGGGCGCCTTGGTGCAATATGCAGGCTTGGTGAGGGCGAACAGCTCGGTTGCCTTGTTGCGCATATGGGATGATCATACTGACCACCTTGAGGCGCTGTGTCATTCATGTCGAAGGATGCAAACAACCGTTGTAGTCGATCGGTTCAGTAGCAACCCTTGTGTGCTTTGACAGCAGCGGATCTAATCGCTCATTTAGCACTTGCTGACTGTGCTCGATACCGTTGATGAGTGCTTTTGGAGAGCTTTTATTTACCGCCAAAGCAACAGTCAATCGTCGCAGCTCGGCGCGGAGATTCCGCACACGATACGCGTCCAATTTCGCGGTCGCGGTGGTTTCGGTTGACACCAGAGAGTCGATGTCTTGAGTCATTTTGAAGACGAACTCGTTGGTCGCTTCGATATTCATGCCCTGAGCCTCAAGTACCCCGGGCGCTTGAGGGTTCCAGGCAGAACTGTCGGTGGTATCGGCGGCGTTTAATATTATCTTGGATGATATCAGCTGATCTTCGAGTGCCAGCAGGTCGGCGGGCGTGGGGCCCTCATTAATTTGCTCTTGCAAGTTCTTAACTTGATTGCGGGCTTGTATTCTTTGGTTTATTCGATTGACCCCTCGCAGTGGACCCGTATCGTCAATCTGTTTGAGCAATAGCTGCTTCTTCTCCAACAGCAGTTGTTTGTTACGGCGTTCGGTTTTCTTCAGTGACAGAAAATCTTGTATCCCGGGTAACACGGTTTTGAGTGCATCGCTGATTGTCTGACTCTTTACCTGCGCTTCCTTGTACCATTGTGTTACGCCGGAGGCCAGGTAACGCCTCTGGAATCGACGAAACTCACGCATTGCCTGATCGAGTTCCGTATTCGTGAATTCAAAATCGTCGCCAAGTGTAGAAAGCAATGCCTTGCGAATGTCCGGATGTACCGAGCAGTGCGCGAGAGTCACCTCGATAATTTTGCGAGATTCGTTCCGGCGCAGCGTCGTTTGCACCGTTGAGAGTTTGGATTTAGTCTGCGTGTCAGGATTGTTATTAGCGGTTTTCGTGACATCGAGTTGCGACTCCATATACATGATGCGGGCGACGCCGACGCGGCCGGCGAAAACCAGCCCGATGCACATCAGCAGGCTGAAAAGTAGATTATTTCGAACAAATCGCTGCATTCTGTAACGGCGCCTGGACGTCCCGCCGTAGGCGGCTTCCAATGTTCGCCCCATAACTCGATTGTCCTCAAAGTCCTGGTACCATGGAACTTTTTTTAATAAGTGTTTGCGAAAGTCACTTTTCTTATAAGCCTGGATCATCATCAGCTCCGGCTCTCGAAGCGCACGCAACACCTGTTTGAAAGGGTTGCCCTGCTTTTTCGAAGAACCGTGTTTCGCTTTGGGATCAGATGATTCTTTCAGGCCTCCCTTTTCCATGGCCTCGATGACCACCGCGGCGGGTGTATATCCATCGTCCGACGACAGCACCACGTCTTCAGTGGTGTCATACTGCTCCAGTGCCTCGCGGTCTTTTTTTGCGGGCTTCTTTTTTCTTTTATTATCTGATCTTGGTTTCTGTTTACCAACGCGGTGGGTCATGCCCGTCATCCTGTGTTAGACGAGAAAAAGCCCACGCGCCTCCCGAAGATGGCAACGCAGGCTAGGGCGAAATATACCCAGCTCGGGCGGAGCAAGGTAATTCACGAAAATGTAGCTCACGATATCAGTGACTGTTTCGGTAAGGGTAGTTCACCGATGCCGCTTTTCAAGCAAAATGCGACGAATGGGTGTATAAAGGTACGCCGGTCTTCAACACCTGCTAAAGACTCGATCTCGGATAATAGGACCTCCACACGTTCGTACCTGTGAGGCGGAACACCGCGGTGACGAGCGCGTATCAGCAAGACCCCTGAGCTGCCATGTGATTGCTTTTTGGTCTACTAAACATTTTGCGAGGAGCGTTCTCTTCGCTTACCGTCGAAAAACGTAGTCGCTGTTTTGCTAAATAGATAGTCCTACGGCCATTTTGCGCCGTACGTCTTCCAACGAATCTTGAGATTGCTTATGTTGCTGGATGTTGAGACAAGAGTTAACTGGCTGCCTGTGGAGCCGTGGCCGCGTCTTGAACCCGGTGAGATTCATCTGTGGCGGGCTGGTCTCGATGTTGACGAAAGACGACGACGCCAACTTGCTGGTGTTCTGTCGGCAAGGGAGCGTGAACGGGCGGCAAGGTTACGATCTGAGAGACATCGAAACCGATATGTCGCCGGTCGCGGTATCGTACGCACATTGTTGAGTCATTATGTTCGTAGACAGCCATCCACGATTTGCTTTGAGTTAGGCCCTTACGGCAAACCTTCAGTCCTGAATCGAGTTGAAGGTAAGCAACTTTGTTTTAACTATACCGATTCAGAGGACATGGCATTGTATGCTTTCGCTCACGACTGTGAGTTAGGAATCGACCTCGAGAGTCTCGCTCGAAAAATACATTATCAGCGCATCGCGATGCGAAAATTTTCCGAGCGCGAAAGCAAAGCCCTGCTTGAACTCCCGGATCACAAGGGCAAGCAAGCTTTTCTTGCTTGCTGGACCCGGAAGGAAGCGTTCGGCAAGGCTAAGGGTTTTGGGATCTGCTATCCACTGGATAGTATCGATTTGTGCACTGATTGCACCTCGTCCTCCATGACTATTGCAGACGACACGTTGCTCAATGGAGACGAATTTTGGACCTTGCAACAGTTTTATCCGAACGACGCTTTCGTCGCCACGATCGTATACGCCGGTGGCACCCGAGAGTTGCGTTTTTTCGATTACTAGATCACGTTGCAGGTTTAATCCAACCGAGCCATCGATATGCCCACATACCAAGACGCTCTCTTATCGCCAGGGTCGTCAGCAACAACGATTGCACATTGGGTAACCAGTCAAGAACCGCTGGACGAGTGTCCGGCAGATCATATTTAGCAATAATAATATCGGTCACCGCTGGAATTGCATCGATCCCCAACGATTGAAACACGGCCAAGGCTCTAGGCATGTGAAGCGCTGAAGTCACCAGCAGGATCTTGCCGATGTCCCGTTCCTCGAGAATTTGTTTACTCTCGAGGGCATTTTGGTACGTATTTCGACTGTTGTCTTCGGTGAGGATAGCGTGTTTCGGGACCCCCCATTCCTGCAACAGTTGCGCCACATAATATGTTTCCGGCTTTACGCCGGGTTGTGGAAATATGTTACCGCCAGCAACGATGATGATCGGCGCCTTTGCCGCTCGGTACAAGCGCGCCGCATGCAGGATGCGATCAGCGGCGGCGGTTAGATCTGTCGACACCCTGGGCGGCGCCGGAAGCCCGACGACGCCGGCCAACATCACTATTGCCTCTGCCGGTGGCGTGTTCTCAGGGCTCAAGGGCGGGTAAGTACGTTCAATGTCTGTGACCAGATAATTGGCAACTCGGGGGTTTCCGGCGACGCCCAAGGTTGCGATCAGCAACAAAAGCGTGACACCTGCGGTTGCCGGTTTGCGGAGCACAAGAAACAAAAGCGCAATCAGGCCAAGCCCAACGGCGATGGTTAGCGGATATACAAGGTGTGGGAGAACTTTCGATAAAGCGATTACATTCATTGAATCCGAAGAAATAGAAGGTCAGTGAGCCACGAGCTCCGCCTTGGTGATGATTATGTCTTTTTTTGGGACATCATCGTGAAACCCGGCACTGGCGGTTTCTACAGCGGCGATCTTTTCCACCACATCCATCCCCTCGACCACTTTGGCGAACACCGCATACCCCCACCCTCGCGGATCCTTTCCGGTGTGATTCAGGAAGGCATTGTCCTTGAGATTAATAAAAAATTGAGAACTGGCGCTATTTGGGTCGTTGGTGCGCGCCATGGACAGCGTGCCACGATCATTTTTCAGTCCGTTGTCCGCCTCGTTCTTGATTGGATCACGAGTGGGTCGTTCCTTCATACCGGGTTCGAAGCCGCCGCCTTGAATTACGAATCCGGGTATCACGCGGTGCATAATCAGTCCATCATAAAATCCGTCGTTAACATAAGCGACAAAATTCTTTGCCGTGACGGGCGCTTGCTCATCGAACACCTCGATGTCAATGACACCGTAGTTTGTGGTAAATCTCACCATTGTGTTGTCCTTTTTGTTTGTTTGTGCAAGCGGCGAACTGATAACAAGGATCGCAGTCACCGCACCGAATAATATGCCTGGCCAGCGCATAACGTTTACTCCTTTTCATTTGGTTTCGAGCTTGAGGATATAGTCCCATTGCTGTGTGGTTACCGGCAAAATAGAAAGCCGGCTACCGCGTTGTAATAAGCGCATGTCTTGGAGTTTCTTGTGTTCCTTGAGTTCCAGTAACGGAATAGTCCTTTTCAATTTTCGCACTAGTTTAACGTCAACCATGAACCAGCGAGGTTGTTGAGGGTCGCTCTTCGGATCATAGTATTTGTGCTTGGCGTCGAACGCGGTAAAGTCAGGGTAAGCTTCACGCACGATCTTGACAATTCCTGTGATACCGGGTTGCGGACAATTGGAGTGGTAGAAAAATGCCAGGTCTCCTTTACGCATCTCGTCACGTATGAAATTACGCGCTTGGTAATTCCGTATTCCGTCCCAATGGTCGGTCTTGCTATTTTGTTGCGCAAGATCGTCGATACTGTAAACATTCGGCTCGCTCTTCATTAACCAGTATTGCATAAATTCCCGTAGTAGTTATTGAACGCCTGATGATCGCAAAGATAAAAGCTTTTATACCGCGAGAAAAGCTTTTTCGGTAACGATACCTCGTAAACACACATCCCATGAGTCCTGTGGTACACGTTCAACTTGCTGAAAAGAATGGGCAGCGCCGATGACCGTCGGTGCGTGCCAATATTTTCGGCTAGCTAGAAAGGCAAGTGTGCGGTCGTAAAATCCCGCTCCCATGCCAAGCCGACCGCCGTGTGTATCAAAGGCAATCAATGGTACGAGAATCAATTGGAGGTTATGCGCATTGAGCAGTTCACGACGCTGAACCACCGGTTCTGGAATCCCAAACCGATTCAGGCGAGTAGGCTGCTGGCGCAGGTGCCGCGCAAAACGTAGTGGCAAATTCGGGTGGTTGACCACCGGCAGGAAGCACTGTTTACCCATGTGCCAAGCATGTTCGATTGCAGGGCGAGTATCTATTTCACCGTCATTGGGAAAATAAAATCCAACGCGGTTCGTATTTTGAAAATGAGATAAGCGCAATAATTGCCGCAGCAGTCCGTCAGCTGCAGATCGTTGCTGATCCCGGGAAAGCTGACGGCGCCTATTACGCATCTGCGTACGTAAGTGGCGTTTGTCTGCAACCAATGATCTACGCTCGATGACGGAAACAATCCCGGTAGTGTGATAGAAGTGGCGTCACCCACCTGTGCCGTGTCGCTCTTAATTCCTTGAACCAAAAAGGTCCAAGTGGGGGCCTCGGAGACGTATCAGGCTTTCCATTTACAGGACATGCACAACAACGATCTCTATGTGGCTCCCAAATTATGATTTAGGTTCTAAGGGTGTTCAGAACAACTCGAACACCGTAGGCGACGCCAAAACTTCTATTCCTTCCGATGTCACCCTTCCGGGAATATACCCCTTATTATAGATTAAGTTGCTCCTGCATTGCCGAGTCCAGTTTTTCCTGTAGCGCTTTCATGCGCTCGCCCAACTCTTCCTTTTTCTTGGCTTCATCGCGAATATACAATAATTCATTTACTACATTGAGAGCAGCGATAATCGCGCAGCGCTCCAAACTGACAACTTTCCCGCTCTTTTGGATCTCGCGCATCCTGATGTCAAGGTCTGCAGCAGCGCGACTCAATGCATCACGCTCCTCATCCGGGCACGCCACTGTAAACTCGCGCCCCATGATAGTTACTTTCACGCCTTGTGAGGCCGGTTTCATTTTATATTTTCTAGTGTACGCAGGCGGTCAACAATTGTTTCCAGTCGATTTCGCGCGATCTTGTTTTTCTCTGCAAGTTTGGTTTTTTCCTCGAGCAAGGAGTCTCGGCTGGAACGAAGCGATAGATTTTCGTCCCGCAAACGACGGCACGTTGTTATCAATTCATCTACCCGCTGTTCCAGACGAGCTAGATCTCGTTCTTGTTCGCTGAGATTCATAACGATCCGAACTATAGGCCTCTGATTAATGTCGGTCAACGCCTTTTAAGGTTGAAGGAGCGTCATAAATATGGGAACCTTTTGCGCCACCTCGCGCTACTTGGATTATTGTATAACGAGCAACTGACGTTCTCTCAATCATCGGGGTGACTGACGTTATCTACTGCTTTTTATAATCCTGTGTTTGTTCAAAATTACAGCGTAGCATGAATACCGCGATTTCCAATTCTGATTATGACAAATTACGCGCGGCGTTGCTGCTTGCGGGTACGGATCATACCGCCTCCGAGGTGCATGGCATTATTTGCGGCGCTATCTGCAACCAGCTAAAGTCCGGACGGCAAGTGAATTTAAATGAACTTATCAGCGTGATGGTTGGTATTAACGACGAATCGAAACGCGTGCTTGAAGCATCCATCGATTCATTGTATGAAAGTAGTTGGCAGAGCCTGAATGATCGTGATTCATCCTTTTCGTTAATGTTGCCTGATGATGAGCATGAATTGGCGGAGCGCACCGAGGCTGTCGCCCACTGGTGCCGTGGTTTTGTCTTTGGTCTGTTATTTAAGCAAGCATCTAACATAGATAAATTACCCGGAGACGCGGCGGAGATTGCACGGGATTTCATGGCGATTTCCAAGGCTGAGCCCGGCGAGGATCGAGAAAGAGACGAATGGGCATTGGCGGAGATAGAGGAGTATGTTCGTGTGGGCGTTCAACTGATCTTTGAAGAGCTTCAAGAAAATGTCGGGTAATACGCGCGGCCAGAAGGACAGCAGGGACAGTGTTGATATGATCGACAGGCGGGTATTCGAGCGTAGACGCCAGGATGTGATGCAACTCATGGGCGATGGAATTGCCGTTATCGCCACTGCGCCGGAAAGAATCCGTAACCGGGACGTGCATTATCGATTCCGTCCAGACAGTGATTTTTTCTATCTCACACATTTTCCCGAACCAGAAGCGGTGGCAGTTTTGTGCCCCGGTCGAGAGCAGGGGGAATTTATTTTGTTCTGTCGCGAACGTGATCCGGAACGCGAAACCTGGGACGGGCGGCGCGCGGGCTTGCAAGGAGCGGTAGAGCTGTTTGATGCCAATGATGCATTCCCGATTACCGATATAGGAGAGATCCTGCCGGGCTTACTGGAGAATCGTAGCAAGGTGTTCTGCAATGTGGGCAGTTATCCCGATTTCGACATGAAATTATTGGGCTGGGTCAACGAGGTCAAAGCAAAAACCCGTGCGGGTGTCAATGCGCCGAATGAATTGGTGGACCTGACTCACATCCTCCACGAATTACGGTTGATTAAGCAAACCGACGAAGTAAAAGTGATGAAACATGCCGCGCGCGTCTCAGCCGCTGCTCATCGGCGCGCGATGCAAGTGTGTCGGCCGGGAATGATGGAGTATGAACTCCATGCGGAGCTCGAATATGCATTCAAAAAAGGTGGCAGCGCCTATCCGGCTTACCCGCCTATCGTGGCCGGGGGAGCTAATGCTTGTGTATTACATTATATTGATAACAACGACGAACTCGTGGCCGGTCAATTAGTGCTGATTGATGCTGGAGCCGAGATCGACTGTTACGCCGCCGACATTACGCGAACGTTTCCAATCAATGGAAAGTTTTCTCCCGAGCAAAGAGCCATTTACGAGATCGTTTTAGCCGCGCAGACCGCCGCGATCGAAAAGGCCCAGGCGGGTTGCCACTGGAATGAACCCCACGATGCCGCCGTCCGCATTTTGGTTCAGGGATTAATTGATGAGGGTCTGTTGCAAGGTGGCGTCGATGAACTTATCGAAAACAAATCGTATCGCCGTTTCTACATGCACCGGACCGGTCATTGGCTGGGCATGGATGTCCACGACGTAGGCGACTATAAAGTCGAGGGAGAATGGCGCGAGTTGGAACCTGGAATGACGTTTACGGTTGAACCTGGTTTGTATATCCCGGGTGACGATGACATCGACGCGAGATGGCGCGAAATCGGCGTTCGTATCGAGGACGATGTGCTGATAAATCGTAACGGTAATACCATCTTGACGAAAGATGCGCCAAAGACCATCGGCGAAATCGAGGCTCTAATGCAATAGTGAGTCGCGGCGGAGGGTTCATTGAACATAGGTAATGAATGTCACGAGCGATATGATGTCGCGATAGTTGGTGGTGGTTTGGTCGGCGCGAGTTTGACCGTCGCATTGGCGTCGACACCACTACGCGTGGCTTTGATTGAGGCGGTGCCATTCAAGTCCGATTCGCAACCTAGTTACACTGAACGCATGCTTGCGCTCTCCCATGGCACCGTGCAAATCCTATCTGCAATCGGCGTTTGGCCTAAGGTGACTGCGCGAGACGCGACGCCGATAAAGAGCATTCATATTTCTGACTTAGGCCACTCCGGGTTTACCCGTCTTGGCCATACCGATGCTGACGTCGACGCACTCGGATATATAGTGCCGGCTCGCGTGTTAGGCCAAGCGCTAATGGCGCGTATGGATGACGTAGAAGCAGAATTAATTTGTCCCGGCCAAGTCAACGGGATCAGTTGTGATGAAGACAGCGCAAGCCTGACGGTGCAGACGGAAAGTGGAGAAACGACGGTGAAGTGCCAATTGGTTGTGTTGGCAGATGGCGGTCGATCACCCGCCCGCGAATGGCTGGGTATCAAAACGGTCAGTCGCGATTATGGGCAGACCGCTATACTGACGACGGTGACGCCAGAGCGCGATCACCACAATAAGGCCTATGAACGTTTCACCGCTACCGGTCCGTTGGCATTACTGCCAACCAGTGGCAACCGTTACGCGGTCGTATGGACTACGACATCCAGTCAGGCCCCGGGACTCATGGGTCTCGCGGACAGCGAATTTCTCGCCAGTCTCCAAGCTCGGTTTGGGTACCGTGCAGGCAATCTGCAGAATTTGGGCGAAAGAACAGCGTATCCGCTGTCTTTGGTACGCGTTGCGAACCCGATCGCACACCGCGCGGTGGTGATCGGCAATGCCGCACACACCATTCACCCGGTGTCCGGACAGGGTTTCAACCTGGGCCTGCGTGATGTGGCCGTGTTAGCTGAAATCCTGCATGATGCCGTGCGAAACGGCGACGACATAGGTTCGCGCTCAGTGTTGGGCCCCTACGCCGATTGGCGACGTGACGATACCCGCGCGGTTATTACCTTCACCGATGGCCTGATACGGCTATTTTGCAACCAGTCACTGCCGCTTGCTTTGTTACGGGGTGTCGGCATGGTGGCGGTGGATATCTTTCCGTCTCTCAAGCGATCCCTGCTTCGACGCACCATGGGTTTGGCGGGACGGGTCCCGCAACTCGGCCGCGGTGTACCTTTGGAGTAGGCTGTGAGCGCGCACGACGTGGTGATTATCGGTGCTGGAATGGTCGGCGCGACATTGGCCAATGCGCTGGCTCAGCGCGAATTAAGAATCGCGGTTGTCGATACCGGCAGCCCTCCCGTTGTTGATCACAGCCAATACGATCTACGAGTGAGCGCGCTAGGCCGCGCTGCGGAGTGCGTGTTTCGTAATCTGGGAGTATGGACGGCGATCAGCGCACAGCGGGTGTCACCGTTTCGTAAGATGGTGGTGTGGGATGCGCAGAGCAAGGGTGCCATTTCCTTCGATGCCGCAGACGTTGGTGAACCACAGCTGGGGCATATCGTCGAGAACAGCCTGGTGATTGACGCTTTGCATCAACAACTCGGCAACTATCCCAACGCCGACGTGCTGTGGGCTACCAAGGTAGAAAAAATTACCCCGCACCGCGGCGCAGTAAAAATCACCTTTAAGGGCGGTGAGTGCACAGCGGCCCTGGTGGTCGGTGCCGATGGTGCTGGCTCTTGGGTGCGCAAGCACCTGCGTATCGGAGCGCGGGGAACCGATTACGACCAACGCGCCATAGTTGCTCAAGTGCATACGGAGCGCTCCCATGAACGCACCGCCTGGCAACGTTTTCTGCCGACCGGCCCGCTGGCCTTTTTGCCATTGGCGGACGGCAGTTGCTCGATTGTATGGAGCTGTGACCGGCCATTGGCTGATGAGTTAATGGCGCTGACGGATGAGGCATTTATGCAAAGATTGGGGGAATCGTTTGAATTTAGGTTAGGCAAAATCGGCGCGATCGGTACACGCAAATGGTTTCCATTGTCGCGCTCATATGTGGAACACTACATCGCCAGCCGTTGCGCACTAATTGGTGACGCTGCTCACACGGTGCATCCACTCGCAGGCCAGGGCGCCAATCTTGGTATTGCGGACGCGGCCGTACTGTCTGAGGTGGTGGCCGGTGCCGTGGGTAAGGACATTGGAACCCGATCTGTGTTACGGCGCTATGAACGTTGGCGCAAGGGCGAAAACATGTTGATGATGACTGCAGTACATGGTTTACAAAGGCTATTCCGGGTGCAGGTCACTCCGATACGTCAATTGCGGGGCCTAGGGCTGCGCCTGACGGATGCATCGGGCCCGGTAAAACAATTAATAATACGTCGTGCAATGGGAGTTGGCGGTGATCTTCCAGAACTTGCAAAGTGCTCGATTCCGATTGTAGATGCTTAAATCAGAATTCATATGGAATTACTGAATCTCCTCGCAATAATTATCACCCTCGCCGCTGGTTTTAGTTATCTCAATCATCGTTTCATTGGGTTGCCGACCACTATTGGCGTCATGCTCATCGCACTGGTGTTCTCGCTCGTGTTGATCGGTTTGAATTTTTTGGGCATAGGAGAATTTGAGACGCAGGCCGAATTGTTGCTGTCGCAGATTGACTTCAACATTGTATTGATGCACGGAATGCTGAGTTTTTTGCTGTTCGCCGGCGCACTGCATGTGAATTTCGAAGATCTTTCCAAATTCAAGTGGATAATCACGAGTTTGGCAACGATGGGCGTTTTCTTGTCGACGTTCATTGTCGGCACCTTGATTTGGATTTTATTGAAGCTTCTTGAGTTTGATATTGCTTATATCTATTGCCTACTGTTTGGTGCACTGATATCCCCCACGGATCCCATTGCCGTTATGGCGACATTAAAAACGGTCGGTATCGCAAAAAGCTTGGAGACCAAGATTACCGGCGAATCGCTGTTTAATGACGGTGTTGGTGTCGTCATATTTTTGGTATTGCTGAGTTTGGCATACAGTCCTGAGGACGTTTCCGCCGGGGAGGCGGCGCTACTATTCGTGCAAGAAGCGGTCGGGGGTGTGCTGTTCGGCGCGGTGTTGGGCTATATCGGTTTTTACCTGCTGCGCACGGTCGACAATTATCAAGTTGAGGTTCTGCTCACCCTGGCGTTGGTGATGGGTGGATATACCTTGGCGCTCAAACTGCATACGTCGGGTCCGATTGCCATTGTGGTGGCAGGTCTGATGATTGGGAACCAAGGCAGGATAATGGCTATGTCTGACAAGACTCGTGAACACCTGGATACATTCTGGGAATTGATAGACGAGATCTTGAATGCAATCCTGTTCGTGCTCATCGGGCTCGAGATGCTGATTCTAGATTTCTCTGCCGGTTACATAACTGCGGGATTGCTCGCCATTCCTCTGGTGCTGATGTCCCGGTTTTTCAGTGTCGGTATTCCTGTTGGGTTGCTACGATTGAAGAGGGAATATAGTCCCCATGTAGTCAAGATCCTGGTATGGGGTGGTTTGCGTGGCGGCATCTCCGTGGCTTTGGCGCTGTCGCTACCGGTGGGAGAGACGCGGGACGTGTTTTTGGCGATGACCTACATCATCGTCGTGTTTTCGATCCTGGTGCAGGGACTTAGTCTCGCTCCAATGTTAAAAAGGCTACGCGGCTAAACGGCGTCAATGAGCGACAGACTGCTCGGTTTATCAACACGCGACCTTGCTCTGCGAATATTTAACTTGGATTCGGGCATGGGATTACCGGCTAAATCCAAACAGGTTGTTGAGCATAGCGGCGAATCCTTGGTACTCATCCTTGTCCGCTGCCACCAACTGTTCACCGTTGGTGAAGCGTTCGCGCAGCCTTTTGGTTGCCGCGACACCTCCTGGGGACAGCAGCGTCGCACGTATAACGTTTTGAATGTTTTCCGGTATTCGCGGGCCAGCAGTAATAGCTTGTCGTGGTAGAGGCTCGCTGAGATAAAGGATCCTGGTCTTACCTTTATTCCCACCGTTGTCGAAGGTCGTGTATAACGCGGACGGTAATACCGCCCCACGGCAGTTACCCTCGAGAAGCTCTGCAAAGATATTCTTGAATCCGTTTACCTCAAAGATCTGGGGCTGACGTACCGGATTCGTGAATTGGGTTTGCATGGTGAGGGTCGCCAGATTGGGCGGGGCATGTGCGCACACTTTGCGTCCCGCCAGATCGGTAAGATCAAATACTACCTCATCATTGTTCCGGGCGACGATCACGAAATCCAGCTTACCCGGTAACCTTACCAACGGCGAATGACCTAAGCTGGCGACTCTCCAACTAACGAAGTGCGGCCCATCAAAAAGCAAATCGTACGCACCGTTGCGCATATCCTGCATATAGGACAGCCAATTATTCGAGTGCCGGTAAGTAAACCGACTACCGGTCGCCTTGGTCAATAATTCAGCAATCGGGCCGTAGTCTCTCCGACCGTCTGCGGCGGTCTCGCGAGGAGACGCAGAAAACACATAAGTTTCTCCCACGCAGAACTGAGACCAGGTCAGTGCAAGCACGAACATGGTCCCGGCAGCGAATTTCGCCATTTCTCGATGCGGATTCGTATGTATGATGTGGTCAATCATAGACATGAAGCCGTTTGTTATTCAATCTGTTAATCCTTGTTTATTGCTAATAATTGTCACTAACGTTATTGTTTCAGCGACCGATTCATTCCTCAGGAGCCCGTCAATGTCTTCCAACGCCGAGTTGAAAAAGGCCGGTCTCAAAACCACGCTGCCACGGCTCAAAATCTTAAGTATGCTCGAAAGTACCAACATTCGGCATATGACGGCCGAGGACGTGTACAAGAGTTTGCTGGATTCTGGAGAGGAAATCGGTTTAGCGACTGTATACCGAGTGCTGACGCAATTCGAAAATGCCGGGTTGGTGATACGTCATAATTTTGAAGGCGGTCGCTCCGTATTTGAACTCAACGATGAAGGTCATCACGATCATTTGGTGTGTATGGAATGTGGCGAGGTATTCGAATTTTACGACAAAGCCATTGAGGAACGGCAGCGGAAAGTAGCGGAAGAGTCCGGTTTTGTGCTCGATAATCACTCCTTATATATGTACGGAGTCTGCGAGGGAATGCGAAACAATGGAAAGTGCTCCATCAACAAGAAAAAACTGTCCAGTGTTCTCAACACCAGCAAACGGTGATGAGTCGTTTATCCCGTATATTGCAGCGGGGCGTGAATCCCCAATTTTGCATTGTACCAGCACGGCTTCCGGCCACCCGACCCTGCGGCCACGCGCAGGACAAGTCTTGCCGCCATTCCTGTAACGCGTCAGAGAATAGCTCAGTGTCTCTTACATGAAATGGCGACGTTCGAATTTTCAGGTTGCCTGGTAAGAATGGGGGCGGGATGCTTGGTGCAATATACGGGCTAAGCATTACTGTTGGTTCTGTCGACGTAGGTTGTTGTGCGGCTACGTGCGATGGCACGGCTAAGCAGTATTACCGGTATGAGTCCGACAAGTACGATTGCGGTCGCCGGAATTGCCGAATCGGCTAATCGCTCGTCGGAGGCCAGCTCGAAGGCACGCACCGCCAAAGTATTAAAATTAAATGGACGTAGTATCAAGGTGGCGGGCAGTTCTTTGAGGATGTCGACAAACACGATCAGACCGGCGGTTAGCAGACTTCCGCGCATTATGGGGATATGTACGCGGCGCAGGACTTCTTTGGGGCGATAACCCAGCGACCGTGCCACATCATCCATTGACTCTTTTATCTTGGCAAGTCCCGACTCCACCGTCTGTAACGACACCGCGAGGAAACGGACCATATATGCAAACACCAGCGCGAACAGTGTGCCGCTGAACAACAGCCCGGTAGATATGCCGAATTGCCTTCGCAACCAGAAATCTATGCTGTTATCCAACCACGCCAGAGACAGCATAACGCCAACCGCGATGACCGTGCCCGGTATTGCATAGCCCATGCCGGCTACCCGCGCCGCGGAATTGACAATCCTGTTCGGCGAGAGGCGTTTGCCGTAGGCAATGAGCAAAGCGATGAACACCGCGAGGATTGCCGCGCCCGCGGCCAATGTGATGCTGTTGCGGATTAGCCGGTAAAACTCCGCATCGACCATCTGGTCGGCGGTGCGGAACGCCCACAATAACAATTGTCCCGTTGGCAGTATGAACCCGAGCACCAAGGGGAGCGCACACGCGGCGATCGCTGCTGCCGCCCGCCATCCGCTGAGAAACTGCACATTCAGCGGTTGAGAACGTATACCGACATGATGATATCGGGCACGCTTGCGGGACCAGCGCTCGAGCACAATGAGTAGGAATATGAAGCTGAGAAGAACAGAAGATAATTGCGCTGCAGCAGAGCTATCCCCAAGCCCAAACCAAGTGCGAAAGATGCCAGTCGTAAAGGTATCGACGCCGAAATACTGCACCGTGCCATAATCTGCCAGGGTCTCCATCAATGCCAGCGACAAACCCGCGATGATCGCCGGGCGCGCCATAGGTAGCCCCACACGGCGGAAACTGCGCCATGCAGTGCAGCCCAACAGGCGGCTGGCGTCAGTCACGGATACGGATTGCTCGAGAAACGCGGCGCGCGACAACAAATACACGTAGGGATAAAGCACGAACGAGAGCACGGCCATAGCGCCCGGCAGCGACCGGACATCGGGAAACCAATAATCGCCATAAGACCAGTCGAACCATTCCCGTAACTGATATTGCAGCGGACCGGCATAATCGAGCATGCCGGTGTAAGTGTAAGCGGTGATGTAAGCCGGCATGGACAAGGGCAGCAGCAACGCCCAAATCAGAGTTTCCCTACCCGGAAATTGATACTGAGTCGTCAACCACGCCGACCCGACGCCAAGTAACAAGGTGCCGACGCCAACGCCCACCATCAATAGCAGCGAGTTGATGACGTAGTCCGCTAATACGGTTTCCAACAAATGCTGCCACACATCGCCCGCCGGCTGAAACACAAAGCTCAATACCACCAAAATCGGTAATGCGAGTAACGCAGAAACAGCCACCACGCCAAGACTCCAGCCATGACGGCGCCACCAAGGGGATGGAGACGATTTTAAAGTCGAGATAGCATCTGGATGTGCCGAAAATGACACCGGAACTTCTATCTCCAGCCGGCTCGATCCATGAGTTTGACTGCGGTACTGTTGTATTTGCCGAGCAGCGACAAATTCACCGCGTCGCCGTTAAACTTTCCCCATTGTTTCAGAATGTCACTCGGTTCCATGTCTGCTTTGACTGGGTATTCATGATTGCTATCAGCGTAAAAACGTTGCGCTTCATCGCTGACCAAAAACTCGAGTAGTTTTATTGCGTTGTCTTTGTGTTTAGCGAATTTAGTCACACCAGCGCCGCTGACATTTATATGCGCACCCCTTCCATTTTGGTTTGGCCATATGATGCCGATCTTCCCGGCCGCTTCACGTTCCCGCTGGTCTTTTTTTGAAGTCGTCATGCGCGCCAAGTAATAAGTATTTGCGATTGCGATGACACATTGACCGGCGGCGGCGGCCCGAATCTGGTCACGATCGCCACCTTTTGGTGGACGAGCCAGGTTCGCTACTAAAGCCCGTGCCCACTGTTCGGTTTGTTGCTCACCGTTAGCGGCAATCATAGATGCCACCAGCGATTGGTTGTAAATGTTGCTGGAAGAACGTACGCAAATCTTGCCCTTCCACCTGGGGTCCGCTAAATCCTCGTAGCTTGTCAATGTGTTCGGATCGAGTTTTTCGAGCGCGTACATAATAGGTCGTGCCCTTAATGACAAACCGAACCAGTAGTTCTCAGGATCTCTATAGTTGGCAGGCACTGATTCTTGCAGCACCGCGGAGTTGATAGGTGCTAACAACCCGGCAGCTTTCGCACGGTGTAAACGTCCGGCGTCTACTGTAATCAGAACATCGGCGGGTGTGTTTGCGCCCTCGGTTTCCAGGCGTTTCAGTAGCGCATCCGCCTTGCCGGTAACTAGATTGACCTGAATGCCGGTTTTATTACTGAATTCATCCAGCAGCGGTTTGATAAGCGCCTCTTTGCGAGCGGAGTAGAGATTGACCTCCTGAGCGTCTCCGACGCTCACACCCAGCAACATGACACCCAGCGCAAGGCTCAGAAATTTAACGATTTTCATAACGATATCTTCCCTTTAGTTCAGCTGTCGTCGGTATATTACCAACATAGTAATGATAATGCAAACAATAATCATTTGTATTCGTATTACACAACATCTTGGCATGTGCACCTTCGGTCAGTATAGTTTCACCCCCGGCTAAACGATCTGCGGGAGACGCCCGTTAACCTCGGTTGGAACCAGGATGACGTTTTGATTCCGGTCAAGATTCATGCCCTGGAACCGGTCCGAGCACATTGACGGGGGCCGACGGCGCAACCTCGCCCGGAAACGCACAGGCAAAAGGGACTGCGGAATCGGCCGGCTCTGGAGAGACCCATTAACCTTCGCTTTGTGGTTCGCGATCAGGATCAAGGAACTTTCGTGATCGCCGAGTGGCAGGATAAGCCTTACGTCACAAGAAGGTATTGGGCACCGAAGGTGCTTAAGCTCTCAGGTAACCGGACAGAGGGGCGATGGCGGTGTAGCCATCGCCTTTTTTTATTTTTATGACGCGTTCAAATAAACGACGAAAATGAATCAAAAAACGGCGCTTTTCGAATTGCATCAGCAAACGGGGGCGAAGATCGTCGCCTTCGGCGGTTGGGACATGCCACTTCATTATGGGTCCCAAGTCGAAGAACATCACGCAGTTCGCCGCGACGCAGGCATGTTTGATGTGTCGCACATGGCGCGGGTGGATCTTCACGGAAACGGCGTGCGTCAGTTTCTTCGGCATTTGGTGGCGAATAATGTTGACAAGCTCACGGTGTTTGGGAAAGCCCTGTATACGTGCATGTTGAATGCACACGGCGGCGTTATAGACGATCTAATAGTTTACTTCTTGCGCGATGACTGGTTTCGAATTGTCGTGAATGCTGCTACCCGCGACAAGGATTTGGCATGGATCGAAGATCAAGCCCAACACGTGCCGGGGGTAAAAATTGAACCGCGGCCGGACTTGGCGATGATTGCGGTACAGGGGCCCAACGCCCGTGATAAGACCTGTGTTGCCCTGGTTGATGCGGTACAGGCAGCGTGTGCCGATCTTAAACCGTTCTTTGCCGTAGAAACCAACGGCTACTTTATCGCTAGAACGGGCTACACCGGAGAAGACGGATTCGAGATCATCTTGTCGAATGACCAGGCGCCAAACGTGTGGCGCGCATTGCAGCGAGCGGGGGTCGCACCCTGCGGTCTGGGAGCACGCGACACGCTGCGGCTGGAGGCGGGAATGAATTTGTATGGAACGGATATGGATGAAAACACCACGCCCTTGGAGTCCGGCCTGGCATGGACTGTAGCCTGGGAGCCTAAAGACCGGGATTTTGTAGGACGCAAGGCGCTGGAGACGCAGCGCGAACAAGGTGTGATGCGCAAGTTGACCGGGTTGGTATTGCTGGATAGGGGCGTATTACGTGGTCATCAGCGTGTGATATGTGCGGATCGTCAACAAGGCGAAATCACCAGTGGTAGCTTTTCACCTACTTTGGGACGCGCCATTGCTATGGCCCGTGTTCCCGTTGCGGTGCACACCGGAGATTCGTGTCGAGTCGAGATCCGCGGCAAGCAACTGGATGCGAAGGTCGTCAAGTATCCGTTCGTGCGTCACGGGAAGAGTTGTTTAGGGGATCTTTGATCATTCGAATTGCAGCACTCAATTAAAGGAGGGCGAGATGAGTGAAATACCCGAGGACCTGAGATATACCAAGACCCACGAGTGGTTGCGGGTAATGGAAGACGGTCATTATGAAGTTGGCATAACCGAGCACGCACAAGATATGATGGGTGATATGGTATTCGTGGAACTTCCAGAGGTCGGGACTACTGTCAACACCGGAGAGGATTGTGCAGTCGTGGAGTCGGTAAAGGCGGCATCCGACGTTTATGCCCCAGTAAGCGGAGAGATCGTCGAGGTAAATAGCGAGCTGGCCGATGCACCCGAGACTATCAATCAGGATCCATATCATCGAGGCTGGATGTTTCGTCTGCGCCCCACTGATCAATCGGAGGCCGACAATCTCCTCGATTCCGCAGCCTATGAGCAAGTCGCCGCGTCGGAATCTTAGTCTACGCGCATAAGAACAGGCGAATCAGCTATGCCCTTTATCCCTCATACCGAATCAGAAATTAGAGAGATGCTCGACGTCATCGGTGTTGACTCCATTGACGATCTATTTGACGAGATACCGGAAGCTTTACGCGCGCAAGTACTGTCCTTGGTGCCGGAGGGCATTAACGAGATGGAGATCGCGCGGGTGATGACGGAGCGTGCGAATAAAGATGGACTTTATACGAATTTCATCGGCGGCGGCGCTTATGAGCATCACATTCCCGCGGTAGTTTGGGAATTGACTACACGCGGCGAGTTTTACTCTGCCTACACGCCGTATCAAGCGGAGGCCAGTCAGGGGACGTTGCAGTTGCTCTATGAATTCCAAACTATGATGGCAAGATTGACCGGCTTGGAGGTATCCAACGCTTCTCTTTATGATGGCGCGTCTGCCTTAGCGGAAGCAGTCCTCGCAGCAGTGCGCGCAAAAAAGAACGCAAATAAGGTTTTGATGCCGAGCACAATTGCTCCCGTATATAGACAGGTGGTAAACACAATTGTCAGAAATCAAGGCATCGAACTCATTGACCTCTCGTTCTCTGAAGTTGGTGGCCATACTCCGCTCGAGATTGTGTCTCAACACACGACTGACGATGTTGCTGCGCTGGTCGTTCCACAACCAAATTATTTCGGCGTCTTGGAGGATGTCGATGCACTGACTGATTGGGCGCATGATCACGGATTGCTGGTAATCGGGGTGGTTAATCCTATCGCCATGGCGTTACTCGAGCCGCCCGGACATTGGGGCGAGCACGGCGCGGATATTGCTGTGGGTGAGGGCCAACCTCTGGGTGCGCCCTTATCTTCCGGAGGACCTTATTTCGGTTTCATGTGTGCCAAGCAAAAGCTGATTAGACAAATGCCGGGACGTATCGTCGGGCGCACCGTAGATACGAAGGGAAAGCCAGGGTTTACGCTTACATTGCAGGCGCGGGAGCAACACATCCGGCGATCCAAAGCGACTTCCAACATCTGCACCAATCAGGGTCTGATAGTTACCGCGGCGACGATTTACATGGCGCTGTTAGGCCCTGACGGACTGCGCCGCGTAGCGCTGAAATGCCACGCTAATACGAAGCGCTTGTTGAGTTCGCTTGCGAAAATAGAGGGTGTCGAAAAGCTCTTCGACCGGCCGTTTTTTCACGAGGGTGTGCTGCGACTGACGCAAGACCCAGCCGCGATCTTGAGGGCGCTGGAGGCGCAGGGCATTGTTGGGGGCATCGATCTCAGCCAACACTATCCGCAGTTAGGACAGACCATGCTGGTGTGCGCTACCGAGACTCGTACCGACAGTGAGATAGATGCCTACGAAACACATTTGGAACGCATTATGTCGCGCCGGCGACTCGATCCGCCTTGTGCACAAAAGATCGCCGGCAGCGGGTAGCTGGGTGTAGACAGTAAACACCTTTCACGGCAGCGGCCAACACAGAGCGTAACAATGGTTTGAATGCAGCGTATAAAGCAATTTAAATGAATTTACAAGAAACAGAAGTAATTACCACGAGGAGACGAACATGGCGCAAGTAACGCTAAAAGGTAACGCAATCAACACCAATGGTGATCTACCGAACGTGGGAAGCAAGGCCCCTGATTTCGTGTTGGTCGACGGTGATCTCAACGACGTATCGCTTTCTGATTTTAGTGGCAAGAAGAAGCTTCTCAATATCGTTCCCAGCCTGGATACCCCGGTTTGCGCAGTTTCCACGAAACGATTCAACGAGCAGGCCAAGGGCCGTGATGATCTTGCAGTGCTAATCATTTCTGCCGACCTGCCATTTGCTCAAGGCCGGTTTTGCGAAGCGGAATCGACGCACGAAGTCAAGACCTTGTCGATGATGCGCAGCCGGAACTTTGCAAAGGACTATGGTGTGCTGTTAGTGGACGGGCCATTGTCCGGTATTACTGCCCGTGCAGTGGTTGTTCTCGATGAGAACGATAATGTTACGTACACCGAATTGGTACCAGAAATTGCACAAGAACCCGATTATGACAAGGCCATGCAGGTGCTTGGTTAGTGATGAAATATGCTGATCTTTGAACTGTCGAAACCGACGCGAAAAAATATCTCTCAATCGCCACGAGAGGAGCCCGAGATCACGGATATACCCGAGGCGCATCTTCGCGAACATCCGCCTGCGTTACCAGAGGTGTCTGAACTACAGGTAGTGCGTCACTATACGCGTTTATCACAAAGCAATTTCTCTATTGATACGCATTTCTATCCTCTCGGATCATGCACCATGAAGTACAACCCGAGGGCATGTAATAAGTATGCGATGCTTCCGGAGTTTCTCATGCGGCATCCACAGTCCGCGGTGGCTACTGGCCAAGGTTTCTTGCAATGTTTATACGAGTTGCAGGAAATTCTAAAAGATGTGACCGGTATGAAAGGAGTTTCATTGACGCCCCTCGCCGGCGCCCAGGGAGAATTTGCCGGTGTGGCGATGATCCGCGCTTATCATGACTCACGTGATGACCACGTACGCGATGAAATTTTAGTACCTGATGCGGCACACGGCACTAATCCGGCGACTGCAACCATGTGCGGGTACAAGGTACGCGAAATACCCACCGATGCGAAGGGTGACGTTGACGTAGAGGCACTTCGAGTTGCAGTAGGACCACAGACCGCAGGACTAATGCTAACGAATCCTTCGACGCTCGGAATATTCGAGGGACACATTCAAAAGATCGCCGATATCGTACACCAGGCTGGCGGGTTGCTGTATTACGATGGCGCAAATCTCAATGCCATCGTCGGCAAAGTTAAACCTGGTGACATGGGTTTTGACGTGATCCATATGAATTTGCACAAAACCTTTTCCACTCCCCACGGTGGTGGTGGACCTGGTGCCGGACCGGTGGGTGTCAACGATCGCTTGTTGCCGTTTTTACCGATCCCGATCGTTACTGAGGAAGGTGGCGATTACCGCTGGTTAGCGGAGCAGGAATTGCCGCAATCCATTGGCCGGCTTTCCGCCAGCATGGGCAATGCCGGTGTTCTGTTGCGGGCTTACATTTACGCCCGATTGTTGGGTAAGGAAGGCATGAATCGGGTTGCGGAGTTTGCCACATTGAACGCTAATTATTTGATGGCGCAATTGCGCACGCGTGGTTTTGACATGGCGTATCCGACACGACGTGCGGCCCATGAATTTATCGTTACTTTTAAAAATTTGAAGGAGCAGACCGGGGTGATCGCTATGGATGTCGCCAAGCGTTTGCTCGACAAGGGGTATCATGCCCCTACTGTGTATTTCCCGCTGTTGGTGCCAGAGTGCTTCCTCATTGAGCCCACCGAAACCGAAAGCAAGCAAGAATTGGATGGCTTCACCGATGCCTTGGTTGAGATCCTAGAGGAGGCCCAGCGAGATCCTGAGCTCGTAAAGTCCGGGCCACACACGACTACCGTGACCCGGCTTGACGAGGTCAAAGCGGCGCGAGAGTTGGATGTCGCATGGGATAACGAGTGAGCGGCGTTTCCTCCGATGCCTGTTAATTTAGGCATCACACGCTGTAACGCTTAGCAAGATTATACTTACCATGGCGATCTTGATCTGTGGTTCCTTTGCCTATGACAATATCATGGTGTTTCCAGACCGGTTCCGGAATCACATTCTCCCGGAAAAAGTACATATTCTTAATGTTTGTTTCGTCGTTCCGGAGATGCGCCGTGAATTTGGAGGATGCGCTGGAAATATTGCATACAACCTCAAGTTACTGGGTGGCGAGCCGCTACCAATGGGTACGGTGGGGCATGACTTCGGACCTTATGCAGAATGGATGAATCAATGCGACATTCCCCAAACACATGTACGACAGATCGACGACACGTACACGGCTCAAGCCTACATTACCACCGACATGGACGACAATCAGATTACCGCATTTCATCCCGGGGCGATGTCAGCGGCGCATCAAAATCGTATCGAAGAAATACACGACGTGGCACTGGGTATCGTGTCCCCCGACGGCAAGCGGGCGATGGTTGAACACGCAGAGCAGTTTGCGAATTTCCGCATCCCATTTGTGTTCGATCCGGGCCAGGGGTTGCCTATGTTCGATGTTGAAGAGCTGAAGACGTTCATTGATCAGGCCAATTTTATCACCGTCAACGACTATGAGAGTCAGTTGTTGCAAGAGCGTGTCGGCATGAGCTTGCAAAATATTGCAGCTCAGGTGGATGCCTTGATCGTCACCAAGGGTGCCAAAGGTTCGGAAATTTTTGCTGACAGTGCGAGAATTAAGATACCAATTGGGCGGGTAACCGGGCCCGTCGATCCGACCGGTTGCGGCGATGCGTTCCGCGCGGGATTGCTGTATGGAATCACTACCGGCAAAGACTGGGACGACATTGGACGACTTGCATCGTTACTGGGCGCAATAAACATTGAACATCACGGTACGCAAAATCATCACTTTACGGTCGATGAGTTTGCTGAGCGCTTCCGAGAAAGTTTTGGCTACAGTACTCCTTGAAGCATGATAGCATTGCAAATCGACACGACTCTGCTATGTTCACGACTATAAACGCGACAAGACTTCGGTAGGTGAGATCATGAAAAAGGTGACCGGAATTGGGGGTATCTTCTTCAAATCAAGGGACCCGGACAAACTTAAAGCTTGGTATGAGGCGCATCTCGGTATCGAAGCGAGCGACGAGGCCGGCGCCATCTTCGAGTGGCGCGATGCCGATGATCCAGAAAAATCCGAGTACACCGTCTGGGGGCCGTTTCCCCGGGACACCGAGTATTTCAAACCCAGCAGTGCTTCCTTCATGATCAACTATCGGGTGCAAAATCTGCAGGAACTCATCGACGAACTTCGTGAGGAAGGGCTCGACGTGACCGGACCCAAGGAACACCCGGAAGGAATTTTCGCGTGGATCATGGACCCGGAGGGTAACAAGATCGAATTGTGGGAGCCGGTAGCGGATACTTAAAGCCGCGCCTCAGACCAGTATTATCCCGCCTGCGCACCTGGGTCCTGGGCGCTCGCCGCACGCAACCGGATTGATAGCCACGGACGCTTGGTTTAGGCTAGGCGTGAAACGGCCATAGAGCCGACACCACGACAACGAAACGGATGGAGATGCTTATGTCCGGTTATACCACCCAAGATATCCGGAATGTGGCGCTTGTTGGTCACGCCGGCTCAGGTAAAACCTCGCTCACCGAAGCCCTGCTACAGCACGCGGGGGCGATCAATAACGCCGGTAGTGTTGCCCGAGGAACCACAATCTCCGACTTCGATCCGCTAGAGCAAAAACACCATCATTCACTGCGGTCAACGTTGGTGAACCTGGATTACGGTGATAAGCATATAAATATCGTCGACACCCCTGGTTATCCGGATTTTCTCGGTCAGACGTTGAGCGTATTACCGGCGGTGGAAACCGTAGCCATCGTAATCAACGCCCAGAATGGGATCGAGATGTTGACCCGGCGCCTCATGGACTGGGCGAGTGAACAAAATCTGTGCCGCATGATCATCGTCAATAAGATTGACGCAGATGGTGTAGACCTGGAAGGTGTGTTCAATTCGATTCAGGACACTTTTGGAAAGGAATGCCTGGCTATTAATCTACCGTCCAAAAGCGCCACTGAGGTGGTCGACTGTTTCTTCAATCCTGCCGGTGAAGCCGATTTCTTTTCGGTCAGTGACGCACACACCGCAGTGATTGATCAGACCGTAGAGGTAGACGAGGAATTAATGGAGACTTACCTTGAACAAGGGGAGGTTGCTCCGGAGCAGCTACATGATGCGTTTGAAAAGGCCCTACGAGAGGGGCACTTGGTTCCCGTTTGTTTTGTTTCTGCGGAAAGTGGCACTGGGGTAAAAGAGTTGTTGGATGTCTTTACGAAATTAATGCCGAATCCCACGGAGGGAAATCCGCCGCCGTTAGTTAAACAGAATGGCTCTGATGAGGTCCCCGTCGAATTGAAGCCGGATCCAGTTGGACATATTCTTGCGCACGTTTTCAAAGTTACTTTCGACCCGTACGTAGGCAAACTTGGTATCTTTCGCATTTATCAGGGTACGGTTGACAAAGACAGCGAGCTATTTGTCAATGACGGCCGTAAGGCATTCAAGGTCGGTCATTTGTTCAAATTGCAGGGCAAGAAGAACGATGAGATAAGCAAAGGAATTGCCGGTGATATTTGCGCAATCGCCAAGGTGCCGGATATTCGGTTTGATGGTATTTTGCACAACTTTCACGATGAGGATGATGTGCATCTTAAACCAATGCAATTTCCCATGCCCCTGGCCGGGCTCGCGGTGTTGGCAGAGAAGCGCGGCGATGAACAAAAACTTTCAGAGGCCCTGGAAAAGCTGTCGGAGGAGGATCCTTGCATCAAGATTGAACGTGATTCGGCGGCTAATGAAACCGTTTTGCGCGGTTTGGGTGATTTGCATCTGCGCACCGCGATCGAGCGCATGGAAGAACTATACAATGTTTCGGTTAAGACCAAGCCGCCAACGGTGCCGTATCGTGAGACGATTACCAAGAAGGCTGAGGGACATCACCGACACAAAAAGCAAACCGGTGGCGCCGGTCAGTTTGGAGAAGTGTACTTGAACGTGGAGCCAATGGAGCGGGGCGCTGGGTTTGAGTTCGTGAACAAGGTCGTGGGCGGTGTGATTCCATCGGGTTTTATACCTTCGGTGGAGAAAGGTGTACGGCAGTTACTGGACACGGGCGCGATTGCCGGTTTTCCAATTAAAGATGTCAGGGTCGCGGTGTACGACGGCAAGTACCACTCGGTGGATTCCAACGAGATCTCGTTTATCACCGCGGGCCGTAAGGCATTTATAGATGCGATTTCAAAAGCCAGGCCAATCGTGCTGGAGCCTATCGTCAACATTGAGATCACTATCGCCAATGAACATATGGGTGATATCACAGGTGATCTGTCTTCGCGAAGAGGGCGTGTTTCAAGTACGGATGTGTTGTCCGGCGGCATGGTCACGGTCAAAGGGCAAGTACCTTTGGCAGAGTTAAGCGATTACCAATCGCGTTTGAAATCGATGACCGGCGGCGAGGGCTCATTTACCATGGAAATCAGCCATTACGAACAGACCCCGGCCACGATTCAAAAGGAAATGGTGAGTAAGTATCAGAATAAGGAAAGCGATTAGGCGGCAGCCTTCGGTTGTTCCCGTATGTGCCGATATGTGCGGGTGAGCCGCAAACGGGTGTAATACCCGGCACCCGTTGTCTACGCTAGAGTCGAGTCCGCATTTCTCGCCAGGCGCCCCGCGACTATTCGTGGTATGCGCTTAAGGGTTGTGCAACTTTGCTTCTTTGAACTCACGGTATTCGAAACTCCATGTTACTTGACAAGAGTAGTCGCGGGGCTATCCCGGCGCTGGCTCGGTCTCGAACGCCTGTACTTGCGCTTCGCTCAATCCATAGCTAGCCCGCATATTGCACCAGTCGGCCACCGGCCTTGAGGTAACTGATTGAAAAACACTTCGTATATACCGAATCTAGCCCACTTGGTCCGGGTACGTT
>CAMYMN010000030.1 GCA_947259395.1 uncultured Gammaproteobacteria bacterium | reverse complement strand
CTCCTTAATGATGCTCAACTCCGCGCCAGTTTATCCAGATTCCGCGAACGGCCGCAACTAGTATGCACCGGTCATTCAAAGGTCAAAGTTTCGTTTGTCCGAATGCCTCCAATTGGCCGGTAGCCGCATGATGCAGCGCAGCAGCCGGCACTGATTTTTTCGATTTAGCCAACGGCGGCGAGTATTTGGCGGAACCCCGTCTTGTGGGCGTTCATGCTTATTGACTATCGCTTCACTCGCCGTAAGCAAAACCGCCCACACCCGTATACACAATCCGAATCGAAGTCCGTCGGGACCGGCAGCTACCGCAACGCAGTCTGGAAAACTAATGGATACGATGACCCGTTGCGCCGGACCGCGCCAGTCCAACTGGACGTTTGCGTTGCTCCTTAACGCCCAAGGAACCGTGTTGGATATGTCTTTCGGTCCACCCAGTCAAATTGTTGTGATGACGAGAAATCCAGCGCCGACGCTTCTTGTGACCCGGACGTACGACGATGAAGATTTCCCGCGAAAAGATGCTCTGAGACGACGCGAAAACACCGGTGTCCCTACGAGAGACATGTTCGGACCGTGAGATCGTGAATCGTAAGGGTTGACCATCGATTTCTGATTCAGGCCCGGTACTGGGTGTGGTCGTGGTCTCCGCAGGGAACAAACTGACACCGAGTGATGCTAAGCGCCGCCGCGACAGAACATGGCCATTCATCGCCGCTTCACGATACAGGTGTATCGCTTGAGCGAAGTTCTGCGGGACTCCTAAGCCTCGCTCATACAGTTCTGCCAATTGATACTTCGCGTCCGCGTCACCGCGAGAGACCGATATTCTCAGGTTCTCCGCCTGACGGGCGAAGCTCACTGATTGATTTCCGTTTTTGGCGCTTTCCTCCGCCCAACTGTCCGTAATCGTAACGAAGGCCATCGCACCCATTGCGGTCAGTAAAGTAAGCCCACGCTGGACCCAGCGAAAAGTTGTGCTTCCCGTTTTACTTTTGGTGTCCATCGTGCATGACCAGATTCCGGTGCCGGTAATATAACATTTGTGTGGTCAGCGGTTTTCAAGCACCACGCTCTGTGGAATCACGGCTGGTCGGAATGCAGTCTGCCGCATAACTTGTATGAGTTTCCCGCTGACCCGAAAAATGCCAACTCTCCGCAACGCAGTTGCGCGATTACCTCGATATCGGCCCGAGTCGGGAATCCGAGATCGGCCTATCGCGCCCGAATGATCGCAGTCGCCGAAAAATGCGAAGACCGTGAACTTATCCGGCTCGAAGTCAGTGAGTCGGTTTACCATCGCTGAATACCGTATCGACCAATGGCTTACACATTAGCCAAGAGTTTTCCACATGATCTAATAGCTTACGGGTAGATACTTCCTTACAGCGTTCATATGAGAACGCTACACCAACGGCTAGTTGCAGATTGCCTTTCTTGTTCGTCAAGGCTTTGTAGACCGTATCTAGCCAAAGCGGTTGATTCTTAATCATCTTATTATCGCTTGGATATGCGGTTCGCAGGTCGAAGTTAAGCCGGGCGTCCACCGTAGGCTCGGAACGTCTAGAACGGTAGTGTCTTTGCACAAGTTGAATCACTGGGGTGGCACCACTGACTTTTCCAAACAAACGGTGAAAATTTACGGATAACTTCTGGAAAAGCATGGCGAATTGTTGTTCGCTCAAGTCCAGCAAATTTCGACGATACTGGCCTTTCAGTCCGTTCGGCACAATTACAGGCGCGTACAATTCGTCCCGGCGAATTGCTAGAGTCAAATGAAGGCAATTTGTAAACGGCTCGTCATCACGTGCGGCCTTGAGAGGAATGATATCCCAAACGGTATCGCTCTCTCTCCCGGTGATCGCGGGTCTGCCTGGACCCTTCGGATCGATTCGCAGCATTTGGAGGAGTTTCGGTCGCTTACGCAACTCGGCTAAGGCCAACCGTAATACACGCTTCGCCTCACGGTAGTTGTATGGATTGTCGTCGGTGAACGGTATGCCTGAAAAAATAGTCAACGTACCCTCCTTTAGGTAACCATCGCTGGGCAATTTCACCTCTACCACTTCCAGGTACTTGGCAACTCTCGCTGCCCAGTCGGACCGACGAGACTCTTTGATAAGCCACGAATAAATGTCGTGTACGGCTCAGAACATATCATGACTCGGCTGTGTTGATTCGCATCATAGACTTCAGATTGACAACATCCTCATAATACACATTATTATTAATAATATGTGTATACTTTGCACAACGGAGCCATCGATCTTGCGATCAATCACGCTTTCCGTAATACGCCGCAATCAGGAGCAGACGCTATGAAACAGGATACCGTACGCACTAACATCGTACTGGACCGCAAGTTGGTTGAGGCCGGTCTCAAGGCGACCGGTCTTAAGACTCGCCGCGAACTGGTGCATTTCGCATTGCGCGAGTTGCTGCGCCACAAGCAACAAAAGAGGCTCTTAGAGTTGAAAGGTAATGTGACGTGGGAGGGCGATCTGGCCGAGATGCGGGCAGGACGTACGAGTTAGTGATACTCGTCGACACCAGTGTTTGGGTCGATTTCTTCGCCGATCGTGATTTATCCCACGTCACCAGACTGGAAGAACTTATCCTCGACAACGAAGATCTTGCGCTATGCGGGATCGTGCTTACAGAAATTCTTCAAGGCATCGCGGATGATACAACATACCGGCACATTCGGCGGTATGTCGCTCCGCTGGTGATGTTACCGATAACGGACGCGGTTTTTGTCAAGGCCGCGGACATCTACCGTAAGCTACGCAAAAAGGGTATCACCATCCGCAAGTCAGACGATTGCATCATCGCCGCCACCGTACTGGATCATCATTGCCAACTTTTACATAACGACAAAGATTTTGAGCCGATACAAAGGCACTTTCCGCTGAAGGTAGTGAAACCATGACCGCCGGGTGTCGTTATCAAATGATCGACTGGGTTCGTCGATCGAATCGCACCAAATCGACACCTGCGGTAATCTTCCGCAGGCCAGCCGTTAAAGTTAATCGATTAGCGAATTTCTGTCTTATAGCTGAACTTGTCCGCGCGGCCTTTTGTCGTTCTTATCTCGACGACGCGATTCCCCGTCGTGTAGGTTGTTCGTTTTAGTACCACCACCGGCGTTCCCGGTTCGATCTTAAGGACTGTTGCGGTAGTCTTGTCACAGGCCTCTGCGGTCAACGTCTCCTCGGCGCGAATGATGGGCAAGCGGTATTTGTCAACGACCAGGGCGTAGAGCAGATCGGGGATATGAATATCCTCATTCTCGAGGCCGGGTACCACGTCTGCGATCCACCATGAGTATTCCACGAGCACCGGCGTTTTACTGTTGACGAAACCAACGCGCTCGATATGCAACAGCTCGGTTCCCGTCGGCACCTCCAGTTGCTTGCACACTTTTGCGCTGCCGGGCTTCAGCTTCCTCGTGGTGGTTTCCTTGCGTATGCGTACCTCCTGTCCTTTTTCGTCGCCGTAGGAAAAGAAACGGAACAGGCTGTTATTGAAGTCGATTCGGGATACGTATGTCCCTTTACCCTGGTGCCGGTACAAGCGCTTCTGCCACACCAGGTTGTCGATCGCCTTCTTCACGGTTCCCTGGCTGACATCGAGTGTCGCCGCTATCTGCGGCTCCGAGGGAATCAGGTCACCAGGAATCAGATTTCCGGAATCGATCAAATCGATTATGTAGGACTCTACGACTTGATAAAGAGGTTTGGCGCGTCTCATGTGTTACCTATACAAAGAATGGTATCCTGTGCTCGAAATTCGGGTACGCCCGCCATGCCTGAGTTAATCACCGGCTTGGGATCAACACATCACATATTATATATCTCATATATAGGAATGACCATCCACCAGAGGAATCCCGCTTTTTTACCCTGGGGGGTTGACTTTCTTTAAATGTTATAACTAAAATAACTCATATATATGAGATAGGTCGGATATTAGTTGGGCGCGACCAGAGGAGGAGACCTTGGAATTTCTCGACTATCTCCCCCAGGTGTTTACCTGGACCAATTTGTCGATACTGGTGCTGGGCACAGTTGGCGGGCTGATTTTGGGCGCAACCCCGGGTTTGAGCCCGACCATGGCTGTCGCACTGCTCATCCCGTTCACCTTTCAAATGGCGCCTGCTCCGGCGCTGATTTTGCTGGGCGCGGTGTACACCGCCACCGTCGCCGGAGGCGCGGTCAGCGCCATACTCGTCAGCATCCCCGGCGCCCCCGCAAACATCGCCACCCTGCTCGACGGCTTTCCGCTGGCAAAGCAGGGCCGCGCCACCGAGGCACTGCACTATTGTTTTATCAGCTCGTTCATCGGCGGAATCATCGGCGTGTTCGTGCTGATCTTCTTTACACCGGTGCTGGCGGACGTCGCGCTGCAGTTTGGCCCGTCCGAGTTGTTCTGGGTCGCGGTGCTCGGCGTTACCGTCATTGGATCTCTCGGCACGACATCGGTATTGAAGGGCCTGTTTGCCGGCGCCTTCGGACTGTGGATATCCACGGTCGGTTACAACCCGGTAGTCGGCGAGGAACGCTTCGTTTTTTCCGAGCACCTGACCGGCGGCATCAACATCATCGCCGCACTCATCGGCCTGTTCGCGATTCCACAGGTGCTAACCATGGTCGAGGAATCGAGCCGCCCGGGTTCGGTCGAGATGTTCAATATGGAGCAGCACAAACTGCTCGCATCGTTCCGCGCCAATCTCGCCCGCGTCAAAGCGCTGGTGATCGGCACGATTTCAGGTGTCATCGTAGGCATCATCCCCGGCGCCGGGGGTCAGATCGCGGGTCTGATCGCCTACGATCAGACCAAGAAGTTCAGCCGCGACAAGGATACCTTTGGCAAGGGCCAACCGGACGGCGTGATCACCGCCGAGAGCGCCAATAACGCCATGGTAGGTCCCTCCCTGGTGCCGTTGTTGACCCTGTCGGTCCCCGGAAGCCCCACCGCCGCAGTGCTGCTGGGCGGCCTGCTGATCAATGGCCTGTTCCCGGGTCCGGATCTGTTTACCGTACACGCCGAGACCACCTGGACCTTTATTAATTCGCTGCTGGTGGCGCAGGTGTTCATGCTGGTTTTCGGATTGACCATCAGCCGCTACAGCCGTTTTGTGACCCGCATTCCCAATCACGTGATGGCCGGTGCAGTCACCGTTCTCGCCGTATTCGGCACCTACAGCGTGCAAAACAGCATGTCCGACGTGTTCGTGATGATGACTCTGGGCACGGGCATGTATTTTGCCGCGAAATTCGGCTTCAGCCCCGCGCCGGTGGTGCTCGGAATTATTCTCGGGCCTATCGCGGAAACCAACTTTCTGGAAGGCAAGTTGATCGCAGAAAGCGGCGATGGGCTGATGCCCTACTTCTTCACCGGCACGATCAATGTGGTGTTGGTCGCGTTCTGTTTCCTGTCGATCGGTTACAGCATCTTCAGTGAACTGCGAAAGGTCAAGAAACAGCGGGAGGGCGCGGCATGAACACCGAACGTTGGACCTGCGTATGGATGGCTGCTATTGCAATGCTGCTGTTCGTACTGAGCACGGTCCCCAGCAATCAGGAAGCCTTTGTGTTTCCAAGAATTGTCGGCTTGATTCTCATCGTCATCGCGGCGGCGGCGATCCTGGGCGCGTGGGACCGCAGCGCTTCCGCGAGGAAGTCCATCAGCGTGGGCATCCCCTGGCGGGCCATCTGGCCGGCAATGTTGGTATTCGTGGTCTACTTGAATGTGGCCGAGACGCTGGGCTTTTACACCTCGTCGGTACTCGCATTTATTGCGGTTTCGGCGATCTACGCCCCGGCGCAAAGATTCGACCTCAGGCTGGCGAAATCCGGCGCCATCGCCGCCGGTTTTATCGCGGTACTTTACGCGCTGTTTACACTCCTGTTGCGCGTGCAGGTGCCTTAGTCCAGAGGATGACTGCGTGATCCGGTTTTCCAGGGACGAAATTATTCAGCGCAGGGATGCTTGGTTACCACTTAGGAGGAACAGATGAAACGAGTTACTGATGTAAAAATGAAGAAGATATGGCTAACGGCGATATTCGGGCTGGTATTGCCTTTCACTGCAGCGGCCGAGGGCTATCCGGACCGGCCGGTGCTGGTCACCGTGGCTTACTCACCCGGCGGGGCGACGGATTTTCAGGCGCGCATCGTGACCATGATGGCGGCTCAGGAACCCTACCTCGGTCAGCCCCTGGTGATCGTCAACAAACCCGGCGCGGGCGGTCAGGTTGGCTGGAACTGGTTTGCGCAAAGGGCCAAGAACGACGGCTACCAACTGGCGGCCTACAACATCCCGCATTTTATTGCCCAGTCGATCGTGTTCAAAACCAAATACAATATCGACAACCTTGAACCCGTTGCCAATTGGGGCGCCGACCCCGCGGTGTTGATCGTTAACAAGGACAGCCAGTTCAACACCGCTCCGGAGTTAATCGACTTTGCCAAGAAAAATCCCGGCAAGGTCACCATCTCCGGGGCGGGGCAGTTCACCGGACATCACGTCGCCATGTTGCAGTTGGCAAAGGCTACCGGCGTCACCTTCAAATACATTCCGACCAAGGGCGGCGTTAAAGCGCTGCAGCGGGTGCTCGGTGGTGACGTCACCGCCGGCTTCAACAATCTGTCCGATTCCTACCGCAGCCGGGACAAACTTAAGATCCTCGCCATCGCCGACCTCGAGCGCGACAAGGATTTCCTACCCGACGTGCCGACCTTCAAGGAGCTCGGCGTCGAGGTGGACAATTCCAGCGTGAATTTCCGCGGTATCATGGCGCCCAAGGGCACCCCGCCGGAGGCGATCAAGACGCTGTCCGAAAAGATCCCACCCATGTTTCAGGACAAGAAAGTCATCAAGAAGATGAAGGCCGGCGGATCGCCGATGCGGGTCATGACCCGTGACGAGGTGATGGCCATGTGGAAGGAACGCCAGACCTATCTGACTGATCTACTCAAGGATTTGAAAAAGAAATAGCGACTATCCGCGTCTCCTCCGCTGCGCGGAGGAGACGCGACAGCCGCCATTATGTTTTTAATTCAACACCGACATGGTACGTAAACGATGGTTGACACCCTCCACAGAACCCGCGATGACGCATTGAACAACGTATGCGCTGTCGTGGAGGAACTGATGACTCGCGCTCGCGCGGCGCAGAAGATCTATGACACCTACGACCAGGCACAGGTCGACGAGGTCGTCACCGCGGTCGGGTGGGCGGTCATGAATCCACGAAACAACCGGGAACTCGCCGAGATGGCGGTACGCGATACCGGGCTTGGCAACGTCGACGACAAGTTACGCAAAAACCACCGCAAGACCAAGGGGCTGCTGCGCGATTTGCGCGGCGCCAAATCCGTGGGCGTGATCGCCGAGTACCCGCAGCTTGGGGTCATGGAGATCGCGCGCCCGGTGGGCGTGGTGGGAGCAATTGTCCCCTCCACCAACCCGGTGGCGACGCCGTTCAACAAGACCATCAACGCCCTCAAAGGTAGAAACGCCATCGTGCTCGCCCCGTCCCCCAAGGGACAAGACGTGTGTGCCCGGTTGGTCGAACTCATTCACCAGGAGCTGGACCGGGTGGGCGCACCGCGGGAGCTGGTGCAGAAACTGCCCACGCCGGTGGACAAGGCGACGACCAATGAATTGATGCGACAGGTGGACCTGGTAGTGGTGACCGGGTCACAGAATAATGTGCGCGGGGCGTACAGCAGCGGGACACCGGCGGTGGGCGTGGGCGCCGGCAACGTGGTCTCGATCATCGACGAGACCGCCAACATCGATGACGCGGCGGTGAAGATCGCGAGTTCCAAGACCTTCGACAATGCAACCTCCTGTTCCTCGGAGAACAGTGCAGTGATCCTGGAACCGGTCTACGACGCTGCGTTGAAGGCGCTGCAGGCGAACGGCGGCGTACTGTTGAGCGCAGCAGACAAACAACGGCTGCAGGACGCCATGTGGCAAAACGGCAAGATCAACCGCGATGTGATCGCCAAGGACGCCGTGACGATCTGCAAGCTGGCGGGCCTTGCCGAAGCCGCGCAAAAATCTCCGCGGTTCCTGCTGGTAGAAGAACAGGCCATCGGTGCGGACGCGCCGTTCTCGGACGAGAAGATGTCTCCGGTGCTCACGGTGTACCGGGCGCGGGATTTTGATGACGCCTTCGACATCACTTCGCGTATCTTTGATGTTCAGGGACGCGGCCATTCCGTGGGCATCCACACCCACGACGACGCCAACGTCATGCGCCTGGGGCTCACCATGCCGGTGTGCCGGGTGATCGTAAATCAAGCCCACTGCTTCGCCACCGGAGGAAACTTCGACAACGGCCTACCCTTCTCGCTATCCATGGGCTGTGGCACTTGGGGGCGCAACAGCATCTCCGATAACATGAACTACCGTCACTATTTGAATACGACACGCATCGCCCGCACCATCCCGGTCAACGAACCGTCGCTCGAGGAGTTGTTCGGTGAGTTCTGGGACAAACACGGCATTCCGGCGCAGACTGGAGATTGAACCATGGATACCGTGCGCGCTATCGTCGATGACAGGGCCGGCTCGCAGCGCGACACCGTGTTCCAGATCGCGCCCGAGACGGGCTTGGAATTGACGTACGCCGGGCTGCAGTCGGTCGGGCAATCGCTGCACGACAAGTTCGAGAACCTGCAAGTCGCGCCGGGCGATAAGGTCGCGTTCCTGCTCGACAACGGTCACTGGACCACCGCATTGTTTCTGGGCGTCATGTATTCGGGCCGGGTAATATTGCCCCTGAATGCGGTGGCGGGCCCCGATCAGTTGTCTTATATATTGGACCACTCCGATGCCAAGGTCCTGTTTGTGTCCCGTTCCTATAAAGAGAAATTTTCTGCGGTGATCGGCCAACTCGAACGGGAGGTGTTGTTGATCGAGACCGACGAGGACACGGGACCGGCGTGGCCGCAAGGCGCGGAAGCGGACACCCCGCTGCCGCCGATTACGCCGCAAAACGAAGCGCTGCTGATTTACACTTCCGGCACCACCGGACTGCCCAAAGGTGCGATCCTGACCCACCAGAATGTCATCGCGGGAGGAAACAACACCGCCAGCGCCCATACATTGACGGATAAAGATCGGGCCTTGTGTGTGTTGCCGCTGTATCACATCAATGGGGAGATGGTCACGGTCATGGCGCCACTGGTCAGCAACGGCAGCGTGGTCATGCCGCATCGCTTCAGCACCCAACATTTCTGGCGCTGGGTGTCGGACCACGAATGCACGTGGTTCAGCGTCGTGCCGACGATCATTTCCTACCTGATTGAGCACGACGAAAGGGAGGCCCCGGATCACGATTATCGCAAGATCAGGAAGCATGTGCGATTCGGCCGCTCCGCCTCTTCGGCACTCGCCCCGGCGACACACCGCGCGTTCGAAGACCGGTTCGGCATTCGTGTGGTGGAGACGATGGGCTTAACGGAAACCGCCGCCCAGATCCTTTCCAACCCCCTGCCCCCCGGTAAGATCAAATACGGTTCGCCGGGCCGCGCCTACGGGAACCGGGCGAAAATCGTCAACGAACAGGGCGCGGACGCTAAAGACGGTGAAAAGGGAGAGCTTTTGATTCAGGGCGATAATGTAATGAAGGGTTACTACAAGAACCCAGAGGCCACTCGAGCCGCCATCGATGCGAACGGATGGTTTCACACCGGCGACCTCGCCTACCGTGACGAGGATGGATATTATTTCATTACCGGGCGACTGAAGGAACTCATTATCAAGGGCGGAGAGAACATCGCGCCCCGGGAAATCGACGACGTGCTCTATAAGCACCCAGCGATACTGGAGGCGGCGGCGTTCGGCATGCCGGACGACAGCTACGGCGAGGAGGTCATGGCGTGCGTGGCATTCAAGCCCGGTGAGGCCTGTACACCGGAAGAGCTGCAGGCACTGTGTGTCGAGACGCTGGGCAAATACAAGGCCCCAAAGACGATCTATGTATTACCGGACTTGCCCAAAGGCCCCTCGGGCAAGATCCAAAGGTTGAAGCTGGTGGATATCGTCGGCAGTATCGATTGAAAGCGCACGATTTATATAGAGTTCCAACGCTGGTGCGGGCACTTGCCCGTCCCCGCCTGGCAAAACGATGTCGCAGCGACACGACAACAGGAGAATCGTGATGTTTGGCAAGATCTTGGTTGCGGTGGACGGTTCGGAGCACGCCTACAAGGCACTCGATGTTGCCGCTGATCTCGCGGAGAAGTACGGCGCGTCACTGCTGGTGATGCACGTCGTTGCGCAACACGCCATACCATCATACTTCGAAGGACTCGCGGTGGAAAAGGCCGACCAGATATTCAAGTCCCTGGGCTCGGAGGTTGCGGAAAAGATCTTCGCGGAATGCAAGGCACGCCTGCGGGATCGGAAACTTCCGTCGATGAGTACAACAGTTGCGGAAGGAGAACCGGCCAGGGCGATCACCCATCTCGCGAAGACCGAAGCGGTGGATCTGATCGCCATGGGCACCCGCGGCCTGACCGGAATTCAAGACATGCTCATCGGAAGCATCACGCACAAGGTCAACGCCCTGTCGCACTGCCCGGTCCTTACTGTAAAGTAAGCAAGCGGGTCGACGGCGGCGCAATCGAATCATGCGTACTGGTCCCACGAGGTGTCCAGCGACTAAAACGAGTTGGCGCGCCAGGCGTAAGGCGCCGCCGATTCGAAACCGTATTATGGAATATCGCGCATGAACACAAGTGACCAGAGTTACGATTACATTGTCGTCGGCGCAGGATCGGCGGGTTGTGTACTCGCCAACCGTCTATCACAAGACCCACAAACGCGGATCCTGCTATTGGAGGCCGGCGGCCGGGACCTCAATCCGTGGATTCATATTCCGGTCGGTTATTTCAAGACCATGCACAACCCGAAGACCGACTGGTGCTATGTCACCGAGCCGGACCAAGGGATTGCCGGCCGCCAGTTGCAATGGCCCCGGGGCAAGGTCCTGGGCGGATCCAGTTCGTTGAATGGTTTGTTGTACGTGCGCGGTCAAAAAGAGGATTACGACCACTGGGCGGAACTGGGTAACTCGGGCTGGTCCTACGACGATGTGCTGTCGTATTTCAAGAAGTCGGAAGACCAGGAGCGCGGCGCCGACGCCTACCACGGTGTCGGCGGACCACAGAAGGTGTCCGATCTTCGCCTGCGTCGACCGATTGCCGATTACTTCATCCAGGCGGCCACCGAAATCGGCATCCCCCGCAACGACGATTGCAATGGAGCGATTCAGGAAGGGGTGGGTTACTTTCAGCAGACCGCCCACAAAGGGTTTCGCTGGAGCACCGCCAAGGGTTTTCTGCGGCCCGCGAAAAAACGCGCCAACCTGGATGTACAGACCCGTGCCCAGACCACCCGGGTGCTGTTCGAAGGCAACAAGGCGGTCGGCGTGGAATACGTGCAGGGCGGCCGCTTGCAGCAGGCCCGGGCCCAAACGGAGGTGATCCTGTGCGCGGGCGCCATCGGTTCACCGCAGATTCTGCAGTGTTCCGGCGTCGGGCCGGGTGAATTATTGAACCGCGTTGGCGTACCGGTGGTGCACGATCTGTCCGGTGTCGGCCGGAACCTGCAAGATCACCTGCAGATCCGCCTGGTCTTCAAGACCAGTCAGCGCACGCTCAACGACGAGGTCAACAGTCTGCTCAAGCAGGCGTGGGTCGGCATCCAATACGCGCTCACCCGCACCGGGCCCCTGACCCTGGCCGCCAGCCAGGTGGCGATCTTCACTAAGTCCGATCCTGCGGTGGAGCGTCCCGACATCCAGTTTCATATGCAGCCCCTGAGCGCCGACAAGCCCGGCGACGGGGCGCACAAGTTTTCGGCATTCACCTCTTCGGTGTGTCAACTGCGGCCACACAGCCGCGGGCACCTGGAGATCCAATCGAAGGACCCATTAGACTATCCCGCGATTCACCCCAACTACCTGTCCGACGAGCGCGATCATAAAATTGCAATAGAAGGCATCAAGGTGGCGCGGCGCATCGCACAGGCCCCCGCGTTGGCGCCGCACATACTGTCCGAATTCGTGCCCGGCGCTCAGTATCAGACCGACGACGAGTTACTGGAGGCCGCAAGACTACATAGCCAGACCATCTACCACCCCGTTGGCACCTGCAAAATGGGGAACGACGATACGGCCGTTGTGGATGACCGTTTGCGGGTGCACGGTATAGAACGCTTGCGGGTGGTCGACGCGTCGATTATGCCGGAGATCGTTTCCGGGAACACTAACGCGCCGACCATCATGATCGCCGAGAAGGCTGCCGACTTGATCGTGGCGGACGCACACCAGAACGCGCGTTAACATCCTCTCTGTCAACAATCAACACTATTGAATATTCAATCAAAGGAGAATTCTCATGACACATCCTCTCCCCGAGCGCGCGGTGGTGACCGGCAAGCGCCTGATGACGCCGTCAGAGGCGTTTGTAGAAACTCTGGTGGCGAACGGCGTGACCGACGTATTCGGTATCGTCGGCTCGGCGTGCATGGACGCGCTGGACATCTTCCCGGCCGCCGGTATCCGCTACGTGCCGGTGGTGCACGAGCAAGGCGGCGGTCACATGGCCGACGGCTACGCGCGAGTGAGCGGCCGACATGGGGTGTGCATGGCCCAGAACGGACCCGGTATCACCAATTTCGTCACCGCGATTGCGGCTGCCTACTGGGCACACTCGCCGGTGGTGGTGATCACGCCGGAGACCGGGACCATGACCCAGTGGCTTGGGGGCTTCCAGGAGGCGCAGCAATTGCCGTTTTTTGAGACCATCACCAAGTTCCAGGGCCACGTGAACAACGCCAAGCGCATGGCCGAGATCACCGGCCGCTGTTTCGACCGGGCGATGCTAGACATGGGACCGGCCCAGCTCAACATACCGCGGGACTTGTTCTACGGCGAGCACGAGTATGAGATCCCGGCACCGATACGGGTGGAGCGCGGGCCCGGCGGCAGCGAGAGCCTGGACCGGGCGGCGGAACTATTGGCGTCGGCAGAATTTCCGGTGATCGTATCCGGAGGCGGGGTGATTCTGTCCGAGGGTGTGCCGTCCGCGGTGACTCTGGCGGAACTACTCGGTGCGCCGGTGGTGACCAGCTATCTGCACAACGATGCGTTTCCGGCGAGCCACCCGTTGTGGTGCGGGGCGCTGGGCTACCAGGGGTCCAAGGCGGGCATGAAGCTGATCAGCCAGGCGGACGTGGTGCTGGCGCTAGGCACGCGCTTGGGTCCGTTCGGGACCCTGCCGCAGCACGGCCTCGAGTACTGGCCGGAGAACGCGAAGATCATCCAAGTGGACAGCGACGCCAAGATGCTGGGACTGGTGAAGAAGATCTCGGTGGGGGTGTGCGGCGACGCCAGGGCGGCCGCCGAGGCATTAACTGCACGGCTCGCGAGCCAGGATCTGGCCTGTGCGGCCAATCGCGACCAACGCGCCGAGACGATTCGCGCCGAGAAGGACGAGTGGGAATCAGAGCTCGACGCCTGGCACCACGAGATCGATTCCTACAGTCTGGACATGATCAAGGATGCCGAGGAGATGCATCCGCGGCAGATGCTGCGCGAGTTGGAAAAGGCGATGCCCACCGATGCCATGGTGTCCACGGACATCGGCAACATCTGTTCGGTGTCGAACAGCTATCTGCGCTTCGAGCAGCCGCGCAGCATGTTTGCGGCGATGAGCTTCGGCAACTGCGGTTATGCGTTTCCGGCGATCATCGGCGCCAAGCTCGCGGCGCCGGACCGCCCGGCGGTGGCCTATGTGGGCGACGGCGCCTGGGCGATGAGCATGGGCGAGATCCTGACCTGCGTGCGCGAGGACATCCCGGTGACCGCGGTGGTGTTTAACAACAAGCAGTGGGGCGCGGAGAAGAAGAACCAGGTGGATTTCTACAGCCGCCGGTTCGTCGGCTCCAACCTTGAAAACCCGAGCTTCGCCGCAGTGGCGCGGTCCATGGGCGCCGAGGGCGTCACCATCGACCAGCTCGGCGACGTGGGCGATGCGCTCAAGACCGCTTGCGAGGCGCAAAAAGACGGCAAGACCACCATCGTCGAGGTGATGGTCACCCGCGAGCTGGGCGATCCGTTCCGCCGCGACGCCCTGTCCCTGCCGGTGCGCCACCTCGAAAAGTACAAGGACTACGTCTAGGACGATCGCATCATAATGAGAGGGGTCGGAATAGCGATACTCCGACCCCTATCATTCTCGGTGCTAACCCAAGGTATCGCGTATGAAACCGTTTTATAAATTGCTTGATCGCGCGCGCGCCGATCCTCGGCGCATCGTGCTCCCCGAGAGCGCGGATCCGCGCATTGTCGAAGCCGCCGCGAAGGCGGTGAACGAAGGCATCGCGCAGATCGTGCTGCTCGGCAATGCGGACGCGGTGCGAAGCACCGCACAAGATGCCGGGGTGTCGATCGACAATATCGAGATACTGGATTCCGCTACATCCGATCGTCTGCCCGCGTACGCGGACACGCTGCACACCCTGCGCGCACACAAGGGCATGACCCGTGAGCAGGCCGCGGCGCAGGCGCCCGATCCGCTATGGTACGCCAATCTGATGGTGCACACCGGCGATGCCGACGGCTGCGTGGCCGGGGCACAGTACACCACCGCGGACGTGGTGCGCACCGCGTTGCGGCTCGTGGGCCAACACGAAAACTACGATCTGGTGTCGAGCTTTTTCATCATGATGCTGTGCCGGCCGTTTCATTCCTTGAAAGGCGCGCTGATCTTCGCCGACTGCGGACTGATTATCGAGCCCGACGCCGGGCAACTGGCGCAGATCGCGATCGCCGCCGCCGACAGCGCGCGGCACCTGCTCAAGGTCGAGCCGCATATCGCGATGCTGTCATTCTCCACCCACGGCAGCGCCGAACACCCGTTCGTGGACAAGGTGGTCGAAGCCACCCGGCTCGTCCTTGCGGCGCGGCCGGAGCTGCACATCGTCGGCGACATCCAGCTCGACGCGGCGATCGTGCCGGAAATCCTCGCCCAAAAGGCGCCGGACCTGGAGTTCGACGAGCGCGCCAACATTCTCATCTTTCCCAATATCGAATCCGGGAACATCGCCTACAAACTGGCGGAGCGCATCGGCCAAGCGGACGCTATCGGACCGATCCTGCAGGGCCTCAAGCGGCCGGTCAACGACCTGTCCCGGGGCTGTTCCGCGGAAGACGTGTTCCGCGTCATTGCGGTTACGGTAGTGCAATCGCAAGTCTTGTAGTAGTCCAACGATGCTTTTGGCGCCACTGGTATGTCCGCGTACCGATTTTCTAGGGTGTCGATAGCGAAAATGAGCTATGTGATCAAGGTGGTGCGTCCCCGATCCCACTGATGGATCTTTTCGATTCAATTTCCAGAACAGCCGTCTCGGCTCGATCTTTCCCGTGCACTGCCATCGACTCACAACGGCCAACGCCAGAACCTCGTACCCGCATAGGTACACCAAGCCAGATTCGACTTCCAGGTTCAACGCGAACATCGAGAATTTCATGTCACGGATAGTCGTAATCATTATCGGTAATCACATGGAAATCGGAGAATCCGTGTGCGATCGGCTTCTAACGCCGATAGCGATCCCAACTACTCATAGGGTGTGCGTATATACGGTTTTAACCCGACCATCCTGCCTTGCGTAGACCCGCTAGATTGAATTCGGTGAGCGCGGAGTTGCGCACGAAGATGCGGCGATAGTCATCTTCGTCCCGGATATCCCGGATTTTCAGGTACCGCCGCAATGCTTCGGATGCCGCTGGTTGGCTTTCCAGGTGCCCGAGGATCACTACATGCAGACCGCGCAGCGTACCCAGATTAGGCGCAAGCGATAGCGCGTCCTCGCAAACGTTGAGTGCCTCCTCTAACCTTTGCTGTCCAAGTAACGACAAAGCCAAATCTGTCAAAAACAGTACTCGGTCAGGATCTAAAGGACTGAGCTTTAGGGCGGCGCGACTGTAGGGCTCCGCTTGAATCGGTTCACCCGCGTGCGTCAACGCCAGTCCAAGCCACGTATTGGCAAGCGGTGAACTGGGATTAGCCTGCACGGCTAGACTAGCGTCGTTGACCGCGTTTCGCAGTTCGCCTTTCCAGAAATGCGCGATCGCCCTAGAGACGTAGGCGGCAGGATCACTCGGGTTGATGGTGTGAGCTTTGTTTGCGAGCTGGAAGATACGCTTTATCGTCGCATCGACGTCATGGGTTGCGAACGTAACGATTTCGTCGCTCAGTATCGATGCCAGGAGTGAGTATGGCTCGGGAAAATCGACGCCATCGCTAATCAGGTTCTCGAGGTGCCTTTTGGCCTCAGTCATCCCAACCTTAGTCCTCAAGTTTCGGTGCCAGACAGCGTGCAGATAAATATCCCATGCGTTGAGGTCGTTTGGATTTTTTCGCAATGCCGATTCGTATTCTGTTCGACAGATCTCGGGTGCAACCGCCGCAGCGACGTGAAAAGCGACGTCATCTTGAACTTCAAAAATATTGTCGAGCCGGCGATCGTACCGTTGCGACCACACGCTTCGACTACTGCGAGCATCGGTCAACTCGGCGGTGATACGGACTTTCCCACCACTCCGGCGCACGCTCCCTTGGACGATATACCTTGCGCCGAGTCGTTCAGAGATCTGCTTGTCATCAAATTTCGTACCCTTTAACGCGAAGGTCGAGTTTTGCGAGATGACGGGGAACGAACGCCAGTTCGAAAGAGTGGTAATAATGTCCTCGGTGATCCCTTCGGCAAAATACTCCTGTTCCGGGTCGGGACTGATATTTCGAAAAGGCAACACCGCAATGGCGGGTTTATCCGCCAACGCGGGCGGTTGTTGCTCTATAGCCACGGACGAGTCGAGGGGCTCGATTTTCGAATCTAGTTGCACGCGATAAACATGGACTGGCTCAGCAATATTCTTAACCTCGCGCTCTCCCAGGTCGTCAAATTGCAGTCCCAGCCTATTTCTTACCTGACGGTAAACGTCTGCGGAGATACAGATGCCCCCGGGCTCCGCCAGGGCCTCAAGCCGCGCGGCTACGTTCACGCCGTTTCCATGAATGTCGTCCCCTTCGATGAGTACGTCTCCGAGGTTTATGCCGATGCGGAAAACGAGCCGCGATTCCGTTGCAACCTCCGTATTACGCTTCGAGATGCCACGTTGGATCGTCACCGCGCACGCGACTGCATCCACGACACTGGCGAATTCCGCCAGTATCCCGTCTCCCATCAATTTGACGATGCGACCTCGATGAGCGGCGATTGCCGGTTCAATCAGCGCTTCGCGGTGAGATTTCAGGGCGGACAGGGTACCGACCTCGTTCGCACCCATGAGACGACTGTATCCGACTACGTCAGCAGCAAGAATGGCGGCCAGTCTGCGTTCCATGGAAGTCTGAATTGGAGTGACAATTGATCATTGTGAATTGTACTCTGAGATCGCGTTGGCGACAGCGTAAGTGAACATAGGCCCGTGGTTTCGGTATTAGAACAAGCGAAACACGCGTCACTCCAGCCAAGGCTTACTCGAGGTTCGCCCTATTCGACATAACAAAACTGTTTGAAACGTCCGCTTAAGGACTGAAGTCCCAACGCTTAGCTGCTGGAGTTCGAATGGCAGCAACGAGTGGACCAAAGACCACGTAAAATTTTCGTCGTGGAAAAATTTGGATTGATTTCTGCTTCGGCTCTTACCAGCCATCACCAGACACACGTAGTAGATAAAAATCGCAATTTAAATATCTGCTGTTTGGTGATTGGTCTTCAGAATTAAGAGTTGAACCTACCAGAACCTCGGGACGGTACAGTGAAGGTCATCGCCACTATTCAAGTGGTCATCCATCACCACTCACACCGCACCCCGCATCAGAATGGATAATAAAACTGCTTCTAAGGATTATGGATTTTGAAATGAAGAAAGATTTGTATGTTTATCCATCAATAATCTTACGAAGATTGCATAATTATCTCATCAATCGATTTAACAATATCTGAGAAGTACACCTTATCTTCTTCATTAGGTTTAAAATAATCGCTTGCACCACCGTAAGATTGCTTGATCATGTTTCTCGCGCTCTCTAGTAGGGCCCTACTCAATTCTGGATCGTTCTCCCTGGGCACATGATCTTCTTCAATCCCATCTTTCCACTTCTTTCGGGTTACCCAACAGAATATGCGCTTAGGCTCATCAGGTTTTATCGTGTAAATGAACATGGGAGCATGATAGATTCCCCTCTCGTATCCAGATACTCGGATTCGCACGCTAACAGAATCAAAAAAGCCAATGATTACTGATTGAAGTAGTAACCCCGATTCATTCTTATACAGCAACAAATCTCCAGGCTTTACGTCCGCATACTCTACCATGCTTCCAGGGCCTTCGATGAGTTCATAAATTTTTCTCGTGCACCCACGCAAAAGTCATAAGTGACTACATCAGATGAAGATACAACATTTTCCCACAATAGTTATGAGATTAACGCATGAAAATCTGCCAATACGAACCATACATGAATTCTTGTACAAATATTAACCTAATATAAGGTTCGTATTACCGTGGGGGGGTTCCGGGGACAGTTTACTTATCTGTGCATAAACTCCCCGACGCACTACTCACCCATCGCCAACGACACCGACAAAGATCACTTCGGTTAATCAGCTATCCAACATACCCACAAATTAAGTTAGCTGTCCCCAGAAGACCCGTTCGTCCATTTTGGACGTTACCAGTTGCAGGTCCGCTGTAAAGATGTATGAGTTAAACTACACCGTCACATCGGTTTCAGATTGCGAGAGCGACGAGGCGAGCGATGAAGTCCAGGGGCTAGGATGATGGCGAAGAGATAGAAAAATGGGGTCCGAATCGAAATCAGATCCCACTTCGATTATGTTGACTGAACCGCACGTGCGGGCGCTCGAGAGCCAGCCGATACCGGGATGGGAGCACCCGAGCGCAAAGTGTCACAAGAAGCAGTAATTGAATTGTTTCTTCAACAACTTGACAGCTTCCACCGTCAGACCCAAAACACCCCGCTGCCGATGAATACCACCAACGGTGTATGCACGCCCCAAATTACCCATCTCATCACAACGCGATCAGCATTCGTCAGTGTGTCTTTCGCATGCATGACAAACGTCCTCCGTGCAACAGATTTGTCCAACGCCGAGTATGAAGCTTGTAACTTCAGTGGTTACGCCGATCCGTTAGACTCGGTACGCAGAAACCTTGCGAACACGACGGTGTACCACAGGCCAAACCGACACGCTGCCGCTGTTGGACCGCGTAGGTACAAAACCACAAGCGTTGGAAATAATGGAATACGGATCGTTGCCGGATCACGCTACGATCCAATTCCCCCACATCAAAACCATAGACGGTATTCGGGTAATTACCACCGTCATCGCCGCCACCGTCCTGGCGCATCATTGCCAACTATTACGAAACGAAAAGGATTTTGATCCAATAGAAGGACACTTTCCGCTGAAGGTCGTGAAACCATGACCGCCGGGTGGCGATAGCGAGTAATCGACTAGCCCGCATTTCTCACCAGGATCCCGGATGCTGGCGCAGGGGCTTGTCCTGAGCGCAGTCGAAGGATCGTGCGGCTGCGCCCCCTGCTATGCGGGGACAAGCGCCGCGCCTGGAGCGAGACCCATAGCGAGCTATGGGTCGAGTGAAGGCCAAGCACTGCAACGACACTGCAACTGCACCAGCACAAGCACCAGCACAAGCGCAGGTATGCGAGGACCAGCCAGGGCCGGGATAGGCGTGATTGCCTAAACATTGTGTATTTCGTTAATTCAGTAAACGGCCCGCAGTATCACCATGGAATTAGAATTTGGCGCCGCCTGGTGAGAAATGCGGGCTAGGTTCGTCGACCGAATCGCGCCAAGTCGACACATCAGTGTAACGTGACAAAATCGTGACGTACTCCAGTCACAGCCATTCCATGTGAGTCCCCGTTAGTCACGTTTGCGTGCGATTGGCGCACGTTACTGGTTGCAAAATAATGAGCTATAGAATCAATACCGGAGTCGCAATGCGAAGGTCGGGCGTTCGATTCTCCTCCGCTCCACCACTAAACGAGTATCCCTTTCGTGTAACGATTACCAATACGACACTGCTTGCTCGAATATGCCGCGGATCTCATCCAGTCCGGTATCTCGCGGCGCGTTACCGATCGCGCGGCGCTGGCGTATCGCCGAGTCGGCCAACGCGGCGGCATCGTCCCTGGTGAGGCCCACACCGCTAAGACCGTTCGGCACGCCGGTAGCACGCATCAATGCGACGATCTTTGATGCCACCACCTCGCCGGCGTCCCCCGGCACCGCGTCACGAATATCCTCACCGAGGCATTGCGCAGCCTCAAGATGCCGTTGCGGCGCCGCTTGCGCGGTGTAACGAAATACCGATGGTGAATTGACGATAACGGACAAGCCATGCGGCACGAATGGTCCGCTGCCGGGATAGTCCGGCGGCCTGAAATCACGCGACATTTGCGAGACTGCGTAAGACAATGCATGCGGCAGGTGCGTGCCGCTGTTGCCAAACGCTATACCGGCTAGAGTGGCTGCCCAGCTGAGACAATCGCGCGCTTCGTGATCCGTTGCATCCGCGACGCCACGTTCTAAATACTTACCGACAATTCGCAGAGCCTCAGCAGCATGTAAATCACTCCACGGATTCGCGCCCTGGATCATCGGGCGGGTATTGGCTTGCGGGACCTTTGCCCAACGCGTGTACGCGCGGGCAGTGTAACACTCGATGGCATGGCTCATTAAATCAAAACCCGTGGATGCGACCACCATCGGGGGTAGTGTGTCGACACACGCGGGGTCGATAATGGCCTCGTTGGGCAACAGGTAACGGCTGGCAAGTACAAACTTGACATTGAGTGCTGCAAACCGGATCACTGATAATCCGGTGGCCTCCGATCCGGTTCCCGATGTCGTGGGACACGCCACATGTGGCGGCAGTGATCCGGGCACTGGTTTTCCGGCCCCAACCGGCGGCCCAAAATAGGTTTCGAAACTCGCCGGGTATTGCGCATAGACCAACGCGCCCTTCGCGGTGTCGATGACTGAGCCGCCGCCCACTGAGATCACGCCGTCGAAACTGCCGTCCTTCAGGAATTCAGCGGCGACCAGCACCGAATCGTCGGTCGGCTCGATAAGCACGTCGGAAAACACCGCGGCATCGATGCCCGCCCCCGCGACCGAGGACCGAGCCCGTGTGAAGTGCTCGGAATCGACCAGATTCGGATCGGTCAACAATGCGGCACGGCGAATCCCCCAACTCAAAGCCCGCTCACCGACCTCGCTCAGTGAGCCGCGGCCGAATGTTACCCTCGGCATGTCTACCGTGAACGCGTCGGATCCCCCCTCAGTGGGGGCGAAGTACTGGCAACACCCCATGTTGATCTCCTTCTGTGTGAGCTTCCAGCATGATGCAGCAGAACCGCGGCTATTTCCAGCCGCACCGGGGTGCGAATCGCGCGCAGCGGGCAGGTGCCGCAACACCCCATAGGGTGCTTGTTGCCCACAAAAGTCATTGTCTAAATTGTGTAAAAATTATGGCGAAATCCCCAATTTATGTGCAGGGAAATTGCACTTAGCGTGGCTAATATGATGTTGTGCGAACTAAATAGTGGGAGCAGGAAGGGATGCGGCAATTCGTTCTGTATATAGCGGCCGCGTTGGTTTTTATAGTGAGCGCACGGGTTGATCCCGCCTCCGTGGCACACGCTGAGGCACTACTCACCGGACCAGGAGTGACAGTCATCGCGGCGAGCGACGCGTCGGCGTCCATCGCCGCGTGCGTGCGTTTGGGCGCTTGTGTCAGCAAAAGCATTCACACCGCCACGCCGGCGATCCCGGAGGACTACCCCGACGGCCTGCAATGGGATCACGACTCATTGTCGTTCAAGTTCTCGGGTAACCGCGTAAAATTCCGGCTGCATTTTTGACCGACCTTGAACCGGTGCAGTTAGTAGTTAGTGCGGTAAGCCTTTCGTGTGACTTGCCTGTTTCAGAAAATCCTTGTGTCCTTTCATGTTCACAAAGAAATACAAACCCGGCAGACTGGTGATCAATAGAACTGCTAAGAAAATCACCATAATCGTCGCCGCTTGATCCTCCGCCATACCGTATAGCCCAAATAAAGCAATTGCGGCAGTTTCACGTACACCGTGTCCACCGATAGTAATCGGCAGCGAGGCGACCACAAAAATTAACGGTACGATCACCACATAGTTCCAAAAATCGAGATCTGAACCAACGCCGAGACCCAACATCCAAAACATCGAAATCTCGACGACTTGCCCTAATACGCTCAAGGCAACAAGCTGCATCATCACTGTGGGCCGGTTGATATATCGATGACTGGCTTCGGCGATACGCAGCAACGCTTCGACGACTTTCATGTGCTGCCAACGTTCGAAAAAGCGATGCACCGGCCAGTACACCTTGCGGTGTCCGATCAGAGCCAACGTTATGACCAGACCAAAAAATAGCAGAGGTAAAAGTGCCCTTAGTGTTATCGTAATAGGATTTTCTATTTCTACGTAACCTATCGCCAACGTGGCCAGTCCGATCAGCGTGACTAAACCGATCACGCGTTCGGTAATAATGGGAGACACAGCAACCGCAATACCGTGCTTTTGCCGAAATATATAGTAGGCGCGCAAAAGATCTCCCCCAGTCACGCTAGGCAGCACATTATTGAACAAGGCACCGATAAAAAAGATCGGCAGCAAGGCTTTGATGCGATGCCCCAGTTGATGCAATGCCAACAACACAGACCATCGCCAGGTACCGATGAGATACACCGTGATCTGTAGTCCGATTGCCGCCGCGATCACCCACACGCTGACCTTTTCTAGATTGGTTGCAACGCCAGACCATTCTATGCGGAACACCAGAAAGGCAATCAGTCCCAGGCTCACACCGATTTTGATAAACGTTTGCATTAGCTCAATTATTGATTGTTAAATCGCACAACCTGTATTGACGATATCCTGTCGCCAATCGCCGCGCGCGTTTATTGTTCTCCCACGCGCCGCCAAATCCGTAGAATGCACCAAAGATTCCGGATAAGAGACCAGGGATTTGTCCTGCGCGTAGTCCCAGGGTCGGGCAGCTGCACGCTGCGCTGAAGCGGAATGCATCGCCATGGTGATGGATTGAGTGACGTGCAAGTACTGCAAAGACACCAGCACAAGTGCAGGTGTTCGTAGTCGAGCCGACGCCAACATAGTCCCGTCCCCATTTTTCCCAAGCAACCCGGAGCGTTGAATATCGCTATTTTCTGAAACTAACGCTGCGGGGTTCCACGGCGCATCGTCACGCCAAGGGGCGTGGCGCCTTGGCGCAAGGTACGGGCTCATCCCCCGGTGCATCGATTTCATCTAATCCATGCCCTGGTTTTTAGATTGCGCGAACGAATCGCAATCTGCGCAGCATCAAGTATGATATTAGAGCTCACCCTAAATAACTGAATTCGGTTACAACACGCTGATTTTCATGCATATATTAAAAATGCTTTCATTATTTCGAAGCGCACCTCAAATCGAGCCTTACGTGACCAGTGACGTAAGGACACTCCTGGCGGACAAACCGTGTGCTCGTTCCTTGGAGTATCGCCTGTGACCGGTTATATTTTCCAATATTGCTGTCCCACTCAGGATGACGTTGTGTGCTGTGAACCAAGGGCCCTGGCTCGGGTCCAACCCCGTGAATATAAGGCTGATGCCGCGAGCACCGCGCTTGGATACACGCACTCCGTGCAATCGAACAACGAGCAATGCCATTCCGAGGCAACTAACCCGCTTGTCCTGAGCGTAGCCGAAAGCCCAGGTTCGCAAGGTGTGAACGATGCCCGGTTGCACTCGGCGTGATCGAAAACCGGTAAGTATCCTCGCTGCACTTGGAATGATATGAATGTTGGGGACCGGAGTGACGGTGATACCAACAATTTCCTACATATCACCTACGGAATTATCTTTCGTGAATATGGTCTAAGCTTTGAATGGGGGTGCAAAAATGGATCAAACTCGCATCAAGTGCCGATCCGTCGGCCATGCATACGTACGCAAATACCTAAGGTAGATGGTCCCAAACCGAAAATGCGCCGGTATCGGGTGCAAGTTGCGCGAGCATATCCGCTGCAGTGATATGCCGGCGGCCGATGTGACCCGTTTAGAAAACACCATGGTCGTCCGCACCGTCACCAGGACCGAAAAGATATTTTCGCAGGGTGCCGATGCAACGGGACTTTATTGTCTTCGAAGTGGACATGCCCTGCTGTGGCATGCGGATATCTTTAACCATAAAACCGCGTTCCGGGTTGTAGGACCGGGCGAGATGATGGGTTATCGCAGCCTATTTGGAGAGGACGCTCATGCGGCCACCGCCCAGGCGCTCACTGCCTGTGACGTGTGCTACTACCCGAAAAAAGTCGTGCTACAACTCGTCGACGAGTTTCCGGGTTTCGCCCGTCGCTTCTTCCGTACTCTCGCCCGCGACCGCGGGCCGCGGGATGCGCTGCTGCTCCGAGGGCAGCACATACCGGTACGAACCCGGCTGATCAATCTGTTGCTGTTGATGAATACGGATGAAATGTGTCCCGATGATGGTGAATGTGTGCTTAAGTTACCGATGCTGCGCCGGGATATCGCCGCTTTGCTTGCGGCGCGTCCGGAATCCATAGCCCGCGCAATCAAGGAACTCGGACAAGACGGCATTGCGATATTCAGTGGCCGAACCGTCACCATTCCAAACCTGGATGCGTTGACCGTGGAAACCAACAGCGAACAGCTTCCACTCAAAGGTGCGGTGACCGTTTAACCATTTGCCGGACCGCTGCCTGCCTGTCTTGCACGGGGATCACGTGGCGTTCCTATTTTCGGGAGCGTGCAGAAACGCGCTATAGTCCGGCCTCATGGCAACGCTAACAGATTATCACTCAAGATTCGTCCGCCAGGCCGCGTGCACGCAATTTGGCGCGTTGCCCAGACGCGAACAAATCTTCATCCGTGATCAGTCACAACACTACCGCTTCACGCAGCAGGAATTACGCCAGATTGTCGAGATGGCGACGGATTTTCAGGCCTGGCGCGAGATGTCGATTTGCGACGCATGGCCCGGCGAAATCCGTGATGCCACGAACCGCAAGTGCGCGCGACGACACGTTCTAAACGAGCTGCGTAAGGTCTGGCATGGGCTCAAGAATGCGGCCCCCAGTTACCAACGATTTGGACCCCACACCAGACCGACACCTGTTAAATCCGCGCTCGGTGTTCGTCGCAAACCGAATCTGGGGCTCGGTAATTGCCCTGTTGCCTCGAGTCGTACACGTTGCTGTAACCTCATGACCCTGGACGCGGTCGAAAACTGTGGTTTTGGCTGCAGCTATTGCAGTATTCAATCCTTCTACCGGGGTGACACCATCAACTTTGACCCTGAGTTTGCGCACAAGCTGCGCGCGTTGGAACTCGATCCAAACCGGATCCATCACATTGGCACCGGTCAATCGTCGGATTCACTGATGTGGGGAAACAAAAACGGCGTACTGCAAGCCCTGGTGGATTTTGCGCGCCAGCACCCCAACGTCATCCTCGAATTGAAGACCAAATCAAAAAACATCGCTTACTTACTCAACAACGACATACCCGCCAACATCTTGTGCACATGGTCGTTGAATACTCCGACGATCATCACCCATGAAGAACACCAGACCGCATCTTTAATCGATCGCGTGACCGCAGCGCGTAAGTTGGCAGACCGGGGCATCTTGGTTGGTTTCCATTTTCATCCGCTTGTTCACTATGACGCCTGGCGCATCGATTACGCGCAGATCTTCGATCTCCTGCTGGAACAATTCAACCCCTCCGAGGTAGCCTTGGTATCGCTCGGTACATTGACGTTTACCAAGTCCGTGATGCGCACCATTCGCTCGCGCCGAGTCAACACCAAGGTGCTACAGATGCCGCTGGTCGAGGCCGACGGTAAGCTTTCCTATCCGGAAGCGATCAAGCTCGAGTTGTTTCGTTTTGCTTATCAATGTCTCAAACCCTGGCACGCACAGGTGTTCGTTTATTTATGCATGGAGAATCCGCGCTTGTGGCAGCCAGTCTTCGGTTTCGCTTACCCTTCCAACGACGCCTTCGAGACCACGATGAAGTCCATTTACATGGATAAAATCAGGAGAGCGGGGGGCGGAACCCGCGAGTCGAATTGAATCTCCCCGCGCTAATGCGCGGGGAATCATCCCGGCTACGCCGGGATACACTGGACTCGGCCGGTTGTCGGCAAAGCCACAACCGGCCTCGTCCGTGGCCCGCACGATACCGTGCGGGCATCGCGTCCATCCCCGTGCTCACGCACGGGGTTTTGTTCTGCGATAAAAACGGGGCCAGAGTCAACGACTCTGACCCCTGTTTTCTGTTCTTATTGTTGACGAAAACTGCTTGCGTACGAGCTACGGCGTTCCGTGGATGTTGACGGCATTGGCCGCCGCCCAGGCTTTGTTCTGTGATGAATGACAGGTGAGACAGGTGCGATCGACGCTCAAATAGGCCTTGCCGTCGCTGTCAACACGCACGAAATTGCCGTCGTCGGTGAACATGGATCTTAATGGCCATGGCCGATTTACCGGCGTAAGCCATGTGGCAGTCCTTGCATTGGAACTTCGCCTTGGCCGCCACTTTGATTTCGATGTTGGTGTGGCACTTCTTACAGGTCGCGTCCTCGCCCTTGTAGCCGCCCAATTGATACCGGGTCCCCTTGTGCGGGTCGTGGCAAGTTGTACAACCGAACATCTTATGTGGCGAGGCGAGCAAATCCTCATACTGCTCGTGGTGCCTCACGAGTCCACCCTTGGCATCGATCTGGGTTACATCGCCGCGGCGGTGGCATTCCCCGCAGTTTTCTTTGATGGGTGGTTTGCCGCTCGTGGGGTCCTTCGCGTGCTCGGCGGCGGGACCGTGGCAGGCCTCACAGCGCACTCCCGGTTCCGACCAGGTGCCATGAATCCCAGGCAGGTTGTCCTGATGCGGGCCGCCCTCGCCGGTCTTTACCCAGCCGGTGGTGTGGCAGGTGCCGCAGGTGTAGGGCTTGCGCGGCGCCTTCTTGGCGCTGTAGCCGGTCCAGTTCGGCTCAGTGGCGAGAAACTTGTTCGCCAGGTTGTACTGGCGATTCTCTTTGCCGGTAAGGATGTACCCTTCCTTGTCCATGTAACGCGCCTTCCAACCGTAGCCGCCGATCACATAGGTGACATCATCCCAGGTCTTGTCGGCCGGCGGTTTGGGAACCCCCGGTGAGGTGCCCGCCGGGTAACTTGGCGGTGCGCCCCGCACCCGTTGGATCTTGTATGGATGCCCGGACTTCATGTGCTGCTCGTAGATCTCTAAGTGGCATCCCTTACAGGCTTCCGAGCCCGCGTATCCCTCACTCACGCTGTAGGCCGTCCCTGCGAAGGAAAAACCGAACACGGCGGTGGTTACTAGAAGTATCGATCGTCGCATTTTTGGTTGCCTCTTGTTATTGCTGCGCGAGACCCTACCGAGCGCGTACCGCAGCAATCCGCGCGCCGGACACCGCCATACCGGCGGCATTGTATATGCAAAAAAGTAGACTGGAATCGTTGGTAGTCAATGCGAGGCCTGTCTTGTAATCGCCACAAGTGGCGTAATCTTGATCAAGGTCAAAAACCGGCGCAGGAAATCGGAGACCACTCGCGGGCAGCCAAGCATCTGAACTTCCGACCGGGTTCCATTTACCGCAAGAATTTTAATTTTGTTCAATGACACGACGTGGTTTTTTCATGCCTTACCCCGTCACCGCAATGATCTTTTATTCTGTTTGACCAGTCATTGATCTAACGCAGGGAAATCAGAGTTTTTTGCTGGGGGATTGAGAAATGATGGTGCAAAGTGATGCATCATCTGTCATCCCAAGACGCCCTACGACATCAGGATGACAAGAATATATGGCCTGCCCTGAGCGTATTTGCAGAACCAGGGTCTCACCCCGTCGCACTCGCTGACTCATCCACCACGGTGAGAGTCCCGGCATCCGATGCGCGCACGGCCCTCCCCCGTTACCGCTGCGGACAGGGCGACTGTCGAAATGGCGTACCAGAGCCGGTACGCCGGGGTGGAAATCATAAATATTACGGCCGGGGTCGCGGCCCCGGCCCCAATATCTTGTTACTGCGGCGTGCTGGCTTGGATTCTCTTGCCGACGGTGAACATGTAGCGGATGACCTCCTGATTGTCTTTGTCGCGGATCATTTTCCACATACCGCCAACACCACCGGGCGCGGGCTCGCCGCGCTCCATCTCCGAAGTGGCCTGTTCC
>CAMYMN010000029.1 GCA_947259395.1 uncultured Gammaproteobacteria bacterium | reverse complement strand
GAGAGTGCAGCGAAGGCGATCCCGTAGCGGACGGGCGCCGAGCGCAGTAGCTTGACCGCCTGCATTAAGGATCAGACTGGAGCTTCCAGGGAATAGCCCGCTCCGCGTACGGTGTGGATCAGCGGCGTTGCAAAGGGTTTGTCCACCTTGGCGCGCAGGCGACTGATATGGGTCTCGACCACGTTCGTATGCGGATCGAAGTGGAAATCCCACACGTTCTCGAGCAACATCGTACGTGTCATGACCTGTCCGGCATGACGCATAAGATTTTCGAGCAGCCTGAACTCGCGAGGTTGGAGATCGATTTTCTGCCCCTGTCGGGTGACCGTCCTCTTGATGAGATCCATTTCCAGGTCGCCGACCCGAAGCACGGTTTTAGCAGCTTGTATTGGCGGTCTTCTGGCCAGGGCATTGAGCCGTGCAAGTAGTTCGGAAAAAGCGAACGGCTTAACGAGATAATCGTCGCCACCCGCATCGAGCCCCGCAACACGGTCGTCGACACCCCCTAATGCCGTGAGGAACAGAACGGGGGTCTTGACGCCAGCGCCGCGGATGGTCTTTACAATGCCGAGCCCGTCAACCTCAGGCAGCATACGATCAATCACCATCAGGTCGTAGGACTCGCCGGCGGCGAGAAACAATCCGTCGCGACCTGTCGCAGCAAGGTCAACATTATGACCATTCTCCTCGAGTCCGTCGGCTATGTAGGACGCCGTCTCCGCATCGTCCTCGATGACCAGGATTCTCATACCAGGTGCCTCATTATGTGAATATCTTATCATCCGGAACGCCCTGTTGTATTCGCCTGAGTACTAGTTTGGATGATCCGTGATTGGGTACGGATGTCTAAATCTATACAAAAACTCAATGTTATAACCGTTGATACGAAGTCATAGGATTCCGGATGTAGCGCGGGGTGACGGGATGCCTCGTTATTCATGTCACCGCGTCCCGGCAAGAATGAGTTGCATCCAAGTCGCGGTGCAACAGAGCACTAATGAACTTGCGGGAACGAGTAGCCGCACGGCTAACGCGGCAAATCTGTTCGACGTAGGACCACGGCATCGCATCAACTTTTCGTAATGTTCTGGAAATGCCGCGGTGATGGGCGCAAGTCTAATATCCATGTTGGAACTCAGTGAAAAAAGTATCGGTCAGTTCATCTTATCGCTGGGTTAACGAAGCAGCATTACCTGAGGATCGAGTCATTTTAATCATGGTTAGTTTTGATTCACCGATATTACTGTGCAGTATTTGTGACGAAGTGGTAGTGCGCGACACGACCTGGGAAGTCTGCGCCCGAGAACACCATTGTAAAGCAAGGTGTTGTCCGTATAAGGACTATTTTTATCAACCGTACTCATACCACGAGATAGTAGTAACTACGGAGAAAAGCGATGAAGGAGACGGCAAAACATTTTCTTAACGGCAATGGAAATGGAACCTCGGAGCGAGATCGCGACTCTGTCGATAGGAACACCGTGCCGGGTGATCAATCTAACGTTATGAAAATCACCGCTGAAACTACGTCTGCAAGGAAAACACGAGCTATGAAAACTACCGATCGTAACCGCAATACTGATTCTGCGGCATCGTCGCTTCGCGATCCTGTATGTGGCATGACCGTCTCCACTGACTCCGAGCACCGATACGTGTACGAGGACAAGACATACTACTTTTGCAGCGCCCACTGCCGTGCAAAGTTCAGCGCCTCACCCGGCGCTGTTCTATCGGATGCGAAAGACGTACAAAGCCCGGCTGGTACGGCGCCACCGGCAACATCGGATCAGCGCGTTTACGTGTGCCCGATGCACCCCGAGGTCCGCGATAATGGGCCCGGCAACTGCCCGGAGTGCGGCATGGCGCTGGAGCCGGAAATGCCGATAGCGGTTGCGGCACGCACCCAGTACACCTGCCCGATGCATCCGGAGATCGTGCGCGACGAGCCGGGTGAATGTCCGATCTGCGGCATGGCGCTGGAGCCGTTGACGGTCACCCCCGAAGAGGAGGAAAACCTGGAACTCGTCGACATGACGCGGCGCTTCTGGGTGAGTGCGGTGCTGAGCGTGCCGCTCGTGATTATCGCCATGGGCGAGTACGTGGGACTGTCCTTTGACTGGCTCGCCACTCCGCGAACGCTCAGCTGGCTGGAACTGGTGCTGGCCACGCCGGTGGTGTTGTGGGGCGGCTGGCCGTTTTTTGTGCGCGGCTGGCAGTCGGTGGTCAACCGCAGCCTGAACATGTTCACGCTCATCGGTCTTGGCACTGGGGTGGCTTACGCCTATAGCGTCGTCGCAACGGTGATGCCCGACATATTTCCAAGCTCGTTTCGCGACGCACACGGCGAGGTCGCGATCTATTTCGAGGCGGCGGCGGTGATCGTGACCCTGGTTCTGCTCGGCCAGGTGATGGAGCTGCGCGCACGCCACCGAACGGGCGCGGCGATACGCGCGCTGCTCGGCCTGGCGCCCAAGACCGCCCGTCGTCTGAACGCCGACGGCACCGAGGCCGACGTACCCCTCGAGCAGGTGTACGTGGGTGACCGCCTGCGGGTGCGCCCGGGAGAAAAGGTACCGGTGGACGGTATCGTTATCGAGGGCGAGAGCGCCGTCGACGAGTCCATGATCAGCGGCGAGCCGATTCCGGTGGCGAAACAGCCCGGGGATCAAGTCATAGGCGCCACCGTAAACGGCACCGGAGGCTTGGTTATCGAAGCGCAGCGGGTCGGTACCGACACGCTGCTTTCACAGATCGTGCAGATGGTGGCCGCGGCGCAACGCAGCCGCGCGCCGATCCAGAAGCTCGCCGACGTGGTCGCGGGTTACTTCGTGCCGGTGGTTGTTATCGTTGCCGTGCTCACGTTCATTATTTGGGCCCTGGTGGGTCCGGCGCCGGCGATGGCCTTTGCAATCATCAACGCGGTGGCGGTGCTGATCATCGCCTGTCCCTGCGCCCTCGGTCTGGCGACCCCGATGTCCATTATGACCGCGACCGGCAAGGGCGCGACCTTCGGCGTGCTGTTCAAGGACGCTGAGGCCATAGAGACCATGCGCATGGTCGACACCCTGGTCGTGGACAAGACCGGGACGCTCACCGAAGGCAAGCCCCGCCTGGTGCACGTGGAGCCGGTCGCGCCTGTCGACGAATCAACGCTGCTGCGGCTGGCAGCGACGCTGGAACGTGGCAGCGAGCATCCGCTCGCGGCAGCCATCGTCGCCGGGGCACAAGAGCGCGGCGTCACCCTCGGGACGACCAGCGTATTCGAATCGGTCACGGGAAAAGGCGTCATCGGCGAAGTTGACGGCCGGCGCGTGGCGCTCGGGAATACGCGGCTCCTCGAATCTCTCGGTGTCGAACCCGGCGCGCTCCTGCAACGCGCCGAAGCCCTGCGCACGGAAGGCCAAACGGTGATGTTCGTGGCCATAGACGGAAAACCGGCGGGACTCGTGGGGGTCGCCGACCCCATCAAGGATACGACGCCGGCCGCGATCGAGGCCCTACACGCAGAGCGCGTGCGCATCGTGATGCTGACCGGGGACAGCGAGACGACGGCCAAGGCGGTGGCAGCAAGACTCGGCTTGGACGAGGTCATCGCCGGTGTACTCCCCGACCAGAAGGCGGAGGCCATCAAGCGTTTACAAGGAGAAAGACGCGTCGTGGGCATGGCCGGCGACGGCATCAACGACGCACCGGCGCTGGCGCAGGCCCAGGTAGGCATTGCAATGGGCACGGGAACCGATGTCGCCATGGAGAGCGCCGGCGTGACGCTGGTGAAGGGCGACCTGCGCGGCATCGTGCGGGCCCGCCGCTTGTCGCGCGCCGCCATGCGCAACATCCGCCAGAACCTGTTCTTCGCGTTCGTCTACAACGCACTGGGGGTGCCGGTCGCCGCGGGCGTGCTGTATCCGGCGTTCGGCATCCTGTTGAGCCCCATCATCGCGGCGGCAGCCATGAGTTTCAGCTCGGTGTCCGTGGTCGGCAATGCGCTCCGGCTCAACCGTGTCAAATTGTGAACCCGGCATTGATTATTGCGGTGGAGAAGCAGATGAACGATACGGCAAGGCAGTGGTGGCATAACCGCGTCAACATCGCGATCGTGGCGTTCCTCGCTATTGGCGGTTACTTTCTGTCTACGGAACACCGTGCTCATGTCATTGGCGCATTGCCCTGGATATTGGTGGCGGCCTGCTTGGTGATGCATTTGTTTATGCACGGCGGGCACGGCCATGGTGATGACAGTGACGACCACACAGGGAAAAAATCATGAGCGGCGCTACACCCGAATACGGGCTGTGGTCGCTGGTGATTGTCAACTCTGTGATCTTCATCATCTTTGCGTTCAGCTTCACCAAGCCCCGCACTAAACGCGACTGGCGTTCGTTTGGTGCGTTTTCCGCATTCCTGGTGGCGCTATTCACCGAGATGTACGGCTTTCCGCTCACGATCTACCTGATGTCCGGATGGTTGACTTCCCGTTTTCCGGAAGTGAACTGGCTGGCGCACGAATCGGGCCACCTGCCCGAGATGCTGTTTGGTTGGCGCGCCAATCCACATTTCGGACCCTTCCACTGGATGAGCATGTTGCTGATATTGGGTGGCTTTCTTCTGTTGTCGTCAGCCTGGAAGGTGCTTTATACCGCACAGCGGCTCCGCACGTTGGCAACCGCCGGACCCTATGCCCGCATGCGTCACCCGCAATATGTGGCGTTTATTGTCATTATGTTGGGTTTCCTCGTCCAATGGCCGACATTGGTGACCGTGATCATGTTCCCGATACTCATCTACATGTATGTGCGCCTGGCGCGGCGCGAGGAGCGCGAATCCCTCGTGGAATTTGGCGACTCATACCGGTTCTACATGCGCGAGGTCCCGGCATTCTTCCCGCGCATGCACGACGGCCCCCAGTTCCCGGCCCACCCCACTCACTTTAGCCAAAGAGGTGAATAGAAATGGATGGATTATTGTCGCTTTTATTGTTTGCCGTGTTGTTCGCGGTGATGATGCGGTTTGGATGCGGCGCTCATATGGCGCACGGCCGCCACGGTGGCCACCGATCCAAGCACGTCGCCGACGACAAACACACCGACCCGGTATGCCACAAAGATGTACCCCCAAGCGAGGGTTACGGAAAGATGTACGCCGGCACTCTTTACCGATTCTGTTCCAAACAATGTCTGGACGCGTTCGAAGCCGCGCCGGAGCAGTTTCTCGGTAAACAACACGCATTAACCTCAACGTCGTGAAACAGGAATTGTCGCAGGCTGCAAACCGGCATGTCTGATGTCCGTCAGGCACTTGTGATAATAATACAAGCAGTTTCTCGATTAAATTGCAGACCTTAGGAGCGGAGATGCCATGAAGAAACACGCGAAGAAAAGTCCAATCCAAGATCCTGTTTGCGGCAAACGCATCAATCGTAACAAGGCACATATCGTGGTCGAGTATAAGGGTCAGGACTTTTTATTGTGTTGTCCTTTGTGTCAGGCAGAGTTCGAGAAGAACCCGGAGAAGTATTTACGGTGAGCAGTCTCAAGATAATGTGGGTACCAAGCAGTGCGTATGATGACAACCGCCTGTCAGGTAATCCCACAGGCCGCTTATCAAGTGCAGACCATGGCTTCATTGAGCCTCGTGTATCGAATGCAGTAAACCGACAACTTGATCGACGTGAGAACCAATGCACCTTGGATCTTCAATGATAGATGACACTATAAATGATCGACGACGTTTTCTAGTCAAAGCGACATCTGCGTTGGGTATCGTGGGCGTGGGTTTGTCTACTGTGCCTTTCATTGCAAGCATGAGTCCCAGCGAGCGAGCACGATCATTGGGCGGACCGGTGGAAGTGGATATCAGTCAATTGGAACGCGGCCAGATGATCACAGTGGCGTGGCGTGGAAAACCAGTATGGATCTTGCGGCGCACTCCTAGAACCGTGGCAACGTTGACAACCAATGTCGAACTATTGGCGGATCCATTTTCCAAAGTAGAAACTCAGCAACCGCCATACGCGAGCAGTGTACACCGCTCGATCAAACCCGAATACCTTGTCGTGGTGGGATTATGCACCCACCTCGGTTGCGTGCCTTTGGCGCGTTTTACATCGGGCACGCTGTCCGGATTGGGCGATGATTGGCCAGGGGGATATTTCTGTCCGTGTCACGGTTCGAAATTCGACCTTTCCGGGCGCGTGTTCAAAAACGTCCCGGCACCCACAAATCTGGTCGTGCCGCCGCACCGGTATGCCAGAGACACGGTGATCGAGATTGGTATCCATCACCAGAAGGTTTGAAGGCTAAATATGGTTATTCCGAGTTATGTGACTTTTGCACAAAACTCCCCATCGATGCTCCCTCGTGGAAACATGCAATTCACTATGAACCCCGTGTGCGATAGTCCGCTTTATCGAGGATATCTGTTGAACCGAACCGGCAGCGGATCAAGATAAAGCGAAGATCGCGCTCGGCTGGAGATGGCACGCCGCCGCTTTGGCATTCTTGACGTGTGAGCGGCTCTAATGTTTTACGATATTAATGCCCATAATAATAACGCATACCCCAAGGGCCAAAGCGCTGAGAGCGGGCTGTATCCCGGCCTGCTCTCAGCGTGGTTTTGTCCGGCCGACCAACATCTGGCCGATTTCAAAGACTCACATTAGGAGTAGCAAAATGAGAGGAATCAGTAAAAGAGACTTTCTTATTGGCGCAAGTGGTCTCGGAGTGGGGGCTTTTGCATCCTATTATTCATCCCGTTACTGGCTGTTTAACCACACCCAAGCGGGAAAACAGCATGTCGTGCAAATGAAGCACGAAGAACTGGAGCGGCGATTACTTCCTATTGAAGGTAAAACGCTACCCATCGCCTTCAACGGCGCTTCGAAAACACTGGTCGAAGAAGGGGTGATCGATTTAGAGAAATGGAACACCCTCTATTCCAAGCGGAAACAGGCGGTGCCGGAATGGATTGGACAGACTTTTGTCACTGACTCTCGTGAACCGATTCACGTGGACCCAGTCTCGGCGCCATTTCTTTTGAATATCCTGTGGGCGCTCGGGATCTCCAATAAGACCCAATTCAACCAACGAAGCCCGCTGCAGGGTAAGCGGTTGGCGCGATTTGCCAGTACCGGAGGATGGAACTTGGGCAAGGAAAAAAACGGCGCTGCCTATTTCAATAAAGTGGTGAATATTGAGTTGAATGAGGGTCAAGAGAAAGTGGTGCATCAAGCGGCTAAGAGCATCTATCGCCCGTGTTGTAACAACTCGACTTTTTTCCAGGACTGTAATCACGGCTCGGCTATGTTGGGGCTACTGCAGCTTGGCGCCGCGCAAGGCAAGAGTGAGGAAGAGCTCTATGCGGCAGGGCTGATAGCGAATCTCTATTGGTTTCCGAGTCATTACTCGAAAATCGCGCTGTACTTCCAGGAGATTGAAGACAAAAGCCTAATGGAGATTCCCGCCCGAGACGTGCTTTCACGAAAGTTTTCCTCTGGATCCGGATTCAAGGGTAACGTCGTCAGGAAATTGGCGGCAAAGGATCTCCTTCCCGGCTCGCGCAGGCAACGCTCGCAAGGTTGCTCGGTATGATGGTGGGGTGATATCGGCATCTATTCGCAGTCCACACTGACGGAATCCGACCGGCCGAAGACGTGTCTGCCATGGCTGCCGGTGCTGCCGCTGTTATTGCTTCTGGTCTCGTGCAGCAAGCCAGATCCAGAACAAGGCAGACAGAACCTGTTTCTGCCCAAGGATAACTATGTAGCGGACGCGCGCCGCGGTGAAACCATTTATCACGATACCTGTGTGGTGTGCCACGGGACACGCGCGCGCGGCAGCCGCCAGGGACCGCCCTTGGTACACAGTACCTATCATCCCGCCCACCATCATGACCTCGCCTTCCATCTGGCGGTGAAGAACGGCGTCAAACAGCATCATTGGCAATTCGGGCACATGCCTCCGGTAACCGGCGTCACGCCCGAACAGGTAAGTGACATCGTGGCCTATATTCGAAACGAGCAGCGTAAAGCAGGGATCGACTAGCTAAACCGGCACCGCTGTAACCGGGCAATATTACGTCGAGTCGCATTGCCACGCGCTCTATCGGGGCAGAAGCAGCGTTGCCGTCAGCCCCCCCTGGGGCCGATTCTCCAGCACTAAGTCACCACCATGCGCGCGCGCGATGTTGCGCGCGATCCCCAGGCCAAGGCCGGTACCTCCGGTATATTGGCTGCGCGACGCTTCGAGACGAAAGAACGGATCGAAAACCCGTTCCAGAGACTGTTCCGGTATACCCGGCCCATCATCGCTCACCGAGATCACAACGTGTTGACCCGTGTCTTCAACGGTGATGTCGGCGCGCTCTCCGTAGCGCACGGCGTTGTCTAATAGATTAGTGATACACCGTTTGAGCGCCAGCGGCTTGCCCTGAATGGGCTTTTCTAATCGACCCGTGAGTTCTATATCCCCACCGGCCTCCCTCATATTGCTCTGGATACTTTCCAGTAATGCCGTTAGATCCAATGGCTGACTGGGTTCTTTGGTTTCCGTACCGCGCATGAAGTCTAAGGTCGCCCTCACCATCGACTCCATATCATCTAAATCGGTTTGGATTTTCACCCTCAGCTCTTCGTCCTCCAGCAAGTCGCTGCGCAGACGCATGCGTGTCAGCGGCGTTTTCAGGTCGTGGGACACCGCCGCCAAGATACGGGCACGGTCTTCGATGTAGTTCTTGAGCCGCTGTTGCATAGTGTTGAACGCCTTGGCGGTATCTGCGACTTCAACCGGGCCTTCGACGGCAAGTGGTTCGCGGTGGATGTCTTTGCCCAGCGTCTCAGCCGCCCGTCGAAGCGTGCGCAGCGGCCCAACGCTCCAGCGTACCGCCAATAACGATAAGGCAACCACGCTGACCAAAAGAATTCCGAGCGTGATCAACAATCGGTAAGGCCAGCCAAAAAGAGACTCGGGCACTTGGCGCTCGAAACGCACCCAGGTCCTGTCTTCGAGTTCGACTTGTATATGAAAGACATCCCCCATCGCATGCAACCCATGCATGTACGCCCACGGGCCGGCCATCCCGCGGCCCATCATGTGCGGGTGGTGCATGGCCGGCGCAGCCTCGGGGATGCGTGCACGCCGAAACGAGACTTCCACGCGGGTGTGCTGGGGAAGATGCCGCGCGATCTGAGCCTGCACCAATTGAGCCGCGGCCTCGACATCCGCACCTCGCTGCGGTTTCGGCGCCGGCGCTGTCGCCAGAGTTACCCGCATATCGTCGGTGCTGAGCAGGGGCACCAATCGTTCTCGTTCCTGCGATGAGATAGAGCCCAAAAGGCGAACAATACCGACCGTGCGCGTGATGACATCCGTCTGCACCGACCGGTACAACGCCTGACCCCGGTCTCGCAGCAGCACGAACGCCGACACGAGCTGCGCCAGGATCAGACCGGTGAGCAACACCAGGATCAGTCTTCCGAACAGGGAACGAGGAAACAAACGCATGCCGATCGACCCCAATCAATCCCTTGCGGTGACCTTCCCGGCCAATACATAACCACGGCCGCGGACTGTTTTGATCAACGTCGGTTGCTTGGCATCCTCTCCGAGGTGTTTGCGCAGCCGACCAATGAGCACGTCGACGCTACGGTCGAAGGGCCCCGCCTCCCGGCCTTGGGTCAGATCCAGGAGTTGGTCCCGGTTCAGCACCCGGTTAGGGTGGGTTAGCAGTACCTGCAAAAGCCGGAATTCGGCGTGACTTAGCGGAACCACGACCCCAGCGGGAGAGGTCAAGTGTTGTGTGTGAGCGTCCAGGACCCAACCAGCAAATTCCAGCTTGTGGTTTGCCTCGTCCAGGGTTTTCGGTGGCAGATCATGGACACGCCGCAGTACCACCTTGATCCGCGCCAAAAGCTCGCGGGCGCTGAACGGCTTGGGAAGATAGTCGTCGGCGCCCATCTCCAATCCCAACACGCGGTCCATCTCATCACCCCGCGCGGTGAGCATGATCACCGGGATCTTGGAGCGCGCACGAAGCGTCCGGCACAGCTCCAGGCCATCCACTCCAGGCAACATCAGGTCGAGGACGATGAGATCAACCTGAGACGCTTCCAACGTCTGCCACATACCATGTCCATCCCCTACCGTACTGGCCCGATAACCGTTCTTCTGCAGGTAGGTTCCAAGGAGCTGTCTTATCTCTGGATCGTCATCGACAACGAGAATATGTGCGTCAGAGGGATTCATGATCGCTACTCTACGGTGATTCGGCATTTCACGCACCGATTAATGGTAACACTGTGTAACTAACAGAAGCACTGTTACAGAGGCTTACAAAAAACCCTTCTGTAGACATCAACGGGTTACACGCGTCGGTTCAAATAGGTCACAAGTCGACAGACTTATTAATTTAATCTCAACATAGGAGAACTATTGATGAAGACGAAAAGCAAACAATTGATTAGCGCTGCGGCAGTGTCCGGCCTGATTCTGGCTGCGGGTGGTGCGGTATTCGCCCACGGCGGTTTCGGACCCGGCGGGACCGGACCTGGCTGGACTGGGCCTGGCATGCACGGCGGGATGATGGGCGGCATGGGCATGATGGGCGGGCCGGGCGGCATGCGCGGCGGGATGATGGGCGGTCCAAGCGGTATGCATGGCTTTATGGGTGGCCCACAATCGACCGGCGGCGATCCCATCACCCACACCAATGAGTGGCTCACTAATCTCAAGCAAACGCTGGGCATCGCCACAGAGCAGGAAACGGTTTGGAATGGTTATGTGGAGGCGTCACAAGCCAAGGCGAAACTCATGGAATCCCACCATAAAACCATGCATGGCGGTACACGCGCGTCGTTGGATACTGAGACGCATCTCAAAATGATGCAAGAAGGGGCACAGCACATGGAGCAACTGGCAACCGCAACCCGCGAGTTGTATGCGGCGCTTACTAAGGAGCAAAAAACCACTGCCGATCGATGGCTCGGTAGACACCACTTTGGTCCGCATCACTTTGGCAGTGTGCGCTAGAGCTTCAGAGCTTAGTTTTTAACACCAGTATCGGGTGTGCCGCCGGTGGCGCTACGGACTTCGCCGGCGGCAATTCTCGCAACGTATACGTGCTACTGTTTATCAACATCTAGGAGACAACATTATGATGTCTGGCAGCTTTGGCATTCCTGGTCTGGGAATGCTGTTCTTTTGGGGGTTACTTATCCTGCTTATTGTTGTATTGATAAAGGTCGTCTCGCGTTACTCTGATCCGCGCGTCAACAGATCGCCACGCGACCTGCTCGATGAGCGTTTCGCCCTGGGAGAGATTGATCAACAAGAGTATCAGGAAAAGAAAATAATGTTGAAATAACTCTTACGCTACGCCGTATTGAAACACGGCGTTCGGGCGGTACAATCGTCAATCAATGAAAAACCACAACGAGCCTCGCCGCGAAGGAGCTCAAATTACGAATTGCCAGCTGATGTCTCGATACTACCTTTCGATGCTCAGCTTGGCCGTGCTGGTGCTGTTCATCGGTGTTTTGTCCGCGGTGTTAACGGAAGGAATGCTGCATTTCCGCGATGCGTTGTTGAGCCTGGTCCTCGTTCTCGTCGTCATCAACCTGATCGGATCTTATTTCCTTATTTCACCGATCGCCTCTTTCTTTCGAGATGGAAAGAAGTTTGAACTGGCGCAGCGCCGCATTCAACGACTGCCCCGGTATTGCGCCGCATGGGCCCTTGTGCTGACGCTTGTCGCGTTACTGCCACATCATTTTTCAACCCACGTTTTGTGCGCTGATTGTCCCACCGAAATACCGTTGCGTTTGGTCTTTTATCAAATATTCCTAATCGTTATCTATGGCGGCTTGCTGGCTTTGTATATATATTTTTTGATTAGTGATTTTACCGTGGTGCTCAGAAAACATCTCTCCTTGCACTGTGGGTTGGTTTTTGAACCTGGAAGAGAAAGATTTCTATACAAGTTGCTCATTGCTTTTGTCGCTACCTCAATCGTGCCGATACTTTTAGTTTTTACGCATGACTATGTGTTAGGTAACGTGGATAGCACGGCGATCTTGGAGCACAAATCCTACGTGGATCCTTCGAATGAGATGGGTCATATGCAGATGCCTGCGGTGCAGGCATTCCGGATTGACATCATTTTCTCGATGATCCTGGCTTTGCTCGCCATAGTCTTCATTTCACGCAGCCTGACGCGACCGATGAACATGTTGCTCGAGACGATGAAAAAAATCAGCAAGGGAGATCTCGACACCAAGGCACCCGTCGTCTCCGACGAGGAAATCGGCGTGTTGACGCGTGGTTTTAACGATATGGTCGACGAGGTTAAAGATAGAGAATTTATTCGCGAAACCTTTGGCAGATTCGTTCCGGAAAGTGTCGCTGCGGCCGTACTCAAAGATCGCGGCGTCATTCGGCCCCAAGTACGTGAAGCCACCATCCTCAATTCGGATATCGAAAACTTTACGGCGATTTGTGAAGGCCGAAATCCAGAGCAGGTAATCGCTATGCTCAACGAGTATTTTTCGGTTATTGCCGAACCGATTCGTGAACATGGTGGCGTGATCACGCAATTTTGGGGCGACGCTATCTTGGCAACGTTTAATCTGCCGGTCGAGGAATCTAATCACGCCACCAATGCGGTGTTGGCGGCGCAGGATATTCAGAGGTTGCTTGAACGCCGACGTTTCGAAGATGACATCGCCCTCCACACCCGTATTGGCGTCAATACCGGCACGGTGGTAGGAGGAACGGTAGGAGATGGTGATCGTGTCGGTTATACAGTTTATGGGGAAAACGTGAACCTGGCTGCGAGACTTCAAGAACTAAATAAGCAGTTCAATACTCGAGTTTTAGTGTCAGCACGTACAGTTGAACTTACCAAGCATAGATTCGAATTCAACAACATTGGAGAAGTGTCGGTACGAGGCCTTGAGGCAACGATCACGGCATATTCACTCCCAATTCTGCATTAGCGAGGCGCCTGTTGATTTGATTTTCTCGTCAACAAACGGTGTGCTGCCGTCGGAACCAGAAACGGATGGCAGCGGCATCTTTTGTCGCCACTCGATGTCAACTTTTACTTATTAACACGTAGTATCAATAAGTCACCGTGTTGTGGCACCAACCATCACATGATATTGACGTGGTTTAGAATTAAATCCCGCCAACGCTGGTTTGCGCAACAACCGGACGCTCGCATTCGCCGAATGTCGTTGCCGGATGCGTAATGGGCAGGCGGTGAGCGGACCATGCAATGGAACGTCGTTGGCCTGGATGCTGCGCAACAATACGAAATCCTGTAGAGTCAGTGCGACATCGTCGCGTACACGCATGGGCCATTAAGCATCAGCACTTTACCCGCGATCGGGAATTAAGGCCTTTTATATTCCATGAGACTACCATGACAACATCGTTGAAACAGCAACTCTACTTCGTGGTCCTATTGGGCCTCAGCGCAATTGTGGCCGCGTGTGCGCTGATGGCGAAACCACGACCTGATTCCGTGTTCCATGCGATCGCTCCTGAAGCCGCACATGATTCATGTCCAAAGACCACGGGTTGGTTCGACCCCGACGAGGGCATAGCCATTGATTCCTCTGCGCTGATTGACTCACTCGCGCAGCGGTCGGTGGTGTTGCTTGGCGAGAGCCATCCCAGTGTCGAGGATCACCGTTGGCAGCTTCACACCTTGGCCGCCCTGTTCGGCCGCAATCCGAACATGGTCATTGGCTTCGAGATGTTTCCCCGTTCGGCACAGCCGGTCTTAGACCGGTGGATCGCTGGAGAGCTTGACGAGCGGGCGTTCTTGGATGAGGTCAAGTGGGACAAAGTGTGGGGCTACGACGCAAAACTATATTTACCTATATTCCACTTCGCCCGCCAAAATCGCATTCCGATGTTAGCTGTTAACGTTAACCGTTCTCTGGTTGAGCATGTCGGCGACAAAGGTTGGGCCAATATCCCCGTCGCTGAGCGTGAAGGCGTGTCCGATCCGGCGCCGGTGAGTGACACCTATCGGCACGAACTGGCCCACGTGTATCTGATCAAAAAATCTTCCGACCCCGATACCATGCACAAGGAGTTGTCCATGGATGAGTCTGATCACGAACGCTTCAACGAGATTTTTGAGGAGCCCGGCTTTCAGCGTTTTGTCGAGGCCCAATCGACCTGGGATCGGGCCATGGCGGAGGGCCTCGCGGCGGGATTGAAGGCATCACCCGCCACGCTCGCGGTCGGTATTATGGGCAGCGGGCATGTCGCCTACGGCAGCGGTGTCGCGCACCAGCTTGACGCTTTAGGTGTCACCGATGTCGCGACAGCGATCACAATTTCTACGTCCCACGGCTGCGAGGAAATGCAAACCGGCGTGGCAGACGCGGTGTTCATTTTGCCGGAGACCATCGCGCAGGCGCCCGATCATCCATTGTTGGGCGTGCACATCACCGGCTCCGATGAGGGCGTGTTGATAGAACGCGTGGTTCCGGACAGCGTTGCCGAAGCCGCGGGCCTCAAGCAAGGCGATGTGATAATCAGCGCCGCCGGGAGTCGCGTAACTCAAAGCGCGGAACTGGTGCGCATTGTCCGACGGCAGGCACCGGGAACTTGGTTGCCGCTTGAGGTGCGGCGTGGCGAAACCAAGATCGAGATTATTGCGAAATTTCCGCCGCCATCCGCCATCAACGGCTTGCTGTCCAGCAAGCTTTTCAGCTGGAGTGCTGCAACCCGCCGGTAGTCGGCGACACGCCGTCAGGTGCCTTCCTGCCAGGACGCCAAGTAGTCCTTTTGTTCACTACTCAAGTGATCGATGCGGATCCGCATCGCCGCTAACTTGAGGCTGGCGACCTCTTTGTCTATCGCCGGCGGTACCCGGTGGACAGCGTGCTCTAGCTGATCATGATGTGCAGCCAGATGTGCGGCGCATAAAGCCTGGTTTGCGAAACTCATGTCCATCACCGCCGCCGGGTGACCCTCGGCGGCGGCGAGATTGACCAGCCGTCCCTCCGCCAGCAGGCGAATCCGGCGTCCATCGGCCATCCTATATTCCTCGACATTTTCCCGCGGCCGGTGTTTACCGGTGGCCAACTGTTCGAGCGCCGGAATGTTGATCTCTATATTAAAGTGTCCCGAATTGGCGACCACGCAACCGTCTTTCATCACCTCGAAGTGTTGACCGTCGATGACATGCTTATCACCGGTAACCGTGACCACGAAATCGGATTTCGCCACCGCGTCCTCCAGCGGCATGACCTCGAATCCGTCCATCACCGCTTCGAGCGCGCGCACCGGTTCAACTTCGGTGACAATCACCCTGGCGCCATGGCCGTTGGCGCGCATCGCCAAACCACGCCCACACCAGCCGTAACCGGCGACGGTAAACACTTTGCCCGCCACCAGCATATTGGTGGCGCGAATCACGCCATCCAACGTGCTCTGGCCGGTGCCGTAGCGGTTGTCGAACAGGTGTTTGGTCATCGCATCATTGACCGCAATAACCGGGAATCGCAGCGCCCGGTCGCGGGCCATAGCCCGCAATCGCACCACGCCCGTGGTGGTTTCCTCGGTGCCGCCCAACATGGTCGACAACAGCTCCGGCCGCGATTTGTGCAGCTCACTCACCAAGTCCGCACCGTCATCCATCACCAACACCGGTCGGTGATCGAGCGCGGCCTCGATGTGTTGATAGTAGACGTCGGTGTCTTCGCCACGGATGGCGTGGACCGAAATATTAAAATCCCGCACCAGGGACGCGGCGACGTCGTCTTGGGTGCTCAACGGATTACTGGCGCACAGCACCACATCGGCGCCGCCGGCTGTGAGGGTGCGTGCGAGATTAGCGGTCTCGGTAGTGATATGCAGACAGCCACTCATACGCAGACCCGCGAGCGGCCGTTGCTGCTCAAAGCGTGTTATCAAGCCGCGCACCACGGGCATCTCCTGCAACGCCCATTCGATGCGTCCGCGGCCGCGTTCCGCAAGCGAAAGATCCTTGACATCTGGCAACTCAGTGCCCATGCGCTAATAATGACCGATTGCAGCCACAGATCCTTTGATTCTCGTCAAAGGCATCGCCATGTTTTGTCTTTATGCTAGGCGGCACCCACGCTGCCTGATCTGGTGTCTTGATCGGTCGGTCGTCGGTTTTTTCGCACACGCGTGCTCAAAGGTCGATTGATGAGGGACTGTGACTGCATCAGCCTGTTGCAATGGGCGCTCCCGCGCCTGCACATGCAATGGCGCGGATATCGCAAGGTGCGCGGTCAAGTCTGCAAGCGCATCCAGCGGCGCATGCGTGAACTTGCGATCACCGATGTTGCCCTCTACCGTGCCTATCTCGATCACCATGCGGACGAATGGCTGCTATTGCGCGACCTGTGTCGGATCACCATCTCCCGTTTTTGGCGTGACAAAGGGGCGTATCTCTCTCTGGGAAATGACGTGTTACCGGTTCTGGCCCGTCAGGCAACCCAGCGCAGCGACGACAGCCTCCGTGTATGGAGCGTGGGCTGCGCATCCGGCGAGGAACCGTATTCGATCACATTGCTGTGGGAGCTAAAACTCCGCGACCGGTTTCCGTCGCTGAAGTTACATGTACTTGCCACCGACATAGACAATGTCCTGTTGGCTCGGGCGAAGGTCGCCTGCTACGGCCGTGGCAGTCTCAAAGATCTTCCGGTCGAATGGCGCGACATCGCTTTCGATCATATCGATAACGCGTACTGCCTTCGTCAGCGATTCAAAATTGGCATCACGTTTCAGCATCATGATGTACGTGACCCACCGCCCGGCGCGCAGTTTGATCTCATCTTATGCCGCAACCTAGTGTTTACCTACTTTGACGAAGAACAACAGCGCGCGGTTGTCGGCCATTTGATCAACGCATTGGTATCCGACGGCGCCTTGATGCTGGGCTCGCACGAACAGCTACCCATTGATGAACGGCGGCTAAAGGTATGGCCGGTGCTGCCATGTTTTTTTACCCCACAGGAACGACTCCGCACTTGAAAATATATAAGAAACGTATTCTTGACCCCAAGCAAGGACATTGGGACCTGCACAGGGCCTAATATGCATCAAAGCGATCGAATCGATTGGCAATGCAGCGTTCTACACCTGCGCTAAAAAATGAGGCCCAGCGTCTCTACCAGAGGCTAAACAAACTTGGCTGGACGGTAGCGGACTGCGAACTCATCGCGCCGACCACCCTGGAAATCAATCAACTCAAGACCGAGCAACATGCCGTCATTCTGGCGCACTCCTACCAGACACCGGACATCATGTATGGCGTCGGTGACTATATCGGGGACTCTTACGGCCTCAGCGTGACCGCCACTACCCATCCGGCCCAGAAAATCATTTTCTGCTCAGTCTATTTCATGGGTGAAACGGCAAAACTTCTGAATCCCGACAAAGAGGTTCTAGTACCCCGAGTGGCAGGTTGTTCGCTGGCGGATTCCATAACCGGCGAACAGGTCCGCACCCTGAGAAAAAAGTATCCCCACGCGGGGATCGTGTGTTATGTGAATAGCTATGCCGAAGTGAAGGCGGAGAGTGACGCGTGCTGCACTTCATCTAATGTTGTTGAAGTCATGGAAGCGATGCCGCAACAGGAGATCGTTTTCATACCGGACAAATTGATGGGCCTGAACCTACGCACCATGACGTCTAAGAAAATCATCACCTGGGATGGAACTTGTGTCGTGCACGAAGGCTTTAGTCAAGAAACCGTTCGTGACATCCGCCGCCGGTTCCCGGGCGTCAAAATCCTCGCCCACCCGGAGTGCGCGCCTGGGGTGGTAGCCTTAGTCGACTATGCCGGCGGCACATCAGGCATGCTGAACTATGTGCGTGCCGCTTCTGCGGAGATATTCATGCTGGTGACCGAGTGCGGACTGACCGATCGGTTCAAGGCGGAGTTTCCAGACAAGCAGATCGTGGGCACCTGCATCCTGTGTCCCTACATGAAACAGATTCAGCTCGATGATGTTTTACAAGCGTTAAAAGATCCCGCCCCGGAACAATACATAAACATACCGGGCAACATAGCCGATCGCGCCCGGGCCAGCCTGCAACGCATGTTCGAGTTGGAACAGCAAGGAAAAACGCTGGTGAAACGACGTGCCAGAGAGCAGGTTAATATATAGCAAGATTGGCTGAAATACAGCGGCGGGTCATGAGATAATAATTCGGTGATTCGTGCCGCAAGCAATCCGGAACGTTCTTGAAGTAGTGAATTCTAAAGGTTCGTCGATGACCGCTTACCGATCTATCTATATTTCGACCCTTTGTGGTTTCGCGTTGTTGATCAACCTCGACAACGTAACCGCCGAGTCCGGTCAACAGCAGCGTACCGCTACCGGCGCACCTAACCGGTTTGTAGTGACCCTCGTGGACAAGGATAAGCGCCACCCTTGGTTCGGCAAAGGCTTCGTCGGCCGTGGCCACGAAATAGCGTTTGCAGTCGATAACATCCCAGGTAAGGAACTCATCTTAGTGCGGGGGCAGACGTACGAGTTCGAAATACGCAGCGATCCATTACACGATTTCTACCTGACCACCAGCCCCGTCGGCCGGGGGCGGAAGGTCTTGGTCAAAGGCGTAGAGGGAAACTTTACCTTCGATGGTAAGGTGATATTCACTCCGACATCGTCGACACCCGACGTGGTCTATTACCAATGTCAGAACCACACCTATATGGGCGGCCGCATTTTTATCGTGGATAAAGCGGGGCAAATGCCGCAGCGCGCGGCGTTGGAGGACGAGGTGAGTGAAGTCATTAAGGAACCCGAGGTCGATCCACAAACCCTGGCCAAGATAATCACGAACAAGATCGCCTTTGCCAAACTGAATATTAGGAGTTCCTCGGGCGCAAAGCGCGTCAGATCGAGCGATCATTCCGAGGCCCAGACGATGTTGCGCGATGCAGACCGTATGATCGCGGACGCGGAAACAAACTTGCAGGCAGGCTACGCCGCGAAGGCCCAAACGCTGATCGACGAGGCCATCCGCACCTCCAGTTCCGCTTTCCAGATGGTGCCCGACAAGCAAGAGATCAAAAAGCGGGCAAAAGCGGATTACGAGATGCTCGTGCGCCGTGTCGAAGCGTCACTCGCGTCCTATCAATCGTATGAGCTCACGGGAAATATGAAAGACGGCGAACAAGCCAAGGTGGACACAGATAGGATCCGGCAGGATCTGATCACGGCACAACGTTTGGTGAAGGAAGAGGACTACGAGGCTGCTAACAAACTCTTGAGTGCGGCGCAGCAGTCCCTTGATACGGCGGTTGCAAAGATATTAGACGCTCAGATACTCACCTATGAGCTCAGTTTCGAGACCGCTAAAGACGAATTTCAATATGAACGGAACCGCAACCAGGAATACGGCAGATTGCTGGCAACGGTGATCGAGAAACTGAACCCGCCGCAAACCAAGATGGCGTTGATCACCGTGCTCAGCAAACAGGGAGACGACCTGCTGCAGAAAGCTGATCAAAGCGCGGCCCAAGGTGATTTCAAACTTGCCATAGAGACGGTACAGAACGCGACTGTCAGGTATCAAAATGCAATACAAATGGCCGGCGTCCGGTTGTTTGGCCGATAGTCCGTATGATCTCACCACAAGGATTGACCAATTCGGGTAATCCCGCGGAACGCGGCTGAGATCAAATCTGACAGGTCCTCATCTGGAACAAGACCGGTATCTACGCGTCTTACTATTACGTGCGTAAGGAGATTCCAAGCGGCAACTGCCACTCCACACAATGCCCAGGCGTATTGAAAGGTTTTTATTTATTGCTTTGTTGTCGGTCGTGATCACCGATAGCTGGAGTCAGGGGCCGATGGTGCCGGGTAAGGACCAGACCGGCGCACGTCTTAAGTTCGTGGAGAAGCTGACCGAACACTCCTCGGCCGCCCACCAAGTAAAAGCCAGCCCTAACCCGGATGCGAAGGCGCGGCATGAACACGCACGAGCGCTGTACCAGAAAGCCCTATCCGCCTACAGCGCCGACGACTACGAGACCGCTGCCGAGTTGTTGAATCAAGCCTTGAAGACGATGTTCGAGGCGGTGCGTATGGCTGATCCGGATAAAGTACTCGCTGAGAAAAGAGAACGCGACTTTCAGAACCGGCTTGCCAGCGTGAACGCCCTGACCGATGCCCACAACCGCGTCAGCCAGGAGAAGGACGCCCGAGCCGCTAACTCTGAACTGCGGCAGTTAGTCGACCGTAAAGTCTCCGAAGCTCACGCGTTGCGGCAAGCGGCCAAGCTGGTCGAGGGACGACGCGCATTAGATGAGGCCTACGTCGCGATTAAAGTGGCTATCGAGAGTCTGCGGGGTGGCGACACGCTAGTTCGAACGTTGCACTTCGAGACCAAAGAGGAGGAATATCACTACGAAGTGGATCGCAACGACACGCACCGGATGCTCGTGGACGTTCTGTTACGGGAGAAGATGGAAGGGAACGAAACAATCAAAAAGATGGTGAACTCGTTTATCGGTAAAGCAGCTGGCACCCGAAGCAAGGCCGAAGAACTGGCCGGCAAAGGCGACTACGACGCCGCGGTAAAGACCATGGAGCAATCAACCAAAGACATCCTGCGAGCAATACGCAGTGCAGGAATTTATATTCCAGGGTGAGTAAAGCGCAGGTCTTTCATTTACTGGTAGGTCCGGCAGAACATTAACCATCGGACACAAGTGTCGCGTGCATTCACAGTACTGGTTTCTGCGAGTCAATGCACCAACCACCGGTGGCTGGGTATCTCGCGGTTCTGGGTCAGAGTGTTTATCGCCGGTGAAGTAAATCCGCCGCCTTGGCAAACCGCTACCAGGCTTCGAATTTCAGCCTTTGACGTCCGGCAGCCACACCACCACGACCGGTATTGTCGACCGATGCAGCACCCGCCACGCGGTGCTTCCCATCAGCGCATCCTTGAGCGCTCTGCGGCCGTGATTCCCCATCACGATCAGATCATAGTTGCCGCCCTTAGCTTTCTGCATGATCTGTTCGACCGGGTCACCCGCCTCGACGGCGACGTCATAGGTGACATACGGTTTTTCTTCATCCTCGGTCAAGGTATCCCGGCAGAACTGATCAACGGCGTCCTTGATCGCCGCATCGTCCCGCTTGCGGTCTATGATGATGTCCCTCGCCTCCTGCAGGTTTCGGGTCTTGATCTGGTCCCATAGACCTTCGCTGATGTATCCCACCAGATATTTTTCGAATTCTTCCGTCTCAACGACATGGAAGACCGTCAGCTCGGCTGCGTAGCGATTCGCAAGGCTGGCCGCATGTGGAAACGCAAAACGCCCGGCCTCGGAAAGATCCGTGGCATAGAGTATTTTCTTGTATTCGACCCTTGGCAGCTTTTCAGAAGTATTCATCTCTCAGACCCCAGCCTTTCTTTTTCATCCCACAAGCAACCGGCATCTCACGCCTCCTTCTTCTTCGGCAGCCAGATGCCGCTCAACAGCCACGAGTACGCATAGGTCCCGAACAAGATCAACACAAAGGCAATAACGATGTCGGTGGTGCTGCCATCCAGCGAAAACGCCGGGACATATCCGAACAGGAACGGCGCCAGATACAGGAACTTGGCGAACTTGAACGCGGTCACCGCGGTCAACCACATATTCGCCTTGGCGATGGTTGCGCCGGCAAAGGCGGCAATGCACACCGGCGGTGTGATATTGGAATCCTGCGACAGCCAGTACACGATCATGTGCGCGGCGATCTCGTTGACGCCGAGGTGCGTCAGCGCCGGCACCGCGACCACCGCGGTGATCAGATAAGCGGCAGTGACCGGAACCCCCATGCCGAGTATCAGCGAGGCCAGCGCAATCAGCAGAATGGTCAGAAACAGCCGGCCGTCGGCAAGCTCAATGACGATATCCGCAAACGTGAGTATCAATCCACTGTAGGTCAACACACCGATGATGATGCCGATCACGCCCACCGTGGCGCCGATTTTCAGGCTCGATATCGTGCCTGCCCGGGACGCCTCCACGAAACCCTTCAGATCAATGCGTGTCTCCTTCCTGAACCAGCTGACGATAATACAGGTGACCAGACCGAGGATTGCCGAGTAGCCGGGGGAATAGCCGGAAAGCATGAACACCGTGATCACCACCAGCGGCAGGGTATAGAACCACTCCTTCTTGAGGATCTCCATGGCGTCGGTTTCCGATTTCTCACCGACCACATTATATTTTTTGGCCTCGTAGTGCACCATCACGTAGACGCTGAAAAAGTACATGAATGCCGGAAAGATGGCGACCAACATGATCTGTGAATACGGGACCCCGGTCAGCTCGGCCATGATGAAGCCGCCGGCACCCATGATCGGCGGCATGAACATGCCGCCGATGGAGGCCGCGGGTTCGATCCCCCCCGCCACGTGCGGCCTGAATCCCGCCTTCTTCATCATCGGGATGGTGAACGCCCCGGTGGACACGGTGTTGGCGATGGCGCTGCCGGAGATCGAGCCAAACAGCCCGCTGGCAATCACCGAGACCTTACCCGGGCCGCCAATCTTGTGGCCCACGGCGGCGAGCGGAAAATCAATGAAAAATCTCTGTGCCCCGCACTTTTCGAGAAACGCCCCGAAAATAACGAACAGGACCACGTACGTGGCCAGCACGTTGGCCATGATGCCGAACACGCCGTCGCTCTTGTAGAAAATCGATGTGCACAGCGCCGGAAACGTATCCCCGGCATGGGAGATGACTTCCGGCGCGTACTCGCCGTACACGCCATACAGCAACATCACGCCCCCGAGGATGACAAATACGATGCCCACCACGCGTCTCGCCAACTCCACGCCGACCAGGACACCCACCATGGCGATCCACATATCGAGCTCGGTCTCGGCGCCGGTGCGGTAATTGATCGCCTCGAAATTGATGATCCAATAGCCAATGGTTGCAATGGAAAGTACCATCAGCACGTAATCGACCACACGCATGATCGGGTTCTTTGACTTGTACAACAAGAACACCAGAACATAGGTGATGACGATATAGATGCCGCGATGATACTGGGTGGCGGTTGGCTGCAGCACCGCTGAATAGGAGTAGAACAACACCAGGATAAGCGCACATGCATCAAAGAATATTTTTTCGAATTTGTTTAATTTATCGTACATCGCTCACCTTCCTGATTTCAGCGGCATGCCGAGAGAACCGGCAGGATGGGGCACACGCCCCATCCCTCCGTACTCATGCAATCACTTCAAGACGCCTTTCTCTTTCCAGAACTTGGCTGCCCCGGGGTGGAGCGGGGTCACGATGCCGTTGGCCCCGGTCTCGATGGCCATCTCTTTGAACGTCTTCTTCTGAGCCACCATGTGCTTCAAGCCCTCGTCGGTATAGATGGTCGACAGCAGCTTGTAAACGACGTCATCCGGGACCTTGGAGTTGGCCACCCACAGCGCCGAATCCTGGAACGACGGCGTCTCCGCATCTACGCCCTTGTATGTGCCGGCAGGAACGGAAAGTTTGGAAAAGTACGGATACTTGTCGAAGAACCCACTTTCCTGTGCATCTTTTTCCAGATTGATGAGGGCAATGTCATTGGTCTGCGCCGCCATGATGACTGCGCCGCTCGGGAACGCGGTGAACAGCCAGAACGCGTCCAGCTGGTTGTTGCCGAACGCCGCCGCCGCATCGTTGTAGCCCATGGCATTGCGCTCGATCTTGTCCCACACCCCCATATGGGTGAAAAACAGCTCGGCGTTCGCGAACGCACCGGATCCGGCATTGCCGACGCCGACCTTCTTGCCGACGAGGTCCTTGGTGCTCTTGACACCCGAACCGGTACGCACGACCAGCTGCGCCGGCGCGCCGTACAGATAGGAGACGGCCAATACATCTTCATACTTTCTGGTATCGTTTTTCAGCTGCCCGTTTCTGCCCAGGTAAACGTGGCCCGAATAGACCACGCCCAAGTGGGATCTACCGGCGTTCACCTTGCGCAGGTTCTCCACCGAGCCGGCCGATGACTGCGCCTTGACGGTGAAATCCTTGATGTCCTTCACCGGTCCATAGGTTTGCACGGCGTTGGCGACAACCTGAAATGTGCCGCCGGCCGGTCCGCCGCCAAAGACGATACGCTTGGCAGCGGCCGCGTCCGGCGAAAAACTCGTCAACCCGACCGCTAATGCAAAACCGCTGACGACAAGAGACTTGACTTCTTTTCTCATGTTGAAAACCTCCTCTTACACTTCGTTGATGATTAACCTGTAGCGGTGATATCACCGCATCTATCGATCCTCTACTGCGCCGGAACAGCCAATTTTGATGTCGCGATGTCCTCCGGCCACACCACTTCGAACGCGTTATTCACGACCTTGAGCACCATTGTTGGCAGACGGTTCTGCCGCTCAAATTTTTCGTAATTCTGGAACACCACGGGACCAAACGCCGTCTCGAAATTGGTATCGGTCAGTGCCGTCCGGATCGCTTCCGGCTCGAGCGATTTTGCCCGCTTCAACACGTCCGCGACCACGAACAGCACCGCATACGCCTCGGCACCGTGATAGTCCGGGATTGCGGAATATTTCTGCTGATAGGCGCTGTAGTATTCCTTTGCGCCGGTATACGGTAGCTGTGGCGTCCACAGGGTGGCGGTCAGCACGCCGTCGGCGGCGTCTCCCGCCATGCCGATGAATTTCTGGTGGGTGAACCCGCCCGCGCCGCCAATCAACATTGAGTCGATCCTGAGTTCCCGCAACGTCTTCACCAGCAACGTGGCGTCGGTCAGATACGAAACCATGTAGATGACTTCAGGCGTGTCAGCTTTTAACGGTTCGAGAAGGTTCTGAAAATAGTCCGTGCTCGCCCGTTCCTTGTGGTACGGGATGAGTTTCGTCAACGCGATATCGTACTCGCGGCAGAACCACATCATGCGTAGCGCCGCACCGGTCCCATAGGGGGAGTTTTCGTAAACAATCGCCATCGACGCCGGTCTGATCCGTTGCTGCAGCAGGTCCTCGACCCCTTTCGCGTATTCGCCGGCCGGTGGGTTCATGCGGTAGACATTTCGCCATTTGCGCTGCGTGATCCGGTCGTCGGCAGCAGTGGTGATCAACAATGGCACATTCAATTTATCCGCCACTCGCGCCGTATACACGGTATTGCTGCTTTGATAACCGCCGACCAGCATCACCGGTGCACTGCGTTTAACCAGTTCTCTGACCGCGTCTTCCCCCGGCTCACGTTCCCCCTGGTCATCGGCGAACACCAGAGTCAAAGGCCTGCCGTTAATGCCGCCTTGTTTGTTGATGGCCTCCAACGCCATCTCGTAGGAATTGCGCATCATGCCCGCATAGGTGTACCGCTCCGAGTGCAGCACTCCGATCACGATCGGATCAGCGGCGATGGCCTGCGGGACCGCCTGGATACTCGCTGCGAAGGCGAGACCCGCGAGCAGGCGTAGGTGAAATCTTTGCCTACGCATTGGACAACGCCGGATCCTGGGCAGAGGCTGGAACCGCCAGCAAAGATTCGTCATGGACGCGGTCCGACGTTGGAATGGCGTTACCCCGGGCAACAACCACTTGGTCCGCACGATGCTTGCCGTCACAGAATAACGAGGGGGTCGTAATCCGACTACTACACATCAGGCCTCTCTCCTCCCTGGCTGCATTTGCTATTGGCTCGTTGGGTGCCGGGAATTTTTGAGTCCCTGAGTCTTCCATGAACACACGAACAAATCAATGCATTAATAGAGTTTATAGGCTGTTCGCAACGAAGCACGTCTTTCAACGAGGCAAAGGCGGGCGTCGGGGTTCCCGTCGGCACCTTCCCGACGGCTATCGAGTCATCGTGGATACGGCGTACTGGGTAGGCGGACTATTTATCTGCCCAAACTGCAACGTCATCGCGCCGGTACTGTTTACGCCGCAAACACCTCGGAATCTGTCCGCCATTCCACGGCAGACGCGTGGGTAACGAGGACAGAGTCAGATCGAAGCCGGATTACCCGCCTGGTGAGGCGCGCCGCTGCCGGAACTGGCCTTTATTTTGGGTTTTATTCACGTTTTAATACACCTATAGCAACCACTTATGAGTTGGGAGGACAGATCTTCACATGCAATTTCCAGTCGGCGCTTCCGTCATTGACTTGTGGTTCTTCGAGTTTCGGGAATACATCGCGCAATCTGTTTACGGTTGTCACACATAGATACCGGTGAAAGTGGACAATTACTAATGTCAGATAAGCTCACAGATGCGGCACTCGCCTATCACCGTGCGGAGCCGCCGGGAAAGCTCGCTATCGTCGCCACCAAACCGATGGCGACGCAGCATGATTTAACACTCGCCTATTCACCCGGCGTGGCGGCGGCGTGCGAGGCAGTCGCTACGGATCCAACGGAGGCGGCGACGCTCACCGCCCGCGGTAATCTTGTTGCAGTGATCACCAACGGCACCGCGGTGCTCGGACTGGGGAGCATCGGTGCACTGGCGGCGAAGCCGGTGATGGAGGGCAAGGCTGTTTTATTCAAGAAATTCTCCGGTCTCGATGTCTTCGACATCGAAATCGACGAGCGGGACCCGGACAAGTTTATCGACATCGTCGCCGGCTTGGAGGCCACCTTCGGCGCCATCAATCTCGAAGACATCAAGGCGCCGGAATGCTTCTACATCGAAGAGGCGTTGCGCAAGAGGATGCGCATCCCGGTGTTCCATGACGACCAACACGGCACCGCGATTATTGTCAGCGCCGCGATCACCAGCGGCCTGAAGGTCGTTGGCAAGGAAATTTCACACGTAAAGTTGGTCGCCTCCGGCGCCGGTGCAGCGGCGCTCGCGTGCCTGGACCTGCTGGTAAAGATCGGGTTATCCAGAGAGAACATCACGGTAGTCGATATCGATGGTGTCGTTTACGCCGGGCGTACCGCATCCATGGACGCGTACAAGGAGCGGTGATTGCCACCGGCCGGTCCGATTATCCCAACCAGGTGAACAACGTTTTGTGCTTCCCGTTCATATTTCGCGGGGCCCTGGATGTCGGTGCAACAACCATCAACGAGGAGATGAAGATCGCGTGCGTCAACGCGCTCTCCGAACTCGCCATGGCCGAGCCCTCCGACGTGGTGAAGACCGCCTACGCCGGCCAGCCGCTGACCTTCGGCCCGGACTATCTGATCCCCAAGCCCTTCGATCCGCGGTTGATCACCGTCGTCGCGCCGGCGGTCGCCAAGGCGGCGATGGACTCGGGTGTTGCGACGCGTCCCATCACGGACTTCAAACATTACTGCGACGATCTCAGCCACTACGTGTTCAAGTCGAGCGCGGTGATGGAACCCATTTTCGAGCGCGCCCGGGAACAATCGATGCGCATCTGTTATGCCGAGGGCGAGGAAGAGCGTGTGCTGCAGGCAGCGCAGCAGGTTGTCGACGCGGGGCTCGCCTATCCGATCCTGATCGGCCGCCCGGACGTGATCGAGACGCAGCTGGCAGACCTAGGGTTGCGCATCCGGCCGGGACGAGACTTCGACCTCGTCAATCCGCAAGACGATCCCCGCTTTGAGCAGTACTGGCACGAGTACTACCGGATCATGGGACGCCGGGGCGTGTCACCGGCGCGCGCACAACACCTGCTGCGCAGCCGCAGCAGCACCTTTGCGGCGCTGATGGTCCGTCTTGGTGACGCCGACGGCATGCTGTGCGGCACGATCGGTGCGTTTCATAAGCACCTGGAACGTGTGGACAATATCATCGGTAAGGCCGCCGGGGTGTACGATTACTCAACTCTGGTCGCCCTGATTCTCCCGGCGGGGACCTATTTCATCTGCGACACGCACGTCACCTATGAACCCAGCGCCGAAGACTTGGCCGAAATGACATTGTTGTCGGCGCAAGAAGTGCGGCGTTTTGGGATCACGCCTAAGGTCGCGCTGGTGTCGCATTCCAACTTCGGCAACCGCGATACCCCCTCGGCGCAAAAAATGCAACAGGCGTTGGCAATCCTGCGCGAGCGCGCGCCGGAACTCGAGGTCGATGGAGAGATGCATGCCGAGGCGGCAGTGAACACCAAGATACGCGAACTCACCTATCCTGACGCCCGTATTTCGGGGTCTGCCAATCTGCTGGTGATGCCGAACGTCGACGCCGCACACATCTCTTATACCCTGCTCAAGGTCTTGGGCGGCGGGGTATCCGTGGGTCCGATTCTGGTCGGCGCTGCCAAACCTGCGCACGTGGTCACCGAGACAATTACCGTGCGCGGATTGATCAACATGACGGCGATGACCACCGTAGAGGCGCAGATTCAAACGATGGAAGAGAGTTCTTAACGGTGCGTGTAGGTCTACCGCCGGGGACAGAGGACAGCAGAAATTCACATTGCTGAACCGGATCTCAATCCCATTTGGTTAACGTGTCCGCGCAGCGTAATCGATGGGTGCCGTAGACGATACCTGCATGCTGTCTAAGAGTGTGTACAGCGATGTCTGACCGATAAATGAAAAAGGAGACAACAATGTTTCAAGTCCGTATTCACGGTCGCGGTGGCCAGGGGGTGGTATCCGCCGCCGAGATGTTGTCGATCGCGGCCTTCGAAGAGGGTAAACATTCCCAGGCGGTCCCCAGTTTCGGCTCTGAGCGCATGGGTGCGCCGGTGGTGGCCTATGTTCGCATCGACGATAAAGATATCGAATTGCGTGAACCGGTTCTGGAACCCGACCTGCTAATCGTACAGGACCCGACGTTGTTCGCCGCCATCGACGTGTTCGCGGGTTTGCGCGATGACGGCTATGTACTGGTGAATACCACCAAAACCCCTGAGCACTTGGGAATCGGAGAAGCCACAAAGCAGCTGCCCAACGGTCACTTTGCCGCGGTGCCGGCCACCGAACTGGCGATGCACCACTTGAAGCGCCCGACGCCCAACACCGTATTGCTCGGAGCGTTCGCCGCAATGAGCGATGTCGTCAAACTGGAATCGGTGTTCAAGGCCATACAGAAAAAATTCCCCGGCAACATCGGCGAAATGAATGTTGCTGCGGCCCAGGCGGCCTATGAGGCCGCCACCGCAAGTTGAACTGCATCAGGAGGACTTTATTATGCTAAAACAAGTCGAAGGCTCGCATGCGGTGGCCGAAGCAGTTGCTCTGTGCCGGCCGGAAGTAATCTCCGCCTATCCCATTACACCACAGACCCACATCGTTGAGGATTTGGGCGTAATGGTGAAGGCGGGGGCGATTAAGAACTGCGAATTCCTTTTGGTGGAGTCGGAGTTCGGAGCGCTCAGCGCCTGCATCGGCTCCTCGGCAGCCGGCGCGCGCAGCTATACCGCAACTTCCAGTCAGGGCATGCTGTTCATGATGGAGGCCGTCTACAACGCGTCCGGCATGGGCCTGCCGAT
>CAMYMN010000028.1:35164-55008 GCA_947259395.1 uncultured Gammaproteobacteria bacterium | reverse complement strand
AATACCGCCACCCGTGACATGCCAAGCGCCTTGGCATCGCTACCCAATTCTTTGACCGCGCCGGGCCCGAATTTGATGGGCCGTGGATCCACACTGAAGATCGTATCGCCCCCCGGCCTGGGGGCATAATATCCGGTCAACATGGCTGGTGCTCTCTGTTTGTCGTAGCTTCAGTTTGGCACAACAAGCATGCCGATTGTACCCAGCCCATGGCGACGCAATACAATGGATCGTTCACACCCCAACAAACGATGCCACCGTGACATGACAGGTTGTGCTCGCGGGTCGGCCCACGTTGGAAGACGGGCGGTGGCCTCACGCTGACAGTCTGGATGACCAAGTTGACACAAAAACAGGTCGTCACTTGCTTCCTGCGCAACCGCGGGGAGGTATTGTTGCTGCGCAGAAGCGCTAAGGTAGGGTCTTACCAGGGGCGATGGAGCGCGGTGAGCGGTTACATAGAAGACACACCGGAACGAACCGCTGTGAAAGAAATCAGTGAGGAAACCGGCATGGGTGGGGCCGTGTCTATGGTGCGGCAAGGCGCCTCGTTCACGGTCGAGGACAGGCATCTGGCAACGCGTTGGGTCGTCCATCCCTTCTTGTTCGATTGCGCACACCGAGATTTGCGGCTTGACTGGGAGACCACCGAGGCCGCTTGGGTGCCGGCCACCGAGATCCTCGCGCGCGACACCGTGCCGCAGCTTTGGACCTCCTATGCCCACGTGGCTCCCACCGTGGACACAATCCGCGCAGATCGCGCCCACGGTGCCAGCTACCTGTCCTACCGGGCCCTGGAGATCCTGCGTGACCGCGCCGGCTGGCTGGACCATCAACACCAAGACCGGACTACCCACTGGACGCAACTGCGGCAAGTGGCGAGGGACCTGGTGCAAGCGCGGACATCGATGGCGGTGATTGCGAACCGCATCAACCGGGTCATGCATTCCTGCCGCGAGGCCCAGTCGGCACAAGACGTGGAGCGGGCCGCCCGTAAGGGCCTCGGCCAGGCCTATGCGGCCGATGGGCAGACCACACAACAAGCGGCCCGCCACGCGGGTGGTCGCCGCGTGCTCACCCTGTCACGCTCCGGGACCTTGCTCGACGCCCTGCTGACCGCCGATCCGGTTGCAATCCTGGTTGCGGAATCACACCCCGGCGGAGAAGGCGTGGCGGTGGCAGAAGTATTGGCGCAGCACGGCCACCCGGTCACCTTAATCTCCGATAGCGCCGTGGCCCAGGTGCTGCAGCAAGGTTTGGCTGATATTGTCTTGGTTGGCGCCGACACTATCCTGCCTTCCGGTGCTTTTGTGAACAAGGTGGGTACCCGGTTGGCGGCCCTCGCCGCAAACCGTTATGACATTCCTTTTTTCGTGGCCACCGCCATAGACAAGCTGAGTGTTGTTGAGGAAATAGAGCTGGAAATCATGACGTCGTCGGAGTTCTATTCGGGACCCGAGCCAATTGAAGTCATATGCCCACTATTTGAAATCATCCCCGCCGAACTTGTAACTGGCTTTTTGACCGAGATCGGAGAACAGGCGCCGGCGCAGATGCAGACGCTAGTGAACAAATTCAAACGAATTGCTGCATGGTGAGCGGAACCGGCCCGCATATTGCCCCAAAGCACGCCAACCTTGTTCCGGCTACCCGGCGGGGGGATCCATCCGTCAAGCAACGGTGCTCGCGCGGCTGTGTAGAAATGAAATCGTGCCTGGAGACTGCAATAGCTTGTCGAGGCTTTCAAACAGCATCGGCTCGGAAAGATAAGTACCCTGAGCGAAGGGACATTCCATTTGCTGCAGTCGGCTCAATTGCTCTTTGCGCTCGATCCCCTGGGCAATGACCGAGATGTTCAGGCTCATTCCTAAATTGATTATCGCCTTGGCCAGATCCGCCTCGCCGAGAGATTCGGTAATTCCGCTGACGAACAACCGATGTATCTTAATGACATCGACCGGGAACCTATTTAGGTAGGTCAGGGATGAATAACCGGTGCCAAAATCATCCAGCGCGATTCTGATACCGAGGGCCTTGAATTCATTAAATGTTGTTCGAGATTTGTGGATCGCGGTCAACGCCGCGTTTTCCGACACTTCGAGAACAACGCGCTGCGGATCAATTCCGGAAACTCCCAAGGCATCCCCAAGATCATTGGCCGTCTGTGGATCCCCGAGCCGCGACGGTAATAAGTTCAAATGAATGTCCAAAGCCGGGTACGCCTCATTCACCAGCCCGTGGACGGCCTCACAGGCGCGAGCAAATACCCAACGGTCGATGTCACCAATCAAGCCGGACTGCTCTGCGATACCGATGAAGGCGCTCGCCGGCATCACGCCCCGTTCCGGATGCCGCCAGCGTACCAGTGCCTCGAGAGCGACGATTTGCCCACTCTCGAGCGAGAATATCGGCTGATAGGTCAGCTCGAACTCGCGACGCTCCAGGGCCCGATGTAATTCGCTCTCGAGATCGATCTTATCAAAAGCACCAATCTTTACATGGTCGTCGAACACCACCGTCGTGCCGTTTTTCTCCGATCGCTTGGCATTGCGCATCGCAGTATTGGCGTTGCGCAGCAGCTCAGTGCCAGTCTTTCCACCCGCTCCCTCGAGTGCGATACCCACACTCACGGAGAGGCCGATTGGGTCTTCTTGAATGCTGGTATAGAAAGGTTCGGACAACCGTTCATGTAAGCGCTCGGCGGTCGCCACCGCATCCCCGGCACAGTGGATGCCCTCCTCCAGCACCGCAAATTCATCGCCACCCAAACGCGCCGCCGTGTCCGTGGCACGTAAACAACTTCGCATGCGCCGCCCTAGCTCCATCAACACCTCATCACCGGCAAAATGTCCGAGCGAGTCGTTGATGTCTTTGAAGTCGTCGATATCTATAAACAATAACGCCACCTTCTCGTCACTGAACTGCTGACACTCAAGGGCTTGTTCCAGGCGATCGAGGAAATAAACCCGGTTGGGAAGAGACGTCAGCGTATCGTGCAGCGCCTGGTAAGCGCTTCGCGAAGCAGTGAGGCGCTGCTCCTCATACAACTGCGCATTGGCGATGGCTGACGCAGCTTGTTCCGCAAATAGACTCAAAGCACGAAGATCGTGTTGGGTGTATTCCCGTTCGCGCGCCGCATCCACTTGTAAAACACCGAGCAACACGTCGCGATGAATCAACGGCACGCACATAACGCTGTGCGGCGAGGTCTCGGTATCGGTATCATCACTGCGCTTGGTGTCGAAAAATTTTCCCGTGACTAACAACGGCTCTCTAGAATTCGCCACCCGGCCTGCAAGGCCTTCACCAAATTGAATGGTCTTTCGCGAGTCACCGGTCACGCAGCGCAGCCTGTCGTCGGCATGTACCATCATGATCGAGGACTCTCGGCATTGCAGCAAATCGACGACACACCGCCGGATGGTGTCCAGCACGCCTTGAAGATCAAGATTCAGGTTCAGTGCCTTGCCCGCCTCTACTAAGAAACTGATCTCCCGCAGGCGATTCGTGAGTGACGCCGTTAGCACCCGCTCAGCAATCAGCAGCCTGGTCAGACGGCGTAGCTGAATTTCCTTCTCCACGGCATAACCTGCGAATAACAGCACCAACACCACCAGCCCGCTTTGTAAAATCCGCGGTCGAAGCCACGCCGGCAAGGTCACGCCGAATTCCAAGGTCACCGACACCAGCACCAATGACACGGCGGCAAGCAACAACAAGGCGGTTGCCCAAAGCTGCATCCGCCTTCTTTCTACGGCCTCTAGGGTAGGCGTGTTGAAATCCCGCAAGCCCGCAACACGGGCGGTGCGTTGTATGTCCTCCCTGGAGGCTGAACCAATCTCCGCCATCGCGGACGGAATGTGAAAGTTAGTGTTTTTCATGTGTCCGCGCCCATCTGTAAAGTGTAGTGTGCAACAACAAAAAGTCGACTGGACCAGGGCCAATAACCTTAGCCTTTCGGGGGCTATCGCCGGTGACCCCACCGGGGCGGTTCTTGCCAACCGGCGTGGCTGGGAGTGACGGGCGGAACTTCCGTTTTCGGCCCCAGTCTGAGCATAGACCTATGGATCGCAACACACGCAGTCATCATGTGCCGTCGCGCCGCCGTTTTCTGTCGGCCGGACTCGCCGGATTGGCGGGACTGTCGGGCTTGAAGGCGGCCCACCCAGGCTCGAAATTCGGGATACTGGACCAACCCGCACCCGAGTTGACGGTGTCGTACTGGATCGATCGCGACGGCCAACCCACTACCTTCGACCTTGCCTCGGTGCGCGGAAAATGGGTGTTTCTCAAGTGCTTCCAGAACTGGTGCCCGGGCAGTCATTCCCATGGATTTCCCGCGTTGAAGAAAGTCGCCGATGCCTTGGTCGACACCCAGGGTGTGGTCATCGCCGGTATCCAGACGGTGTTTGAAGGCTTCGCGTCCAACACGCAAGACACGGTGCGCGCGCTGCAACTACGCTATGAATTACCCATCACCATGGGCACGATCCGGGAGACCCTGAGGGCGAGCATCAGCCATCCACGATGCGCAACTATCGCACCGGCGGAACGCCGTGGATGATCTTGATCGACCCCCAAGGCTTCGTCGTGTTCAACGATTACTATGCTAACGCGGATCGGCTGATCGCATTTCTCGCGCAAGAAACTGCATGATGCGGCTGGCGTGACCTTAATATCACAGTGAGGATCCCGGATGATAACGAGGGAATCGGACGCATCGATGGACTCGCGCTTGACTGATTCGTAAAGCCGTCACCCTTAATTCCGGAAATGCCGGTAGATGGTAATCAACTCGCTGGGATGAAAAGTAACAATCACGATCTCCTGATTGGGGCGCAGTACGTCCGGATTTCTTCCCATACGATGCTGCGTGAAGTTATACACATACGATCGATTGGCCTTTTCATAAATTAACTTACCAAGAAACGAGCTGGATTGATCGGTAAGCAGCTCGTCGGCGTCGTCTGGTATATCGATCTTAAAGATATCCGCTGTGGCATCCGAACCCACAGCAACGCCCCGTGCGAAAGTACGGATGACACCATCTTGTATGATCCCCCAGATACCCTGATTATCTAATTCTTGAACCGTATGCACATAAAACAAGTCTTCCGGTTCTACCTTCTCCCCGTGTTGCTCAAGAAGCTCGGCCACGCTCACCACATCGGCCGGGTGAACACCTTGCTGAATGCGGCCAGTTTGATCGACAAGCACCCGGTCCGCAACAATTCTCTGTGGCGTTACCGCTACGATGCGTCGTTCCATGCTTCTTATTTGCACACCCTCGCCAATCTCCTTCACCAAACCGACGGTCGCGTCCGCATCGAACTTGGATTGTTGTACTCGATCACCGGACCTGATCTCTTGCACCACCTCGGTTTTCGGCAGCGATACTGGTTGATCTTTGGTTACAAAGTCATCGGCCTGTCCGATGGCGATCGGCTTAGGTCGCCGCTTGGTGAGATTGTCCACAAATACCTGCTCCTGGGTTGTGGCCTCTGATGACTCGGAAGAGAAACTTTTTTCCGTAGACCCGCCACGCGGCGCCTGTGGGGCAGCGGGCATCAGATGATCACGAAACACGTAAGCGCCCCCGGCGAGCCCCGAAACGAGTATTGCAGATACGATCAGTGTCACACGCGCATCAGCCATACGAGATTGAACCTAGATCTTTGCTCGATGCACTGGAACGAGCTAACGCCTAAGAAAACCAAACGCGATACCGGCCGTGAACCATCCCGGGCCAACCGCTGTCGCACCATCCACGCACGGTGTGACTGCTATTGTACGCTGTCGGCGGAACGAAATCCGGTGCCGGTGGGACAATTTTGACCGATGCCAAGTGGGCCCACCGGATACGGTATTTCGAGACGGTGCTCAGCCAACAGGGCCTCCGGTCACACTCAGGCGCCACTAAATATGCCAAACCGGTGGAGAAGCGATGCACCGCTAAAGCAGCGTATTTGGTGGGGTTAATGACGCCACCCATTTCAAGGTTCTTGTATCCGCCCATCTTCAGACGCATCATCGCCCATTCGCACAATAACCGATTGCCCTCCGTTGCATGCGGCGATGGTTAAATCGCGGCCTGAGAAACACAGTGCTATCGATTCATCAGCCGACTCAGCGAGATCGGCGACTTCACAAACCGTGTTGCGGTAACATTATGCATATCATAGAAGCTGCACAGCAATCATAGCGCCGATGCTGGACAAAGTGTTATTACCACTGGATCGTGCCGAGTTCGCAGAACAGATCCTGCCGCGTATCGGTCAGCTCGTGTCCGGTGCGGATGTCGCGATTACGATCGTCCACGTGATGCAAGATCTTTTGCGCGCCGAGCCTGCAAAGATAAAGGATGTGCTCAATGAGGCACATCAACTGCTTAATAACGCCGCTACGCGTCTTGGCGACGATGCCATCAATGCAAAATGCGAACTACGCATGGGTGATACGGTCAGCGAGATCTGTAAACTGGCCATGCTACTGCCGGCGTCGCTCATTGCGATGCCGACCCATGCGCGCACCGGGCTTGATCGGGTTTTTCATGGCAGTATTGCCGAAGGGGTGTTGCGAAAGTCCACCGTCCCGATGCTCATCGCGCCGGCCCGGGACGCGCAATCCGCCGACCAGCCCGGCGCCCTTCGGCGCATCCTATTTCCCCTCGACGACACCGACATGGCCCTCGAGCTAGTGCCCCTGGTCGAGCACATCGCGAGGCTATTTGATTCTGAGGTGTTTTTATACCACGACGTGCGCGGGTCGAAGGAGGACACCGCCGGGGATGAAATGCGGGAGCCGGAGATGTTGTTTGCCCCACTGCGTGACCGGCTCACAGCCAACGGCGTGCGGGTCACGGTCGAGTCTTCCCGGCTGCAGCCGGCGGCATCGGAGATCGTCAAGAAGACCCGCGATTTGGATATCGACTTGGTGGCGATGGTGACCCATGGCCGAAGTGGACTGGAGCGCGGCGTGTTTGGTTCCGTGACTGAGGCGGTCCTGCGTCATAGCCAGTGCCCGGTACTTACGAAACACACCGACCGGTCCCGTAAAAAGTCAGACAGCGAACGATTCGTTACCGGCTAAGCCGGACCGGTCACCACAAACATAAAAGCTTTCACGGCATGGCCGCGGCGCGACTGAAACAATATATCCCTGCGATTGACTGGTTGTTCAATTACCGGCGCGATGATCTCTATGGCGACGTTGTGGCCGGATTGGTCGTCGCGATCATGCTCGTGCCCCAGGGTATGGCCTACGCCTTGCTTGCGGGCCTGCCGCCCGAAGCTGGATTGTACGCCAGCATCCTGCCACTGCTGTTATATAGTTTGTTCGGCAGCAGCCGCGTGCTTGCCGTAGGGCCGGTGGCGATCGTGTCACTGATGGTGGCAGCGGTGGCAGGCGACCTTGCCGAAATCGGTGCGCCGCAGTATTCCGCAATTGCGCTGATTCTCGCGTTGCTCTCCGGTTTTTTTCTGCTGCTGATGGGAATCGTGCGCCTTGGATTTCTCGTCAACTTCATGAGTCATCCGGTGATCTCCGGCTTCACCAGCGCTGCTGCATTGGTAATCGGTTTCAGTCAATTCAAACATCTGCTCGGCGTGCCGATCCCGCGCACCCACCACATTCATGAAGTCCTGCTGTCGGCGATCCAACGCTTGACCGACATCAATTTAGCTACCTTGCTGATTGGATTGGGGAGCATTGGCGTTTTGCTATTTTGCGCCGGACCGCTGGAGCGGATATTGCAAAGCCGAAAGGTCGGGCCAACGGCCGTCAACGTGCTGACCAAAAGCGGACCGTTATTTGTGGTGATGCTGTTTACGCTGCTCGTGTGGGCGTTCAGGCTCGACGCCACCCACGGCGTAAAAATCATTGGTCACATCCCTTTCGGTCTACCGCCACTCGCGCCCGTTCCCTGGGACGGTGGGCTGTGGTGGGAACTCGTGCCGGCTGCGTTTCTGATTTCCGTGGTGGGATTTATCGAAAGTGTCTCGGTTGCCAAGTCGCTGGCGAGTAAACGACGCCAGCGTATCGATGCGAATCGTGAACTCGTCGGTCTGGGCGCGGCGAACCTCGGTGCGGCATTCACCGGCGGTTATCCGGTTACCGGCGGCTTCAGCCGGTCGGTGGTCAATTTTACCGCTGGCGCCAATACGCCCCTCGCTTCGGTGTGTACAGCCGCTCTCGTGTTGTTGACCGTACTAGCGCTCACGCCTGTGTTTTACTACCTGCCCAACGCAGTATTGGGATCGATCATCATCATCGCGGTGATCCAACTCCTGGACATTAAAACCCTTCGACATGCCTGGGGTTATAACCGTGCCGACGCCGTGGCGTTGGTGATGACATTCATTGCCGTGCTTACTGTGGGTATTGAATTGGGTATCGTATTTGGCATCATCGCCTCTTTGTTGATGTATCTGTGGCGCACCAGCCGTCCCCATGTGGCCATCGTCGGGCGTGTCGGCGACACAGAGCACTTCCGCAACGTCGATCGCCATGATGTACGAACCTGCAATCACGTGCTGACGATGCGCATTGACGAGAGCCTGTTCTTTGCCAACGCCAGGTTTTTGGAAGATACCGTCCTGCGTCACGTATCTGAAAATCCGGAACTGGAGCACGTGGTGCTGATTTGCAGTGCGATCAACTCTATTGACGCCAGCGCTCTAGAAACCTTGTATGACTTGATCGCAGAACTTCATGATGGCAACGTCGTGCTGCACTTGAGCGAAGTCAAGGGACCGGTCGAGGATCGGCTGCGGCGGACAGATTTTATTGACGAACTCAAACCTGGAAAGATATTTCTCAGTACCGACGAAGCTATGCGTGCCCTTGAATGCGTATAGATCCGAACATGAATCACACTATATTAGACCAAAGGAGGTTAAATCGATGGAGCATTTCACCCCTATTTCTTCCTTGATCGGCGGAATAATCATCGGTCTGGCGGCCTCGCTCATGTTGTTTTTGAATGGGCGCATTTGTGGCGTAAGCGGAATATTCGGTGGTTTGCTGCACTTCAAAAAAGGCGAGACCCTGTGGCGATTTTCGTTCGTAGCGGGGCTGATTTGCGGCGGCTTGTTGTTGCTCTTGTACCACCCGCAGTCGATGGCCATCACTATCCCCTACTCCGGCCCCACCGTGATGCTGGCGGGCCTGCTGGTGGGTATCGGCACGCGTATGGGCAGCGGCTGCACGAGTGGACATGGCATTTGTGGCGTGAGCCGTCTGGCGCCACGCTCACTCGTTGCCACCGTCGTGTTTCTCGCCAGCGGTTCTGTTGCCGCGATCGCCGTTAGTCAATTCATGGGAGGGCAAGCATGATGGCGCATGTGGTCACCTTTGTGTCCGGCCTGCTGTTCGCCCTGGGTCTTGGCATTTCGCAAATGACCCAGCCGCAGAAGATCACCAATTTTTTGAACTTCACCGGTGACTGGGACCCCAGCCTGTTACTGGTGATGGTGGGCGCCACCGGAATCTATTTCATTACCCACCAACTTATCCTGCGGCGGCCGGTGCCGGTCATGGGGATACGGTTTCAATTACCTACGCGCCGCGAGATCGACCGCCCGTTAATCATGGGTGCAGTCCTGTTCGGGATCGGCTGGGGCATGGTGGGATTTTGTCCCGGGCCGGCGTTGGCCTCCATTGTGACCGGCAACGAATCGGTGTTGATTTTCGTGCTGGCGATGGGGGTGGGCATGTATGCGTTCGAGGTGCTGGACGTGCGCTTCAGCATGGAACCGGACGGTGGCGCCGGTTTGTTGCCGCGCCAGTCGGTCGGCAAGACATGATCGAGCGCGCGCCGCATGTCCTCAGTATGAATAGTGGAGAGTAAAACAGGAGAACATAATGATTTGCAGAGAACTCAACCGATCGAAATGCAAGACCTATCTCGTAGGCTGTGAGGATACGCGCCAAGCCCTGCTGATCGATCCCCTGGTAGAGAACATCGACCGGTATCTCGCCCTGCTGGCCTATAAAAACCTCGAATTAACAGCGGTGTTGGACACCCATACCCACGCCGATCACTCGACCGCGGTTATCACCCTTGGCGATCTGACGGACGCCGATATTGTGATGCATCGCAAGGCCCCTTCGCCGCGAACCACACGCCATGTGGATGATGGCGACGAACTCGAGATTGGGAAAATATCTCTGAAGACCCTGTATACACCGGGTCATACCCCCGACAGCATCAGCCTTTACGGCGGCGGCCGCGTGTTCACCGGCGACGTGCTGCTCATCGGCGGAACGGGCCGCGCGGATTTCGCCGGTGGCGATGCCGGTGATCAATACGACTCCATTATCCAGAAGCTGTTCACGCTGCCGGATGAGACGATTGTGCTTCCCGCCCACGACTATCGCGGCAATACCGAAAGCACCATCGCCGCGGAAAAACAATCCAACCCCAGAATCGCGGGGCGGTCGCGGGAACAATACATCGATCTCATGAACAGTCTGGAGTTCCCCCTTCCGCAAAAAATTCAAGAGGTGCTGCAGCCAAACCAGACCGCGATTGACGATGACAAGATGCAGTTTCCCACGCTGACGCAGCTCAACCATGTGCGTCAACTTGCCCCTCAGCGGGTGCGCATCGAAATCGACGCCGGCAACCCGGTACTGCTCGATGTCCGCGAGCCGAAAGAATACACCGGAGAGTTGGGACACATTCCAGGAAGCATCTTGATACCGCTCAAAGAGCTTCCGGCACGCGCGGAACAGGAACTGGGTCCTCACCACGATCAACCCATCATCGCCATCTGTCGCGCCGGTGTGCGCAGCACCACGGCGGCGGCGATACTGATCGCGCTGGGTTTCGAGAACGTGTCTAATCTCAAGGGCGGCATGCTGGATTGGAACGACCAGGGTCTTAGCGTCGAACGCGGATAGCTTCTGCGCAACGATTTGCCACGAGACGGGACGTCAACCGGGCATCGTCAAGCCGCGTGAAGTAAGACACCTAAAAAGCGGCCAGCATCCATCGCTGCCCCACTCACGATCACGTTTCATGCTGGAGTTCCTTCGATTCCGCTGCGGGCAGGCTCGTTCGACTCCGCTCAGAGCATGCTTTCATGGTTGTCATCCCGACAACCGCAGCACGGCGCGACGGTCAAAAGTCCGGTTAAGGTGGTATTCGGACTGTCGGGAATGGGTGTCGCACCCGCGGGAATTGCCAAAGACAACACCGGGCATCATCATTTGATCATCGATCCACCGCTACCGGATTTGAGTCAACCGATACCCAAAGACAAGAATCACCGGCACTTCGGCGGCGGCCAGACCGAGACCATGGTTGAACTAACGCCCGGAACACACACCATGCAACTGGTCTTGGGTGATTTCAAACACGTGCCCCACAATCCTCCAGTGACATCAGACAAGATCACTATCACCGTCAAGTGACAACCGGGTACGATCTGCTCTTTGTGCCAAAGGGATCAACACTGGCAATAAGATGTCACGTCAGTTGAGTATGGAAACGATAATTCTGTACACGACCATCGCATCATTTAACCGTACTGATCCCTTTTTCGAACCCTCATCAACACGCGACGCCCAGCAAAACCAGGTGCTCCAGGGGGAACTTTTGCGCGCCGCGTGATTGAGAGAAATTTTCCGTTTATCACCTAGTCTGGCTGCGGTCGCCGACGCCCGGATTTACGCGCATTTTGCGCGCTTAATTTGACTGACGCGGCGTTGAGAGAGTTAAAAAAATCCTCAACGAAGTCAGACCGTTATTGAAACTTCCTCACGTTAATTGCAAAAAACCACTCTTATTGCACTCAAAATACGCGCCGAAGTAGGACCGGGATGAGCTTGAGAGATGGTGTATTTGGCCTAAATTATAAAGTAAGGAAGTAAAGAAATTGGGGTGTTTGAAAAATGAGCGGGATAGGTCCGTGCACTACACTGCCATTCGTCAGTTTGGCAGATTCGTCATTCGGCCGTAAGTGTTCAATCAAGGGCATGCGACCACACACACGCGCACGCGGATTCACCATGGTCGAACTATTGGTGACCGTTGCCGTGAGCGCAATCCTGCTCGGCATCTCGGTTCCTAATTTTCGTACTTTCATTCAGAACAATCGTATCGCCGCTGAGACCGCGGACTTTGTCGCTACGCTTAGCGAGGCGCGTACCGAGTCGCTGAAGCGCGGCGTGCGAGTCTATTTGTGCCGAACCGGTGATCCCCACAAAGCCAACCCTACCTGTGCCGCCAATCTGCCTAGCGGCCAATCCAACGCGAGTAAGGATTGGACCCCCGGTTGGTTGATGTACGCCCTGCCCATCGACTTCGACCCCTCGCAGGGTCAGCTCGACTACAGCGAGAGTGACGGTGATGAATTGATCGCAGTGGGCAACCCTACACCGAGCGACGTCACCATTACCTCGAATGCTGTAGGCAACCGCTGGTTGGCTTTCTACGCCGACGGAACGCTCCAGGAATCGGGGGCGGCCCGGTACGTGATTTGCGACGATCGCAACGGCGCCGAAAACACCGGGAGATTGATCGAAATCCCGCTGATCGGGCGTCCTGTTGTTTCCAAGACTGACGATTGCACACCTAGTTAGTGACGGCACAATGTTCGTACACACCAACATAAAACGCTGCCGTGGGACCGGATTGATCGAGGTGATGGTGACGGTGGTGGTACTGTCGATCGGTCTGCTCGGAATTGCCGCGCTGCAGGTACAGTCCAAGCGATCCAATTTTGAGGCCATCCAACGCACCACGGCAACGATGCTGGCGCATGCCATGATCGAGCGCATGCGCGCCAACGAGTCCGCCTTGAGCACATACCTAAGCGAAGGCGCCGAGGTCGGAGGGGAAACGATCACCAGCGAGCCTTCGCCCGACTGTTCGTCCGGCAACGCATGCACCCCATCACAGCTGGCGCAACACGATGTGTGGGAATGGGAACAGGCTGTCGACGGCGCCGGCGAGACGGCTGGGAGCAGCAAAACCGGTGGTCTGGTTTCGCCGACCGCGTGTCTGAGCGGACCTGGCGGCGGTGGAACGGGGGCATACACCGTCTCCATAGCATGGCGCGGCCAGAATTCGGTTGCCAACCCGTCTTCGAGTACCTGCGGCGAGAGCTCGGGAAAGTATGACGGCCCAGGGGGCGCCGATCCGGACACGTTCCGCCGTGTACTGACATTGGATGTCTTTATCGAGGCGGGTTAGTGATGATGCAGAACCGACCGGTCAGCGACCGCGGCTTCTCTATGGTTGAGCTGATGATCGCCATGTTGCTTGGCCTGTTTGTCAGCAGTGTCGTGATCTCTATCTTCGTCAGCACCAATCGCTCGTTCAGCCAAGATCAACAGATCGCCCGCATGCAGGAAAATGCACGTTTCGCAATGCGGGTGCTGGCCAACGAGTTGTCGATGGCCGGCTTCTGGGGACAGGTGCTGGACCCGGGCAAGATCAATACGACGGTACGCAACTGCGACGCGGACGGAAGCGGCGCAGAGTGTCAGGGCGGTTATGCCGGCACTTCCTTAACGCTCACCACTGATTGCGGCCCGGGCAGCGTGACACCGGCTCCTGCGAAGTGGGCCTACAGCGTCAGCCCACCTATCGAGATCGTCACCCAAACGGCGGCGGACGACGCCGAGAACACTTTCAGTTGTATCGATGAAGACGAATTTCAAGCAAGCACGGATATCCTGGTGATCAAGCGGGCGCAGGGCCAAGGCCTGGCATCCACGCGCGCGGACTCCGGCGACAATGGGCAGGTATACCTGCGTGCCACCGGGGCATCGGGGATGTTGTTGAATTACGATCACACCGATACCGCCACCGCCGGCGCCGACATCCTCGATTGGACCTACGTTGCCCGCATCTATTACGTGCAGAACTACTTTGCGGACTCTGACGACGGAATTCCCTCGCTGTTCCGGAAGACATTAGGCGGAGCGGCAGGCGCAACGGCGATGCAAACGGAAGACGGAGGCATCGCGCCGGGCATCGAATATTTTCACATTATGTTCGGCGTCGATGAAGACGGCGACGGCGCCGCCAACGTGTATACCTCGTCCCCCACGAGCGGGGACATTAACAATGCGGTCACCGCAAGGATCTACATCCTTGCGAGAAGCATGCTCCCAGACCACGCGCACACCAACAGCAAAGTCTATCAACTCGGGGATGTCACCAAGGACTACAGCGGAAGTCCAGACAACTACTATCGCCGGGTCTTCACGACCACGGTGAAGTTGCGGAATCAGGTAAACCGGTTGTTGCTCAATCCATGACAGGTGGTGAACTCAATGATACATGATCTAAGACTTCCCGATAAACAGAAAGGTATCACGCTCGCTGTCGCGCTGATGGTCTTGGTCGGCGTCACCGTCGTCAGCCTGTCGATGTTGTCCACCAGTCTGTTGGAAATGGTGATGGCCGGTAGCGAAGAAGCGCGCACTACCGCGTTCCAAAAGGCACAAGCGGGCATCGACGCGATGACTGTCGACGTAAACAATTTCCAGGTGTCCGGAAACATTGGTCATAAGAATTGTACTAGTGGTTTCGCCTACAAATATGGCGGGACCTGTAACGCGACATCCATAACGTTGCCGTCCGCGTACGATGCGACGGGCACGGAGATGAACGTGAAACGTGAGGCGCCGCTGGAACAGTGTCCGCCACGCGGCATGTCTACGAGTTGCGAGAGTTATAACGTTGCGACGTTTTCCGTGGACAGCCGCTTCGACGCCACCCAGACACGGGGCGGACACATCGAGCTGGTCCAGGGATACCTAATTCTGGTCCCGAAAACGCAGCAGGGTGGCTGAGCGGCGCGCCGCAAGTGAGTGGGGATTTAGCTATGAAACAGATACGACACGGTTTGTTAATTGCGTTGCTGCTCGGGGCGAACACCCTGGTCGTCGCTGACGACACCGATATATATATGAGTCCCAATGCGTCGCCGGGGACGCCCTTGGTGATGATCAGCATCGACTGGCGTCCGAACCTGGGTTCCACCGTGTGTGGCGGTGGCGAGTGTCAGTCGCTGATCGACGACGGGTTCTTGGTTCCCGCCAATTCCAACCAGATAACATATTTCGAGCTGCTCAAGGCCACCCTGAAGAAGGTGTTAGAGCCCGTGGACGGGATCGCTATCGGCCTGATGGCCAACCACGACCAGAGAAGCAACTGCGCGGGTCCGACCAAGAATGGCTGCAGCAACGGCGGCTATATGCTGTCGGGCTTCAAAGACATCGGCGATCCCAGCGAGCGCGCCCAATTCTACGCGGCCTTGGATGCGATTCCACTGCCCCACGGCAATGCGTCGCACAAGTACCAGGGCAAGGAGTTGTTTTTCGAATTCTTTCGCTACCTGACCGGTCAGGGGGTCTACAACGGTCACAACGGGTGGACCGATTACGGCACCAACAAGACGCGCAATCTGGATGATGCACTGGACACGGCACCCAACAACGCCGCCACATTGCGCTGGGATCCCTCGATCGAAGACAACGGGACGTATAAGAGTCCGCTGCCCGACATGGGTAGCTGCTCCAAGATCTACACCATCAACGTCCTGTTTCAGGTCAGCCAACACGAAGATGACTCCGACGGCGCCCTCTCCGCCAGCAAGGCGGGCGGCGGTATGGGTGGCATTAGTAACAACCCCACCTTTGAGAACGTGCTCGAATACCTGCACGACACCGATCTCGCCGATGGCAGCTTCAATTCCAGCCTGGAGTTACCCGGCCGGCAAAACGTCACGTCGTATTTCATCAGCGAGAAAAGCAACACAAAAACAAACGATTATGCGACCGCAGGCGGCACTGGCCGCGCGCTGTCGTTGAGCGAAGACCCGGACGAGATGTATCGGACACTCCGCGACCTGTTCCTGGAAATTTTAAGCGTCAGCACCACCTTCGTATCGCCGTCGGTGCCGGTCAACGTGTTCAACCGCGCGAAGACATTGAACGACATGTACCTATCGCTGTTTCAGGCCAACGAGGACATGCAGCCTCGCTGGACCGGCAGTCTGAAGAAGCTCAAGATCGACAAGGATTCCAACGGTAACCTGGTCTTGGAGGACGCGAACGGCAACCCGGCGGTGTCGACGGACGGGCGTCTCAAACACAGCGCACTCACCTATTGGACGCATGCGGAAGATCTTCCCGATCCGGGCGATGACGACGATTTCTTGGCCGGCAAGGACGGCCGGACCGTGGACCGCGGTGGCGCCGGGGGCGTCATTCCGGGGTTTCGACCCCTGTCTGGGAACACACCTGGCACGCTAAATCCCGTCGGCACAGCGTCGACGACTACCACACGTAAGCTATTCACCGAGCCCGACAGCTACACCAATGGCACCGCGGCGGACCTGCGGCCGTTTGAGGCCACTACGGCCACGGCGCAGGCATTGTTGACCAACAGCGACTCAGCGGACTCTTTGTTTCAGACAGTTATGGACTGCAGTGGCTGCTCCTACGCTGGCGCGACGGCAGCCGACAAGGCGACCGCCGAAGCCGCGGTCGTTAATCTGATCAAGTTCGCCCGCGGCCTGGATACCCAGGACGAAGACGGCGACGGTGACACCACCGACACGCGCGCATGGCTGTTTGGAGACGCGTTGCATTCGCGGCCGGTCGCGATCAATTACGGCGCCATCGGCGCGGCGACCCAGAACAATCCGGATATTCGCGTGGTGATGGGGTCCAACGACGGTTTTATGCGCATGTTCGATGCCGACGACAACTCGGGGGTGGAGCTGTGGGGGTTTACCCCGCGGGCATTGATCCCCAAGATGCAACGGCTCAAGGACAATAGTATCGGCACGCCGGTTCACGCCTATCTCGTGGACGGGGCGCCAACGGTCCTGGCGGTGGACAACAACGGTGATGGCACCTTGAATTATGCCGCCGGTGATAAGGTGGTCGCATATATTGGCCTGCGGCGCGGCGGAAAACGCTATTACGCGCTGGATATCAGTAATCCGGACGATCCGCACTTGCTGTGGTCCATTACCAATTCCGATACCGATTTCACGCAGCTCGGCCAGACCTGGTCGACCCCGCGCGTAGCGCGGATGCAGGTCGACACCGATGACAACCCCGCCACCACCAACGACGTGAGCAGCTATTACGTGCTGCTGTTCGCGGGCGGCTACAACGGCGATGACGCCGGTGACGGTCTGGGCGATCTCGGCAAGGACGAGCGCGACGACGACAACCCGTTCGTGGGCAGTAACGACGACGAGGGCAACGCAATTTTCATCGTCAATGCCCTCACCGGCGAACTCATCTGGAAGGCGATTAAGACCGCTACCGGCGAAAGCACCGGCCCGGTCACTTCGCAACCGAAGCTGTACAAACACTCCGAGTTGCACGATAGCATCGCGGCGGATTTGTCGATCATCGATACGTCCGGGAACTCCCATGTCGATCGCATGTACGTCGGTGATACCGGCGGGGTCATCTGGCGGGGCGATTTTCCCGGGGCGGTGCGATCCAACTGGACACTGAAGCCGGTGCTGTCGGTGGGTCGGCATTTTAGTAACACCAATGCCAACGACCGGCGGTTCTTTCATCGCGTCGATTTTGTACAGTCACGAGACGAGTCTGGAGACTTTGACGCCATCGTCGTCGGTTCCGGGGACCGGCCCCATCCGCTCGGCGAGACCGTAAAGAATTATCTTTACATGTTCAAGGACCGAAACACGTTGAGCGGGAATCCGCCCAGCACGGCGAAGGACCACGACGATCTGGCTGATTTGACCGATAACTGTCTGCAAGACGGGGACTCTACCGACTGTACCGACGCGAACGCCGATACCAAAATCGCCGTCGGTTGGCGCATCAAGCTCGAGAATTGTCCGGATGGTTCAACCGGCGACTGCGGGGAGAAGAACCTGGCGCAAGCGCTGACGATAAAAGGCAAGGTATTTCTTACCACCTATGTACCGCCTGAGTCGGTCGATACCGAGAGCTGCGCTCCTGCAGAGGGAGGCGGCCTGTTTTATGGGATATCGCTGTCCGACGCCTCTGCGGTGTTCAACTTCGACGTAAGCAACGACGCGGGCGGAAGCGAGACCCTGGAACGGTTCGAGTCGATGAAGGCGAGTGGAATTCCCGCCCAGTTGGTGCCGATGTCGGACGGTAAGGTGATTCGCAGTGACCTGCAAATCGAGGACACGACCGCACGCACCAGCGCCAACACCTACTGGTACAAGAGATACCGTCAATGACTAGAGAACTCGCACGATGATTGCAGTCTGTCGTCAACGGGGCGTGACACTGCTCGAGTTGATGGTCACCCTTGTGGTTATCGCGTTACTCGCGTCGATCGCGGTACCGACGTACGACAATTTCGTGCAGCGTTCACGGCGCTCGGAGGCACGCGAGGCACTCGCCGATTTTGCCGCACGGCAGGAGCAGTTCTATCTCGATAACAAGACCTACGCCACATCGGTGGGGGATCTGGGCCGGGACACGACAACCGCAAACGGGTATTACGCCGTCACTATTCCCAGTGCGTCGGTCACCGCATATACCCTGCGCGCCACCGCGAAAGGGACGCAAACAAAAGACACCTCCTGCACCACCCTGACGCTGACCTCTTTGAACGCCAAAACGCCGACAGATTGCTGGTAATCGCGCTGCGCATCAGCGGTGGAGGCTAACCGGCACGATGCACCAAGGCGCCCCGTCCTTGCTCATAGTACACAGAGGCGACTTGTGCGGCGTCTGTTCCAAGAAACAGCGACGACCAACGCTCAAGCTTGCTAGCCGACATCTCTCTCCAGGCGCCCCGCCCATATTCATGGTATGCAGCAGAAACACCCGCAGCGTTTCGTCGAGGACATGACAATATTCGTCTCCTCAGACTGTTTTGCAAGAATTAAGGGCGGGTCTGTCCTGGTCCTGGCTGGTCCTCGCACACCTGTGCTTGGCATTCACTCAAAAAATCGGGGCCGCATCTATGTGTGACTCCGCCTCCTTTTTTTATCGCTACGGCTACGCATGCTCCTCCAGCACAGCGCCCAACCGGCGGATCCGTGCGCCATCACTCGGTGTCCTTGATCGGATGCACGGGCTACGCAAAATAGTTCAGGTGTGTTCGGAATCCCTTTCAGACGCGCGGGCTGCGATCGAGACAGCGCAGCTGCACCGCCTCGCCGATGTGTGCCGGTTCAATCGCATCGTAACCGGCGATATCGGCGACGGTGCGCGCCAAGCGGAGGATGCGGTGATAGGAGCGCGCCGATAACTGCAATCGATCCATCGCCTGATCGAGCAAAGACTGGCCGGCATGACTCAGTATGCATTGCCGGTCCCGCGCGGCGCCCGCGAGCGCATGGTTAAGAACGCCCTGACGCTGTAACTGGCGTTTGCGTACCGTCGCCACACGTCGGCGTACCATGGCGCTGGTCTGTGCCGCGCCACCGGTCTGTCTGAGCACCTCATGCGGCACGGGCGGCACTTCAATGTGCATGTCGATCCGGTCCAACAACGGCCCGGAAACCTTGGCGCGGTACTTTTGCACCTGTTCCGCGGTGCAGTGACAACGGCCGCTGGCATCACCCAACCAGCCACAGCGGCAGGGATTCATCGCGGCGATCAATTGAAAACGAGCCGGGTACTCAACCTGGCGCGCCGCTCGAGCGATGTGGATGATGCCGTTTTCCAATGGTTCGCGCAGCGATTCGAGCACCCGGCCTTCGAACTCCGGTAGTTCGTCCAAGAACAATACGCCGTTGTGCGCCAACGAGATCTCACCGGGTCTGGGATGACTGCCGCCACCCACCAACGCGACGCCCGAGGCGCTGTGGTGGGGCCTGCGAAACGGACGCTGTCGCCATGTCGCCAGTTCC
>CAMYMN010000028.1:4494-35159 GCA_947259395.1 uncultured Gammaproteobacteria bacterium | reverse complement strand
CCGCCATGTCCCCAGTCCCAATCAGTTGTGCATCAAAGAACGGATCGCCGCGGTCTCGATGGCCTCGTCATCGGTCAGCTTCGGTAACAAACCCGCTAAGCGAGCCGCCAGCATGCTCTTTCCCGTACCCGGCGGACCGATCATCAACAGGCTATGGCCACCGGCCGCGGCGACCTCCAACGCGCGTTTCGCGAACGCCTGTCCCTTGACTTCTTTGAGGTCCAGGTTGCTGACGGGAGCGTCTGTACCGCTCGATGACGCTTTCATCTCACGCAGCGGCGCAGTGCCGTTGAGATGCGCGGTCACCTCCAACAGGTGCCCGGCCGGGAACGCCTTCACCTGTTTGATCAAGGCCACTTCGCGCGCGTTGCCGCTAGCGATGATCAGGCCGCGCCGTGCGCGTTGACAAGCGATGGCGGCGGTCAACACCGCCCGGACCGGCCGCAGATCACCCGTCAATGCGAGTTCGCCCAAGAACTCCAAGCCGTCTAACTTATCTGTGGGAATCTGGTGGGAGGCGGCCAAGATGCCAACTGCGATCGGCAGATCAAAGCGCCCACCTTCTTTGGGCAGGTCCGCCGGTGCGAGGTTGACGGTGATGCGGCGCGCGGGAAATTCGAACCGCGAGGTCAACAGCGCGCCGCGCACCCGGTCCTTGCTCTCCTTAACTGCGGTCTCCGCGAGCCCGACGATAGAAAAACGCGGTAGGCCGTTGGCGAGATGCACTTCAACGGTGACTTGAGGCGCCTGCACCCCGACCTGGGCGCGGCTGAATACAACAGCAAGTGACATGATAACCCTCCTTGGTTGTCGGCACGGTCTCCTAACTCGTATCTTTCCCCTCGAGTAGTTGGGCCTCCAGTACCGCGACCTGCGCCTCCAACTTCTCGACCTTCTCGCGGGTACGTTGCAGCACCGCCTCTTGCACCTCGAGTTCCTCGCGGGTGACCAGATTCATTCGTTCGCACGCACTCTTTAGGCTGGTCTGCACATTCTTACGGAAATCGCCAGTCGGATCGGTCGGCAACACGCTCGCCACTGCATCGGCAAGCTGTTCGAAGATGGCGCGCGGTTTATCCATGGCCGCCATTCTAACAAACGCTCTAGTTGGGACCAATGCGCGGCGGTTTGCACTGAAATGGTGCCCCGCGGCAGCCATCTTGGTGCAGTAAGGGTTTGCATCTTTCGGTCAATGCGCTCCGGACCGCGTCAATTCAACGCAAATCCGGGTTGGCACGTTTTCTGCTTACGAGGAAGCCCAAATACAGATATACAACCCCTTATTCTGGAGAATGCAATGAGAAAAGCAATCAGCGGTACAGCGCTAACCGGCGCTTTGCTGGCATCCACGGTGTCGGTTCATGCCGACATGTCGGTATCGGCGAACGTGGCCTTGGCATCGGACTACGTTTTTCGTTACGTGTCACAGACCATGGAAGAGCCGGCGATACAGGGCGGCTTCGATCTCGACACCGGCACCGGCGTCTACCTCGGGACTTGGGCCTCCAACGTCGACTTCGGCGACGACGCCAATATCGAGATCGATGTGTACGGCGGATACGCCACCGAGTTCGATAACGGCTTCGGCATCGATGTCGGCGTCATTAATTACGAATACTTTGACAACAACGCCAATGACAATCTCGTTGAGGTCTACGGTGGTGTCGGTTACAAATGGCTGAGCGCAACGGCCTACTTTGGCGTCAACAACTCCTTAAAAGACAACGGCGATACCGACAAATACGTGTGGCTGGAAGCCGGCGTCGAGTATCCGGTCGGGCCGGTTACGCTCGCGGCCACCGCCGGTACCTTGAATTCCGATATAGCTGACTCCGATTATTCGGGATGGAGTATCGGGGCCTCCACAGAGGCCGCCGGTCTTACCTTTGACCTCACCTACTACGATACCAATAGCGACGGTGAAAGGCTGTTCGGTAGTAACTCCGACGGTCGCGCCGTGTTTTCTATTTCCAAGGAAATGTAAGCAACATAACTAGCAAGAGGTAGTTGAATGAAATTTATCACCGCAATAATCAAGCCGTTCAAACTCGATGACGTGCGCGACGCGTTGTCTGAGATTGGAGTGCAGGGCATGACCGTGACCGAGGTCAAGGGCTTTGGCCGCCAGAAGGGCCACACGGAAATGTATCGCGGCGCGGAATACGTCGTGGATTTTTTGCCCAAGATCAAACTGGAAGTCGCCGTGGAGGCCGAAATGTCGGATCGCGTGACTGAGGCAATAGCCAAAGCGGCAAAAACCGACAAGATCGGCGACGGCAAGATCTTCATCCTAGATCTTGAACAGGTGATGCGTATCCGTACCGGTGAAACCGGTAAAGCAGCGCTTTGACATCAGACGGCTCAACACACAGAGATAGTTAAGATGAAATTGAAAAAATTCGTTATTTGGCGCGGGATCACCGCTGTATTGATCCTATGCGCCTCAAGCATCGCGTTCGCGGAGGAAGCCCCCAAGATCGATTCCGGTGACACCGCTTGGATGCTCACCGCGACCGCGCTCGTTCTTTTTATGACCATCCCGGGATTGTCGCTGTTCTACGCCGGCATGGTTCGAAACAAGAACGCACTATCGGTCATGATGCAATGCTTCGCGATCACCGGTCTGATGACGATCTTGTGGACATTGTACGGTTACAGCCTCGCGTTTGAAGATGGCGGCGCCATGCAGAAGTGGGTCGGCGGTCTGGGTAAGGTGTTCATGAAAGGCGTCACCGTAGATGCGGTGAGCGGGACGATACCGGAATCCGTGTTCGCGATATTCCAGATGACGTTCGCCATCATCACACCCGCCTTGATGGTCGGCGCCTTCGCTGAGCGTATGAAGTTTTCGGCGATGTTGCTGTTTATGACCATCTGGTTGACGATCGTCTATGCGCCGATCGCGCATTGGGTTTGGGGTGGCGGCTGGCTCGGCGAGCTCGGGGTGCTCGATTTTGCCGGTGGTACCGTTGTCCATATCAATGCCGGAATAGCCGGACTGGTTGCCGCAATCTTGATCGGTAAGCGCAGAGGCTATCCGACCACGGCCATGCCACCGCACAGTCTGGTGTTGACCCTGGTGGGTGCCGCGATGCTGTGGGTGGGCTGGTTCGGCTTCAACGCCGGCAGTGAGCTCGCCGCAGACGGCACCGCGGGTATGGCCATGGCGGTCACCCAAATTGCCACCGCCGCCGCCGCTCTCACGTGGATGTTTGCGGAATGGCTGTTCCATGGGAAACCCAGTGCCCTGGGCATCGCCTCCGGCGCGGTGGGCGGTTTGGTCGCGATCACACCGGCTTCAGGGTTCGTGGGCCCGATGGGCGCACTGATCATCGGTGTGGCGGCCGGCATCGGCTGTTATATCGCGTCGGTGCGGATCAAACGCGCCTTCGGTTATGATGACTCGCTGGACGTGTTTGGGGTCCACGCCATTGGTGGAATCATCGGTGCCGTCCTTACCGGGATTTTTGTTGACGCAAGCTTGGGCGGCGCCGGCTTGGCAGAAGGCGTAAGCATGGGATCCCAGATATTCAAGCAGATCGTTGGCGTGGTCGCCACAATTGTCTACTGCGTGATCGTCACGTTCATCATCCTCAAGATCGTCGATGCGGTCATCGGACTACGAGTTACGGACGAACAGGAAACCGAGGGACTGGATATCGTGCTTCACGACGAACGCGGCTACAACTTGTAAAACCATTCGAACTCCCGCGTCTATTCATGGTACGTACCGGAGAGCTCCGCAACGTTACTTCTATGAAATCGCGACGTTCGATACTCGAGGTTGCTTGGCAAGAATAGACGCGGGGCCATCCGGTTTTGGCTCGGTTTCGAACGCCTGGGCCTGCACTTCACTCAACAAAAAAATGGGGTCAAAGTCATGGACTCTGACCCCATTTTTCTCATCGCCCCAGCGCGGCGCTTGTGCTGGTGTAGTGGCAGTGCTTGCCCCCGCAAAGCAGGGGGCTTGTCCCCACACTGTAGGGGATCCAATCGCTCGATCCCGTCGCCATAATCCGGGACCCTCGGCGCAATATGCGGACCCGGGTCTAAAAGCCATCCACCTTAAATTCTACGTAAGACTCATCTCGCAGCCGGCGCAGCCATTCTTCGTAACGCTCGTCGGACTTACGGGCGCGAATTTGTATCAGTGCGCTATTTCTACCTGCGGCATCATCCAACTGCTGCTCGCGCCGCTCTAGGACCTGAATCAAATGCACACCAAATGGTGTCGTCACCGGCTGGCTGATTTCCCCAATCTTCAATCTATGCATCACCGCTTCAAATCCCTCACCGGCTTCGCCGGGATTAAGCCAACCGAGATCACCCCCGTTAACGCTGGATACCGGATCGTCGGAATTGGCTTTGGCCAGTTCGGCAAAATCCCCGCCGGCGAGTAATTGTTCGCGAATTCGAACGACTCGCTGGGTCGCCTCGGTGGGAGACAAGAACTCGTCGTTCTTGATCAAGATGTGACGGGCCCGGGTCTGACGCACAACACCTCCCGTGCCGCCCCGGGTTTTGTTCAATTTCAGAATATGAAATCCATTGGGGCTGCGCAGGACATCGGTGACTTGTCCCGCCCGCAGCTTGCGCACAGCACCCAGGAACAACACCGGCAGCTGTCCTGCCCGGCGCCACCCCAGTCCCCCTCCTTCCAGGGCGTTCTGCGCCTGCGAGTAGTTGATCGCCGCTTGCTCAAACGACATACCGTTGCGAATTTGATTCAAGGCCTGCCGTGCCTTGTCTTTGTGTTCGCTAATGGTCTGGGTACTGGCCGCCTCCGGCACACGAATGAGGATGTGCGAAATATTATATTCTTGTACTTCGTCCGGCCGGCCACGTTGATTCGCTAGAAATCCCGCAATTTCCTCGTCGGTGACCGCCACCCGGCTCACCACTTCGCGATCCACCAACCGCCTAATAATCAACTGTGATTTAATGTTCTCCCGGAAGTCATCGTAGGCTATCCCGTCCCGCGCCAACGCGATTTTCAATTGCGGCAGTGTGAGATTGTTGCGGCCCGCCAGTTCCCGCAGCGCGTCGTTGATAGTATTCTCGGGCACACTGATACCAAGGCGGCTAGCAACCTGTAGCTGGATTCTCTCGGTGACCATGCGCTCCAGGACCTGGCGGTTCAGCGTGCGTTCCGGTGGTGTCTGGGCTTTGCGCGCACGCAGTTCCTGCCGCACTCGTATTAATTGCTTCTGAAACTCAGAATCGGTGATTACATCATTGTTTACCACTGCAACAATGCGGTCAATCTGACGGGCCTGTGCATGAGACATCCAAATCATGCCGATTACGCACATCATTAGAATCAAAAAAGGACGCACCCTATACATCGATTAATCTTTACGTTTTCAAAAGCAAAAGGCCCACTCCGGTGGGCCTCGAGGAAATCTTACCGATACAACTTATGCTCAAAACCCCGAGCTTATACTCGTGAGCCCTGTTAATTCCAACTCGACAATAAACGCGTTTCGCGCTTCTGTATTGTTGTCTTTGCGTGATTGAAAAAACCCTCGAAGTTTCCAACAACAGGCATCATATTCGATCCCCACCCTGGTCTCCAAGTTCTCTTCGTCGCGGATGGAATACCGCTCCCGGAGCAAGGCGTGCCAACGCGGGCTTCCGAGCGGCCATTCCGCCGCCAGATCGACCTGCTCCAGCGCATCCCGCGAAAATCGGTAACTTAGGTCGATATGTTTTCGGGGCTCGGATCGAAAACGCAAGTCGAACTTCCCCTCGCGAACTTCTGACTCGTCGTCATCGTACTGTAGATAGCCGTAGGCGCTCCAATTCGTGCTGAGTCGCGCGATCACTTCTGCAAGGAAATCGGAGGTGTCGTCGGTGAACTCCTGCCCGGGCGTAAAATTCTCCACGCGGTCCTCGAGGAAAAAAATCTGCCCAATGCTACCGCGAATCCACTCCGTTCCGCTTTCGGCTTCCATAAACCGGCTGGTCAGTGCCAATGTCACCTGGTTGGTATCGCCGACCCGATCGCGTCCGAAAAAACGATTCTCACTAAAGATATTGCCAAAGTTGTTGAGGTTGATAAATCCGGTATCGAATACCGGAAGGTCGTCCTGGTTCTTCTTCGGTATATAGACATAAAACGCGCGGGGTTCGAGCGTATGCAGCATCGATGTGCCACGCCAAGCGGTGACGCGCTCGAAAAACACACCGGAATCAAGGCTGAATACCGGCACACTCCGGGAGGGACGGTCATCCTCCCCTTCCGCCACGTTGTTCAAGCTATAGCTGGTATGTCGCAGCGACACCTTAGGTGTGAGGTAGCCCCAGGTGTTATCCAGCGGCAGTCTCACGAACGGGGTAATGTCCCAGCGCCAACCATCCAATGTCTCGTCTCGTTGGAAGTTGACCAACTCAGACTCAAGTCCATATCGCATTCCGTATGGTCCGCGAGGCAACTTGCTGATCACGCGAAACTGCGGAAGCCGATCATAGGGCTCGGAAGACGCGGATATGGTATCGTCGACCGTCTGGTAGGCGTACAGCCTTGACTCAAAATCCCAATGTCGTCCAGTATAAAAAACCTCTGCAAATTGGGGCAAGAAGAACGCACTGGAGATCTGAATATCATTGCTGAAGTCGTCTAAATACTGCTCATCCGACACCCATTCGACACCGACATTGGCTCGCCATCGGCGGGAAAATTTCTGCCGGTGCCTAATCGTGTAGGCGCCCCGATCCTCGTCATTGAACTCGGAATCCGAAGGCAGATACTCGCCGAATAAGGTACCCTCAGCACCTGGGGTCAGATAACGAAACTCACCACCGAGCATAACCCCGCGTTTTGCATAAACCCGCGGGTATATGGTCGCATCGTAATTCGGTGCGATGTTCCAATAATAAGGAGTCTGCATCACAAATCCGGATCCCTCCTGGCTGCCAAAACTGGGAAACAAAAACCCGGATTTTCGTTCGTCGTTAATGGGGAAGGTGACACGTGGAAAATAAAATATGGGCACGTTCTTGAATCTGACCTTCAAATGCTTGGCGGATCCCTGTCCAATAGCTTGGTCTAAGGTCATGTCAGACGCGCTCAAGATCACGTCATCCTTTCCCTCCACACAGGTCGTGTAGCGAACGTTCTCCAAACGCATGACATCGTGACCTTCGAAGAAGACTTTCTCCGCGGTGCCGCGAGCATTGACAAATGCTTTATCCGGATCCTCGGGCACCCGGTCACGTTTGGCGAGCCGATATTCCACCGCCTCAGCCTCGCCGATAAAAGTCTCCGCCTGCAGCTCGACGCTCGACATGTTGAGACGATCACCATGTTGACTGTGCAATATGACGTTCCCTTCACCCTCCACTTTATCAGTCTGGCGGAAGTAGCGTATTTGATCCGCCGACATCGTCTGCCTGCCGCGCTTGAGGGTCGCGTTCCCGCGCATGGACACAATGTCTTCCTTGACCGACTCCACTTCGTCGCCTTCCAACTCAATGGGTATCGGATCACCGGGTTTTTCCGGGCCTGGGCCCGGCGCCGGCAGGGAAAGTAAATCAGGAACGCATATTTCTTCGGCAGCTATCGCCGCGGGAGCGTATATCGTAGCCAGCATCACTCCCAAAACAGCTATTCGATAAGAGAACGTTTTATTCGTGAGTACCGTGTCTGGCTTGCTATCTGGGGAGCAAAATCGCATAGAATCAACAACCTTTATGATTTTTAATGGATTGCAGAAAGTAATGTTATCGCGTTTGATCCACACACACACGCCTGGGGCCGTATGCCGCTTCTTATGTGCGCGATTATAGGGGGCTGGGGTATTGGATAAAAGGTTTATCGACCTGACCCATTGGGTGGAACAGCGGCTTGGCGAGCAGGGGATCCAGATTACAGCGGCGTCTTCCGACGCCAGTTTTCGGCGTTATTTCCGCGCCACCACAGGCGGCGGGTCGTATATCGTCATGGATGCGCCACCCGATAAGGAAGATACCGGGCCATACGTACACGCAGCACAGCGCCTGTTTGCAATTGGCCTCAATGTTCCGGAGATTCTCGAACGCGACAATACCCAAGGATTTCTGTTGCTCACCGATCTTGGTATAAAAACCTACCTGGAGCAGCTCACGCCACAGACGGTGGAACGACTGTACGGCGATGCTCTGGGCGCATTGATTGTTCTCCAGACCGGCACCTATACAGACCCCAACGGCTTTCCCGATTACGACGACTCGTTACTGATGCAAGAGATGGAGCTGTTCAGAGACTGGTATGTCGGTCGGCACCTAAATCAAGATTTGAGGTCCAGTCAACACCAAACCTTGGACCAAGTGTTTTCCTTGCTGCTCGCTAATGCCAAGGCTCAGGCGAGGGTGTGGGTACACCGAGATTACCACTCGCGCAATTTGATGGTGACACCGACCAACAACCCTGGGATTCTTGACTTTCAAGATGCAGTGTCGGGTCCGGTGACCTATGATCTGGTTTCCCTATTGCGCGATTGCTACATCCGATGGCCCAAAGAGCGCGTGGAAGATTGGGCCATGGGCTATCAAATTCTTGCACGACAGTCGGGCCTGCCGGTGGGCGACGATGAACAACGTTTTATGCATGATTTCGATTGGATGGGGGTACAAAGACATTTAAAGGTACTGGGAATATTTTCACGTCTATCGTACCGAGACGGCAAAACCGGTTTTCTCAATGACCTGCCCCAGGTTTACCAATATCTAATCGAAGTATCTGGCACTTACCCCGAGCTCGAGCCGTTGCACTCGCTGTTACTACAATTGCCACCGCCGGGACTATAGCAATGGATGCCTTCATTCTTGCGGCAGGGCGCGGCGAGCGGTTGCGACCGCTCACCGACACCCTCCCCAAGCCGCTGATTCCGGTCGGCGGATCGACCTTGATCGAGCTCCGCCTGCGCGACCTGGCTGCGGCCGGGATCCAGCATATCGTTGTCAATCATGCGCATCTGGGAACAGAAATCATGCAGCATCTGGGAGACGGCAATCGCTATGGCGTACGCATCTCCTATTCCGATGAGTCCAGCGGCCCACTGGGTACCGGCGGCGGCATCATCAAGGCACTGCCGCTGCTACAAAGCGATCCGTTCCTGGTCGTCAACAGCGATATCTGGACCGATTTCCCGTTTGCCAAGTTGCCGAGCACGCTGTCCGGGCTCGCTCATTTGATACTCGTGGACAACCCCGCCCATAACCTCAACGGAGACTTTTGTTTACGCGGTAATCGCGTCGGCAAGCTCGATGATTGTGAAGGCCAGCGTGTCACCTTCACCGGCATCGGTGTCTACCGGCGCGCGCTATTCACAGACCGCACGCCCTCAACCCTACCGCTCGCACCATTGCTGATTGCCGCATGCGACCGCAACCTGGTTTCTGGTGAACACTATGCGGGCGCATGGTTGGACATCGGCACACCCGAAAGGCTTGCGATGCTCAATAAATTGTTGGCTGAGCAAGAATCGGATTGATTCGGCGGTTGGATTTAGCGGAAACTTCGTCCAGAGATGACAGGTTCCAACGCAATCACCAGATCGGCGCGTGACTATGATCGTATCGAATCCGCGATTCGTTACCTAGAGAACCACCGGTCCACGCAGCCGACGTTGCCACAACTCGCCGCTCATCTTGGCGTGAGCGACAGCTATTTTCAGCGGCTTTTCAGCCGCTGGGCGGGGATCAGTCCTAAGCGATTTCTCCAGTTTCTGACTCTCGAACACACCAAGCGGCTGCTGCGCGACGCCGCCAGCACCCTTGACACGGTGCATGCAGCGGGATTGTCGAGCACCAGCCGACTGCATGACCTGTATATAGAATGCGAAGCCATCACGCCGGGTGAATACAAAGAGTACGGCAAAGGTCTTGATATCCGCGTCGGTTTTCATCACAGCCCGTTTGGAGAATGCTTGGTTGCGACGACGCCCCGTGGACTGTGCGCGCTGTTGTTTGTGGGCGATACCGGCCGCGGTGGGGCGTATGAAACACTGGAGAAAAACTGGCGCAACGCGCGACTCACTGAGGACCCGACGGCTACCGCCGACACGGTGCAACAGGTCTTCGCGACGCGCACCGAACCACAGCAACCGCTGTCCATGTTCGTCAAGGGCACAAATTTTCAGATCAAAGTCTGGGAGGCGCTGTTACGGGTGCCCCACGGCCGCCTCGTCTCCTATCAAGATCTATCGCGTCACCTGGGGGCGCCGAGCGCCACCCGCGCGGTCGCCAATGCGATCGCCCACAATCCAATCCACTTTGTGATCCCATGCCACCGCGTGATCCGCAACATGGGCGAGTTTGGCGGTTATCAGGGCGGAACAGCGAGAAAAAAGGCCATCCACGCATGGGAGGCGGCGAAAAGCCTGCATACCTCGGGGGTCTGACCCCCGTTTCGACCCTGGCGTCGAGCCTACATGGGCGTATTTACGGCGTGTCCCGGAAATTGTCACTCGGTTCAGCTTGCACAGCGACATTGAAGGCTGAGTCCCGTCAATTAGGACGCGTCAACACGGTGAATAGTTCGGTGCTGAGCTGTTCTTGAACTTGATTGACCGACAGCGGTACACCGAGATCCCGCAACTGGGTGACGTCCAGACCTTCGAAGCCGCAGGGATCGATGTTTGCAAACGGCGCGAGGTCCATGGCGACATTGAAACTCAGGCCATGGTAGCTCGCGCCGCGGCGCACGCGCAGGCCCAAGGCGGCAATCTTTTTGCCCTGCACGTAGACACCGGGCGCCCCGGCTTTTCGTTCTCCGTGAATATCGTGAATCGCCAGAAAATCAATGATCAGTTGTTCCAAGAGATTCACCAACCACTTGATGCCTTTGGCGCGGCGCTTGATATCGAGCAATGGGTACACCACCAACTGCCCCGGACCGTGATAGGTAATCTGGCCGCCGCGGTCGGTGGCAATGACCGGGATATCGCTCGCCCTCAGGGTAGACATGTCGCAGTTCAAACCCTGGGTGTACACGGGTGGATGCTGCACCCACCACACCTCATCATGGGTAGCGGTGGTCCTCGCCTCGTTAAATGCCTTCATCGCCTCCCACACCTGCAAGTAATCGACCACTCCCAGGTCGCGCATCTGCACTTCGAAAGCGATAGCTGCCACCGGACGACTCTTTACAGTGTCATCAACACCTCTGGACAGGCGGCGAGATCGGCATAAATCGCATGGATTTGCGATTTACTAGTCGCACGGATAATGCAAGTAATGGAGATGTATTTTCCGTAGCGGCTGGATCGTGTCTGACTCAGGAGCAACTCGTCCGTTTCTATATGTCGGGACACGATATTTTGTACCAAGGCGTTGAAACGGGTGGTCTGCCGTCCCATGGCCTTGATTTCGTAGCGGCACGGGTAATCCAACAAATCCCAGGGATCTGAGTACGCGGAACCGTTATGACCATCTTCATCCGACATTCTGTTTCGCAGCGGTGCGGTATTGCGCTTTGTATTGTTGAAACAAATCGTACAACCGTTGGAATGCAGGGCCCGGCCGGCCCTCCGAGACGATGCTATCGTTGATGCGGCTCACCGGCATGACCTCGTTGGTCGAACTCGTTATCCACACTTCCTCGGCGTCAAGCATCTGTTGCTCGGTAAATGACCGCTCCTCATATGAGACTCCATGGCGGTCCATGAGTTCGACCACGAGATCGCGGGTGATTCCCGGTAGCAGGTTTGGACCCTGAGGCGCGGTGCGTACGGTGCCATCCATCACCGCGAACACATTGGTTGCCGCGCCTTCGGTAACCACCCCATCACGAATCAACACCGCTTCCGCGGCGCCTTGCTCCTTTGCCTGCTGACGCAACCAGACATTGGCGATCAATGAAGTCGTCTTGATGTCGCAACGACGCCAGCGAAAATCCGGAATAGTCACCACTGTAACGCCCTGAGCCAGGGTACTTTCGGCCACCGGCGCCATTTTTTGCACGTAGGCAAACACCGTAGGCTCAGCACTGTCCGGAAACACGTGATTGCGGGGCGCGACCCCCCGGGTGACCTGTATATAGAGATAATGGTCTTCCTCCGTCGCGCGCGACAACAGTCCGTTTACGATCTTCGCCCACGCCTGCCACGTGTGGGGCTGCCGGATTCCGACGATATCAAGGTTATTGTTGAGCCGAGTCAGGTGTTCATCCCAGCGAAACGCTTGCCCGCCATAAACGGGGACCACCTCGTAGATACCATCGCCAAAGATCAGACCGCGATCAAAAGCGGAGATGTGGGCATCCTCGGGCGCCACGAACTCACCGTTGATATAAGCGCTTACAACATCATTGAATAGTTCATTCATCATATGTCACTCAAACCATAGTAATACGGTATCGATTGCCCTTTGCCACCAGTCACCTTGCGTCACCTCGGTCAGTGCGACCAGCGGCACTTCCATGAGTGGATTGCCGTTGTAGTCGATTTTGGCGATGCCCAGCGCATGGCCGGCAGGAATCGGCGCCACAGCGAATTGCGGGACTTCGAGATTCGCCTTGAGCGAGTCCGCCTGGCCACGGGGAACGATAACATACACTGGCCCGGCTGACCCCAGGGGAAGCCGGTCCCGGCCCCCTTTAAAGACTTTGATTTGCGCGGTCGCGCTGTCTTGGTCGAACACGCGCTTCGATTCATAGCTCGAAAATCCATGTTTTAATAACGCGTGCACCTCTTTGGCCCGTTGCTTTGCGCTCGAGGTTCCGGTGACCGTGGCGATAAGGCGCATGTCATCGCGTTTCGCCGATCCGACAAGACAGTATCCGGCGGTACTGGTATGCCCCGTCTTGACCCCATCAACAGACGCATCCCGCCACAATAGAAGATTACGGTTGTGTTGCTTGATATCGTTGTAGGTGTACTCCTTGGTCGAGTACCACTTATAAAACTCCGGAAATTCACGAATGACCGCCGCCGCTATCAGCGATACATCCCGTGCCGAGCTATAATGATTGGGATCAGGAAGACCCGGTGCATTACTAAAATTCGTATTACCAAGATTCAACGCACGCGCGTATTGATTCATGAGCGCGGCGAACCCCTCCTCGGAGCCGGCGACATGCTCCGCCAGCGCAACCGCCGCATCATTGCCGGACTGAACAATCAACCCCATCAACAGGTCTTTCACAGGAACCTTGCTATTGACCTGAACGAACATCCGCGATCCCTCGGTGCGCCACGCCTTCTCGCTGACATGCGCAAGTTCATCCAACTGCAACGTGCCTTTGCGGATTTCATGGAACACTACATACGCAGTCATCAACTTGCTGAGGCTGGCCGGCTCAATCCTTTTATCGGAGTTCTTCTCTGCCAATATCCACCCGGTATTAAAATCCATCAACATCCATGTCTCAGCGGTCAACTTGGGGACCGGGTTCTTGGACTTAACCAGATCCGGCACCTGGACCGCGTGCACTGAGAACGGAACCAACACGAACCACAGAGCAATGATTGTAATCAGCGGCCTGACGGGAGTCCGCGTATGATCGAGTAGCCTTTTCATTCCACAATTAATCTAGGGTCATAACCCTGCCACTGCATGCGCTGCACGATTTTGTCGGCCTCATCGACCGTAGCGATTGGCCCCACACGCACGCGATGTATATCACCTCCAGCTACCCGCACGTGCTGCGTGGTTACCGGGCCATAGGTATGGCCGTACAACTGGCGGCGCATACGCTCAGCATTGTCGCGCTCAGAAAACGCACCGACCTGTATGTAGATCGACGGTGGGCGAGGTAACGCACTGGTAACCGGTACACCGATTTGTTTTTCCGCCATCATGGTGTCCGGACTGACCGCGACGACCTCCACCAGGCCGGTACCCGTGTCTACGATTCCCAAGCGATATGCAGCGGCATAAGACAGATCGATGAGACGATTGTGTAAGAACGGGCCCCGGTCGTTGATCTTCAACACTACTTGCTTACCATTGCGCAGATTACGCACCTTGGCATAGCTGGGTAATGGTAAGGTGCGATGGGCAGCCGTCATCGCGTACATATCGTATCGCTCACCGCTTGACGTGCGGCGGCCGTGAAACATCCGGCCATACCACGAGGCAACCCCTCGCTCCCGATAACCATGGGACGTCTTGGCGGGATAATAAGTCTTGCCATTTACCGTATAAGGATCGTTCCCGGTATCGCTCAGGCGCTCATAGCGTGGCACCGCGTCGGGAACCCGTGAAACGTTGACGCGTTGATATCGCGGGGGTCCGTCATGCTTGTAGTAACCGCCTCGCGATTGGCCGCCGCAAGCACACAACAACATCGACAGCCCGACGATCATCACCACCCGCCGCATCGCTAACCCGACACCTTCCGTTTTCGCAGTTCCTCTCCGAGTTCGAAAACTGCCATGGCGTAATGAATACTGCGGTTGTACTTGGTTATCACATAAAAATTATTGAATACGATCCGGTACTCGGGCATGCCACCATTGTCCAACCGCACCAGAGCCGCCGGACTGGCGCCGTTTAGAGGGACCGAACTGCTGATTCCGGCTTTCGTCAATCGCGCTATGGTGCTGTTGGTTTTCAATTTGTCGGTCACATACTGATCGGCGACGGAGGTCTTGTTGACGACAGCATCGCCGGCTATCGGATTGCCGACCTGCCAGCGATGGCGATGCAGGTAATTGGCGACGCTGCCGATGGCGTCTTCGGGCTGGCCGATCAGATCCCTACGTTGATCGCCGTTAAAGTCAACCGCGTAGTGCCGATAGCTGCTGGCAATGAATTGCGGGACACCTATTGCGCCCGCGTAAGAGCCTTTAATCCTGAGCGGATCAAGACCTTCTTCCCAGGTGAGCAGCAGGAAGTGCTCGAGTTCGTCACTGAAAAACTCCCGGCGGCGCGGATACTGCACCACCAACGTCGTCAACGAGTCCAGAACCCGATGCCTCCCCATGCTCTGACCGTAGCGGGTTTCCACGCCGATAATGGCCACGATAACATGCTGCGGAACACCGAATTGCCGCTCCGCCCGATCCAATGTTGCATTGTGCCGATTCCAAAAGTCTACGCCATCGCGAACATGCGTATCGGTCACAAAAAGCTTCCGGTACCGGTGCCAGGGTAGCGCCTCGTAGGGCTTTTTAATGGCCGCCACAACGCTCGGCCGTAACCGAGCGTTCGAGAACACCTGCAACAACTCAGTTTTTGGATAACCGTGCTTGGTGGCCAAGTTTTCAATAATGTTTTCTATGACGGGATATTTGGCGACCTCCACAGCGCCCGCGCTGCAAACGACAAGCACGTTTAGTAAGGCCACCGACAGATAACGCGTCATACTTGCAATCATTTTGGCATGAACTTTTTGTGGGTATGGATGCTCATGAGGATACCGAATCCGGCCATTAATGTGACCATAGAGGTGCCGCCGTAACTGACCAATGGGAGTGGTATCCCGACTACGGGCAAAATTCCCGATACCATACCGACATTTACAAATAGATAAAAGAAAAACGTCAACGCTAAACTACCCGCAACCAACCGTGAAAAAGTATCTCGCGCATAAAAAGAAATGTAGATGCCTCGGCCGGTTACAAATATGTACAACGAGATCAACAACACCGCACCGATTAAACCGAACTCCTCTCCAAATACTGCGAATACGAAATCGGTGCCGCGCTCCGGTATGAACTCCAACTGCGACTGACTCCCATTCAACCACCCCTTCCCGTAAACACCGCCCGATCCTACGGCGATGATGGACTGAATGGTGTGATACCCCGCACCCAAAGGATCGGACCAGGGGTCAAACAAGGTCACGATACGGCTCTGCTGGTATTCATGTAACATCGACCAGGTAAACGGGCCGGCTGCGGCCAGCGCCGCCAGCGCGAGAAGCATATATCGCCACCGTAACCCAGCCAGAAAGATCGCAATGAGTCCCGATACGGCAATCAGCACCGCAGTGCCCAGGTCGGGCTGCAACACCACCAGCAACACCGGCGCTACGACAATCACCAGCGCGATGAGCACATCTCGCCAGCCAGGGGGCAAGGTCTGGCGGGTCAACAGCCACGCCACCATCATCGGCACACCGAGTTTCATGACTTCCGCGGGTTGAAACCGGAACAACCCCAGATTGAGCCAGCGCTGCGCGCCCTTTCCGACGATGCCCACCAGCAATACTAAGGCGAGCAGGCCGAGTCCAATACCGAAGATATGCGGTGACCACCTGGAAAGCGTTTCCGGCGGCACTTGCGCGAGCGCGAACAACACCGCAAAGCCGATGACCACGCGCACACCTTGCCTGAACAGCAATGACAAATCCTCTCCGCCGGCGCTGTACAGTATTAAAAGACTCAGGCCGCACAATAGAATCAACCCCGCCAACAACGGTGGGTCGAGATGCCAGAATTCATCACGTTTGATCGGGTCGACCATCACGCGCTTCCGTCATCTTACTTTTCGGGGGAACCAGCGGTTCGACCGACCCAGTTAGGAAGTAATCCATCACACGACGGGCGATGGGCGCTGCGGTACGGCTGCCGCTGCCTCCGTTCTCGGCGATCACCGCTACCGCAATCCTGGGATCCCCCACTGGTGCAAACGCAATAAATAATGAGTGGTCGCGGAATCGCTTGGCGATCTTTTTTTCATCATAGCGGGCCCCTTGCGCGATACCAATCACTTGCGCAGTGCCGGTCTTGCCGGCAAACCGGTATTCCGCCCCCCGACCCACGCGCCGTGCCGTTCCCCGTTGACCATGGACCACGTCGGTCAAGGCATGGATGACCCGTTCGTAATGTTGATCATTACCAAACTTGACCTTCTCGAGCATCTCTGGCGGCAACACCTGTCGGTTCTTGGCCTGGGGTTCCTCGATGATTTGCACCAGCCGGGGCCTGATGCGTTTGCCGCGGTTGGCCAGCGTCGCGGTGACGGTCGCCAATTGTAACGGCGTCACCAAGGTGTAACCCTGGCCGATGCCGGTGATCACCGTCTCCCCCGGATACCACGGCTGCCCCTTCACGCGCCGTTTCCAGTCTTTTGAAGGCACTAGACCGCTTGGTTCGCCTTCGAGGTCAATACCGGTGATGCGTCCGAGCCCGTATCGAGTTAGGAATTCGTGGAGTTTGTCGATGCCAAGCGAATGTGCCAATTGATAAAAGTACACGTCACAGGATTGCACAATGGCGTTGTACAGGTTCATCGATCCGTGGCCGGTCCGCTTCCAGCAGCGGTAGCGGTGGCGGCTGCCCTTGAGCGAAAACCACCCCGGACAGTACACCGCGTACTCGGGACTCCGGTGATTTTCCAGCGCTGCTAGTGCAAATAATCCCTTGATGGTGGAACCGGGCGCGTAGCGGCCGTTCAAGGCTCGATTGAGCAACGGACGCGCCGGCGATTCACGCAATACCTTGTAGGACTTAGTATCGATTCCGTTCACAAACGGATTGGGGTCATAGACTGGGTTACTCACAAATGCCATTACCGCACCGGTTCGAGGCTCAACTGCCACCACCGCCCCTTCGAATTCCCCAAGCGATTCCCGCGCCACCTGTTGCAACTGGGTGTCGATATTCAAGTGGACATTACCTCCGGCAACCGGGCTGGTTCGCGCCAGGGTACGCACCACTCGGCCGTGGGCGTTGGTTTCGACCTGCTCGTAACCCACTTTGCCGAGCAATATTTCTTCGTAACGATCCTCGATCCCCAATTTTCCGATGTAATCGGTTCCGCGATAAGCGGCACGATCGATCCGGCCCAAGTCGGCCTCACTGATGCGCCCCACATAACCGACAACGTGAACGAGTTCCGCGCCGAGGGGATAATGACGCTGCAGCCTGGCGCGCAACTCGATCCCGTCGAATCGATGCTGATTTACCGCGAAACGCCCGACCTCATCATCCGTCAGCCCCGCCTTGAGGGTCTGCGCTTCGAACCCCGGCCGTGCGCGCAGTGTCTCGTTGAACCGCTCTAAATCCTTTTCGCTCAGCTCTACCAGCTGTCCCACCTGTTGCAGCAGTATGTCAATATTGCCCACCCGGTCGGGGGTTACTTCCAACGTATACACCGGAAGATTCTCAGCGAGAATAACGCCGTTTCGATCGTATATTTGTCCGCGCACCGGCGGAATCGGCACCAGGCGAATGCGGTTGTCTTGGGACAGCGTCGCATAGTGTTGATGTTGATCCACTTGCAGGTAGAACAAGCGCAACACCAATACCACAACCAGGATGACGCCAATCACCGCCGCAAACATCAGCCGCGATTGAATAATACTGGTTTCGCGCAAATAGTCTTTTAAAGTCAGTTCGTCCATCTAACTTATCCGCGCGTAGCGGCGCAGGTCGCGCATAACGATGAACAACCATGGCCAGATCATGACCCCGATCACGCTGGACATCCAATACATCCAGTCGAATTGCAGTTCGCCAAGCAGACTTCGCATCCAACCCACGAGACTCTTATATATAAGAAGTAGCAAAAATATGCTCAAAGACTGTTGCCACCACGGAAACATGCGGATGCGTAAGTGTAAACGGCTGGTCAGATAAGCCAAAGTCGCCATGCCGAGGGCGTGCACACCGAGCAGATTCGCATTCGTGACGTCCACCAGCAACCCGATCAACCACCCCATTCCGGTTCCGAAACGATCGGGGATCGCTAGACACCAATAGATAAGCACCAAAACTACCCAATCCGGGCGGTAAGGCAATACCCATCCCGGCAATGGGATCAAATTCAGCACGAATGCCACAACGAACGTTAAGCACACGATGAGCCAACGCGTACCGTTCATTCCGAATCCTTGAGATTATCAGAGAAAGTTTTGCTGATCCCCTGCCACACCAATAACACCTGTTTGGAGCGCTCGAGCCGGGCCACCGGCGTAGCGGTGATGCGCAAGAACGCCTCGCTCGCATCGCGTATGATCTCGTTGATCTGGGCCACCGGATACCCGGCCGGGAATCGCCCACCCATGCCTGAAGTCACCAGCACGTCACCAAGCTTAATGTCGGCATTGTGCGTCAGATAAGAAACTTTGAGTTTGTCCGGGTTACCGGTTCCGAAGGTAATGGCGCGCAGCCCATTGCGCTCGACCTGCGCCGGCGTGGCGTGGCTTGGATCGGTGATTAGGGTCACGGCGCTGGTAAACGGCATGGTTTCGGTTACTTGACCCATGACGCCCTGCGGGTCCAACACCGGCTGGCCAACGTAGATTCCGTCGGTTACACCGCGGTTGACAATCAACTTGTGGGTGTAAGGATCGAGACTGACATCGACCAACTCCGCCATGAGCACCTGATCGGGAACTTTCTCCGCGGCCGCCAAAAGGCGGCGCAGGCTCGCGTTCTCCGCCTCCAGGGCCTGCATTCGCTGTAGCCGCGCCCGCAGCTTCATGTTTTCCCCACGCAGCCGCGTATTGGCTTGATTGACACTTTCCTCCGAGGTGAACAGATCCTGGAACCAGGTGCCGATGCGATCCGGTGTGCTGGCGATCAGTTGCAGTGGGGTGGCCACCATGGCGAGCGTGAAACGCACACCTTGCAGGTAATCGGTACGGCGATCTGCAAGCATCACCACGACCGACAGGCAGATCAATAAGACGAGTCTTAGAAAATCAGAAGAACGTGCCCGCGTGTCCCGGGTCGCCATATCAACCCCCGGTTAAGCTGTTACAAGAGTCGAGACCGGCGTCGCTCATGCGATCGGCCGGCACGATATCAGCAAAGTGTCTCCGGAAGGCCGTTCCCCTCGACGCGCCTATTTGGCACCACAGCATATACAACCATCTTTCAACAGTGGTGTTTGCCGACGCACACTCTATTCGTTTGCGAAAACGTCGCCGAGCGTATCCATCTCCTCAAGCGCCTTGCCGCAACCACGCGCGACACAAGTCAACGGATCATCAGCGATGACCACCGGCAGGCCGGTATCCTCGGTCAAACGGCGGTCCATATCCCGCATCAATGCACCGCCGCCGGCCACCACCATACCCTTGTCGCCGATATCCGCACTGAGCTCTGGCGGTGTCTGTTCCAGCGCCTGCTTGGTCGCCTGAACAATCGAATCCAAAGGATCGCTGATGGCTTCGTAGATCTCGTGGCTGCTCAGGGTAATGGCCCGCGACATGCCCTCCGCGATATCGCGGCCTTTGATCTCGATCTCGCGGATGTCGGACTTGCTCCATCCCGATGCAATCGCCTTCTTCACTCGTTCCGCAGTGGCTTCCCCGATCAATACGCCGTGTTGGCGGCGTATGTAATTGATGATTGCCTCGTCGAAGGTATCCCCCGCCGTGCGCAACGACGTGCTGTAGACCATGCCACCCAGTGACAAGATACCCACCTCGGTAGTGCCGCCACCAATATCGACCACCATCGAGCCAGTGGGATCGGCGACCGGCAGATTCGCGCCGATGGCCACCGCCATCGGTTCTTCGATCAGGTATACCTCTCGGGCACCGGCCCCGGCCGCTGATTCACGGATCGCGCGCCGCTCGACTTGCGTGGAGCCGCAGGGTACCGAAATGATGATCCGCGGACTCGGGCGGAGAAAGCGGTTTTCCTGCACCTTGCGAATAAAATACTTAAGCATGACCTCGGTGATCGTGAAATCCGCGATCACCCCGTCTTTCATAGGCCGGATTGCCTGAATATTGCCGGGCGTCCGGCCCAGCATCCGCTTCGCCTCCTGACCCACCGCGAGTACCGTCTTGTTGTTCATGCCACCACCATAGGCGTGGCGGATCGCCACTACCGACGGCTCGTTGAGGATAATTCCCTTGTCGCGGACATAGATTAAGGTGTTCGCGGTGCCCAGATCGATGGCGAGATCGTTGGAGAACAGGCCTAGGACGCGCTTCAGCATTTTATGAGTGTACACCAACCGACGCAATAAAACCGGCGTAATGTATCAACGGGGGGCGATGTGTTCAACCAAAACGCTGGATATGTTAATTTGAAAAACCGGGGTTTGAATTGTTGCACACAAATGATTTTAGATCACCAGACCGTGACCAATATTGCCCGGCTCGCACGCCTGCATATCGATGAATCAGACATCGATCGATACGCGAGCGAGCTTTCCCGCATCTTGGACTTTGTCGAACAAATGAACCGGGTGGATACCGAGGGCGTGACGCCATTGGCACATCCCCAAGAGGGTGGGTTGCGCGTTCGCGATGACATCGTCACCGAAACTAATCAGCGCGAATCGTTTCAAAAAGTCGCACCAGAAAAAGAAGCGGGCCTATATCTGGTTCCCAAGGTCATCGAATAACAACCCTCGATGGGATTTGCGGCTGCCCGCACATGAAGACTCACCATGGTAAACATCCGTGCATAACAAGTCGTTAACACAACTCGCTGCTGATCTTGTTGCGAAAAGAGTATCGAGTGTTGAACTAACGCAGCATTTTCTCAACCGCATCGAACAACAGGAAATCCTAAATGCGTTTATCACCGTTGATCCCGGCTTCTCGTTGGCACAAGCGCGCGAGGCTGACCAAAGAATTCAGCAAGGTGATAAAACTGCATTGACCGGAATCCCCATTGCGCATAAAGATATCTTTTGCACCAAGGGCATGTTGACGACGTGCGGGTCGCACATCCTGTCAAACTTTGTTTCGCCATACGACGCAACAGTGATCGACAGGCTCAATCAAAACGGCGCCGTCATTCTTGGAAAAACCAACATGGACGAATTCGCCATGGGGTCGTCCAACGAAACCTCTCATTACGGCGCGGTGAAAAATCCTTGGGATCACACCACCGTACCGGGCGGCAGTTCGGGAGGCTCGGCGGCGGCGGTCGCGGCACGCATCGCGCCGGCGGCAACCGGCACCGACACCGGCGGTTCGATCCGCCAGCCGGCTGCATTCTGCGGTGTCACCGGATTCAAACCCAGCTACGGTCAGGTATCCCGGTTTGGCATGGTCGCGTTCGCCTCGTCCCTCGACCAAGGCGGGCCGATCGCGCGCTCGGCGGAAGACGCCGCCCTGCTGCTCAATGTCATCGCCGGATTCGATGCGCGCGATTCGACCTCGGTGCAACGGCAAACCCCGGATTTTGTTAACGAAATCGGCGGCGACATCGAGGGACTGCGCATCGGCCTACCGGTCCAGTTTTTCGGCGAGGGCCTGGACAGTGACGTCGAGGGCATCGTGCGCGAGGCGCTGCGGGAATATGAAAAGCTGGGAGCGACCTTGATCGACATCGATCTGCCGAACAGCGCCCTGTGCGTACCGTGTTACTACGTGCTGGCGCCGTCGGAAGCGTCGTCTAACCTAGCGCGCTACGACGGCGTGCGCTACGGCTACCGTGCGTCGGGATATAGTGACCTCATCGACATGTACATGAAAACCCGGGCGGAAGGATTCGGCGATGAAGTCAAGCGGCGTATTATGATCGGCACTTATGCATTGTCGGCCGGCTATTACGATGCGTACTACTTGAAGGCCCAGAAGTTGCGCCGCTTGATCGCCCAGGATTTCGCACACGCATTCGAGCGGTGCGACGTCATCATGGGACCGACCACGCCGACCACTGCTTTCGCCATCGGGGCGAAAACCGACGATCCCATCGCCATGTACCTCAACGACATCTACACGATTTCGGTTAATCTCGCGGGCCTGCCGGGCATCTCCATCCCGGCGGGACTGGACAACACAGGCAAACCCGTAGGCCTGCAGATCATCGGCCAGTATTTCGACGATGCCCGTGTGCTCAACGTCGCCCATCGGTTTCAAATGACCACCGACTGGCACCAGCGCGCGCCGTCCAGAGTTCAACCATGAATCAAAGCGCCGCGCATCATCGCATAACCAAATCCCTCCCCCGTTCAGCGAACCGTGAATCAGGTGCGGCCTTTGGCGGCAATCACAGCAGGATGAGTGCACCATGAATTGGGAACCCGTCATTGGTCTTGAAGTCCATGTACAGCTGCTCACGAACAGCAAGATCTTCTCCGGCGCATCCACCGCCTTTGGGTCGGACGCCAATACCCAGGCGTGCGCTGTGGATATCGCGCTGCCGGGGGTGTTGCCGGTGATGAACAAGCAGGCGGCGCGGATGGCGGTAAAGTTCGGGCTGGCGGTAGACGCGAAGATCAACCGGCGTTCGGTATTTGCGCGAAAAAATTATTTCTACCCCGATCTGCCCAAGGGCTACCAGATCAGTCAGTACGAATTGCCCATCGTCGGCGAAGGTCACCTGACCATCGATATCGATGGGGGTGAAAAAACAATCGGCATTACCCGCGCGCACCTGGAGGAAGACGCCGGCAAATCCCTGCACGAGGACTTTCATGGCATGACCGGTATTGATCTCAACCGCGCCGGCACGCCATTGATCGAAATTGTCTCCGAGCCGGACATGCGCTCGGCAAATGAAGCGGTGGCCTACCTGAAGAAGTTACATACCCTGGTGCGCTATCTCGATATCTGCGACGGCAACATGCAGGAGGGCTCATTCCGCTGCGACGCCAACGTGTCGGTGCGGCCGGTCAGTCAACAGAAGCTGGGTACCCGCACGGAATTGAAAAACATCAATTCGTTCCGTTTTATCGAACGGGCCATCGAGTATGAGATCGAGCGGCAGATTGATATTTTGGAAGACGGCGGAACGGTGGTGCAAGAGACGCGTCTTTATGACCCGGATAAGGGCGAAACCCGGCCAATGCGAACCAAAGAGGAAGCCCACGACTATCGCTACTTCCCGGACCCGGACCTCCCGCCGCTGGAACTGGAGGATACTTTTATTGAGGCGACGCGCCAGACCCTGCCCGAACTTCCTGACGCCAAGCAAAAACGTTTGATGACGCAATATGCGCTCAACCGGGAAGATGCTACGCAATTGACGGTCTCGAAAGAACTGGCAGATTATTTCGAAGCGGCCGCCAGCGCCACCAAGGGCGATGCTAAGACCGTTGCCAACTGGATCAATGGTGACCTGTCTGGTTACTTAAATAAAGAGAACAAAGAAATTACCGAATCACCGGTTGATGCTCAGCAGCTGGCGCTACTCATCGACCGCATACATGACAATACCATCTCGGGAAAGATTGCCAAGGAGGTCTTTGAGGCGATATGGCACGGCGAGGGTAATGCCGACGACATTATTGATAACAAGGGACTGAAACAGATCACCGACACCGGCGCAATCGAGACGATTATCGAAGAGGTGCTCGCGAAGTCCACGGCGCAGATCGAGCAATACAAAAGCGGTCAAACCAAGGTATTTGGGTATTTCGTCGGCCAGGTCATGAAGGCCACCAAAGGCAAGGCCAATCCGCAACAGGTCAACGAAATCTTGAAGCGAAAACTCGACGCGTAACGTTAATCAAATCAACGCAACCGTTTATACTTCGCAATTTACATTTCAACACCGCGCCTGTAGCTCAGCTGGATAGAGTACCTGGCTTCGAACCAGGTGGTCGGGGGTTCGAGTCCCTCCGGGCGCGCCAATAAATCAATGGGTTACGTACTTTCGGTCCCTGACCCTATTCTTCCATCCGACACTTATCCGACACTTTTTAAGACGTTTCGCCTAACCACCGTCAATGTCGGTGTTTGGGCGATCCCTCTGTCGACGATCCGACCTACGGCATCCAACAGCTCCTGCAGTTCCGCCGCCGAGTAGTGCGTCGTGATATCACCATTGGCATGGCCCAGCAGTGTCTTCCGGGTTTCCAACGGAATCCCTGCACCTCTGAGTCGCCTTCCGAAGGTGTGCCGAAGATTATGCACGCCCTTCAGGATCCCTTTTTCGTCAGGCAGACCCACAGCCTTCCAGGCTCGCTTCCACGCCGTGTTGTGAAGCCTGTTCACGGGCCTGCCGCGGTACGTGAACACAAACTCTTTGTGCGTTCCGCGTCGTGACTCGACTACGCTCCGCGCCACCGCATTCAGTACCACAGCCCGCTCCGTGCTGGTTTTCGTGACCGATTCCGGCAACACAAACACCGATGTATCGAGATCGGTCACCTTCACTTCCCAGTCCCAGCGCAGCCGGCAGATTTCCTGTTCCCGACAGCCTGTGTTGACAGCAAACAGCGCTGCATCGGCCAGATGCCGGGGAAGACTCCTTATTAATACATCCTGCTCTTCCCACGACAGCGGGTATGGCTTCGCCTGGCGTCCCTTCGTCGACAAACGCGTGAGCTGCGCCGGCGCCTGCCGTAACCACGGCGTCCCATCCTCGGTCCGCCAGACCCGCGCCGCTTTATTCAGTACTGCGGCGACAACACCGATCGCATTGTTTATCGACTTGGGGGCTATCCCTCGTGCCGACTCGTGATCCACGAATAGCTTAAGCGTGCCATCGTGGATCTGCTCAAGCGGCAACTGTCCGATGAACGGGAACACTTGGTCCAGGTGCATCGCCACGATGTCCGAAGACGGCTTTTGAGCAATCTCTTCGAGATAGCGCATCCCCGCTTCCTCAAAGCTGTAGATCGCTGCCACGTGCCTCCGGGCAGCTTGCTCTATTTCAGCCAATCGACGAATTAGGTACTGCTCTGCCTCAGCGCGGCTAGCCGTTTCCGTGCTTTCCCTGAGCCACCCTCCTTGGACATCTTTAGAACGCTTTTCAATGTGCCAGAGCCCGTTCCTGAAGCGCAGCCCCGGCATTTTGTTACGTTTAGACATATGTCGTCCTCCGGTTTTGTAGCCTTCGGACGACGCCCGTTGCGGGTCTTATACTGATCCACCCAAGCGTCCAGATCAAGTCTGTCGAAAGCTACACCCTGCGAGCCAATTGGGATCTCGATAAGGTCGGGCCGCACATCTACATTGAACCGGTTCCGGTCCATACCGAGATACTCGGGCGCATCTCGAAGCCGGACTAGCCTCGGAAGAGTGTGTACCGCGAACGGTTCGTCACCAACCATGTTTGATCTCTATCAACCCAAATAAGTACTAGTAATATCGATGCGGGAATGCCCGAGCTCTGCAGCAATTTGCAGCCGCGCTTGTCGATCTTTCTCTTTCAGCGCACCTTCGAGCTGTTTCGTCGGTGTGCCGCCAAGGATCGGTGCTTTGCGTCCTGTGAGCTCCTCATAACGCCGTTGGGCGTAGGCGTGGCGTAGCCCATGGGTCTTCGAGAGCCCCGCCCGCCGGGTCTGGTACTCCCACGTCATGAGGTGGTCTCGATAGCTTTTTCGTGCTGGAATTAGCGAGCCATTCTTGGCAAACGCCTTGGCCGCATTCAGCACTTCGCGCTGATGTTGGCTCCGAATCGGGATCTCTCGTGGCCGCCCACCTTTTGTCCAGCTGCTTTTTAAGACGAGTTTGTCGCCGCGATCTGCCCAGGCCGGCTGGATCTTCATCGCCTCGGCTCTTCGTAGCCCAAACGCGTCTTGCATCCGAAAGCTGTGATAGACGTGGTTGTCGGTGACGCGCTTCAACACGTCTTCGGTGAGCGTTATGGCTTTGGACTGCTCCGGCAAGTAAGTCCGCGCTTCGATCCCCAATGCACTGTTGGTGTCCGGCAGCAGGTTCGTCTTGCCCATCTTCTCCAGCGCCCAGCGCAAACTGGCCAGGCGATTCTTTAAGGTCGCCGCGGAGACCAATCGATTACCTGGGTCACCGCTGGTCCATAACGTCAGGACCCGTTGGAGGTGCTTTTGCCGGACGTTGCGCAGGCGTAGCCCTTTAAACCCCAGCCCGTGGATATCTTTGGCAAACTGCATCACCATTTTCTTTCTCTCGTACTGCGTACCCCGGGACCCGTCCCGGTTGCGTTTCAGGACCTGCTGTAAGTCCCATTCAAGTGGCGTCATCGTCACATCTCCCGCCGTTGTCGTCTCCACACACCGCCCAGTTCTGGGCGGCACCTCAATGCGCGATCCGCGCTAACGCTTACAACTTGCGTTCTACGTCCGTCGCTTGGTTAGTGTGAATCCGCGATCTGTCCCTACCCGGCGGCAGGCACAGTCTTTGAAGGCTTAAAAAGCTCGCCTTCAAACACGGCGGAATTTAACGTCGGTCACGTAGCCCCCGACGTGCCTCAAAAGGCTGCAGACAACCCCACGAGTTGACTACACCGCAGACGACTATCCGTCACGTTCATGAGATTCATCACCTCCTATCTTAAGAAGCTAATGAATCCAGAGAACCCACCACACCTCCAGGGTGGCGGGTCACCCCAGATTCGGGTTCTAGAAAATGCGAAGCCGATAGGTCTTAAACCACAGACATCACGGTCTTCGCGGTTGACTCGACACCGCACCAAATTGCCTTGTCCTCGCCCCGAAAATCGAGACTAGGAAGTGTCCGCCCACAAGGGTCGGTCTCGGCAACGTCAGGGTTGGTATCGAGCTGCCGCGCAAATGCGGCAAAAAGGACTAGTGGGCTCGAGCTGCCGCGCAAATGCGGCAAAAAGGACTAGTGGGCACACGGCCCACTAGCTTAGCGGAAAGAATAAGGCCGATAAGTACACGTCCTATCGACTTAGTGGAAGTAATCCCGCTAGGCTGATCGCCCGTTTCCCCTCTCAGCGAGCATGAGGAATCTGATGATGACCGATTTACTCCTTATATAGAGTGCCGACGGTCATCGGACGGCTAGAAATCGTTTGTTCAGTCACCGGCCACATCGTGCGGCTCAGTCACCATAGCCAATTTTACGCGTCCTGCTCAATGGAACAATAGCTATACGGTTCATCCATTTTTGACGATGAAGGGTTCTGAAAGCCCCATCATTCGCTCGTCATTCGCAATTCTTGCGATCGGCTCCCCGAAACCCGCGCCGGACTTAAGTTTCTTCGGGGATACGGCGCGCGTCACTCCTGGCGCGTCGCGCCCGCAGTGACGCGCAATCGGAATTCAATCTTTTTGTTTCTAGGTATCGAACGCAGGAGAAGTGCGATTTCACATCCGCCGTTTCCAACTATCCGGGTGCCGAGAAGTGTGCAACACAGCAAGAACACTGATCAGATCTGCCTCCCAAGCGTAGAACACACCAAACGGAAATCGCCTCGTCAGGGCACGCCTAGTTCCGGCATAGATCGACTCGAACAGCTCGGGGTTCTCTTGAATGAGCACTAAGCTACGCTCAACTTCATCCAGAAACTCAGCACCCAACCCGGCTCGCTGCTCTTCGTACCATACATACGCAGCGTCAATGTCCGACTCCGCTTCCGGTCGGACAACAAGGCGATAAGCCATCAGCGATCTAGGATACGGGCTTTAACTTCGGCCCAGGGAGATCCGGTGCCGGGGTCTTTGTGGTAGGCATCGAGGCGCCGATCCAACTCCGCCTTTTGCTCTTGTGTTAACGGCACAGCCTCTGGGATCTCGGCGATACTGTCCCAAATTTCCTCAACCAGCCGAATTCTATCGGGAACCGGGAGTTCCAGGATATCTGCCAAACTTACTTGTGCCATAGATCTAATCTACCACCGCGGCTCGTGTTGTTCTATTGTCGCAAAAAGCTAATTCGTACGGCAATGTCTGATATTACCGGGCAAGCAACTTTAAAACAGACGGATTAGAACTTAATATTTCCGTACCCTATCAATAGAATGGCTATTCCAAGCTCACACTAGACCGACCACCTGGTTCGATACCAGGTTATCGCTACTTGGTCTTAAGCTGCTAGGTCGTCTAACTACTCAAACGTGCAACCTGATAAATCGCTGGACCATTACAGCCCCTTAGTATTTGCTCAGGATTGCTCGCCTGCGTGCTCATCGAGTTGCGGCTTGACTTTCGGTCGACTCTTGGGATCGCCCTTATCGACAGCGGAACTCGGGGTATTCCCGAGGTCTTCCGGCGGCCGGCGTTGTTTGCCGGCCATTATGTCATCGATCTGATCTGCGTCCAGGGTCTCCCACTCCATTAGCGCCTTTGCCATTTCCTCAACCTTGTCGCGATTGTCTTCGAGAATCTTCCCCGCACGGCCATATTGCTCCTCGACAATGCGGGTAATTTCCTCATCCAGCTTCTGCGCGGTGGCTTCGCTTACGTTGCGATGGGTCACCATGTCTCGACCCAGAAATACTTCGGCCTCGTTCTCACCGTACACACGGGTTCCCAACGTATCACTCATGCCCCAGCGCGCCACCATCTTGTGCGCCAGTTTCGTGGCCTGCTCAAAGTCGTTGGAGGCGCCGGTCGTCATCTGTTGCATGAACAATTCCTCGGCGATACGGCCTCCCATGAGTACCGCAATCCTAGCCAGCAGATATTCACGGTCATGGCTGTAGCGGTCTTCCTCAGGCAATTGCATAGTGACGCCCAAGGTCCGACCGCGTGGGATGATGGTCACCTTATGCACCGGATCGGTGTTCTTCAGCGTCTTGGCCACCACTGTATGGCCGGATTCATGGTAGGCCGTGTTCAAACGTTCGTGTTCCGGCATCACGATGGAACGTCGTTCTACTCCCATGATCACTTTGTCCTTGGCCTTCTCGAAGTCCTCCATGTTGACCAGCTTCTTCCCGGAGCGGGCGGCAAACAGAGCCGCTTCGTTCACCAGATTGGCCAGATCCGCCCCTGAGAAACCCGGCGTGCCGCGAGCAATGACATTGGCATCGACATCTTTATCCAGCGGTACTTTGCGCATGTGCACGTTCAGGATCTGCTCGCGACCGCGAATATCGGGCAGGGGGACATGCACCTGCCGGTCGAAACGACCTGGACGCAACAATGCGGGATCCAGTACATCCGGGCGGTTGGTGGCGGAAATCACAATCACGCCCTCGTTGCCTTCAAATCCGTCCATTTCTACCAACAGCTGATTCAGGGTCTGTTCACGCTCATCATGACCGCCGCCCAAGCCAGCACCCCGTTGACGTCCCACCGCATCGATCTCATCGATGAATATGATGCACGGAGCGTTTTTCTTGGCCTGCTCAAACATGTCGCGTACTCGGGACGCACCAACGCCGACAAACATCTCAACAAAGTCAGATCCGGAAATGGAAAAGAACGGTACCTTGGCTTCCCCGGCAATCGCTTTGGCCAACAGCGTCTTACCCGTCCCCGGACTACCGGTCATCAGAACACCTCGTGGAATCCGGCCGCCGAGCTTTTGGAACTTGGAAGGGTCTTTCAAAAATTCCACCAGCTCCTTGACCTCTTCCTTGGCTTCTTCAATACCGGCGACATCTTCAAACGTGACCTTATTGTTGTCTTCTGTCAGCATCCGTGCCTTACTCTTGCCGAAGCTGAGCGCACCGCGGCTCCCGCCACCTTGCATCTGCCTCATCAGGTAAATCCAGACACCGATAATCAGGAGCAGCGGAAACCACTGAATCAATATTTGCGTCAGCAAGGAGGGGGATTCCTCGGGTCGGACTTCTAGTTCAACCCCATTCCCAATCAAATCCGCGATTAGACCGGGGTCGTCTGGCGCGTAGGACACAAAGCTTTGACCCGAAGCGCTCTTTGCATGGATATTATCGCCTTCAATCGTCACGCGCTTGATGCGCCCTTCTCTAACCTCCTGCAGGAAAGCCGAATAATCCAGCTTCTGGCTCTTGGAGATCTCACGGGGCGCAAAGTTGTTGAAAACCGCCATCAACACTATGGCGATCACCATCCAAAAAATCAGATTCTTAGTGAGGTTGTTCAAACCGCTACCTTAAATTAGTCCAAGGCCGGGTAAGACTTTGTCCATGCCTGATGATACAGTTGACCTTCTCCGACCCGTAGATGATCCTCCTATCGTTCCGCAAAAGCTATCCTCGGAAGATCGTAATGAGGCA
>CAMYMN010000028.1:0-4412 GCA_947259395.1 uncultured Gammaproteobacteria bacterium | reverse complement strand
TAGAGGTTGGAAGCGTTACTACAACCGGCTTAGGCCACACTCTTCGCTGGGACCGGGCGTGCCGGATCCGCCGACCGGTATGCCGGCACCATTTCAATCTAAAAGCATGGAATCAGCGGCCACGGTCGCTTGATCGCGACGCCTGTGCTGGGCGAACTGCATCACAACTATGCTCTTGCATAGTTACGATTGGTGTAATTGATTATTTGCGGACCACACGGGCCGCGCATCTTTGATCTTGGCAATGCCGGCCACGTTGCCCGGTAAATGCAATGGCGCGAACGGAACGAGCGTGCGCAGCCTGTCTTTCAGCGCATCGTCCACAATGTTGGGACAGTCCCAAAGTGGGCCACCGTGCGCCACACGGTGGCCGACTGCGGCGAGCGCCTGCTCATGGTCAGGGACATCGATGCGCTCGTCGAACAGCGTGAGCCCGCCCGGTCGCGTGCGTACGTAAAAGCGGGCGTCTTCCAATCCAATGCGCTCGATCGCTCCCGCCCACAACTTGGCCGGTTCGGCGTCCGCGGCATACAACGCAAATTTCACGCTCGAAGAGCCGCAATTGAGCACGAGAATCTGATCTTGCTGGTTCATTCCGCTGCGTCTAGCCATACAACTGGTGGAACAGGAATTCGTAAGCCCCGTCCCGTATCTGGCGAAACGCATCGAGAGAACCCGCAATCTGTTCGCTCGTCGTGCGCTCGAGTTGCGTAAACGGATTGTCGGCCGTGGTCGGTTGGCGCGACTGCCGTGCGAACCTCGCAAGGGCGGCTACTCCGGCCATCCATGGATTGATCCGCTCCGAGTAGAGGTAGCGACTGGTGCGCATCGGATGTAGCTGTTTCAGCAGGTTCGCAGACCACGGGGTTACCAATGCCCGCACCCAGGGGCTGACGTAAGCCTGGTACATGTCGGTATTGAATTCAGAAATCTTGCGGACCTTTCCGAAGGCCTCCGGGGAGGATTCGTAGCGGATGTCCTCGACCCGCCGCTGCTCGAACTCGACCGAGTACTGGTCCCGGCGGCAGTCCGGATCACCCGTCGGATTGACGATCTTCATCTCGTAAAGACCGGGGGCCAAGCCTTCGAGGTCATTCAGGTTTTCAAGGATGGCACGATGCTCAAAACGTGCCACCTTGGCGGAAACAAAAATGCCGAGGTGGCCTACATGGGGATTGAGCAGGTAAACGATCCTTTGACCGGCCTTATTGAGGGCCGCCGTGTCCTTGTATACCGCCGGTATCCAGTTGAGTGCCTGGTGGGGCGGCGTGATGTTGTCTCCGCTCGAGGCGAAGATCAGCAGCGGATTACGCATGCGCCGCAGGTCAACGTGACAACCATCGCACACGCGCATTTCACCCTGCTCCAGTTTGTTGCCGATAAAGAGATTCTCGACGATGGCGGTAATCTCCTCGCGGCTGAATTCGTAGAACCCAGTCCACCAACGCTCGAAGGCAAGAAACCGCTCGCGTTCCTCATCGATATTGGCGAACAGCTGGTAGTTCTTATTCCAAAGTGTATTCGCGGGGTTCAGATTCTCGAAGTTCTGCGCGAGCCAGGCGCCGTCGAAGCGGCCATCGCCCAGGTCTGCCAGAAAATGCGTGAGCCAAGCCCCGCCGGCAAGCCCACCGGCCAGGCGCATGGGGTTCACGTCGGCCTCGCCCGACCAGTACGAAAGCGGTGAGCCGTTCAGCACCGCCGGGCCGGCAAGGCCTTCGCAGTCCGCCGACAGCAAGGCCACCGCCCACCCTGCCTGGCAGTTCCCGTACAGCGTGGGGGGTGGTGTTTGGGGGTGGCGTTTCCCAACCTCTTCGACGAACCGCCGTAGGGCGTGGAGCACATCAGCCAGCGACTGGCCCGGGCAGGGCTCGGGAAAAAAGCTCACAACGTAAACCGGATGGCCTTCGTGCAACGCTATGCCGACCTCCGAGTCGCGCTTGTACCCGCCGATGCCGGGACCGTGCCCGGCACGGGGATCAATGATGATCACCGGCCGCGCACTTTCACTCACGCAATCGGCGGCGCAGTCCTCGCCGGCGGCGGTGATCTGCAGCAGCGCGTAATTGGCTGGCCGCTCGAAGGTCCTTGCGTCGAGGATGGTCTCATACTCGAAATTGAGCGGTGGCGGCATCCCCGCCCGCTCGTGTTCGAGCATGTCGTTCGCGCGCTCCCGCAAGGTGTCCAGGAACAGCACGCTGCGCTGCCAGCAGTCGATCTGGTATTGCCAGGCAGCCATAAGCGGCTGTGCGAGCCGTGTCGAATCGAACGGTTCGGCGTGCTGTTCCTGGGTTGCAGCGACAGCCGCTTGTTTGTCTGATCGGGACGAAGTTGTACGCTGATCCATGGGTATGGTTTCTGCCACTGCCGTTTTCACATCAGGCCCCCTGCGCTTGGTCCTTCGCCAGCCACTGTTGCGATCTCGTGCGCCCGCTAAACAGGTTGTAGACGGGGACCCAGATCAGCGCGACGTACCAGCCGTAGGCGTAGCTCTCGACGAGTCCGAGCATGAAGCTCTTCCAGCTCAACCACTCGAACCCGGGCAGCAGCTTATGCCAGGCCTCGAACATGGCCCAGCCCGGGAACAACAGGTCAAAGGCCACACACAAGGTGAAGGTAATGGCGAGCAACAAACTGGTCGCATGACCGACAGCAATTAAGGATAAGTTATGTCTCATGATTCACCTCCTGCCGTTTCAAATCCCAGTTTCAAAACCGATCGCACGGATTCGACCGCGAGTGGGTCGATACTGCGGTGTGAGTAAAACCAATAGCAGTCACTCCGGCGCGTCTTGCCACAACCTTGTATTGGATCGATCCTCATACCAGTATTACCATATCTTTTTGTCTGTGCGGCGCACCGACGTTCTACCTCCGGTGAGATAGCGCACCGACACTTCCCAGAACTTCGCAAGGTATTGCGCTCCGCAGAAGCAGTTCGCGTCGCCGCCCTGCACTGAACAGACCCCGGAGTTGATGGTTACGAGCATGCCGCACCGTGAGCAGCGCACGGGGGCGTTGCTCTCGACCTGTACACATTTTTCGTACGCGTGTCCGCGGCCCATGGTCCAATTGCCTCTGATTTGGGATCAACTCGACAGTTTACGGATGGTCGATAATCGGGGAATCGATCCCCCACGCCCGGCGTGGACTCATCGCCGGTGGTTCCCCCGGCGCGACTGTTCACCCTGACTGTCACACTTCAACTCGTATCTGCAGCGTGATATTAACGTTGCCGGGATTGCCGATTCGTTGCCGGGAGATTACGAAAAGTAGAGGCGTCATCGCGTTAACCCAGACGAAAGCCGGTCATTTGTTCCGGCGACACGGTGAAAAACCGAGTGTCGACTCAATTGGAAATCCCACGTGGATCATTCCAACCGGGATCGCACATTTGTGAATGCTGCAGAGCTGGGCTCGTTCACGCCGCTGCACCCGCGGCTTTAAAACACTACGATATTTGGGTTGGCGAATTTTGCAGCGATTGGCTAGGTGCGGACCGACGTAAGATATAGCTATTTGACCGGATACAGGTATCGGTGCGCAATCGATTGGATCCCGAATGAGCCCGGCGTACGCATAGTAAATCCAACAATGCCGCACAAAGGCCGGCCGGGACGAGCCTATGATTTAGGTGCCATCGGCAGCCTTTCTTTGTGGGCGCGAATCGACGGTGCGGGATTCATTGAACCATTCCCGCTTACTGATCTGTTCGACCTTGAGTTTCAGGCCGTCCCGCCCCACAACACGTATCCAATCATTGGGCCGCAGGGAATCACTGGAACGGGCGATCCAGATTTCACTGTGGACGCGTACTAAATATGCTCCTTCGTGTCGCTCGATTACCTGGCCTTTGCTTTGCAGAATCTCCTCGGCGCCGGTATTCACCGGTCGCCGCAGCTTCGCCGCCGGTCGCACCGATCACGGCATTGACTCCGCCGTCGCCCTGGTTGGCATACACATTGCCAACCGGCGGTCGCTCTTCTCGCCGAAGGAAGCAGCCAGCAGCCTTTGAATCGGAGACTTGCGGTGCCTTTGGTCCGGCGGATGGACGCGGTATCATGCCGCCGGCGCCTGCCCCAGCGGTCGGGACTCGGGGCGCTTTCGGCACTGGAGGGGTTCAATATCCGTAAGAAGCTGCGCGGGTTCGGCTGGGAGATCGACTTCTGGGGCAAGTTCCGGCGCGGCATCGAGTCCGCCGACGCCGCCCTGCTGGCATCGATCGCCGATTACGACACCGTGCTGGTCAGCCTGACCGCCGATGTGGCGAATACCTACGTGGTCATCCGCACCTTCGAGGAGCGCCTCGCCATCGCCCGCGAGAACGTCACCATCCAGGAGCGCAGTCTGAGAATCGCCGACGTGCGCTTCCGCAACGGCGCCACCACCGAGCTCGACGTGCAGCAGGCGAAGAC
>CAMYMN010000027.1 GCA_947259395.1 uncultured Gammaproteobacteria bacterium | reverse complement strand
CTTGTCCCCGCGCAGCAGGGGGCTTGTCCCCGCGCAGCAGGGGGCTTGTCCCCGCGCAGCAGGGGGCTTGTCCCCGCGCAGCAGGGGGCTTGTCCCCGCACAGCAGGGGGCTTGTCCCCGCGCAGCAGGGGGCTTGTCCCCGCACAGCAGGGGGTCCAGCCCCCGATCTGCTCGCCATCGCCGCGAATCCTGGCGCAACAGACGGGGGCGGCTAGGCGATTTCACGCAACACGCTTCGCGCCCCCTCCACGGTGACGTCGATGTCCTCATCCGTATGCGCCGCGGAGACAAATCCGGCCTCAAACGCTGACGGCGCTAGATAAACGCCGCGGGCCAGCATGCCGTGAAAGAAGCGCTTGAACCGCCCCAGGTCACAAGCGGTGACCTGCTGGAAACGGGTGACTTGCGCATCTTCGGTAAAGAACATACCAAACATGGCGCCGACATGTTGCGTGCACACAGGGATACCGGTTTCTACCGCAGCCTCGTTCAGGCCCGCGACGAGGCGCGCGGTTTGGTCCCCCAGGCGTTCATAAAATCCCGGCTCCGCGATGAGCTTGAGAGTGGTCAAACCGGCGGCCATCGCCACCGGATTGCCCGAAAGCGTACCCGCTTGATAGACCGGGCCATCAGGAGCGATGAAATCCATGATTGCAACGCGTCCGCCAAATGCCCCTACCGGCATGCCGCCGCCGATAATTTTTCCGAACGCGGTCAGATCCGGGGTGATGTTGTATAGCCCTTGTGCGCCTGTCAATCCCACCCGAAATCCGGTCATCACCTCGTCAAAAATGAGTACGCTTTCGTGTTGATCGCACACCTCGCGCAGTCCCTCTAGGAATTCGGGAACCGGTGGTACGCAGTTCATGTTGCCCGCCACTGGCTCTACGATGATGGCCGCGATCTGATCACCCACCTCCTCGAATACCTCGCGTACTTGTTGCAAATTGTTGTAATCCAGCGTCAAGGTATGCGCCGCCAGCGCTTCAGGCACGCCGGGCGACGTCGGTACGCCGAGCGTCAGCGCCCCTGATCCGGCTTTTACCAACAGGCTGTCCGCATGCCCGTGATAACAACCTTCAAATTTCACCAATTTATCGCGCCCGGTGTACCCGCGCGCCAAACGAATCGCGCTCATCGTTGCCTCGGTGCCGGAACTGACCATGCGCACCTTGTCCACGGCGGGTATCCGCTCACAAATAATCTTCGCCATTTCGGTCTCGACTTGCGTGGGTGCGCCGAAACTCAACCCTTTATCCGCTGTGGACTTGACCGCGGCGATGACGTCAGGATGGGCATGGCCAAGGATCATGGGTCCCCACGACCCGACGTAATCGATATAGCGGTTGCCATCTTCGTCCCACAAATATGCTCCTTGAGCGCGTTGGATATATACGGGTTCGCCGCCAACACTCTTGAATGCCCGCACCGGCGAATTGACGCCACCGGGGATATACTGTCTGGCTCGTTCAAACAATGAATGTTTCATCTTGTGTTCGTCTCATTGGTCAAAAATAAGTTCGCCAGCTGTTCAGCCGCACTGCGCGGGTCTGCTACCGCGAATACCGCGCGGATGACTGCTAATGCATCGGCACCCGCCTGTAACAGTGAGGCACCATTTTCCAGCGTTATTCCGCCGATCGCAATGATGGGTATCGGCAGCTGTTGGCGGGCGTGACGCAATAATGCCAGCGACGCACGCCGCGCGTTAGGTTTGGTGGCGGACGAATAAAAGCTCCCAAAGGCGACATAATCGGCACCTCGTTCCCATGACCTGCGCGCGCGGTTCAGGTCGTTGTAGCATGACACCCCAATCAGCCGTGTCGGCCCCACTACGAGACGCGCATCCGGCAGCGCCAGATCTTGCTCGCCGATATGAACTCCATCGGCATCGAGCTCGACGGCCAGTTCCGCATCGTCGTTGACTATGAACGTCACCTTGCGATCCCGGCACACTTGTCGTATCTCCCGCGCCTGATGCAACCGCGTCGGGTAATCATCAGTCTTGTTTCTGTATTGGACTATACGCGCGCCGCCAGCGATTACTTGAACTACGTCGTTGAGCAATCTGTGCTCCGGAATCAGGTCTGGGTCAGTGATCACATAAAGCCCACGGATACTCATGCGTCGATCTTAGGCAAACGCCAGAAACGTTGCGGGATACTTTGCCCGGATCCTGGCCGATAGCCGTGCCGCAGCGACTGCCAGGTATATTCCAGGGCGTGATTGACCGCATCGGTCATAGATTCCCCATGCGCCAAGTGTGCGGCCACAGCGCTGGCAAGCGTACAACCAGAACCGTGAAACACCCCAGTCAGTCGCGGCCATTGTGACATCTCCACCGCTTCGTTCGACGCCTGGTATAGGCGATGCACAACCTTGGGTGTCGGTGCGTGGGTGCCGGTCACCAGGACATTCTTGCAGCCCCGCGCCATGAGTTCCCTGGCCGCTTGATCCGGTTCCGTGGTGGAAGTCAGTGCTCGGCACTCGTTGATATTTGGGGTCACCAGTGTGGCACGAGGCAGCAACGAGGTCTGCAGTGCCGCGACCAGATCAGGTTCGCCCAGCGGCCCTCCGCGGTCGGCACATAGGACGGGATCGAATACCAGCGGGACGCCCGATAATGCCGTGACGGCTGCGGCCACGGGCGCAACGATAGCCGCCGACCCCAGCATGCCAGTCTTACAGGCGGCGATGGGGGTGTCTTCCAGCAGCGCGTCGGCTTGTGCCTTGATCAACGCTGGGTCCAGAAGCTCATAACGTTGTAGTTGATTTGTGTTTTGGACGGTGATGGCGGTGATTACCACGATCGGGTGACACCCCAACGCCAGCAGCGTTGAGATATCGGCGGCGATGCCGGCGCCCCCACTGGGGTCATGTCCGCCGAATACCAATACGGTCGGAATCGGATTTGGTTGAACAGTGGCAGATGGAAGCATCAGGGAGAATGCCCTACTACGGGTATTGCATGTTAAGTAACAGACTATCGTTGCATATAATGTGCATCTTGTCTTAGTCAATATCAACGTTCGGAGTGTCGCTGGTGGAGTACAAAACGTACATGTGTGTTATTTGTGGATTTGTGTATGAGGAAGAAAAGGGTCTACCGGAACAGGGTATCCCGCCGGGCACGCGCTGGGAGGACGTCTCTGATAGCTGGCAGTGTCCGGATTGTGGCGCCGGGAAAAGTGACTTCGAACTCGTAGAAATCTAGCCCGCATTTCTCACCAGCCGCCCCGACGCTCGTCCTCGCACTGCGACTATGCGCAGCACAAGCGCAGCAGGGGACTCAGTCGCACCTGCCCGGAGCGCCATCATCCGGGATCCTGGTGAGAAATGCGGGCGAGGTATGCACGGCCAGGTGCTCTCGGCAGCGGTGAGTCGCTCGCGCAACCGGTCATACGGCTGCCCGGCGGCGGATGGATGACGCCGGAAGAGGCCTAGATCTAGGAGGGACGGCCGTACTTCTGTTTGAAACGGCCGACCCGGCCCGCCGTGTCGACAATCTTTTGTTTGCCGGTATAGAACGGATGGCACGCGGAGCATATTTCCACGTGGAGATCATTGCCGAGGGTGGAACGGGTCTCGAAGGAGTTACCGCACGCGCAAGTCACCTTGATGACATCGTACTTGGGATGGATACCGGTTTTCATCTCATATTCCTGGTTGGTCCCCGCGGGGCCGCGGATGATAGGCAAAACACCTCTTTTTTGCAACCCGGCCCCTTCGCCGTCATCTGGGATCCCTTGTGCTGCGCGAAGTCGCAGTATTGGTGCAATATGCGGCCTAACGCTTCATGGACTGGAAAAATTCCGCGTTGGTCTTAGTGGCACGGAGCTTGTCCAGCAAGAACTCTATGGCCTCAACGTCATCCATGGGATGCAGCAATTTGAGCAGCAGCCAAATTTTTTGAAGTTCCTTTGGATCGGTCAACAATTCCTCGCGGCGGGTACCCGATTTGCTGATGATAATTGCCGGGTAAACGCGCTTCTCGGAAATACGGCGATCCAGGTGAATCTCCAGGTTACCGGTACCCTTGAACTCTTCGTAGATCACGTCGTCCATTTTCGAGCCGGTATCGATGAGCGCAGTCGCTAGGATGGTTAGACTGCCACCTTCTTCGATATTGCGTGCGGCACCGAAGAACCGTTTTGGTTTCTGCAGCGCATTTGCATCCACGCCACCAGTGAGCACCTTGCCGGAGGCCGGTTGCACCGTGTTATAGGCTCGCGCCAGCCGGGTAATGGAGTCCAGCAAGATCACCACGTCCTTTTTGTGCTCCACCAGCCGCTTGGCCTTTTCGATGACCATCTCCGCCACCTGCACGTGTCGCGCCGCCGGCTCATCGAAGGTAGAGGAAATGACCTCACCCTTGACCGACCGTTGCATTTCCGTGACCTCCTCAGGGCGCTCATCGATCAACAGCACCATCAAGATGCAATCCGGATGGTTGGCGGTGATTGAATGTGCGATCTGCTGCAAGATCACCGTTTTGCCGCTTTTGGGCGACGACACGATGAGGCCACGCTGGCCTTTGCCGATCGGCGCAACAAGGTCAATCACCCGCGCTGTCAGATCTTCGGTGGTGCCGTTTTCTTGTTCCAGTCGGATACGATCATCGGGGTGCAGCGGCGTGAGGTTCTCGAACAGAATCTTGTTCTTGGCCTCGTCCGGAGACTGGAAGTTGATGGTCTCGACCTTGAGCAGCGCGAAATAGCGCTCGGATTCCTTGGGCGGGCGGATTAGGCCGGTGATGGTGTCCCCGGTACGCAAGTTGAAGCGTCGGATCTGGCTGGGAGACACATAAATATCGTCCGGTCCTGCGAGGTAAGAACTGTCTGCAGAGCGCAGGAACCCAAACCCGTCCTGCAGAATCTCGACGACCCCCTCGCCGGTGATGTCCTCGCCTTTTTTCGCCTGGGCCTTCAGGATTGCGAAGATCTGATCCTGCTTGCGCATCCGACCCAGGCCGTCTAAGTCCATGGAGCGCGCGATATCAGCGAGTTCCGTGGGTGGCTTTTTTTTCAATTCTCCCAGTGACAGTGACATAAGCAACTAAATATAATGGCGGCGCCTAACGGGCACCTGAAATCGGAGGTAATAGGGTAAGCTGGTGAAGTTTTAGAGGGAAAACTTTATCGTTACATACAAAAGATAGCACGGGCTGAACCTAAGGTCCAGCGGTTGATTCATAGGTTTCCGTCAAGAAATGCGGTGAGCTGGGACTTGGACATCGCCCCTACCTTGGTGGCCTCGACGTTTCCATTCTTGAACAACATCAACGTGGGGATACCGCGGATTCCATACTTTGGCGGGGTGTTTGGATTATCGTCGATATTGAGTTTAGCAATGGTCAAACGACCGGCGTATTCCTCCGCCACCTCCTCCAACACCGGCGCGATCATCTTACAGGGTCCGCACCACTCGGCCCAATAATCGACCAGTACCGGATGTTCGTTATGGAGGACGGTTTCATCGAAATTATCATCAGTGGCTTGAACGATATTGGGAATTGACATCGAAAATATGCGCCTCTTTAGCTTAGTGTTATATCTAATTTTGTGCTCATTCAAATCGGTATTGCAAGTCCACTAGGCGGGTGATTCCTGGTATCCTCACTGTTATATGACGGAAAAACATCTTAGCAACCAATCTTTTACAGATCTTGACCTGCCTTCTCCTTTGTTACATGGCGCCAGCGACGCCGGTTTCGAATACTGTACCCCCATTCAGGCCGAAGCACTGCCGATAGCATTGGCCGGCCAAGACGTCGCCGGGCAGGCAAAAACCGGGACCGGCAAGACTGCCGCGTTCTTGTTAGCACTTTTCGCCTATTTATTACGCCATCCAGCTCCCGCTGATCGCCGCACCCAACAGCCGCTCGGGTTAGTACTATCTCCAACCCGGGAGCTAGCGATCCAGATTCACAAGGATGCCCAAGTATTGGGTCGTCATACCCCATATAAGCTTGCATTAATATATGGGGGCACGGGATACGAAACACAACGAAAAACGTTGGAGCAAGGTGTGGATATCCTAATCGGGACCCCCGGGCGCCTGATTGATTATTTCAAACAGAAGCTATTTGATTTGAGCGCCTTACAGGTGGTGGTGCTGGATGAGGCGGACCGCATGTTCGACCTCGGTTTCATCCGCGATATTCGTTATCTGTTTCGTCGCATGCCGCCCCCGGAGCAGCGACTAAATATGTTGTTTTCGGCAACCCTCTCGCTGCGGGTAAATGAGCTCGCGTATGAGCACATGAATAACCCACAGGTGATCAAGATCGAGTCGGAACACTTGACTGTCGATCAGGTCACCGAAAAGATCTATTTTCCGAGCAATGAGGAAAAAATACCACTGCTGTTGAATGTACTTCAACAGGTAGGCGCGGTGCGCACTTTGGTTTTCGTGAACACCAAACATGGGGCAGAAAATGTCGAGGCGTGGTTGCGGGGCAACGACTACGTGACGGGTGTGTTGTCTGGGAACGTGCCCCAACGCAAGCGCGAGCGGTTGTTGCAGGACTTTAAGTCCGGTGATGTACCGGTGCTGGTAGCCACGGACGTTGCCGCGCGCGGCCTGCATATCCCTGCCGTGAGTCACGTGATCAACTATGACTTACCGCAGGACCCCGAAGACTATGTGCATCGAGTGGGGCGCACCGCTCGCGCCGGCGCCAGCGGTGACGCCATCAGTTTCGTGTGCGAGACCTACGCGTTTTCGCTGGAAGACATCGAACAGTATATTGGTCACAAGATCCCGGTTGACAAGATCGATCACGAGGCACTAGTAGAACCGAAGCCTCCAGTTCGGCCCAAGCGCAGGTCGCGACACTCACCAACCAAGAAGCAAGCAGAGCAAGGTAAACGCACGCGTCGACCCAAGGCAGGTGGTCATCGTCACATGAAGACGGCGCATAAGGATGCGGGCAGTACTAAGCCGGCAAAGGATGAACAAAGGCCGAAGCGCAAAAAGCAGCCACGGACCACCGAAGAGGCGCGCAAGCAAGCAAATGTCAAAACCGCTGCCCGCAAACCTATAAAAGCCAAGCCCAACGACAACAAAAAACCAGCAAAAATACGTCGTGGCGTTAAGGAGAAGCCGGCGATAGGTTGAGCTCGCCGTAGTGAAATGTGCGTGCTAGCAGGCTGTCGGACTTAGGTGATCGGAGCGAGGCCGGTGGGAAATCGAGCCCAGTTTGGCGATTTATCGAGGCGAATAGCGAGCTATTTAACGAGAGAAATCGTTAAAGTGGGCCGACTTTCCCGCCGCCGCAGAAGATTAATCCTAAGTCCGACAGACTGCTAGATGAACCCGATATCCATCAATCTCGACGCATGGGATCGGTCGCGTAACAGACCGTTGGTGTCGCGCGTCGTACTTCAGTAATCTCCATGCCCCACCGGTTGGTGACAAAGATCGAATTGCATCTGCGGTTGGCAGTCCTTGCGATGTTGGCGACATCGGCGTACGGCCTGGTGGCGGGATGTGGGAAATCCGACCCGCACGACCCCGGGGAGCAGATCAGAGCCGTCATTGCCATGGCGGAGGAGGCCGCACAGCGGCGTGACATTGGAACATTGAAACACTTCGTGGCTGACGGCTACAAGGACGAGCGGGGTTACGATAAGCGCTCAGTAGTGCGTCTGGTACAGGGGTATCTGCTGCGCCATCGCAATATTCACTTGCTGTCCAAAATCACCGATCTCGAGATCATTGACCCGGTGCGTGCATCGACATCTTTGTTGGTGGCGATGGGGGGACGACGTATCGAGACAGTGGAACAACTGTGGGACCTGCGAGCGGATGTGTTTCAATTCGACGTTGATTGGATGCAAGCCGCCGGCGAATGGCGGGTCACAAGCGCGTCCTGGCGGCGAGTTGGTATCGACGAGTTTTTCTCCGATTGATGCCGTGGCGCAAGCTTCGGCTTACGCCCCAGGCATGCGCATGATCTTTATGTGGGTGCCACGTCTATCCGCGCGCTCAATGGGATTGGTGGATACGTTGCACGAGCCACTGGCTACACCGCAGGATCCGCTTGCGCATCCGAACCGCCGGTTGACGATAAAGGACAGCGGCACCAACAGCGGGAACAGCGCCACCAATGTCCCCTGCAGGAAGCCGCCGGCAAAGGTCTCGGACGCGAATAACCATTCGGTGACATAAAGTCCTGAGTAAAAGAACAATACCGCAAACGCCAACCACACCACGCGTCCAAAAATCGGCCGGCCCAAAAGATTAACAAGCTGGTTCATATTTCGTTTCCATGACCCTATTATTTGTAAGTTGAGGTCCCGAGCCCCGAAATTCAATGGCCAATGGTCAAAGAATATCACCCAAGGCCTCCAGGGCGGCGATTACGGGACCTCGCAGGTGCACGCGTAAAATTCGGCGACCGCGACGTGTCAGCACATTAAAATCGCCAGCGGCCTGTGCCGTAATCAACTGTTGAAAGGAATAACCCTGGCCGGGGATCGGCAGGTCATGTTCGGGCTCCGCAGTGAATTGCAGGTAGACCCCCGAATTCGGTCCACCTTTGTGAAGTTGGCCGCTGGAATGCAGGTAACGCGGACCGTAAGCAAGACAAGTTACGATGCCGAATCGCTCTTGAAGCAACCGACGAATCACGTACAACTTGGAATCGATCTCTGACGACGGCGGCAGATAGGCAAGAATCGCCAGATAGTCCGCCGGGCGTATCTCAGCCGCGAGTTTTTTTAGCGCGCCGATCGGATCGTCCGAAGTGTCTAGATATCGTTTGTCGCCGAACCATTCACACACCTCGTCGTTGTATAAGCTCGATGCGTCGGTTGCCAGGGTGCCACTTTTGAGGGCCTCGAGGGAACTGCGGGTGGCGGTCTTGGCGTCGGCGACGTCGGGTTCGTCGAAAGGATTGATGCCCAGTATGTACGCCGCCACGGCAGTGGCGAATTCCCACCGAAAGAACTCACCCCCAAGATCCGTAACGTCGTTGATTGACCAATGAAAAACCGGATGACCGAGTTCGCCTAAGCGGTCCTGCTCGTGCGCTAACCCGCTGTCCTGTTCTGCGACGGTGCAAATGGAAACAAAAACCTGGTCGGCGTCGGCGGATCCTGGTATTGGATTGTCTACCGGGACGATACCCTGACCCTGTTTGCCCGTGCTCTCGGCGACCAACTGCTCGATCCAAGCGCCAAGTGGCGCGAGGCGGGGTGACAACAACAGGGTAAGCTTGTCCCGACCGTTGAGCGCCAACTCCCCGAGCCTGGCCCCAAGGTGAATGGCGACGTTCTCATTGGGATCGACACTGGATTTCGTGTTGTCGGCTGCGTGGACGGCGGCGTTCATCAGGGACTCGAGATCGACGCCAAGCAGCGCAGCCGGAAGCATGCCGAAATAAGTGAGTGCCGAATACCGCCCACCGACATCCGCCGGGGCCATAAAGCAGTCGCGGAAATGTCTTTGCTTTGCCAATTCTTGCAAAGGGGTTCCCGCGTCGGTGATGGCGACGAAGTGTTCTCCCGGCGTGGACTTGTCGGCCTTCAGGCGATGATAAAAATACTCGAACAAAGACATGGTCTCGGTGGTGGTGCCCGACTTGCTGGACACAAGAAACAGTGTGCTCGGTAATGGCACCTTTTTTTCGACCGCATGGATTGCATCCGGGGCAGTAGAGTCCAAGACTTCCAGCAGTAGATGACCCGGTGCTGAGCCGAAGGTCCTGCTCAACACCTCAGGGGCGAGACTGGACCCCCCCATGCCGAGCAGCACAGCGTGGGTAAAGCCATCCTCCCGTACCTGGCCGGCGAATGAGCGCAACCGCTCAATACTAACTGTGGTCCAATTCACCGCGTCGAGCCAACCGAGGCGATTGAGTATGTGCCGCTGCACGTCGGCGTGAGACGACCACAGGCTGGCATCCTTTCGCCATATGCGGTCAGCGATCTGCACGACCGATTGGGATTCGAGGGTCTCGGCGACGATAGCACCGACTTCAAGTCTCATGTCGGGGTACCATTGTTGCGTCAATAATTTGGTGAAAACGCGTGGATATGTCATTCAGCATGGCCGTGAGCAGCTTACGGCCTTTTTCTGGACTAGCCAATGTTGGGTCCCCGATGACACCGGCTGGGGAGTAATTGGCGTCATGATCGTCGTTTCGGCGCAACGGACCCTCCCGCATGGGCCTGTCCCAGACGACGGAATCGTTCATACGTACCGCATCGGCGTTGATGGCGAGCATGAGCGAAGTCTCGCGCTCATCGGCGTGACCGCCGTGTGATTGCTGTAATAACGTGTGTGCTAGCCGGACCAAGGACGGTCCCTCATATACGTTGATCAAATGCGTGCCGGTCATATCATCACTCACCTGCGCCAACGCTGCTTTGGTGGTGATGCCCGTATTTAGGATGATTACCGTCTGCACTCGATGACGGAAGAGCTCGGATAAGATCTCCCGCACTAACAGCGTGAACGTGTGCTCCGATATCGAACAACTTCCGGGGTAGTCGGTGAATGCCGGATAATACCCGTAGTTCACAGTGGGCCAAACAAGGATGTCAAACTTTTCGGTCAGTCGTTGCGCAAGCCACTCTGCCTGTACTTGGTCAGTATTCATGGGGAGGTGATGGCCATGTTCCTTAGCACTCGCTCCAACCGGTAACACACCGGCCGCGCCATTGGCAATCCGTGTTTCGATATCCGGCCAGGACAGCGACGCAACAAACGCTCCTGGGGTGGGTGTCCTAGTTTGGTGGGATTTACCATCCATAGTCGCTATTATACAGCCGCGGAAATTGACCTCTTACGTTAATGGTTGTTTTTTGATCGCTGCCGACATATCGACCGACAGCGACGACGCACATTGATGTCTTCTCGATTCTTGCATGAACATTTCTTGGTGGTATTTTGCAGCGCTTTTATCAGCGTCCTGCTTTCTGTCTGGTGCGTTTATATTGACCCCATTGTTAACAACGACGGCATCCAATACTTCAGGGTTGCAGCAGGGCTGTTGAGTGGACAATGGCAGGAGGCCATCGCCATTCACCATTGGCCGTTTTATTCGATGCTTATTGCAGCAACCAGTAAATTGACGGGTCTCAATATCGAGATCTCCGCTCACGTGGTGAACACCGGCTTGTTCGTGTTATTGGTGGTGGGATTTATTGCCGCCGTTGTAGAACTAGGGGGTGATCGCCGTGTGGTGGTGTTCGCGGCGTTGGTGATACTACTGTTACCAGGATTGAACAAGTATCGATCTTATGTCATTCGGGACACCGGTTACCTGGCATTTTACATCTGGTCTTTGGTGTTTTTATTTCGCTGCTGGCAACACCCCACGGGCAAATCAATCTTGGGTTGGTTGGTATGCACATTCACCGCATTCCTGTTTCGAATTGAAGGTGTGGTGTTTCTACTTTTCATGCCCGCAATCATGTTGGCGCACCGGTTTCGAAACTCAACCGTTTACCGCTTGAGCGCGCTGGTCACCTTGATCTTGCTCGGCATATTGTTGTTCAGCGTGTTTTCGTTGTGGACATTGAGTTCCGAGTTGGGCGCCGATCAAGCCGACGTTTTATCACGTCCGCTCTCTAGTATGGCGCTGGCATGGGAGAGGATCGGTTCTGAATTGTGGTTCAAGTTACACGCTTTGCGGCAAGAGTTTCTGGGAGAATTCTCGGGCAAATACGTCTATGCGGTGTTTATATTAACGCTGATTACAATTGTTGTTTTTGAAGTGTTGCGCAAGCTGGTAATTGTGTACGCGTTGTTAGGAATACACGCAGTGTGGCGCGACTTGGCCTTTCCCAGGATGACGTTGCGACCACTGTGGGCGGGGTTGATATTGGTAAATCTTCTGATCTTGATCATATTCACGGTGACGAAGTTGTTTTTGACCGGGCGCTACACGTTAGGGTTGGTGCTAACGATAATGCTTGCAGTGCCATTTAGCCTTTCGTATTTTTACGGTCGTTGGCGCGAGCATCATCCCGGCATGCCTTCAGTGAATCGTTGGACTTTTCCGGTATTGGCGGTGATCTGCCTCGCCGTCGGCGTGAAGGGTTTGGACCGCTTCACCGATAAAGCGTACCTTAAGACTGCCGGTAGATGGGTTGCGGCGCTCAGCGTCACCAATGCAAAACTCTACAGTAATAACCGCACGTTGATTTATTACTCAGGAAAGCCGGCGTTTAGGGATGGTGCCAAATATGATTGGACCGAGACCATGAGAACAATCTGGAGTGGTGGTTGGAAAGCTTACGACTACCTCGCGGTGCAAGTCAGCGGCAAACGATCGGACCATGAGCGGCGGTTGGTGAGCAAACTGGGACTGCGCCCGATTAAGACGTTTCAGAATCGGAAAGGCGACCGCGTGCTGGTGTTCAAGACTAGCGGCGGCACATAGTAAATGTTGGTGACGTTATTCCACAAGGTTCGGGATCTCCTTGTCCAACCGTTGGTGTAGGCTGGAACGTGCGTCCCAGTTGCGCAACAGGCGCGACCGGTCGCGTCGATAGGCGCGCGCGGCCCCGTACTCCGTCTTGTGTTCCATAGCTGCATCTAGATCCAACAACACGACCTGTTTATTGCTTACCAGCAAGTTGGCGGCCTTCATGTCGCCGTGGCTGACGCGGTGTGTGCGCATGATAGAGAAAATCCTCTTGATGCCGCCGATGATGTGATCGGCGTCGTTGTTGTCGCGCAAATAATCGATAAAGAAGACGCCGTTGACATGTTCTGCAATGTAATAAGAACGACCCCGCAACGGCCCAAACCTTTTCTCGATCATCGCTACCGGAGGAGGAGTGTTGATACCGATGTCCATGAATCGGTGCGCCAGTCGCCAACAAACGGCGGCCCGGGTGGAGCGCACGGACCGTCGCACAATGTGCCACACATTTTTTGTGTTATAACGTTTTATGACAAACTTCTTATTGCCACCTGTCACCATAACGACGGTGGTGGTGCGATCGTGCTTGTATAGCTCATTGTAACTGGTGTCGATCAGATGAGCATCGGGGCTAACGAGTATCGACTGCAGCAAGGGCGAGTCATACTGCTCGTGATAAACGCTATGCTGTGTGAGTTCACGTCTGGTAATCACGGCCCTACTGCGAGTTAAATTTAAAGTCGAAGTTTGCGCTTGCGCATATAAATCGATGTGACCGAAACATGACTCAGTGAGGTATGGTCGTACTTACCGCCGTTTGCCTGTCAACGGAAGATATTGGTATTCGCGTCTTGCGCCTCTCACTGTCGTGCAGCTTTACAGCCCGATTCGTGACGCGACGCCAAAACTGGGATCTACCAGCGAGTGTTTCGCGCAATGATTTATTGTCGTAGACCTTCATGAACCTAAACAAATCCCTCTGGGTCAAACCGATATTCATGCCGGAGTAATACAAACTGGCAATATCCTTGACTAACCAACGCGTCGGCGTTCGTCGTCGTAGCTGCACACGATGCAAGTCGATCACGTAGATGGCGGTTTTTTCTGGCACCGGATTATCTAAAGGACCGTCGATCTTCAAAAGCAGATGACATAGATAGAAATCACGGTGATTAGCGCCGTTGCGGTGCATGGTCCGCACAATCTCCGCGGTTTTCTTAATCAACCACCTTTTGAAGTAGATACTGGAGGAAGTTTTCGGAGGATTTGTATTCCACTGGGCGCAATATTCCTCCAGCGTGATGGTTGCCGGGATTTCCTCGGTGACGATGAATGAGTGCCTCTGGGCAGGATTTCGACCCGAGCGCCCGTAGGCGACGATGCGCATAGTATCGATACCGAGTCGCTGCAGGAAGTGGATTCCATGCCACTCATTGCGGGCGCCGATTACCGGCAATCGGAAAGAAAGCAAGTTTTTTGCAATCTCCCGCCATCCCACACCGCTATGCGCTTTCAAAAAATAGGCATTGCCGCCGCGGATGAAGCGTAACGTGCACCGTCCCGGTACTTCACGATACACCTCACCGGTGATCGTCATGATGTCTTCGAAACCATCCTTACCGCGCAATAGCTCGCGGAATTCATCTCTGTACCAGGTTAAGGTCGATCTATTTCGACTCCTCACAGGTGCCGCAGGGTCGGCGACCGGTTGCAAAATCCATCGTTCGATTTTATCTACCGCACACTCCGGCATGGTGTACAGTTCCGGGTTGGAGCGGTACGCCAGACCGTTATTTTTCCAGGCATCGCGTTCATCGCTGACCAGCATCTCAGCCAGCGCCTGATTCAGGGTTTCCTGCGAAAAAGGCGATGCCAACACCCGACCCGTCCGGGACGTTTCGATGTGTTTTGCGTACCCGCACACGTCAGTAGCCAGTACCGGTAGCCCGGCGGTGATCGCTTCCAGCAAGATCATGCCGGTATTTTCGCTGTAAGCTGGATGAATGAGCAGATCCGCGGCACACAATAGTTCCGGGACATCGGAGCGACCGCCGAGAAAACGTACTTTTTCGAATACGCGAAGTCTTCGTGCCAAGCGTTGAAACGGCCTCGGGTTGCCCTGTCCGACGACGAGCAAATTGCTGTCTTTGCGCAGTTCTACCGGCAACTCTGCCAGCCCGCGAATGGCGCGATCCAGTCCCTTGGTCTTGAAGCCGGAACCAACGAATAAAATTAAATGTATGTTATCCAATATGCCGAGTTCACGGCGAATCCGGTTACCTGTCTGCGTCGTGCAGTTGGCGAGTCGCCGCCGGTCCAGGGTCGGGGGCAATTCGGCAAAGCGGCTATCGGGTGTGTGATGGAATTGTTGATAAACGGACTTCTCGCGCACGCACAGACATAAGATCTTGGTGACGCTGTCAGGTCCGAATACCGACCGCTCGAACTTGTGAAAGTGTTGATAGCGGGGTGTAAGTCGGTACAGTGAACGGTACCTAGGTATGACGCGTCCGTCGTAGCAATAATCTGCTGCGTAGTAAATATCAAGACCTGGCATTTTATTGAATCCGACAACGGCATCAAACGTGTCGGCGGCCAGTTGTCTACGCAGCCGGCGATGAAACCTTGCTGTCCGCGTCTGATTGGTCAATCCGGAGGCAGGAATGATTTTTACTTTCGCGCCGGCCGGATACGGCCCCTGCCAATCAATGCAAAAGACCACTATTTCGTGTCCCCGGTGCTTGCATTCATCGATGATGCGCAACATGTCATGGGACAATCCGCTAAACGGGGAGTGTTTGTAGACACAGAGCGCGAACCGCATGGTCTCAACCAGCCTTGGTCTGATCCCTGTGCCGTTTTTGGAACTTGACCAAATTTCTCTCCCACTTATATGCGGTGTCGCATATCAATTCGAGGTCGTCGTAGTCGGGCCGCCAGTTCAAGACCTCGTGTATCTTGGTCTTGTCGGCGATCAGAATGGGTGGATCACCGGGCCGACGTGGTGCCTCTATCAGATTCAGTTCGGCGTTACTCACCTTTTGCACCGTATCGAGGACCTGTCGCACACTGAATCCACGCCCATACCCACAATTCAGGGTCTGGCACTGGCCACCGTTGCGGAGGTACTCGAGTGCGGTCACGTGAGCCTTGGCGAGATCTTCTACGTGAATGTAATCGCGTACGCAAGTACCGTCCTCGGTGTCGTAGTCGGTGCCAAAAATGGCGATTTGGTCGCGTTTGCCACAGGCGGCTTCACAGGCCACCTTGATCAGATGTGTGGCATCGGGTGTCGCCTGGCCGAGTGAACCATCCAAGGCCGCCCCGGCAACGTTGAAATAGCGCAACGCCACGTGATTGAAGCATTCACCGGCCGGTTTGTTATTGATGCGGTCGCTGTGACTGAGATCTTGCAGCATCCACTCGGTGGTGAGTTTTGAGAAACCATAAGGGTTGATCGGTGCGGTATCGGCCTCCTCACCGACGGGTATTGTTGCAGGTGTGCCATACACCGCGGCGCTGGATGAAAAGATGAAATGCCGTACGCCGGCATCGCGGCACGCCTGGATCATTTGCAGGGAATTCACCACATTGTTGCCGTAATACTTGGCCGGATCGCTCACCGACTCCGGCACCACGATATGTCCGGCAAAATGAATCACTGCGGTCACATCGTGCTCATGCATGAGACGACACACCGCCGCACGATTTCCGGAATCGAGTTCTACGAAGACCGCTTGTTCCGGCACCGCCCATTTGTTCCCGGAGTACAAGTTGTCGACCACCACCACCCGATGGCCGGCATGGAGCAGCTGGCGCGTCGTGTGGGACCCGATGTACCCGGCCCCCCCGGTGACCAATACAGTGTGCTGCATACAGATCTATTCGTGATTTATAAGGTTCGCCTGGAGTGTACCCCACACCTCGGCAGGTGGCACGCTGGCGTAGCAGGCCGGTGTGACCGCCGCTGCCCCGGAATAGCTGCAGCGGCGGCGTAAACAGGGCGCGCAGGGAAACTCGGCGACCAGATGATGTTGTCGCGGTGCTCGGGTTCCAGTAAGCCGTGGGTCGGTGGCGCCGTAGATCGACACGCAAGGGGCGGCGACGGCCGCTGCCAGGTGGCCAAGGCCGGTGTCGACGGCGACGACACCGGCTGCCCCGGCAAGCAGGCTGGCGAGTGCGGAAAGATTCAGCGCCGGAAGCGCCTGTGCAAGGGAGTTGTCGGCGGCCAGCCGCTCGGCGCGCGCCTTCTCCGTGGCGCTGCCAGATGGCAATAGAACCATGAGGTCGTCGCCATTGGCGAGGCGTATCAGCTCGCGCCAATAGGGTTCCGGCCAATGTTTGCTTGGCCAGGCGGTGCCATGCATAAATAACACATAGTTCCCACTTACGGGATACGAAGCCGGTCCCAGGCGATCATGGCTAATGCCATAATCGACATCAGATTCTGGTGCGGGATAGCCTAAAGCGGCAGCGAACAGCTGCCGCACACGATCGATGGCGTGCCGATCACGATCGATCATGATGCGATGATGGTACAGCGACGCGGCAAGCGGCTCCCGTACGCTGTTGCGCGCCAGTCCGTAACGACTTCCGCGGGCGATGACGGACAACACCGCACTCTTGATCAAGCCTTGCGCATCAAGCACCACGTCATAGCGTGTTCCGCGCAGCTCGCGCCACAAGCGGCGACCACCTCCCAAAATCGCCCACGGTTGTCGGCGCCAGCGCCGGTTAGCCAACGCAATAGTCCGATCCACCGCCGGATGCCAGCCGGGTATGTCTACCAATGACTCCTCAACCACCCAGTCAAAACGAATGCCCGGCCGCGCTTTGCAGGCATCCGTCAACGCTGGCAGAGTATGCAGCACGTCGCCCAGCGAGCTGGTCTTGATGAGGAGAACCTTCATCGGCCCCTGGGCTGGGTGTCGGGAGTCTGAAATTTGTCGCTGATGAGCGGTTCGGCAGCGGCCACGACGCGGTCGGGCGTTAAGTCTCGTAAACACTGCAGATGACCTAGAGGGCAGTGGCGTTTGAAGCATGGACTGCAGCTTAGGTTCAGTGTGATCACGGTGCTATTCGGCGTCAATGGCGGCGTCACCGATGGATCCGATGATCCGTACACGGCGACCAGCGGACGGCCGAGCGCGGCGGCAACGTGCATCAGCCCTGAGTCGTTGGCAATCACCAAATTGGCGAGCGACATCAAGTCGATCGCCTGTGCCAAGCTGGTTCTTCCGGCGAGATTGACGCACTCGGCTGCACAAAGCGAGGCAATCTGCGCCGCCGCTTGCGAGTCATGATGCGATCCCATCAGCCAAACTCCCCAATCATGAGACAAATAATGACGCGCAACTTGGGCATAGTGTTCTGCCGGCCACTGCTTGGCGGGACCAAATGCTGCCCCGGGGCACAATACCAGGATTGGTCGTTCCGGTGCCGGTAGCTGCATCGCCGTCAGCGCCGCCCCGACCTGGTTGGGGTCGACCCTGAGCTTGGGAACCGGCATCGACTTTCGAGAGGAAGATGAATTGTCGGCGGATCCAGCGAGGGCCACGAAACGTTGCACCGTCATGGGCAGACGATCGCGATCGAGACGACGGATATCATTGATTAATCCCCAGCGCTGCTCGCCGACATAGCCGGTACGGCGCGGAATCCGCGCCCAAAATGGCACTAATGCGGATTTCCAGGAATTCGGTAACAGAATCGCCCATTGATAATTTGCGCTGCGCAACCGCTGTCCCAACTGCACGCGTTTCCATATATCAGCCCGACGGTGTCGAAACGGCGCGTGGACAACGTCGTTGATCTCAGGCATGCGTTCCGGCAGCGGCGCCGACCAAGACGGTGCCAATATATCGATGGTTGCCTGTGGCAATTGTTGTTTCAATGTCTTGCACAGGCTTTGCGCCATCACCATGTCGCCGACCCAAGACGGACCGACCACCAGTATGCGGTCATTGGATGCGAATGTGCTCACAACTGTTGCGATGGTGATGATGGAGGCAAGTTGCAAGCCTCGCTATGCCAGTTGGCTATAAGTAGGTCAACCAATCCTGGTGCTGGTCGCGACGCCCGTACACGGTGTCGAAATACAGGGTCTGCAGTTGCTCGGTAACCGGTCCTCGTTCACCGCGTCCTATGGGCCGGTCGTCCAACTCCCGGATCGGCGTTACCTCCGCTGCGGTTCCGGTGAAGAATGCCTCATCGGCCACATAGATCTCATCCCGGGTAATACGCTTTTCTTGTACCTCCAGCCCCAACTCGGCAATCAATTGTAAGATGGTGTCGCGGGTAATGCCCTCCAACGCCGAGGTCAGGTCCGGAGTCAAGATCTTTTCGTCGCGCACGATGAATATATTCTCACCACTGCCTTCGGCAACAAAACCTTCAATATCCAGTAATAACGCCTCGTCGTAACCGGCCTGCGCAACTTCTTGCAGCGCGAGAATAGAGTTGTAGTAGTGGCCGTTGGCTTTCGCCTTGCACATCGTACTGTTGATGTGGTGGCGCGAAAATGAGGACGTCTTGACACGGATTCCCTTGTTTAGGCCTTCATCGCCCAGGTAAGCGCCCCACTCCCAGCTAGCCACGGCCACGTGGACACGAAGATTCCCAGCATGCAGTCCCATACCCTCTGAGCCATAAAAAACAATCGGCCGAATGTAGGCGCTCGCAAGTTCGTTTTTTTGCACCACAATTTTTTGCGCCTCGTTCAATGTGTCTCTATCGAAGGGCAAACGCATCCCCATAATGTGGGCGGAGCGGAACAGACGCTCGGTGTGGTCCTGCAGTCGGAAGATGGCGGTGCCCTGGTCTGTCTTATAGGCGCGCACCCCCTCGAACACACCCAGACCATAGTGCAGCGTATGGGTGAGAACATGGACGGTTGCATCACGCCATGGGATCAGCTCACCATCCATCCAGATTACGCCATCGCGGTCGGCAAATGTCATTGTCATTACTCCTCGTCCGGCCAATTTGAATTCTGTTGGAGCCGACGGCGTGTCATGCCGACTCGTGTTCAAACAAACGTTGCCACACTGCAGCAACCATTCGGCGGGTATCGGCCAAATCGTCCCCACTCACCAGCGGTTTCTTTTCCGCGAGCTTCAAACGGTGTTCCGTTGTCAGGTATCGGCGGTACGCGTCAGCCAGAATCTGGTGGTCGGCATGGCTGACCAGGCCTGCGGCCTCGAGCGCATCGAGTACCTCGAGACTGTTTCGCGGACCGGTCAGTTCAGGGTGCATGTGGGCCCAACGGAGAACGTAATATTGGACTATAAACTCAATGTCAACTATTCCGCCTATTCCCTGTTTTAGATCGAATGTATTATCGTTCGAGCGGTCGCGTGCATCGACCATCTTTTGCCGCATTGCGCATATATCGCGCTTCAACGCCTCGGGATCCCGCGCTTGGGTCAACACCTCGACGCGAATTGCCTCGAAGCGGCGATGTAGCGTCTCGCTGCCGTTGACCATCCGCGCCCGTACCAGGGCCTGATGTTCCCAGGTCCAAGCGCGTTCCAGCTGGTAGCTACGGTAAGCATCCAACGAGGTGACAAGCGGCCCGGACCGGCCGCTGGGCCGCAACCGGGTGTCGATTTCGAAAATCACCCCTGACGGAGTCCGCGTGGTGAGCATGTGGACAATGCGCTGGCCGAGCCGTCCGTAGTACTGCTGATTGGGCAGGCTGCGATCGCCGCCTTCGGTCATACCATGCAGCGCAGCGCCATGGTGTAAAAACACGAGATCGAGATCGGAGTGGTACCCGAGCTCGTAACTGCCTAGTTTACCGTAGGCGACGATGCCGAATTCCGGCGGCTTCCGTTCATCCACCGGACTCGGGTCACCGTATTTTGCGCGCAAGCCGTTTTCAGCAAGCGTTACCACCGTATCGAGCATCGCTTCGGCTATCACGCAAAGTTGGCGCGCCACATCCTCAGTGGACACGTAGTCGAGCACGTCGGCGGCAGCCACTTTCAATGTCTGGGCTTGACGAACCTCTCGTAGCACCTCCATCTGGTCTTCGAGGTCATCACTACTCACCGTCGTCAACCGCTGCCGAATTTCGCCAGCCAATGATTCAGTGGTGACGGACAATGAAGTCGAAATCGGATCCAGCAATTCGTCCAGCAGCAAGGGGTAGCGGCTAATCCAGTTGCTGATCCACGCGCTGGCGGCGCTGAGTTTGACCAGTTGCGACAATGCTAAAGGATTTTCATACAATAACATCAGATATGCGGATCGGCGGCCAATGGTCTCGACGAGTTGCAGCAGGCGTTGTAGTGTGTGGTTCGGGTTTTGTGTCGATGCGGCTTGATGCATTAACAGCGGCATGAGCCGATCGACGCGCTCACGTCCGTAGTTCGAATGCGCGTGATACGCCTTGCCGTGTCGAAACGCTTGTAACTGATCCAGCGCGGTCTTGGGGTCCGAATATCCACTCATCGCCAAAATCTGCAGCGCGCTATCCTTATCCGCGGTGCCCAACCACACGTCTTGCATGGAAGTGACTACCGGTGGGGGCTCGATGCGGGTAACGAAAACCTGCTTGAAGTGATTATGTACAGATTGCATCACCTCATGGATCTGGTGTTCACAGGCGGACCAGTTGCTGTAGCCGGTTACGAACGCCAATCGTGATTGCTCGTCCTCTCCCAGCGGTAGCACGTGCGTTTGTCGGTCATGCATCATTTGCAGCCGATGTTCCAAGTTGCGCAGAAATATATAGGCCTGTTTCAATTCCGTGACTACCTTCGTGTCGAGCGCCCCGATAGCGTCCAGCTGATCCAGTGTCTCGAATAGTCGATTTGACTGCAGCGCAGGTTCGCGGCCGCCGCGAATCAATTGGAAGCTCTGGGCTATGAATTCGATTTCGCGAATGCCCCCTTGACCCAGTTTGATATTTCTAGCGATGTCCTTGCGCTCCAGTTCGCGTTCGATCAGTTCCTTCATTTCGCGGATTGACTCGAACGCGCCATAATCCAGGTATTTGCGATAAACAAAGGGGCGCAAACGAGCCAATAACTGCTCGCCGGTGTGTCGGTCACCGGCAACTACACGTGCCTTGGTTAACGCGTAACGTTCCCAATCGCGACCATGGGTCTGGTAGTAGTTTTCCGTGGCGTCGAAAGACAGTGCCAGCGGACCGCTACGGCCATTGGGGCGCAGCCGCATGTCGACACGAAACACGTAACCGTCTTCGGTCCTGGTTTCCAATGCCGCAATCAGTTCACGGCCGAGCTTGGTAAAAAACTGGTGATTACTAATCGGCCGCTGGGCATCGGTCTCACCATCCGCGCCGTAGGTAAAGATCAAATCGATATCCGAGGAGAAGTTCAGCTCCCTGCCACCAAGCTTGCCCAACCCCAGAACAATAAATGGTACCGCCGATCCTTCTGACTTGGCGCAAGGCGTTCCCTTCGCCGCGGTCATCCACTGGTAGGTGTAAATCAGCGCCTGCTGAACACAGCAGTCCGCCAGTTCCGTCATCACTGCCATGACCTCGTCCAAGCAAGCCATACCCGCCAGGTCCCGCCATGCGATGCGCACCGACTCGCGTAACCGAAACTGGCGCATCAGGCGCTGTAATGACTCCATGTCCACAACATTCGCGAACACCGTTTCCCCTCGGCGCGTCAGCTCGCCTGGCTCGTAGATACGGTCCAGGTCGCCGCTGCCCATCAAGTCAATCGGCAGCGCCGGCTTTTGCAGGCAGGTGTTGGCAATGAAGTTGCTGCCTGCCCACACCTGGAGCAACTGACGCTGTTGAGACTCGTTGATTTCTAGCGCCCCCACCTGCGCCTGAGAGGCTGCGTGAAAGTCTTGCCAATACTGCGTTAACCGCTTCCGCAGGGCCTTGGGAATCCCATCGAAACAGGGCGTTTTTTCAATCGTCGACAGTGTTTCACTCACGGCGCCACAAAGCTCTTCTGTTGCTGGTTATAATCAGCGCGCTCAACCACTTGCCCAATCATCTCACAAACATGATACCGCTCATCGACACCAGTCTCGAAGAATACGCCATTGCCCACTCCCGTGCGCCCTCGCCTTTGTTGCAGGAACTCCAGGCCTATACCTACGAACACTGTGACAACTCACAAATGGTGACCGGGCCGCTCGAAGCGGGGTTTTTGCGTATGCTGGTACAGCTCATCGGTGCGCGCCGGGTGTTGGAAATCGGGTTGTTTACCGGTTATTCGGCACTCGCCATGGCGGAGGTGCTGCCCACGGGTGGGGCGCTGATCAGTTGTGAGATCAACCACGAACATAGTGCAATCGCGAACTCGTTTTTTAATCGCAGCCCCCACGGAGACAAGATACGTGTTGTGTTGGGATCCGCACTGGAAACCTTGGACGGGATAACTGGGCCGTTTGACCTGGTGTTTCTCGATGCGGACAAAGAAAACTACTTACAATATTATGAGAAGACCTTGTCGATGCTCCGGCTGGGGGGGTTGTTGGTAGCTGATAATACCTTGTGGTCGGGTCGCGTGCTGGACCCAAAAAGAGAAACCGACCATGCCCTGGTGGCGTTCAACCAACATGTACAGCAAGACGAGCGGGTGGAGAATGTTTTACTTACCGTGCGCGACGGTATGATGCTGGCCCGCAAGCAAGCAAATTCATCGTGACGCGTCGTGCGGTTCAATGAGTGAGGATCTGGCTTAGGAACTGCTCGGTGCGTTCGGACTGGGGGTTGGTAAAAAACTCCTCGGGTTCGTTCTGTTCGACGATTTGGCCCTCATCCATGAAGATCATTTGGTTCGCCACCGTTTTTGCGAATCCCATTTCATGAGTGACGCACAGCATGGTCATGCCCTCCTCCGCGAGTTCGACCATGACATCCAGGACTTCTTTGATCATCTCCGGATCCAGTGCCGAGGTTGGCTCATCGAACAACATGATCTTGGGATTCATGCACAGCGCTCGGGCAATGGCCACCCGTTGCTGTTGACCGCCGGACAGTTGCCCCGGGTACTTACTGGCCTGCTCAGGGATCTTGACGCGTTCGAGGTATTTCATCGCAATGTCTTCGGCCTCTGCACGTGGCATCTTGCGCACCCAGATCGGCGCCAGCGCCAAGTTGTCGAGAATCGACAGGTGTGGGAATAAGTTAAAATGCTGGAATACCATTCCCACTTCACGGCGTACGCTTTCGATGTTTTTGAGATCATCGGTGAGTTCGGTGCCGTCAACCACGATGCGACCTTTCTGGTGTTCCTCCAGCCGGTTAATGCATCGGATCAGGGTTGATTTACCCGAGCCGGAAGGTCCGCATATTACGAACCGCTCGCCTTTTTTGACCCGCAAGTTAATTTCTTTGAGCACATGAAACTGTCCATACCACTTGTGCATCGCCTCGATGAGTATGATGACGTCGTCGGCGACCGGTGAACCGGATTGTGGAGATTCGATGTCGTTCATGCTTTCTCCTAGGCCGTATATAGCACCAAGGATCCCGGATGATGGCGACTGGATCGGGCGGCTGGACGCCGCGTTGGAGCGAAATGCATAGCCGTAGCTATGCGTTGAGTGAAACGCAAGTCCAGACGTTCGAGACCGAGCCAGCGCCGGGATAGTCCCGCCACTATTCTAGCCATAGAAATTGAAGAATCGTATGTTGTCATTTCATGGAATTGACGCCGCGGAGCTCTCGCCTGTGTATCATGAATAGTGGCGGGACGCCTTGGTGTCATATACGGCCATTTCATCGATTGTGCTCGGTACTCAACTTACGTTCCAGACCCTGGCTGTAGCGCGACATACCGTAGCAAAAGATCCAGAAGATCAACGCCGCGAATACATAACCCTCCACCGCGTACCCCAGCCAACTGGGGTCTTTGATAGCGGCTTCCACTGCGCCGAGAATATCGAAAAGCCCAATGATAATAACCAAAGTCGTGTCTTTAAACAGCGCAATTAAGGTGTTTACGATTCCGGGAATGACCAGCTTCAGCGCCTGGGGCAGGATAATCAGCGACATGCTCTTCCAGAAGTTGAGGCCCAGCGCCTTGGCCGCCTCATATTGTCCGCTGGGGATTGCCTGCAGGCCGCCGCGGACGACCTCTGCCATATACGCGGACTCGAACAGAGTGATCCCGATCAGAGCGCGTAATAATTTATCGAAGGTCACGCCTTCGGGTAAGAACAATGGCAGCATCACCGAGGACATGAATAACACGGTGATCAGCGGTACGCCCCGCCACAGTTCGATAAAGGCGACACTGAAAGCACGCACGATGGGCATCTCCGAGCGGCGACCCAGCGCCAACAGAACACCTAGCGGCAAAGACGCAACCATCCCCACTGCAGAGATGATCAGCGTCAGCATTAATCCACCCCATTGGTCAGTAGACACCACGGGCAAGCCGAGTATGCCGCCGTAGAACAATACGAACGCGATGATCGGATAACCGAACAGCAGAAACGAACCTACCCAGGCTTTGTTGGGAAAATTTCTCACGAACAGCGGCACGAACAGCGCAATCAATAGGCCGAATGCGAGGTTCACGCGCCATTGCTGCAGTTCGGGGTAGAAGCCGTAGATAAACTGATTGAGCCTGGCGAGGATGAACACCCAGCAAGCACCGCCGCTAGTGCAATCCTCACGGGTCGCCCCGACCCAATCCGCAGCGATGAATGCCCAGTTGATCACCGGCGGTATCGCCAGATACAGTAAATAGACCGCAGCGATCGTCAATATCGTGTTGGCGATCGACGAAAACAGGTTGGTTCGCAACCAGCCCAGCACCCCGACAGCCATCACCGGTGGCGGTAGATCCGCATGGCGTTCAAATGTCTGAGTCGCCGTCGATTGGGCCATGGGATCAGCGCTCCACGAGGGCGGTTTTTTTGTTATACCAGTTCATGAACGTAGAAATCAGCAGGCTGATGATCAGATACACCGCCATCGTCATAAGGATGATTTCCACCGCCTGGCCGGTCTGGTTCAGAGTGGTGCCGGCCCACACCGCCACCAGGTCGGGATACCCTACCGCGGTGGCCAATGACGAGTTCTTGGTGAGGTTCAGATATTGGCTGGTCAACGGCGGGATGATTACGCGCAACGCCTGGGGAATGACCACTAACCGCAGCGTCAACGTGGGCCGCAGTCCCAGCGCGAAAGACGCCTCGGTTTGTCCGTGGCTGACCGCGAGAATTCCTGCGCGCACGATTTCAGCGATAAACGCGGCGGTGTAAATCGACAACGCGAGCAGCAACGCCACGAGCTCGGGAATTACCGACAGTCCACCGCGGAAGTTGAAACCCTGAAGCGCCGGCATCTCCCAGGTCAACGGAAAGCCGGTCACCGCAAACACCAGTACCGGCAGACCAATGATGAGGCCGAGGCCGGTGAGCAGTACTGGAAATTGTTGACCGGTGAGGTCTTGTCTTTTGTGCGCCCATCTTGCAATCAAAAAGCTGGTAATGATGCCGAGCACAAAGGCCACACCCACGGCGGTAAAGGCCGCTTCAGGTTGTGGTGCCGGCAAATACAGCCCGCGCACATTGAGGAAAAATAGATCGAGTAACGACAGGCTCTGACGCGGCGACGGCAATGCGCTGAGCACTGCGAAGTACCAGAACAGGATCTGCAGCAGTAACGGGATGTTGCGGAAAATCTCTATATAGGCGGCCGCGATCCGGGCAATCAACCAGTTCCGCGACAGCCGCGCGATACCGATGATGAAACCCAGCAAGGTGGCACACAAGATGCCGAGAAACGAAACCAGAAGGGTGTTGAGCAGGCCAACGAAGAAGGTGCGCCCGTAGGTGTGGGTCTCATCGTACTCGATTAACGACATCAGGATGCCGAAACCGGCCTGTAAATCCAGAAATCCGAAACCGGTGGAAATGCCCCGCTGCGCCATGTTGGTCAACGTGTTGTTGACGATATACACAAAGAACGCGGCCACCGAAATCAACACGATGGCCTGAAACACCAGCGAGCGAAACGTCGGGTTGTTCCAGATGGCGGTCCTGGAGGGAGTATGTGCGGCGGCGCTTTTCGTTTCGTTGCTCATCTATCCGCCATATCCGCATCCGCACCTGCGCTCCCCGCGCGCAGGTGCGGGCGTTAGTGATTAACGGAATGGGGGCGCGTACTGCAGACCACCGTTCTTCCACAGCGCGTTCAGACCGCGCGAAATATTGAGTTTACTGCCGGTGCCTACGTTGCGATCGAACGCCTCGGCGTAGTTGCCGACCATTTTGACAATGTTGTAAGCCCATTCGTTGGGCAATCCGAGCCCCTTGCCACCGATACCTTCGAGTCCCAGTAACCGGCGCACGCCGGGATTCTTGCTGTTCGCCTTCATGTCATCGACATTCTTTGAGTTCACCCCCATGTCCTCGGCTTCCAGCATCGCGAACAGACTCCATTTGACGACGTTGAACCACGCATCGTCCCCCTGACGTACCACCGGTCCCAGGGGTTCTTTAGAAATGACCTCCGGCAGCACGAAGGCGCCGCCGGGATCCTTCAACTGGATACGTAGCGCATAGAGCTGGGACTGGTCAGAGGTCAACACGTCACATCGGCCGGCGTCGAAACCAGCAACCGTCTCCGCCGCTTTGTCGTAGGTGATGGGGGTGTATTTCATGTTGTTGGACCGAAAGTAATCGGCAAGATTGAGCTCGGTGGTGGTGCCCGCCTGGATGCAAACACTGGCGCCGTCGAGGTCTTTGGCGCTTGATACGCCCAGGCTTTTCTTCACCATGAAGCCTTGACCGTCGTAATAATTCACGCCCGCGAAATTCAATCCCAGCGAACTGTCGCGGGTCGTTGTCCAAGTGGTGTTGCGCGACAATACGTCGATTTCGCCAGACTGCAGCGCGGTGAAACGCTCCTTGGCGGTCAGCGGCGTGAACTTGACCTTACCGGCGTCGCCGAATACCGCGGCCGCGATCGCCCGGCACACGTCGACATCCAGGCCGTTCCATTTCCCCTTGTCATCCGGAAAGGAAAAACCGGGCAGACCGGTGTTGACGCCACACTGGATGTGCCCCCGTTGTTTGACCGTATCGAGAGTGCCCGCATACACCACACCCATTGATAGCACCAGCAATGAGGCGCTCGCTGCGAGCGATGTCAAAGTCTTCATTGTGTCCTCCTCGAAGGAATATTGATTGCCCGGCCACCAGGCGCGGACGGCAATTTATTTAATATCCAACAGGAGTAAACTACCACAACCACACCGCGACACCAACGCCAGACGGCTCATTTTCCGGGCACGTTAGCCGGCGCCAGCCCATGTCAATAACAGGTCACCACTGCCACAAAAAAGCCCCGCTCGAGGAGCGGGGCTTTCATCATTACCATGAAGGCAAGGCAGATTACATCATGCCGCCCATGCCGCCCATATCA
>CAMYMN010000026.1:27969-34645 GCA_947259395.1 uncultured Gammaproteobacteria bacterium | reverse complement strand
CCGCGGCATGCGCGAAAGCACTAACCGTACCGCCCATAACCTTGCTATCGCCCGCGAGCGGCTGGAGGAACTCAAGCTTCAGCAGGAGCGGGGCGATATTTCCGCATCAGAATACGATCAGGGACGTGAAGACATCGAGCGTGGTCTGGCGGACGATCTCGCCACCGAGCAACGAGAATTGTCCGGCGCAACCATGCACTCGGGGCACTGGGCGGTAATGGTGGTCGGTTTCGGGATCCCGGTGCTTGCTGGATCGCTCTATCTCGGTCTGGGCACACCAACCACCATAAGCGGCGTCGAAATCCAAGCCGCACCCGCCGGCGCGGACACCCGTCATCCCGACTCGATGGATAACATGGTGGCAAACTTGGCCGCGCGTCTTCAAGCCAACCCCAATGACGCCCAAGGATGGTCGATGCTGGGGAGTTCGTACATGGCCATGAAGCGCTTTTCTGATGCGGCGACGGCGATGGAAAATTTACGCAAGCTAGTGGGTGACGATCCCAATGTGCTGGTGCGCTACGCCGATGCCTTGGCGATGGCGGGTGGCGGGCGCATGACCGGCAAACCGGCACAACTCGTCAAGCAGGCACTGACTATCGATCCAAACAATTCCCAGGGCTTATGGATGGCAGGCATGGCGGCACGTCAGCAAAACGACCTACACACTGCGCTTACGCACTGGCGCAAGTTGGAACCGGCATTGGCCAACAAGCCCAATTTGTTGGCGGAATTGCGGCAACTGATCGCGGATGCAACGCAGCGGTTGGGCGATCAACCGACGGAGACGCCGGCCGTTGCGGCCGTCCCGGCATCCGGTGCCGTGCCATCGATCACCGTGCGGGTATCCGTGAACGAATCGTTGCAGCAAAATATCGCCCCCACGGATGCGGTGTTTATTTTCGCGCGTGCCCTCACGGGGCCACCAATGCCCCTCGCGGTGGTGCGAAGACAAGCCGCCGATCTGCCAATCACCGTAACCCTCGATGATAGCTCAGCAATAATGCCGGCGATGACGCTTTCCAAGTTCGACGAGGTCATGGTCGGGGCACGGATCTCCAAGACCGGTACTGCGAATCCACAAAGTGGAGATCTGCAAGGACAGGTTGCGCCGGTAAAGACGGGCGCCGACCAGCCGGTCTCGGTCACCATCTCCCAGGTCATCCCCTAGCCCGCCCCGCGACAATTCTCCCTAAATATTCCGGCGACTCATCTGTTGTCATGTCAATGAAGTGACACTACCTAACTTTTGGCAGGGCACGAGAATTGTCGCGAGGTTTAGGTGTAACAATGTTCTGGAGCGGGAAATGTACCCGCCTTTACGGCTGTCACATAGTCAACAATGGCGCCTTGCACACCTTCGGAGTTACCCGCGAGAAAGTTTTTCACGAACTTGGCGGGCTTACCCGGATAGAGCCCGAGCATGTCGTGCAATACCATGATTTGTCCGTCGGTGTGCGGGCCGGCGCCGATCCCGATCACCGGGATTTTCAGCTGCTCGGTGATTGCCCGCCCGAGCTCGGTGGGCACGCACTCCAACAATAAGATACTGGCGCCTGCATCCTGCAGGACCAACGCCTCTTCGACCATTTCCTTGGCCTTTTGCGGGTCGCGGCCTTGAACGCGATAACCACCCAGATGATTCACTGACTGTGGCGTGAGTCCCATGTGGGCGCAAACCGGAATGCCGTGCTGAACCAGTAAACGTGTGGAGTCGGCTAACCAGGCTCCGCCCTCGAGCTTGACCATCTGCGCGCCCTCCCGCATCAGGATCGCCGAGTTCTCCAGAGACTTGAGCTCCGAGTAGTAACTCATGAACGGCAGATCAACCATCAAAAACGCACCCTGGTTACCACGTTTAACACAAGCCATGTGATACGCGACATCTTCCACCGTAACCGGGAGGCTGCTGTCGTGCCCCTGGATGACCATACCTAGTGAATCACCGACGAGTATCATTTCCACGCCCGCGCTGCTGACCACATGGGCGGTGCAATAGTCGTAGGCGGTAAGGCTGGCGAACTTCTCACCCGCCTGCTTCATTTTCATGAATGTCTTGACGTTGATGGATTTGCGTGGCGCCGCTTGCGTAGACATATCGCAATTACTGAGGGCTTGTCGACTGGGGAATGAACTGTACTCCAGGCGGCCCGGAAAACAAAGCCAGCGAACTCAATGACTGGTAGGAAGTATCGATACTCGATGCCAAACTTGTCCATTACACGGCAGGCTGCTACGGTACCGGCGGTCAACCGAGGCAACCGATCGTGATCACCATCATTGGTATTCCGGGTAGTCTGCGCAAAGACTCCTTTAATTTGCGGCTTCTTCAAGCAGCCCAGACAATAACCCCGCAACATTGCCGAATAGAGATCGAAACCCTCGAGGACATACCGTTGTACAACGGCGACGTCGAACTGGCAGCAGGCGTTCCACCTCCGGTGGAAAAATTGAAAGACCGTATTGCCGCTACCGACGGATTGCTGATTGCATCCCCTGAGTACAACAACTCGTTGCCCGGGGTGCTCAAAAACGCCGTTGACTGGTTATCCCGGCCGCCGCAAGACCAAGTCCGCGTGTTCCGGGGACGGCCGGTGGCTATCATTGGTGCCACACCGGGTGGCATGGGCACGGCATTTTCCCAGACTGCCTGGCTTCCGGTGCTGCGCGCCCTGGGCACCAAACCCTGGTTCGGCCGCAGCCTCTACGTATCCAGCGCCCATCAGGTCTTCGACCAACATGGGATGATTCAAGATGAAGCGTTGGGCGACCGGCTGCGGGACTTCGTCGCCGGCTTCGCGGCGTATACCGCGGGGGAAAATTAACTATAACAACTCAGAATTAATCTGACAGAGAGCGTCGATCGGTTGAGTTCGCAACCCGTTCCGGACCCTCAAGGTACAAATGTTTCAACGTCTCCTTTCGGTGAAGCGCGTATTCAGGATCGACATAACGACGTCAATTGGTCACCGCTCAAGGACTACGCTGACCCCACAAGCCATCTCTATAGTGCACTCGAGACGAATAATGGGGAATGACGCAATCTTTTGTATTTGAATCGGCTTTACGGGTGAAAGGAGATTAGTCCAATATCACTCTTACTTCGATTTGGACTTATTGCTACTTTTCTTCTTACTACTGCTCTTGGCTTTGCTCGATTTCTTCGTCTTGGAAGATTTCGTGCCTGCCGACTTTTTAGTCTTGCCAGATGTCTTCTTGGTTTTTTCTGCCGACTTTTTAGGCTTATCAGATGATTTTCTGCTTGATTTCTTTTTGCCGTCTGAGCTCTTCGTAGACTTTTTGGTGTCGCTTTTTTTCCCTTTCGAGGATTTCTTGTTTCCACCGCCGCCTTTTGCACGACAGTGCGCACTTACCTTGGCCCCATCACCTCGTGTAAAGCCGGAAACCCACGTGCAGCTTTGGTTGCCACCGCACTGAGTCTTGCTCAACCCCTTACAGGCTGACTGTGCGTCGACGTCGATGGCGAGGACAACCGAGCACAGCGCGAATATGGGGATAATCAGTCGGGTCGAGAACTGTCGTAAATTCAATTTTCGACTCCTGAGTTTTGAGGCGAAGGCATATCCAACAGCTCTATTCCACTGGGTTAACCTGCCCCCTATCGATTCCGGGTTGACAGCGTTATTTATTAAACATCTTGCCTGCCATGCCAGCAACACCACTAATACCCCCGCCACCTTCGCTACCTAGCAGCGACGATAAGCCCCCGCCTTCAGTGTTCAGCATGGCAAGCACCTTGGGTATCAGTGCAGTAAGCCCGTTGCTGGCCAGCGACGAATCAATACCAACCTTGGAAGCGATGCTTTCGATGTCAATTTTGCTCATGATTGTCGATGCCATGCCATCTTCATCGCTGCCGCTGAGCAATTCAGTTATCCCACCACCGCTGATGGCGTCACTCATACCCTGGGCTGCTTCCGGCAGAAATTGCTGGGCTTGGTCGGCAGTGAAACCGGACTCGGTCAAGGTGGACATGAGACTAGAACCATGCTCGCTAATGAGATTCTTGAGAATTTCCATTGCTACCTCCAAATTTGGTTTGATTGCAAATTCATATTTGACAAACGTAACGTGTGATTACCGATTATATCCACCAAGCATGTCTTTACCCCCGATACCAATGGTAAATTCTTGTGAAATCGCTACTTCTCTGAGGTAAACGATGGCCGTAGACAAATTGTCTAGCGGCTAGCCTGCATGATGGACGATGCGCCACGCGGAGGTCTCGCAATTTAGGGTCTGCTGCCAGTACTCCGATGCAATGTGATTGGGGCTTGAGCTTGGCATACGGTCGCTGCAGCAAGCGGAGTGAAAAATTGCGAGTTTCAATCGGCTTTCCATGTCCGAAGTTCGACCGACTAGAACCGAATCGTTAAGGTTCATTCCGAGCAAGTTATCCGACGGTGCGCTGAAAAAGTCGTTCGCAAGAAGTTGTGTCCATGTGCTTCGTCTGTCGATGCCATCGTCGACGCCGTCGTGGATGAGTATCAGGGACAACTGGCATCGCAGCCCCTCAACGCATGAGCTAAAACTGGCTGGATGTCGTGTAGCCCAATGCATTTGTGCGGAGGAACGTATGATTGTGTTCCTCGATGTCGGCGTCCGGGTCGGTATGAATCATAAGTGACAGCAGTGAGGCGTACACCGGACACGCAAAATAATAATTTCTAATCGACTACAACAGCCGCTTTTGGCCACAAGCCTAGATTAGCTGCACTGCAGCAAATCGCTTCCCGTGTTCGGAGACAAAATCTTGGCTTACGACCCACTGCGGACGGTTGCAATAAAATGGCATAAATGTGCGCTATCTCCTCTATAGCTGACGTACACTACGGCGTTGCAAAACCGAAATTCAACTGCTGTGTGCACTCAATTAAATACGTGCAACATACTCATCACAGGTATTCCGTTGCTGCTGCTGAACCACCAGTTGTGATCCGAACTAAAAATGCGCGGTACTGTCACATAGCTATATACTCAAGCGAATTTGACATTGAACGTCTCCAGACACTCGCTGTGCGCACTTTTCCTTGTGCATGGGCTGATATTCCCGGACCTGTAAAGGGCGCTCATTTAGGCCATCGTTTCTCGAAAAATGCAGCTGGTCAATTCTAAAAATGCTCAACTTTTTTGAAAATTCTACATAGAACGCGTATCGTGCTGTGTGTAATGATGTGGACGCTGATTTTGTAGGACGCACGCGTGATTGTGCGTACGATTTACTAAGAGGTAATCAGCATATGCAAAAATCCACCCTTATAGCTTTCCTTGTTGTTTTGGTGGCTATCGCATCAGTCAGCTTGTCACCCCCCGCGAACGCTTCGGAATCAGATTTATCAGCGGATGATACCAGCCAGACAAGAACAGAAACTGGGCCGCTTGATGGTTTGACATTTATCGGCGCACTCGGACCAGATGGCAAACCAAAGGATATTAAGGATTCATTCGTATTTGAAAACGGCACATTCGTTTCCAAGGAGTGCGAACTTAAATGTGAGTATCCCGCGCGCCCTTATTTTGTTCGTCAGAATGGCACAAAAACAGAATTTATTAGCGAGACACAATGCCCATATAAAGACGCAAAGATTGTGTGGCGAGGTACAGTAGAAGGCGACACGATCAAAGGAAAGTCAACATGGGTAGTGAAACGCTGGTATTGGACTGTAGAGAACACGTTTGAGTTTGAGGGAAAGCTGGTCAAACAACCGGCCTCGACCATCAGTTCCAACTAACATGTCTATCAAGCAACCGGCGTTCGGTGTGCGCTGGAGTGCGATTGCGAAGATTGTAGGTTTGATCTCGCTGTTGATTGCGGCAAATATTCTGGCGCACGGCATCGCAGATTCGCTAGATTTTCAAATTCGCCCGGGTAACGAAGATGCGGTTCACCGCACTATCATGGTATCCGCGGCTCTATATTCGATCCTTTTAGCGATTCCTTTTGTACCGGGAGCTGAGGTTGGACTGACAATGATGACCATACTCGGCCCAGCTATCGCGTTGTTAGTCTATGTATGCACAGTAGCCGGCCTCTCATTGAGTTTCCTTGTAGGACGCATGGTACCTCTATCAATACTGATTCGTTTTACTGAGGACATCAATTTTAATAGAACAAGTCAGTTACTGAAGGATATAGAGCCGCGTGGAACACAGGAAAAGCTCGAGATTCTGGTCAATGCGGCTCCGAGTCGCTTTCTTCCCGTATTGCTTCGTTTTCGTTATTTGGCTCTGGGAGTCGCCTTGAACGTACCGGGTAATTTCCTTATCGGCGGAGGTGGAGGAATCGCTCTGTTTGCCGGGATTAGTCGATTGTATTCCTTGTCAGGATTTCTAATCACGATTGCTGTTGCAGTAGCTCCAATTCCAGTTGCAGTCCTAATGTTTGGAACACAGTTTCTTTCCAGATAGTTACGAAACGGCTTGGGTGACCAAAAGAATCTATCTTACGTTGTTGTGCAAACCAAGAGCAGTCAGCCGTTTAGTGCCAGTAAGAAAATATCCCAATGATCGGTTAGGGCAAAAAATAGAGATACGGTTCAACTCTGCCGTAAAACCATGCTGCAAAATCATGGACGACGGCAACGAGGTGCACACCAGACGTTCAAAATGATGGTTGCCCAAAGCTTTGAAGGTCTCTAGTTGGGGGAATTCTGGG
>CAMYMN010000026.1:0-27915 GCA_947259395.1 uncultured Gammaproteobacteria bacterium | reverse complement strand
TGGGGGAATTCTGGGGACAGTCAACTTATCTGTGGATATGGTGGATAGTTGTTTAACTGAACTGATCTTTGTTGGTGTCGTCGGTGATAGGTGGGTAATCCGTCGGCAAGTTTGTGCACAGATAAGTAAACTGTCCCCGGGACTCTCCCCGGGACTCCGGACCGCAATTAGATGAGCCATATGACGAGTTACACGAGCGGGGTCGGTGGCGAACCGCCGGTGCGGTTAGGGGTCCGACTTCTTGGTGTCGTCGAGGTTATCTTGGACGGCCGGCGTCTTCGCGCCTTCAACTCTCTTCGCTTGCAACGGTTTCTGGCGTTGATTGCGTTACGGAGAGACCCGCAGCACCGCTCACGGCTTGCGTTCCAGCTCTGGCCCGACTCCGCGGAACGTCAGGCGCGCACCAACCTCAGAAAGTTGCTCCACGACTTCCGTCATTCCCTTCCTGACATCGGTGAGTTCGTCGAGATCGACAACGAGACTGTGCGGTGGATTCCGACTGGGCCGAGCGAGGTCGACGTGCTGAGGTTCCAAGATGCCATGGCGGCCGGTGATCTCGAGCTGGCAGCGCGCCTCTATTCGGGCGATCTCCTTCCAGCTTGTTATGACGACTGGGTCCTGGACGAGCGAGCGAAACTTCGAGCAGAGGCGTATGGGGCCTTCGTGCGGCTGACCGAAGAGGCTGCAGGGCGCGGCGACCACAAAGCCTCGTTCAGGCATGCCCAACGCATCATCGACCTGGAGCCGACCGACGAAGCGGCCGTTCGAATGCAGATGGAAGCACATCTCGCGCTTGGCGATAGAGCCGCGGCGCTGCGCTCCTACCACCGTTACGCGGAGGTGCTGGAGCGCGACCTCGCGGTGGCACCGGGCGAGGCAATCAGGGCCTTATACCAACAGCTTCGGGCTGGCACACTCAACCGCGACGAAGTGCTGGGCAAGGATCTGGCACCCGTCGCCGAATCGCCTTTTGTCGGCCGCGACCTCGAATCGAACCAGCTCAACGAGGCATGGAACACCGCGCGAGAGGGTGGGGCACATCTCTTGTTGGTGACCGGGGACCCGGGGATCGGAAAGTCCCGACTCGCACTGGAACTCGGCCACCGCGTTCGAGCCGATGGACACGTGGTGGCATCGGCTCGTGCGTACGAGGCTGCGGGCAGACTGCCGTGGGGTCCCGTCGTCGACCTGCTCCGATCGGATGCTCTCCGAAGCCACATCGACACGCTGGACACGGTCTGGAGGGCCGAGCTTGCTCGCCTCCTGCCCGAACTCCTCGACGGTTCCCAGCCATCTGGACCGAACCAGTCGGGCGACCTGGCTCAGCGCCATCGCTTGTTCGACGCCGTGAGCCGCGCCATCGTCGTCGGCGACCGCCCGCGCTTGCTGATCATCGACGATCTGCAGTGGTGTGACGCCGAGACCATTGAGTTGATCGGTTTCGTTGTCCGTTCCGGACAGACGGCACCGGTTCTCATCGTCGGTACTGTCCGCTCGGAGGAGATCCCGCAGCATCATCCCCTCGTAGGACTCATCGACGCCTTGGGCCACGACCAGGCAGTGACCACCGTGCCACTCGACCGACTCGACGAAGCCACCACTGCGACGCTCGCTGCTCGGCTACGCGCTGTAGACACGATTGATCCGAAACTGGCGGCACGACTTTGGAGCGAGACCGAAGGTAATCCACTGTTCGTCATTGAAGCTCTTCGAGCCGGGATCTCCTCTGATGGGGTACGGGCAGTGCTCACACCGACGATGCGGGCGGTGCTGCGCGCCCGACTCGGCCAACTAACCGACGGCGCTCAGCGAATGGCCGAGGTGGCGGCCGTCATCGGTCGGCCCTTCTCGGTCGGTCTGATGGTCTTGGCCACTGGGATCGATGAGCACGAGCTTGTTGATTATGTCGACGAACTGTGGCGTCGACGGATCATCCGCGATCAGGGGCACACGTACGATTTCAGTCACGACAAGCTTCGGGCGGTCACCCTGGAGATGATCAGTCCGGCTCGTCGACGTCAACTCCACCGGGCCGTCGCCGAGGCAATCGCGGTCGAGCGCCACAACGACATCGACGCGGCCAGCCCGCAGCTGGCCGCACACTACGACCAAGCCGGCCTGGTCAAACCGGCCATCGATGCCTACCGCATGGCGGGGGGCCGAGCGGTGGCGGTGTCGGCTCTCGATGAAGCGGTCACTATGTTTTGGCGAGCGCTCTCACTGCTCGCTGAGCTGCCAAAGTCGCCCGACCGCGATGCGCTCGAACTCGACATCCGTATCGCCCTCGGATCACCCCTTGTTGCCCTCGAGGGCTACGGCTCCAAGGACGCGCACCAACTCTATGAGCGAGCCCTTTCGCTTTGCCGCAAGCTTCACCGACCCGTGGACCCACCGATTCTCCGCGGTCTCGGCCTCGCCCGGCTGCAGGGCTGTCGCTTCGACAATTGCAGTGAACTCGGCCAAGCCCTCCTCGACCATGAGAGTGATGATCCGATCGCCAGGACAGAGGGCCGATATCTCCTCGGCGTGAGCGCGTTCTGGCGGGGTGATCTGGCTAGGGCCCGCCACTACCTCGATGGCGCTATCGAAGCCTATGACGTGTCCCATCGCGATGAGCATCTGGCGTTGTACGCCCAGGACCCGAAGGCGGTTTGCCTCGTACGGATGGCCCTCATCGAGCTGTGGGCCGGAGATGCCGGCCGGGCCGACGAGACAGCCCGATCTGCAATTGAGATCGCCGTCGATCTCGACCATCTAATGACGCTAGGGTACGTCATCACCTACGCGGCGATCGTCGCGGCCGAATCCGACGATCTCACCGGCCTCGCCGAGCTGCTCGCGGACGCCGACCTTCTCTGGAAACGTCTTTCGGAGCGCTACCTCATGGTCGTCCTGGAGGCCCTTCGGGGCTGGCTGGACGTCTGCGAGGGATCGGCTGGGGGCATCGAGAAGATCGTGCGGTCGGTGGCGCGCTCGCGCGCCGAAGGGGAGACCCTCCACCTGACCTACACGCTCCTTCTTCTCGCCCGGGCTCGTGGCATAACCGGCGAGTTCCACCAGGGACGAGCCGCCACACGCGAGGGGCTCGCGTGGACAAACAGCTGCAACCAGCGCTATCTCGAGGCTGAGCTGTGGCGAGTCGACGGTGAGCTGGCTTATCGCAGCGGGGAAACCGAAGCCGCTGCCGTTTCTCTGCGCAGTGCCGTCAAGGTCGCCACCGCGCAAGGGGCGGGTTGGTTGGAGCTTCGGGCGCTCCACTCCTTCGCCAGTCGATTTCCCGATCAAACACTGCGTGAGCAACTTGGGGAACTCATCAAGACTATTCCGTCGGGCCATGATCTCCCGGCGTTTCGGGCAGCAACCGGCCTTCTGAGTGAGTCCCGATGAAAGGGAACGCTTCGGGAACGCCTGAGGGCGCATCCTTGACGCATCTTTGGTGAAACCGAGCAGAGGAGCACCCAATGAGCCACACGATCAAAGCATTGACCGAAGCGGTACGGGGGCGCGTCATCACCCCTTCTGATTCTGACTACGACGACGCTCGCGTTGTCTACAATGCCATGCACGACCGCAAACCGCACGCCGTCATCCAGTGCGTGGATTCGGCCGACGTGATGGCCGCGGTCGCTGCTGGCCGCGACGGCCGTATCGACCTAGCAATTCGTGGTGGGGGCCACAGCGTTCCCGGATTCGGCACGGTGGACAACGGTCTGGTCATCGACCTGTCGCCGATGAAGAGCGTGTGGGTCGACCCGGTCAAGAAGGTCGCCCGGGTCGGGGGCGGCGCGACGTGGGGCGATGTCGACCACGCGACCTACCCGTTCGGCCTGGCTGCGGCCGGCGGGGTCGTTTCGACAACCGGGGTAGGTGGCCTGACGCTGGGTGGCGGCATCGGCTACCTGACCCGCAGTGTCGGGCTCTCCATAGACAACCTGCTGTCGGCCGATGTCGTACTCGCCGATGGTCGGCAGGTCACGGCGAGTGATTACCAGAACGAAGATCTGTTCTGGGCCTTGCGCGGTGGCGGGGGCAATTTCGGTGTCGTCACCAGTTTCGAGTTCCAGCTCCACGAGGTCGGCGACATCGTGGGCGGCCCGATGTTCTACGAGTTCGACGACGCCGCGGCGGTCCTGGAAGGCTACCGCGAATACATTGCGCGCGCGCCCGAACAGCTCGGTTGCTTTTTCGGCTGGCAGATAGCGCCTCCACTGCCGTTTATCCCCGAGAACCGGCACGGGGATCTGTTCTGTGCACTGGTCGCTTGCTGGAATGGTCCACACGAGGAGGCCGAGCAGGTGCTCCAGCCATTACGCGACGTTGCCGAAGTGAAAGCGGAGCAGGTCGACGTTATGCCATTCCCGGCGCTCAATAGCGCCTTCGACGGTCTCTGCCCGAAGGGCATGCAGCAATACTGGAAAGCAGACTTCATCACCGAGCTCACCGACGAGGCAATCGCTGCGCACATCGAGCATGGCAAAAAGACACCGCACATCAGCTCGAGCATGCATCTCCATCCGATCAACGGTGCGGCTCAACGCGTCGACGCCAACGAGACCGCCTTCGGACACCGGGACAAGAACTTTGCCCCGGTAGTTGTGGGAATGTGGGAGGACCCTGCCGACAATGAGGCCAACACCAAGTGGGTGAAGGACTACTACGCAGCAATTCATCCCCACTCGGGCAGCGATGGGGGCTACATCAACTTCATGTCCAGTGACGACGACTACCGTGCGCCTGCAAACTATGGCGCCAACTACGAGCGGCTCGCAGCAGTGAAGGCGACCTACGACCCGGACAACCTCTTCCACATCAACCAGAACATCGCTCCGGCGAACGGGAGCTGAGCATCATCGCTTTTATCCAGTCAATGGAATTCTAGACCGACAATCGAGAGGCGTTGTTGGCACTCGCGGCACGCTAGACCGACGATGCGATTGGCACGGGTACAGGGCAACGGGCGACTGTTGCCGAGGACCACTAGAGTCCGGGCCGATACGTGTGGGCCGACTCGAACGAGTCGGCCAAGAAACTGCCTCGAACGTCTACGATAGAACGACGCCCCAACCATTCCCACTGGTAAGCCTGATAATCGCCGCATAGTTGGTCTCCCTATCTGTTGTATGTGCAGTCATGGCTGCTGTGAACAATCGATTAGCAAAAAATCCCCGCGTTTAAGATAGCGTTAAGAATAAAAATGCATTGTTCGTTCTCGATGATGAATCAACCTATTGTACGGAGGATAGTAATCATGCACACACAAGACACGCTAACGCCTGCCGATCGAAGGATGATGCGATGGGTAATTTGGGAAGTTTATGCACCGTTGACTTTATTCATTGGCAGCGGTGTGTTTTTAGTCTGAGAACGCCCCCGCTAGCATGCATTCGCCGTTGGACTCGTGATCCAGCGCCTCGGTTGTCTGATGCGACCGGATACGTGAACTGCCGAAACCAACTCGTAAACTCATCTGGAGGAAAGACAATGAAAACTGCTCCGACCTTAGCCCAAATATTGTTTCTGACACCATTTGCGATGGTGACCGTCAAGTATCTGCTGGTCACCGCTCTTATCATCGGTTAGACGAGGGCGTTGTTCCGAGCCGCGATTCGGCCTCAGGCAAGGCAACCGTTACGGTCTTTGTCTAGCCAGAATGCCCGGAATGCGCATCAGCCAGCCATTTGCTGGCATTGGGCGAAAGCTAACACAGCGTCACCCTTTGGGCTTCACCATTTCTTCCGGTACCACGTACTCGTCAAATTGTTCCGCGGTAAGAAGACCAAGTTCGATGGCCGCTTGTTTCAAGGTGGTGTTTTTTTCAAACGCAATCTTGGCAATTTTTGCCGCATTCTCATAACCGATGTATGGGTTCAGCGCAGTGACCAGCATCAGCGAGTTGTGCAGATTTTTATCAATCGTCTCAGTGACCGGTTCGATGCCCACCGCACAATTATCGTTGAATGAACGCATTGCATCCGCCAACAACCGGATGGATTGCAGCAGGTTATAAATGATCACCGGTTTATAGACATTCAATTCGAAATTACCCTGGCTGGCTGCAAAACAGATCGCCGCGTCGTTACCGAACACCTGACACACCACCATCGTCAATGCCTCGGCCTGGGTGGGGTTCACCTTGCCGGGCATAATCGAACTACCCGGCTCGTTTGCGGGGATCGAGATCTCGCCGATCCCGCACCGTGGTCCACTGGCCAGCCAACGCACGTCATTTGCAATTTTCATCAAGTTTGCTGCCAATGCCTTCAACGCACCGCTAAGGTGTGCGATCGCATCGTGAGACGTCAATGCCTGGAACTTGTTTGTCGCCGAGACAAAGCGCTTGCCGGTAGACCGCGTGACTGCCGCCGCCGTGCGTTCGGCAAACTCTGGATGGGCGTTGATGCCGGTACCCACCGCGGTACCCCCGATGGCCAGGGCACGCACGTGATCCAGGGCCTGTTCGACGTGAGCGATATTGGTCGCAAGCATTGCCGACCAACCGCTGATTTCCTGTCCCAGGGTCAACGGCGTCGCGTCTTGCAGGTGGGTGCGGCCGATTTTTACGACCTTCGCGTTGACTTCAGCCTTCGCTTCCAAGGTAGTGCGAAGCGAGTCGATGGCCGGCAACAGGGCGTCTTCGACCTCGATCACCGTTGCGATGTGCATCGCCGTCGGAAATGTGTCGTTCGAGCTTTGCGACATGTTGACATGATCGTTGGGATGGACCTGCTTCTCATTCGTGAGATCACCACCGAGAATCTGGGTGGCGCGATTCGCAATTACTTCATTACAATTCATGTTGGATTGTGTGCCACTACCGGTTTGCCACACCGATAATGGAAATTGATCGGCATGCTGTCCATGTAGAATCTCTTCACATGCACTGACAATCGCATCTCCAAGCGACTTGTCAAGCTTACCGAGTTGATGATTGACCAGCGCGCAAGCCGCCTTGAGATGCGCAAACGCATGGATGAGTTTGCGTGGCATCGTTTCGGTACCGATTTTGAAATTCTGCAGGCTTCGCTGGGTCTGTGCCCCCCAAAGGGCATCAGCAGGGACCTGCATCTCGCCCATCGTGTCACGCTCGATCCGATATTGTTCCGATTTCATACTTATCACCTCTGGATTTGCTAACGCGGCCTGGTGCCGCCGAACCGCGCTACGGTTCGATACCGGCTCGCCGGGCAATGCTCATCACCATACGACCGATCTTGTTCATGAACCACTGGCACCATCATCGGCCGTAGACTCTGTGGGGCTGCCCGGGAAACAGATGCGGATGGTTCAATTCCGGTCCCTGATCATCGGCACGAATCCCACCGCCATGATGTTGTCGCGGGTGATCGAACCGTCCTTGTGCCGTTCCACCAGTTTTAGCATCTGAGTACGCCACGCCGGGCCGACCGGCAACACCATCCTTCCTCCAGGTGTCAATTGATCAATCAGTGACTGTGGGACATCTTTCGGGGCGGCGGTGGCAATAATCGCGTCGAATGGTGCATATTCCGGCCAGCCGAGATAGCCGTCGCCCGCACGCACCATCACGTTACGATAATCCAAGGCTGCCAGCCGCTCACGTGCAAGCGTGGCTAGGGATTCCACAATCTCGACGGAGTACACCTCTCCCGCGATCTCAGCCAACACCGCAGCCTGATATCCGGATCCGGTTCCTATCTCGAGCACCTTATGCTGTGATTTGAGCTGCAACAACTCGGTCATGATTGCGACGATGTATGGTTGCGAAATGGTTTGGCCATGACCGATGGGCAATGGCCTGTCCTCATACGCAAGATTCTGATGCTCTTCGGGTACAAATAGATGGCGTGGCACCTTGCGCATGGCGCGTAGCACGGTGTCGTCCGCCACCGGTGGACGGTTGTCGTAGGGATTCTGTATTTGACTATCCACCATCCGATCACGGTCGGATGCATGATTGTTGTTTTTGATCACGCTGGCACGAACTCCCAATTGATAACCACAGAGGATTATCGGTGATGTGATACCTCGCACTACCGGCGATATATTACCCTATCTACAAGCGCAATCATGCGGATGATTGGACACCGGATTGTTTGTGGAACATCCAGCACGCGAGGGCGGGAAGCAACAGAATGGCGCCCAGCATGTTCATCAGAAACATGAATGTGAGCAGGATCCCCATGTCCGCTTGCAGTTGCAGTGGCGAAAAAATCCAAGCAGCGACTCCTATCGCGAGGGTGCAGCCGGTCACGATGACGCTCACCCCGGTAATGGCCAAGGTTGTGAAATACGCGTCGGCTATTTCCTGGCCCTCGTTGAGTAGGCTTTGGAAACGGCTGAAGATGTAGATACCGTAATCCACGCCGATTCCCACACCTAGGGCCACCACCGGCAAGGTATTGACCTTCAGGCCGATCTCAAGCCAGCTCATCAATGCGTAGGCCAACATCGAGACTAATATTAACGGAATGACGATGCACAGTGTGCCGGTTATTGTGCGAAACGATAACAGACATAACAAAATGATGGCCGAGAACACGTACAACAGCATCGGAAACTGGGCTTCCTTCACGGCCTCGTTGGTCGCCGCCATAACTGCCACGTTGCCACCGGCGAGTCTGAATCGGAGGTTTTGATTACCATGTTTCTCGTCATACTGTTTCACCACATCGACGATACGTTCGATGGTTTCCGCCTTGTGATCTTCGGTATACATCAACACCGGCATAACACTGCAGTCCCGGTTCAGCAGGCCGCTGCTCGTGTCCACGGGGCTGGTCGCCTGCACCAGCGCATGCTGGTTACGAGGCAACACCCGCCACTTCGGACTACCCTCGTTCCAACCGGCATTGATGACCTTTGCAATCATCGGCAGCGTTTGGACCGACAACACACCCGGGACATTCGCCAAATGCCATGCGAACCGGTCAATCGCATCCATATACTCGTACTTGATGCAAGCTTCCGGTACCGTTTCCACGAACACGGTCAACACGTCGACACCAATCGAAAACCGGTCCGCTATCACCGCCGCATCGACGTTGTAGCGTGAGTTCGGGCGCAGTTCCGGAACGCCATGGTGCAAATCGCCGATCTTGACGTCAGTGCCTTTCCATAAACCCAATATCAGCAACCCCGCGGCAACCACCAGCACCGCCGTTGCCGGCCCGCGGGTGGCGACCATTGACAGCGTCCGCCAAAGCGACGCCATGACCTCCGCGCGCCGGTATAACTTTTTGCGTAAACGTTCCTCCCCGGTGAAATACGAGATCAACACCGGCAGTAGGATCAGATTCGTGAACACAATCACGGCCACGCCGAGGCTGGCGGTGATCGCCATCTCACGGATGATGCCGATATCGATCAACATAATGGTGATGAATCCAATGGTGTCGCTGGCCAAGGCAACGGTGCCGGGAACCGCCAAGCGCCGAAAACTCTCGCGCGCCGCGGCCTGCGCATCGGCACCGTTGTAGATCTCGGCTCGGACCGCGCTCACCATCTGCACGCCGTGACTGACACAGATGGCGCCGATCAGAAACGGCACTGGAAGCAGCATCGGGTCGATACCGAAACCGAGCAACTTCAACGTGCCCAACTGCCAGATCACTGAAATGGCCGCACACGCCAGGATCATCATTGTCATGCGGGCCGACGCGCTGTAAAGATATAACAAAAACGCGATAATCAAGAAGGAAATGGCGAGGAACACCAGGATTCGCAGCGCACTGTCCGCGATGTCGCCGACGATCTTGGCAAATCCGATGATGTGTATGTCGAACTGTTGTTGCGTGAAATCCTTGGAAAACTTGTCTCGAACCTTTTGCTCCAATTCGCGGGCAACCGTAACAAAATCCAAGCGTTGTCCGGTATCAGGACTAAATTCCAGGAGTTCGGCATAGATGATTGCACCGCTGAAATCATTGGCAACCAGACGGCCGATGATCCCCGCCTTCAAGATATTCTCCCGGACCTGGGCGAGCCCTTCGTCCGTAGGCTGAAACTCCGCAGGCACCACGTTACCGCCGGATATGCCCCCGACCACCACTTCCGTGAACCGGACATTGGGGGTGAAAAGAGACTTAACACGACTACGATCGACCCCGGAGATAAAGAACACCTCGTCGGTTGCCGCTTTCAAGGTCTCAAAGAACGCCGGCGTAAAGATGTCTCCGTCTTTGCTCATAATCGCGATCAACACGCGATTTGCACCGCCAAATTCTTCCCGATACTTGACAAATGTCTGCATGTATTGATGCTGCAATGGGAACATCTTGGCAAATCCGGCATCGATCCTAAGGTGGGTTGCAAACCATCCCATCAATACGGTTATGACGGCAAACACGGTGATGATGACCGGCCGGTACCCGAAAATCAGTCTTTGTAGGTGCCGAACGAATGTCATCTCACATGTGTCATCACTGCGGTTTGGATCTATAGCTGTCAGCGGGAAGGCGCTGGACGCCCCCTTCCCCTATCAACAGCAGATCGCCATTATCCAACTCATGCGACGCGGCAATCGCAGATCGGTTGATTTGCTGCCGCAGAAAAAAACTGCGCCCATCGTCGCGACTCGTCAGCACGGTGCCGGAAAATCCCACGATAACAATCGTACCGTCACGCAAGCGAACCCCGTCCATCAACGCGGCATGGGTACCGGTATCAATACGTTCCCAATTCAAGCCCGCATTGCTGGATCGGAACATCCGGCCTTGCAGTCCAAACAACAGCAACGAATCATCCGATAATGCCAACGCGCCAAAAAATGATCCTTCATAAGGAGACGGTAGCCGCCGCCATGTCCTGCCTTCATCATCGGAGCGGTACACGGTGCCCGCCTCAGCCGCCATGTAGAAACGCCCACTGTCGGAGACCATGATTTGGTTCAAGTGGAAATCATCGCCAAGTTCCTCATCCTCCGGTTCCCCGACGGCAGGCGTGTCATCGCCCTCGATCCGGGATTTGATGACGCGCGGTTGCCAGGTCACGCCGCCGTCATCGCTCTCGAGATAGTAGCCGTACGCGCCCACCGCGATCACACGCCTCTCATTTTGAAACAATATGTCCAGAAGCGGTCGTTCTTCCTCCGGTGCATAGTGCACGCGGCGCCAGGTGCGGCCCCCGTCATCGGTGCGCAGGATCACCGCGTCGTGTCCGACCGCCAGCCCAACACGACGATTGTGAAACGCGACCGCGGTAAGCATGGCGCGAGTCGGTACCCGCACCTGTGTCCAGTTACGGGCGCGAGTATCGGATACGAGTATATGGCCGCGCTCACCGACAGCGACAAGGCGATCGTCGACGACGGCTACATCGAGAAGCAGGGAATTCACCGCGAGGGGCGCGGTCATGGAATACGCGGCGTCGGCGACGGACTGCGCCAGGGCCATACTGGGCAATAGCATGGCGATCGAAGATGATCTAAGCAATATGCGAGTGAGCAATGCCAGGCGCGTTACGCTCCCCAAAGGCCGACACCTTATACAAGCTTGACGATGAAGCCGGACTCAGACCGCGGGCCCGGCTCGGAGGATATTGTTAGCGCCGGCCCGCGCGCCGTAAAGACCCGGTCGAGAAGTCTCTGGCGGTCAGACCGGCGGAAAAATCATAGGTGTAGTTTTCCTCGTTATTCAGGCTAAACGCCAAGTACCTGCCGGACTGCAGATCATAATGCACTTCCAATGTCGTCCACAGCGTCGGCACATCGTAATAGTTGATGACGTGCCCTTCCGACACCCGCCACAACTGGTCGCGGTTGTCGTACTGATCCACGGCGACGATCTGCCAGGAATCCTCATCGACATAAAAAGTACGCCGCTTATAGATGTGCCGGGTGCCATCCTTCAGGACAGCGTCGACGACCCATACGCGATGCAATTCGTAACGCAAGTGGTCCGGGTTGAGGTGCAATGGGCGCAAAATATCGTTGTACTTGAGTTCACTGCTGTGCAGCAGGTACGCGTTATACGGCACATAGATTTCCTTCTTGCCCACCAATTCCCAGGTATATCGTTCCGGACTGCCGTTATACATATCCAATTGATCACTGGTGCGCAGGCCGTCGGATGCGGTACCGGGATTGTCGAATGCAACATTGGGCGCGCGCCGCACGCGCCGTTGTCCCGGGTTGTAGAGCCATGCTTTGCGGTGTTGCTCATTCTGGTTCAAGGTCTCATGCACCAGCAGGATCTGACCCACCAGTCGAGCCGGCGCCATTACGCGCTGCTTGAACATGATAATCACGTTGTTGAGCTTCTCTTCGGTGGCATCAGGCAGCGAATAGGGGGCATAGAGTTGGTCTTCCAGCATCACCATGGTGTAGTCGCCGCCCCGGGTCACGGGCGCCTGACCGATCATGCGCTTGGCGCTTTCGCCGCGATAGCGGAGGATATGATTCCAGATCACTTCGAGGCCGTTCTTAGGAATCGGAAAGGGGATACCGATCACCGCCCCGGAGACGCCGTTACCGTCCTCGGACAACCGTGCGGTAGCCGCCACTGTTTTCGTCGCCTCGTAGATCCGCTCCGGAAAGGCGGCAGTGCGCCGGCTCGGATAGACATTCATTTTGTACGTATCGCCGTACTGGTTGAGCATGGCCTTGTGGCCTTCCGTGAGCCGGTCGACATATTGGCTCATGTTCGACTTGTCGATTGTGAATGCAATCTGATCGTTCGGAAACGGGTTAGGGTGATGCCCTCCTGACTTGAAACCCGGGGGCGCATTCTTGAGGCCACCGTCCCATGCTGGAATCGAGCCGTCGGCATTGCCGGCGCGTTCGCCTCCGAGCGGCGTCAAGTCGGTGCCGAGACGCGTGATCTCGTTAGCAGTCAACCCCGCCGAGACGGTACCGGTGGCGCCCGTCAACACAAGCGCAAAACTTGTCACAAAAATATTTTTTCTCAACATAACGCTGTCTCCGCTGCGACTATTTCGAATACTTGATAACGAACGAAATAAAATCGCGATCATTAACCAGATTTACGCGTCCGGCGCCAAAGAAATTGGTATAGCTAACGGTGGCTTCCCACTCATTGCGAAGACTCGCACTGAGGCCTGCGGTCACCGCCTTGCGGCTCTCCAGGAAATTGCCCAAAGGTTGTGGCGTGTTGCCGCTAAAATCATGGCGAAACGCGAAAGACGGCAGCAACGCCCACGGTCCGATGGCATTGTTGTAGGTAAAACGTCCGCGGATTTGATATCCCGCCGATGTGGCATCGGCAAAATTCGACGCCTCTTCGGTAGCCGGCTGCACACCGGCACGCGTGTGAATGGGATTGCCCGATGTGAATGTGCCGGGTGATTCGATTCGCAGTTCACTCTGGTCGGGCATACTTTGCACATGGGTGACGCCCAATTCGCCGATGAGCGCCAATTGATCGGCCCCCCACACGCCGGCAAAGACCCGGCTAGCGGTGGCCTGGGCCTGAACGACGTCACGCTCGATAAATCCGGGCACCACGGTGTCGAAACCGACCCCACCCGGGGCGACCTGATTGGTCTGCGCCAACAGCTGACCCAACGGCGAGCCGACCAATGCCAGCGGTGACAATGCCGCAAACAACAGCTCTGCATCATCAGCTTGCAAGGGGACATCCCACTTGTAGGAAAGCTCGCCCTGCAACGCCCATCCGGAGGTGCCCAATTGAGTGTTGAAGCTGGTACCCAAGAGCTTGATGTCCTCCGGAAACTCGAAGAAATACCTCGCGCTGCCGGCGTAGTCGCCGCCGCCCAAACCGGCCAGAGAACCGGTGACCGCGCTGACAATCGGCAGCCGGCTATGATAATTAATAAAATAAAAGCCCAGTTCGGTACTGTTGAGCTGCTCCAAGAACATCCGGTAGGCGACCCCGAACTGTCCGCTGTCTTTGGCGTTGACGTCATCACCGCGGGGCACCACCGCGCCTTGCGGCGTCTGACCCACCGAGGCCGCACCGGCGGGGCCTAATGGAATAATGTCTGGAATCTGGCCGAAGCCGAGCATGACCCGTTCACCGCCTCTACCGACAAAATCCTGGGTGCTGAAGTAACTCCCGGACGGATCGGGCTCGGTGTCATCCCAATCGTATTGATAAAACATTTCCAACGAGTGATTGTCATGGATGCCGATATTGGCCCAGACCATGCCTTCCGGCAGCAGCGCCTCACGTACTTCGGCACCCGGGGTGCGAATATTGGCAACCCGAATTGGGTTGATTACGTTGATGCCGTTTTGTATGAATGTGCTTTCACCCCAACTGACTACTTGATCGCCGACCCGGAGTTCCACCGGCGCTTTCCCGGCATCAAATTCACCATACACATAGGCATCGAGAAGCTCGATGTCACTGCCGACCTCTTCCAGCGCTTCATCGGTGAGCGCGATTTTTTCGCGCTTGTTATCCTCGTTTTCGAAGTCGTAGAACGCACGTGCACGCGCGAACAGACCAAAGCCGGCCTGGTGGTTGAGTTCCAGTTCCGGGACGATTCGAACCACATTACTGACGAGGCCCTTATCGTAGTTCAGGTTGCCGTTATCCGCGTTGACCGAAAACGCGGTGCCGCCCAAACTTCCGGGCGGCTGCGTGCCATTGGGTAACGTCGTCGACGCCAGGCCCAGGAGTTTCTTGTCCTGGCTTTGCACCCGGAACGTGGTGCCATAGGAGATCGTGGTATCAAAACTGCCGGTGACAATCCCATTTTCAGACGCGAATTGCACCGCGTAAACAGGCACGGGGACCGCGCACGTCACGGCCAAGGCCATCCCGATGCCGCTAGTTTGCCGACGTAAAGTGCGTGGGGGGCGCGCTTTATTTTTCATTGGACCGCTCCTGGAGGGGATATCGCACAGGGGAGGAAAAAACGCATCGAGGCCGATGCGGAGACAAAACGCTGCAGCATCCGTTTATCCATACTTATTCTCAGGTGCTCGTGAGATGATCCGTGGTTGGGATCTGATTTCACTGCTTTGGTTTTTTATCTCACTTCGCTGTCAACGATGGTCCGATTAGCGGTATTTGTCAAGCCTCTGTGGCGAGCGCATCCAACAAAAGTCCCTGTATTACGGGAGAGAAAGTCATCTCCAGGTGCCCGATCCCCGGGGTTGGTTTGTTGACCGCACCTCTCAGGGCGCCGCTACCTTGCGGCGCGATAATGTCGTCATGACAGCTGTAGATACAAGTCGTAGGCACCCGGGGCCGCGGCCCCTGCTCCTGGTTCAGCACCGCCAACCATTGACTGCCCGGCCGCATCTGGCGCAGATTCGGTCCGGGTAACAGGCGGGCATGCACGGTCCCGGCGTGGGGCGTCCCGAGGGTAATCAACCTGGCGGTGTGGCGGTCACCGTTTAACCGCTGCAGATACACACGGCACACGAGGCCTCCCATACTGTGGGCCACCAGGGTCACCTGTGGCCTTCCGCTGGCCGCGCAGATTGCCGCCACCCGCCGCGCCAACTGCCGGGCCAACTCATCGATATCGCAAAACGGCGGCTCCAAGTTGACGGTGTAAACAGAGTGAATCCCACTGCGGCGCAGATGCCGTTTGATGCCCCACCAGTAGCCCCCGTTGCTGAAAAAGCCATGCACCAGCAGTACCGGCATCCCGTCGCCGGCGATATCCGGATCCGGTTTGTTAATCCACGGCTCCAACGGGTGCAGCACGAAGAATACACGCAGCACCGCCCACACCTCTGCGGCTACCAGACGCAGCCAACCGACCCAGCCGATGTGCATCGACTTGGGACGCGGAGAACGAAAAAGCTCGGACAGGCCAAAACTCAACAGCGTCGCCACCACGCGTACCATCACGATGAAGGCAGCGGCACAGCCAATACTTTCCAGCACCGACAGACCCCAACCGTACCACGCCACAGACCCGACCACGAGAATCTCTATCACAAACGACAGGATCAGCTTCGATGAAACCATCGACGAGTTACGCGTTAACAAACGGCGGGGTTATTTGTGCTGCTCTGCTAGCGGCCACGAAACTGTGGCCGTCGCTTGTCCAAGAACGCGCTTACACCCTCGGCAAAGTCATCGCTGGTTGTACACTCCAGGAACGCGGCCTGCTCGCGGTCGAGTTGCTGGTTTAGATCGGCGTTCAGTGACGTGTTGAGCAACATTCTGGTTTTTGCATATGCCTTGGTCGGACCTGCAGCCAAGCGCACCGCCAATTGTTCCGTTTGTTCGTGCAAGTCACCACCGGGCACTACCCAATTAATTAACCCGAAAGACAACGCCTGTTCGGCATCGAACCGGTCGCCGAGCAGCGCCAGTTCCATACTGCGCTTCAGTCCGATCATGCGCGGTAAAGCAAACGTCGAACCGCCATCCGGTGAAGTCCCGATGCGGCAATAGGCCATAGTGAACACCGTTTCTTGCGCAGCGATCGCCAAATCGCATGCGGCCATGAGACTGATGCCAAAACCGGCGACCGCTCCGTGCACGCTGGCGATGATCGGTTTGGAAAGGCTATGCATGGTCTGGATCGTAGCGTGCACCGCGTTGATTATTTCGCTAATAGCCACGTGATCTTCGGTTGACGACCGGTTTAACGATTGCTTGAAAAAGCGCACATCACCCCCGGCCATGAACCCATCTCCTTCCCCACGCACAACCACGCAGCGCACCCCGACATCTTTAGCAACGTCGATAAACGAAGCGTGGAGCGCGGCGGCCATTTCCGGATCGAGGGCATTCAACCTTTCCGGCCGGTTCAGCGTGATATTGGCGATCCCTTTGTCTATCTTGGTGACAATCGCAGACATGGCTTTAGTTTCCAGTTACAAAATTCGCGCGATAGATCCTTATTTGTATAGTGCGTGACCTTCGTACATTCTGGCTATGTCATCTTTGTACCGTTCCAGAATCTTTGCTCGTTTGAGCTTGAGCGTAGGCGTCATCAAGCCGTTTTCCACCGTCCATGGCGACAGTATTGCGGTGGTTTTGCGAATACGCGCATAGCCCGGAAACTCGTGAATACGCTGACGGATGCGATCGAGTAACAGTTCCTCGACTTTTTCGCTGTGCAATTGAGACTGGTCATTGTTATGAATATTAAGCCTCTTTGCCTCTTTTTCCCATAGCTGCTTGTTCAATACCACCAGCGCGCTGAGATAGGGCATTTGCTCGCCGATGACCAGCGATTGTTCGAACAATTCGTCTTCGGCAATCGCATGTTCGATATCCGCGGGCGGGACCTTCTCTCCGTTCGCCAACACCAGTATCTCTTTAATGCGGCCGATAATCGATATGAACCCATCGTCCTCGATTTTGGCCTGATCCCCAGAATGTAACCAACCGTCCTTATCGAGCACCTGCTCGGTGGCCGCATCGTCCTGCCAATAACCCATCATGATATTCGGACCGCGCGCGAGCAATTCGTCGTTGTCCCCGATCTTGACCTCCACCTCGTGCACCGGCAGGCCGATCGTCGCCGGCCGGTTTCGTTCCAATGTGTTGATGCTGATACACGGACTGCTCTCGGTGAGGCCGTACCCTTGTAATAGATTGAGCCCGAGGGCAATAAACACCCGCGACACCGACGGCGGCAACGGCGCACCGCCGACGACCGCGATCCGCAGGCGGCCGCCCAGCTGCGCCCTGACTTTGGTTGCCACCAGCCAATCCAAAATCGGCCATAACACAAACACCCATTGCCGATTACCGCGGCCCTGAAGATACTCGAACCTCTCCCAGCCGATGTCTACCGTGGTGTTGAACAGCCACCGCTTCCAAGCTGGTCCCTCTTTGAGCGCGGCAGTCAGCTTGCTGTACATGCGCTCAAAGATTCTCGGCACAGTGATGATTCCCGTGGGTCTGATGATACGGAAATCCTCGGAGAGCTCGGGTATCGATCGGTTGTACACGACCGTGGCCGCCGCCATCATCGGTACGTAATAACCTACGGTCCGTTCCAAGGTATGTGACAGCGGTAGAAACGACAATACAATGTCGGTGGGTAATACCGCCACGCTGCGAAGTCCGCTGTACGCATTCGACAACATATTGCGATGGGACAACATGACACCCTTTGGCCGTCCCGTCGTCCCGGAGGTATAGACAATACTCGCAAGGTCATCCGGCCGCACCTTTGCAGGTTCGACCTCGTGTTCCGAGGTCAGCCATTCATCCGCCGACCGCAGCACATCGTCGTTGTGATTCGCCACCGGGCCGAGTGTGACCACACGCTCGAGCTGCGGCAGCTCGCCCTCGGCCTGTTGTAATTCGCGCCACGCATCCTCGGATTCCACGAGCAACAGTTTAGCGTCGGAATGGTGGAGGACATGATTCACATTATCCGGGCGATCGGCCATGTACAGCGGCACCACCACCAACCCCAAGCTCAACGCTGCTTGATCGAAGACCACCCAATGACGGCAGTTGCGCAGCCTGATCGCGACGCGGTCGCCTGTGCTCAGCGATTCAGCGTCGAGCGCCGCCCGCCAGCGACTGACTTCGCGCGCCGTGTCGGCCCAAGTATAGTGCCGCCACACCCCGCTATCGGAATCGAACTCAATGTAGGCCGTTTTGTCCGGTTCACGATCCACCCGCTCGCGAAACAGCGCATCCAAGGTGGATACGGCATCGAGCGTGATCACATCTAAGTCGTCGCGTCCTGCCAAGGCATTCGGTGGGTAGACCGAGGCTTCGTGCACGGACATGCGGGGCTCCTGCAGTGCGTCGCTCAGGCGGCGCGATCCGCGGTGCTACCCAGTTGTCTTTCGCCGGGCTCGAACGCATCCACCGTGATGATCTTGCGCGTCGCTTGGTGCGCGTCGGTCAAGGCCACGGCATCGTCCTCGCTGATTACGCCTTGCTCGATGAGCTGTTTGAGCCAGTCTTCGAACGCGACGTGCGGCGGTTGCTCGACGCGAGCGGCACGCAGCTTGCGCCTGGCCGGATCCGCGGCAAGCACCTTGTGCAGTCCGACATCGAGACACCCGATGACATCATCCGGATCTTGGTTGAGGTAGATGCCCGCGGTCAACCGGTCACGGGTGGCGGAGGGGCTCTGTAATAGCTTGGCGACCTGATGGCCGAGGCGATCCCCCGGAAGAGCATGCCGCCGTCCCAGTGGAAACACCAATCCACGCAATACCCAACTCAGGCCGCGGATCGGGAAGTTGCGCAGCACTCCATCCAGCGCCTGCTGAATCTGGTACATACAGAATTGGCACGACCACTCTACCAGGGGCAGGTCTTCGCTTGGGCGCCCGGTATCCTGGAAACGTTTCACCACCGCCGAGCCGATGAACAAATAACTCAACGCATCGGCGAAGCGCCCGGAGAGCTTTTCCTTGCGCTTGAGCGCGCCGCCCAGGATCAGCAACGTCACATCGGAGAGAAACGTAAACGCAGCACTGTAGCGTGAAAATTCTCGATAATAATTCGCGACCGGTCCAACGCCGAGCGCGGGTGCAAGCCTTCGCGACAGGCCATACACAAACGCGCGCGCCGCATTGGTAACGTTGAATCCCAAATGACTGAACAGTGCCTGATCAAATTCCTCGCCACCGATGTTGGGGTCCGGGTGTGACGCCGATGTGATTTCTTGCAACAGATACGGATGACAGCGCATTGCTCCCTGCCCGAAAATGATCATGCTGCGAGTCAGGATGTTCGCGCCCTCGACGGTGATAGCGATGGGAATCTGCTGATAGGTGCGGGCCAGATAGTTGCTCGGCCCCATGCATATCCCGCGTCCTCCATGCACGTCCATGGCGTCGTTGATCACCTGGCGGGCGCCCTCAGTAAGATGATACTTGACGATCGCGGAGATCACCGACGGTTTCTCGCCGAGCATGAGGGCGGACGACGTGAGGAGCCGCGCTGCGTCCATCATATAGGTCAAACCGCCGATCCTGGCCAGCGCCTCTTCGACACCCTCAAATTTTCCGATCGGTACATTGAACTGTTCGCGTATGCGTGCGTACGCCCCGGTGGTGCGCGCCGCCACCTTGGCGCCCGCGGTGCCCGAGGCCGGCAACGAAATACCACGCCCCGCGGCCAGCGACTCCATCAACATGCGCCACCCTTTACCCACCCACTCGCGCCCACCGATGACCCAATCCATCGGAATGAAAATGTCTTGTCCGCTGTTGGGACCGTTTTGGAACGCCGCATTCAAGGGATAATGACGCTGGCCGATGTCCACGCCCGGGGTGTCAGCGGGCACCAACGCGCAGGTGATGCCTAGATCTTCTTCATCCCCCAACAGTTTATCGGGATCGTAGGCCTTGAACGCGAGACCCAGCAGGGTCGCCACCGGCCCCAGCGTGATGTAACGCTTCTCCCAGGTCACGCGCAGCCCGAGTACTTGTTCGCCCTGATACTCACCCTGGCACACAATGCCATAGTCGGGGATCGCACCCGCGTCCGAGCCGGCCTCGGGATTGGTCAACGCGAAACACGGGATCTCCTCGCCGTTGGCAAGTCGCGGCAGATAGTAGTCTTTCTGCGCCTCGGTACCATAATGCAGCAACAGTTCCGCCGGACCCAGGGAATTGGGCACCATCACCGTCACTCCGGCGGTGCCGCTGCGACTGGCCACCTTTATAACAATGGCCGAATTCGCCAACGGCGAGAATTCATGGCCTCCGTATTTTTTCGGGATATTCAAGCCGTAAAAGCGGTGCTCGGCGAGAAAATCCCAAATCTCGCGTGGCAGATCATTGAGTTCGTGGGTGATTTGCCAATCGTCCGCCAATCGGCACAATTCCTCCACCGGCCCGTCGAGGAATGCTTGCTCCTCGTCACTGAGCTTCGGCGAGGGAACGTCGAGCAATTGCTGCCAATTTGGATCACCGGAGAACAATTGCGCATCCCACCACACGGTGCCGGCCTCGATGGCTTCCCGTTCGGTATCGGAAATCGGTGGCAGGGCTCGGCGGATATATCGCAGCATCGGGTTGCTGACAAAACGCCGCCGCCACTCAGGAACATTCAACGTTACCGCGATGATCAAGAACAGCGCCCACAACAGCAGTCCCGGAATAAATGAAAACGCCCCGGCCAAGCTAAGCAATAACAACCCACCGCCAATGATCATGCTCCACGTCTTAAAAGAAGCACGCACCCTGGCAATGGCAACCAAGAGCCCGAGAATAGCGGCAACGGTCAAAATCAGACCCATAACAGACCTCCTGTGGCGGTAATAGACCGGCGGCGTTGAGTGTTGCTGGCAATCATCTCATCTCACCGGATGGGATTGCACTTAAACTTTTGTTTCCGAATGGCGTGTGCGTGGCACGCAGACCTGCGGCAAGAAACATGGTCAGTCTTCGCGCCAGCGCATCGATATCCAGGGGATCTGGGATCGAATATGAGACGATGAGCCGCATCATGTCGGCCGCGGACATGCAATGAGCCGGCGTAGCGGCCAAAAAATGCAGCCGTAAACAAGATGATTGACCGACGCCAGGTGAACCCGGGCGCGCTGGCTCAGACCAGGCAATGGCACGTTCGCAAATCCGGTCTCCGTACACATCGCCGCCGCATTCTCGAGGACGCGTACTTGCGTGCGGTAAGCCATTTTAGGTCGGTAAATCATACGCTTGTTCAAATGTGATTATAGCTGTAGACGCCGCTGTAACCGCGCGCGTTCCCACAAGATAATACTTGACTATATTACTCAGTTTTAGTACTTTTTTCATTCCCGACGACATCCTCCACCATGCCCGACAGCCGATCACATATTGCCGAGATTGCCGAGGCGTTCGAGTTTCTGGGCGATTGGGAGCAGCGGTATCAGTTCCTGATCGAACTCGGCGAGCGGCTCCCGGTGTTGGATGAACACCATAAAAACGAAGCCAATCGAGTCCACGGCTGCATGAGTAAAGTGTGGTTGATCGCGGAACGTGATGAAACCAATCCTTCGATATTACACCTAATTGGCGACAGCGATAACGGCACGGTTAAAGGACTGGTGGCCATCTTGCTGGCGATGTATTCGGGGCACTCTGCACAACAGGTTCTGACGATTGATGCAGATGAGATGTTCGACGAACTCGGTCTATACGATCACCTGAGCCCCACTCGCCACGTGGGTGTGTACGCAATGGTGGAAAAAATCAAGTCGTTGGCGCGTGAATTTTTGAGCGCACCGCGGGAACCGACGCCGTTCGCCGCGGTAACGCCGCAGACTTCGTAAAGACTACGGATTCAGCTCGGCCAAGATGTCTTTGGCGGTCGCAAGCTGGTTGCGGCGGTCAAACATCAACTGCCAGCGGCTACCACCCAACTGCGTCCACAGAAACGCCGACCGGACCCCAGCCAGCAGCACGGTCCTGACCCGGTTCACGATTTCCGGATCGGCCAGGAACCCATGTTCGCCCTGAACGATGATCTTGGGGCGCAACGAACTCAAGGTGTCTTTATAAAGCTGCGCCAGACTGGCGTATAGCTGTGCTCGTGAAGCGCCATTGTCACCGGAATATTCGTTTTTGATTCTATCAATCCGCTGTGCAATGTCATCGGCCATGGCATCGTCGGTGTGGAGCTTTCTCGACAACTGTACCAGCTGCAACACATAACGTGCGATCTCAAATTCATCGCTCTTCGTTGTTCCCCCGCTCATTTTTTCACACAAAGTATCCAGCCCTAGCCTCGCCCCCTCGATACCTCCGTATATCGAGACCGTGTTGATGGAATCGGTGATCAGGATACTGCGGACACTGGCCTCCAAAGGCTCCTCATCAGCGTGGCCCCGCCGCGCCAGCTGTTGCGCCAGCTTCGCGGCCTGAAACACACCGGCTAAGGCCAGCGTTTTGTCTCGCAGCGCATTGTTCACGTTTGCTTATTCCCGTTGATTCTGTAGTTCAGATTGCGGCAACCGTTCCATCAGGTAGCACAAGCAATCCAATGAAATGATATCGCGATTTGTGGTCAACATTGCCGGCATCACCGCTTTTGCCGCCTGCAGATCACTTCCCGTTATCACAAAATAGTCGGTATACACCTGCCTGCCATCTATATGTTGCACATCCAGGCACTGTTGATCTCCGTTACGTACGCGTGCCAGGCACGTGCCGGGTTCCAACTCACGGAAATTGTAATGATCTATTTCATCGACGAGCTGTAAGTCAACGTCCTCTCCTAGAAAACCATAGGAACAACAGTCACGCACTTTGACGACGGCAACGGTGTGGAAAAGGTTCACCGGTTTCAATGTTTGCGTACCGAAATCCTCGATAAGAAGACAAGTCTCCAGAAAGCTGACCGTCTGCTCGACGCCGACCGGATCGGCGGGCAGGCCGGCCTCCAGGGTCACTGAGGGACACAACGTGGAAAATGCCACAGTACAAGTGGTGTCGGGACACGTCGCATACACCACGGTATTGGAAAAAAGTGCGGCACACTTCAGATGATCGACGTCCGGTTTGGCAATTATGGCGTAATAGGGATTCTTTCCGGTATTGTTGTGTATATCGATGCAGGCAAACACATCACGGTCGCGCATCACCTCCAACACGGTCTGCGTCATGTCATGTTCTGCGCCGCTGGCATTGATCCAGATGCGGTTGTAATCCCGTTGTCCCGGAAGCAGCCGTTTACCGACACGCGCCGCCTCCACATTACCGATAAAGATCGAAACCGTGCGTGGCAACGGCACCGACTGGTAGCGTGCCAACAGCGCTTGAACGGCCAACAATCCGGTGAGTTCATTGCCATGCAGTAGAATCGAGATGAACAACGGCCGCGCCTGCTTCCCGGCCAGATGAATCAACGTCGGCCCCCCCAAGAGGGACTTCAGTTCCGTAGGGTAGGCGTTCAAAAACCCATCGGGCAAACCGTCGCGGATGGTCAGCATGGTTGCAGTTTTAGTATCTGGATATAAAAGTTCGTCTCGCGCGTCAACGCATCAATATTGGTGCTACTGCTTCGAAACCCGTGCCCCTCCCCGGGATATTCAACGTATTCATGCGCGATGCCCCGCTCTTTGAGCAACGTCACCAGTTCCCGTGACACCGACGGCGGCACGACTTTATCGTCGAGCCCCTGAAACACAATCATCGGGCTCTCGAGTCGGTGCATATGATGAATGGGAGATCGCTGATAGTACAGGCTTTCCGGATGCCGCGCGTGTTCTGGATCGAACACCTCACCGATGAGACCATCCGTGTAATACCGCTCGAATTTGTGCGTCGTCTCCGCCAGCGTGACCAAGTTGCCAATACCGAAATAGCACGCCCCGGCGTTAAATTGATCCGGAAACTGCGTCAACGCCCGCAACACAGTATAACCACCAGCGCTGCGCCCGCGGATACAAACCTTGTTCGGGTCGATCAAGTCGCGTTGTTTCAAATAGCCGATACCATCGACTATGTCCATAACATCGTATTCGCCCCAGTGACCCCGTAATGATTGGCGGTAAACACGGCCATGACCGGTGCTTCCGCGGTGATTCACGTCCAGCACAGCAAAGCCGATAGTGGTCCAATATTGCTTCGCCACATCCAAGGTATGCACACACCTGGATGTGGGACCGCCGTGCACCATGACTAAGAGCGGGGCACGGGTGTCAGCGGGCCCTTGGTAACGCGCGTTTGTCGGCGTGTAAAAATACGCAAATGCGTTACCGCCGTCCCGGGTCGGATAGCTTATGGGTTCCGCGATACTGATATCCTCGTTCACCAACAGTGGATCCGCAGACTTATAGACCTTTACCTGTCGATCCGCCTTGTCAAATCCCAACACCACGGCACTTTTGTCGGCCGCACGAGCCACCATCACAACGTCGTCGCTATTGTCGGCCTTCGACAGCTGTGTAAAGCCTTGGAATTGCGCGGACAACCGCTGCGTTGCGCCACTTTTTTCTATGCGCACCAACTCATCCCCGGTCTCGGAAGTGCGGGACGCGAGTAATTCTCCGTCACTTAAGGGCACATAGCGGGTTTCACCGAACACCCAGTGAGGATAACCGTATTCCGCCGCATCCGCGGTTACCGCGGCCACGTTGTCATCCCGATACTGATATAGATTCCAAAAACCTAGCGGTATGTTGGCGCCGCCTTCCCCATCGCGCGCAAAATACAGCGTCCCATCGTTCCCGAATGCTGCCTGGCACACCGATTGCCCTATGCCGCCGGCGATGCGACGTGCGTCGGCAACTTCGAGTCCGGCATGATTGTACGCGAGCGTCCCCAGCCACAGCTCGGATTCGTCCCAAGGCATACATGGATGGCGCCATTGCACCCAGGCTAATCGTCGCCCGTCCGGCGAGATTACGGGATTAACATAGAAGTCGCAGCCCTCGATAAGGGCCACGGGATTACTGTCACTATCCAGATTCAACGTGCCGAGGACGTTACGGTTTTCCTTGTCCTGATAAGCGCGTTCCCACACAAAGATCAAATGACGGCCATCCGGGGTGAGTTGTAAATCGACATACATTCCCAACGATGCGTCCGCGAACCGCTCTGGGGTCAAAGGCATCGGCTGGGCATCACCATCCAAGTCTTGCACGTATAACCGATGATCGGAGAAGTTACTGAAGTAGACCTTGCCGTTACCCAACACAAAGCAGCGGCCACCGTACTCGTGCACATGGGTGCGCAGATTAAAATCCGCCGGTGTAATACTGATTTCCGAACCCTTGGCATCGCGGCGCATCAATACCGATCTGCCGCCTTCCTTGGGCTTGGCCTCGACCCAATAAAGACTATCCCGATACCGGGTTGGGTAAGCGGGTGAGGCGGGTTTTTCGAATAGTTGCTTGATGTCGATGGGGCTTTTCCAAGTCCCATACGGCGCCGTTCGCTTCATGGAAACCGGTATTCAGGTCACAGTTTCCTCTAATATGAAGTCAGGCGTCGGGTTTTGCAAAGCGACCAAGGCGGGCGCCGAGGGTGCAAGAAATATCAATGGGGTGCGGCTGGGACTAACGTGCGCCGTCGCGCCGCATCACGCGCAAGCGTTACACGGTTACGTGAGCGGAGCAGCGCCGGGCGCTTCGGTGGCTGTGATTAATGGTGTCTGCGCCCGTGACCACCCCAGCCGCGTCCGTGACCACCCCAGCCGCGTCGGTGACCGCCCCAGCCGCGGCCATGACCGCGGTGGGCAAAGTGGCGACGATGACCGAAGCCGCGATACTTATGGCCGCCGCGTCGGTGACCCCAATGGCGGCCATGACCGCGGTAATGGTGCCCATACCTGGGACCGCGATACACGCGATGGCCGTAGTGATGACGTTGACCGCCATAGTATCCGCCCCCATCATAGTAACGCAGGCCGCTACTGTAATAGGGGTCGCCAAAAAAAAGGCTGAATCCAAAACTATCCGCGGCCGCATAACCGGCGGGCATCAGGGTCAAGGCGAGTGCAGTGCCGGCAACGATAGGTTTGATTCGCTTGCTCATGATCAGTCCTCAGTAGTAGGCGTAGGTACACATCTTGAACGCTATTATATCGGCACCAACCTGAACTGGGGCTGAACCCAAACTGAACCGGAGCCGATAGCCGATGGGTTCTGGCCCCACGGGGCAATTGAACTACAATAACGGAATCGCTCTATAAGCGATCACATTGAGGAGCCTACTATTATCACCCGCCGCACGGCGAACAAACTCATCTACTTGATCGCCTTCGCCTTTTTCACTCTGGGCATGGTGATGCGCATCGTTATGGTATCCACGACAACGATGGATGACCCCATCCGTGCGGATGCCAAGGAATACTATTCCTACGCATATAATCTAAAACAGTTCGGCGTATTTTCCGGTAAACCCATTCCCGCAACCCTTGAAAGCCGCGTTCCACCCAAACCCGACGCCGGGCGGACACCGGGCTACCCGTTGTTCTTGATGCCTTTCGTTACCTATCCGCCAACCTTTGACATGCTGCACTCCATTACGGTTGCTCAGGCAATACTGAGCAGTGTGGCGATACTGATTGTTTTCACCATCGTATACCGGCTCATTCACCCGGTTGCCGCATTGTTCTGTGCGCTGTTCGTCACCGTCTCACCTCAACTCATCACTGCCGACTACTATCTTCTGACCGAGTCTTTGTTTACGTTCGTGTTGTTGGTAGCGATTGCGAGCTTTTCCTTAGCAGATACGAATAATTACCGTTCTTGGATGTTCGTCACCGGGATCGCATTGGGCATCGCGGCGCTCATCAAGCCCACCATGCTCTACAGCCTGGTCTTCGTGTTGCCCGCGACTTACCTGATCTTGCGGCGCCAGCGCACAGCGTTGGCAATGTGCTTGTTGATCGCTGTGGGCTTTGCAGTGATCTATAGTCCCTGGTATATCCGCAACCTATCTATCGACGAATCACAGGGACTCGAAGCAAAATCCAAGATCAGCGTTGCGGTCCACAACGGCATGTATCCCGGTCTCATGGTCGATGGAGAACCCGAGAGCCGGGGTGCGCAACATCGGTGGGACTTCGAATACAACAACTACCGCACCCTAGGTGATGTGCTGAAACTGTTGCGCTCCAAAGTCAAGCAAGATCCCGCGACATATATCCACTGGTATCTCATCGGCAAACCGATAACCTTCTTTGACAAGCATCTCGTCAACGGAGACGGCGACCTGTTTGTCTACCCAGTCAACTCCTCGCCCTATCACACCAATGATTTCTTTTTTTTGACTTACCAAATCATGCAGTTCTTGCATTGGGGGTTTATCATCGCGGGACTGGTTACCGCAATTCTCGTATGGCTGCCCGGTTTCGAACTCTACATGTCTACGCAAGCCGTTAATCTCGGCCGCTTCATCTCGATCATACTTCTGTATTTCTTGATGGTGCACATTGTTGCAAATCCGCTTCCCCGCTACTCGATTCCCCTGCGCCCGGAGATCTATATCATGACCATGATGGGGCTGACTTGGTTGTTTAGATGGATGCGGCCAAGAGTAAGGCAGGCACTTTCACCGGCACTCGAGACTCCGTACCTCAAGAAAAAATAAAACCAAAACTGATTGCATAGCGACGATACAGGGAAGTT
>CAMYMN010000025.1 GCA_947259395.1 uncultured Gammaproteobacteria bacterium | reverse complement strand
TCATCGGTATTATTTCCTCCGTATATTGGCGAGCCTTGAAGGCCGCATAGTTAACAACAAACAGGCTGACAAGTCCAATCAAAACAGCAAAAAATGGCCCCAGTGAAAACCATATAATTATCGATAACCGGTTGAATTATATCATTTATTTAAGTGGGCATGAACATTCCACCGTTGACGTGCAGGGTGGCGCCGGTGACGTAGGCGGCAGCCGGCGAGGCCAAGAAAACCACTGCGTGTGCAATTTCTTCGACGGTTCCCAAGCGCCCCAGCGGAATCTGTGCCAACAGCGTCTCGCGTTGCCCATCATCGAGTCGACGGGTCATATCGGTAATAATAAAACCTGGTGCTACCGCGTTGACGGTAATGTTCCGGCTCGCGATCTCCCTGGCCAGGGACTTGGTAAATCCGATCATACCGGCCTTCGCCGCGGCATAGTTACATTGTCCCGGATTGCCCAAAACGCTCACTACCGAAGTAATGTTGATGATTCGTCCCTTGCGTAGCTTGCTCATACCGCGAAGACAGGCCTTCGACATGTGATAGATCGACTTCAGATTAGTGTCTAACACCTCATCCCACTCCTGCTCTTTCATTCTCAGCAACAAGTTATCGCGGGTAATACCGGCATTATTTACGAGTACCGTCGGGGGTGCCAACTCAGTACTGATACGCTTGACCAAATCCATGCACGCATTTGCATCGGTGACGTCGAGAACTGCGCCAAAACCGGTGATGTTTTTCTCTTTCATGTAACTACTAACCGACTTTGATCCGCTGTCGGACGTAGCGGTCCCCACCACGGCGGCACCGTGCTCTGCTAAGGCCAACGCCACGGCTCGCCCGATGCCGCGCGTTGCCCCGGTGACTAAGCAAATCTCATTTTCAAGAGAAAAAGCGCCCATATCCTGTCCTCCGGCTCAATCCCATTCGCGAGTGATTACCGTTGATTCCAAGGCCTACATACGCAGCAGGACCGAACCCCAGGTAAAGCCACCGCCAAATCCCTCCATGATGATGGTGTCACCTGGCGTGATGCGCTGCTCCCGCACCGCCTCATCGAAGGCCAGTGGTATCGATGCAGCGGAAGTGTTGCCATGCCGCTCCACAGTCACAATGACTTTATCCATGCTTAAATTTAGTTTTCTCGCGGTAGCGGCGATGATGCGGATGTTCGCTTGATGCGGAACCAACCAATCGATATCTGATTTATCGAGACCATTAACGGCAAGCGTCTCGTCCACCACATCTACCATACATTTCACCGCAAACTTGAATACTTCGCTGCCTTGCATCTGCGTATACGCCTCCCCTTTCAACACCTGCTGGTAGTTGATAGACACTCCCGTGGGAACCGCCAATAGATCGTGATACCGTCCATCGGCGTGTAAATGCGTTGACACCACACCGGGTTGCTCTGCGACCTCCAACACCACCGCCCCCGCGCCATCGCCGAACAGCACACAGGTCTCGCGATCGGTCCAGTCGATAATGCGGGAAAACGTCTCGGCACCGATCACCAATGCCCGCGTGACCACGCCGCATTGCACGAATTTGTTCGCCAAATCCATCGCGTATACGAAGCCGGCACATACCGCCTGCACGTCGAATGCCGGCCCGCTGTTGTGAATCGCCAGCCGGTCTTGGAGCAGGCATGCCACACTGGGGAACACCTGATCTGCGGTGGTGGTCGCAACCACGACGAGATCAATGTCGGCCGGTTGCAGACCGGCGCTGTCGAGTGCACGCCGCGCCGCATGTTCTGCCAGGTCGCTGGTTCGCTCGTCATCGGCGGCAATGTGCCGTTCGCGAATGCCGGTACGGGAGAATATCCACTCGTCCGTGGTATCCACCATACGCTCGAGCTCGGTGTTGGTGAGGGTCTTTTCAGGCAAGTAACTGCCGGTGCCGATGATCCTCGCGTAAGTCACGTTACCGCCGCCTTCATCATGTCGGTAAGCTCTTCACTGATGTGTTTCGGCACTTTATGTTTTACTTCGGTGACCGCCTCCAATATTGCGTGGCGAAACGCCAACACATCCGCACTTCCATGGCTTTTTATCACCGTGCCGCGCAGCCCCACGAGGGTTGCGCCATTATATCTCCGATGATCCACCCGCTTGCGCAGCGATTTCATCACCGGTAACGAGATCAGTCCAGCCAAGCGCGTCAACAGGTTGCGCCGGTACTCCTCGCGCATGAAATGTGTGATCATCTGCGCCAGGCCTTCACTGGTTTTTAACGCCACGTTGCCGTCGAAGCCATCACAGACGATCACGTCCACATCCCCGGTATAGATCGCATCGCCTTCTACGAAACCCTTGTAATTCAAATTGCTTTGACGCATGAGTTCTGCTGCACGTTTAACGATCTCGTTGCCCTTGATGTCCTCGACGCCGATGTTCAGCAGGCCGATGCTCGGATCGGGCTTGTCCTCCACATATTTCACTAAGATGGAACCCATTACCGCGAACTGCAGCAACAGTTCGGGGGGGCTGTCCACGTTTGCCCCCAGATCCAACATGTGAATGTGTCCCCGCAGCGACGGCAAGGCGCTGACAATCGCCGGACGATCGATGCCGGGTAAAGTCTTCAGCACGAATCGAGACGTAGCCATCAGCGCACCGGTGTTGCCGGCGCTGACACAGGCGTCGGCATTGCCACTCTTTACTAAATTGGTGGCGACGCGCATCGACGAATTTTTCTTCCCGCGTAACGCCTGTGCCGGAAGCTCATCCATACCGACGATCTGGGTTGCATTTACCAAACTCAGGCGATCGGGCTCCGGATTAGCGAGCACGTCGAGCTGTACTTGAATGTCTTGTTCCCGGTCAAACAGTATGAGATCGAGGTCTGGTTCTCGTTGTAATGCGGTCAACGCGGCGGGTACGGTCACCTCGGGACCATGGTCCCCACCCATCGCATCAACTGCAACGGTTACCGTCAAGGCCTATTTTCTCCTCGTGACGAAGATGCACTTCGAGCCCACACCGGCCCCTCAGGCCTATTCGTCGGTTTTTATGTCGACGACTTTTTTACCGCGATAATGTCCGGTGGCGCTGACGTGATGACGGCGATGTAACTCGCCAGACACTGGATCGGTCGATAGCGTGGCGGATTTGAGCGCATCGTGGGACCGCCGCATGCCGCGCTTAGATGGAGTTTTTCGGTTCTGCTGAACAGCCATTAATTAGCCCCGGTTCAAGAAAAATCGTTCGTGCCCGTATGGGATCCCAGAATTGGGTCGGCGCATCATATAGATGGGCTTGTGGTGTGTCAAAAACCAACCCCAAAGCGTGGCAGCTATTGAAAATCCCGCGATTGCGTTCGCAGCTGCCCCAGCCAGCTGGTGAGATCCCGCAGGCGTCCGGCGATCAAATGTAACACATCATCCTCCCGCTGAACTGCACCAGTCACAGCCAGCAACCGTGACTGTAACAGTGGCCGGCGTTGGTCCTCAATCACGCTGGGCCACACCACGACATTCACATGACCGGTTTCGTCTTCCAGGGTCAGGAAGATGACGCCAGAAGCAGAACCGGGACGCTGGCGGCAGATGACCAAGCCGGCCGCAGTCGCCGTGCTGCCGTTTGCCAGCCGCCAGAATTCCTCGGCCTGACGTATCCCTTGGGTGGACAGTTGTGGGCGCAACAGGGCCAACGGATGGCGCCCCAGGCTCAACCCCATGCTGGCATAATCGGCAACGATGTCCTCACCCTCCCGGGGTCGGCGCAACAAGGGCTCTCCCTCTGTGAAACGTGGATGCGGCAGTAATGGGGTCGGCGCCGGTATCCCACTGACCTCCCAAAAGGCGCGATGGCGGTGACCGGCAAGCCCCTCGAGGGCGCCGGCAGCAGCCAGGCTGTCCAGGTCCCGGCTATCCAAGCCGGCCCGCGTCTTGAGATCCTGGAGGTCGGCAGTCCATCCTCGTTCCCGGGCAACCCGTAACCGGGTGATGCCGGCCCGTGACAACCCCTTGACCATGCACAAACCAAGCCGCAGCGCCGGCTGCGCAGAATCTGCCAGCGGCTCCAGGGTGCAATCTTCGCCACTGTAGCGCACATCCACTGGCCGTACCCGCACCCGATGACGGCGCGCATCCTGAATCAGCTGTGCCGGGGCGTAGAACCCCATGGGCTGACTGTTGAGCAAGGCACAGGCAAATGCCGCCGGGTAATAGTGTTTCAGCCACGAGGAGACGTAAGCCAGCAATGCAAAGCTGGCGGAGTGAGACTCGGGAAAACCGTATTCGCCAAAACCCTCGATTTGCTGACAGATCTGCCGGGCAAACCGCTCGTCATAGCCGCGATCACGCATGCCTTGCATGAGCTTGTGTTGAAATTTTTGCAATCCGCCCCGGCGGCGCCAGGCGGCCATGCTGCGGCGCAATTGGTCCGCCTCGCCGGGGGTAAATCCAGCGGCGATAATCGACAATTGCATTACCTGTTCCTGGAAGATCGGGACACCGAGCGTCCGCTCTAGCACCCTTTTGACCTCGGCACTGGGATAGGCCACCGGCTCCTTGCCGCTGCGTCGCCGCAAATAGGGATGGACCATCTGTCCCTGGATAGGGCCGGGCCGAACAATGGCGATCTCGACGACCAGGTCGTAGTAACACCGCGGTTTCAAACGCGGCAACATCGACATCTGGGCCCGCGATTCGATTTGAAATATCCCCACGGTATCGGCTCGTTGCAACATGCGGTAGACCGCCGGATCTTCGGCGGGAATATCCGCCATCACCCACGGCCTCCCGGTGTGGTCGGAGATATAGCACAACGCCTTGCGGATGGCGGTGAGCATGCCCAGACCTAAGATGTCCACCTTCAGCAGCCCCAGTGCCTCCAGGTCATCCTTCTCCCACTGGATCACCGTTCGCTCCGGCATGGCGGCATTTTCGATCGGCACCAACCGTGACAACGGCCCGGCGGTTATCACGAAGCCGCCCACATGCTGGGATAAGTGCCGTGGGAATCCAATCAGTTCCCTCACCAGGTAGCGCAGACGCCTGATAACCGGATTGTCGATCTCCAAGCCCATTTGTCCCAGGTGACCGAAATCGACGCCCTGGCCGTCCCACCATTGAATGGATTTCGCCAAGCCATCGACTTGATTCAGACTCATTCCCAGGGCCTTGCCCACATCGCGCACCGCGCTGCGAGGACGGTAAGTCACGACAGTGGACGCGAGGGCGGCCCGATGACGGCCGTATTTCCGATAGATGTACTGGATGACCTCCTCGCGGCGTTGGTGCTCGAAATCGACGTCGATGTCCGGAGGCTCGTTGCGCTCGCGAGAGATAAACCTTTCAAACAGCAAGTTCATTCGCGCGGGATCCACTTCGGTAATGCCCAGGCAATAACAAATCGCCGAATTGGCGGCGGACCCGCGGCCCTGGCACAGGATGCCTTGGCTGCGGGCAAACGCCACAATGTCGTGCACGGTAAGAAAATAGGGTTCGTAGCGAAGTTCTTGAACCAGTTTCAATTCATGTTCGAGCAACCGGCGAACCTTGGTTGGCGCACCCTGCGGCCAACGCTGGCGCATGCCCGCCACGGTGAGCCGGCGCAGCCACGAATGCGCGGTACGGCCTGTGGGCACCAATTCCTGGGGATATTCGTAACGTAGCTCATCCAGGGAAAAACGGCACCTTTTGGCAATGGCCACCGTTTCTTCCAGCAGCGCCCGCGGATATATGTGCGCCAACCGCTCCCGCGGACGCAGATGGCGTTCACCATTGGAGGACAGGGCACCGCCGAGTTCATGCAATGGCTTACGCATTCGGATGGCGATCAGGGTGTCCTGCAGCACCCGCCGGTTGCGATCATGCATGTGTACATCCCCACTGGCGCACAGCGGTAGACGCAGCTGCCGGCCCAGATCCTGCAATCGACACAACCGTTGCCGGTCATCCCCGGCCAACAACAGTTCCACCGCAATCCAGGTGTGCCCGGGGAAACAATGGTTGAGCCATGCGCCATCGCGCGGATTCGGCACCTCAGGGGGGGTCCACAAGGCAATACAACCCTGGGGGAGGTCACCTTCGAGCTGCTGCCGCGTCAGGCGATACGCGCCCTTCTCCGCCGTCCGGCGCGCCGTGGTGATAAGATGCGCCAACCCACCGTAACTCGCGCGGTCCGTGGCCAGCAACACGAATTTGAGGCCGTCCTCGAGGCGAAACTCACTACCGATAATTAATTGGAGACCGGGTCCTCGTCCGGCAAGCGATGCGGTATCACTGAGCGCCCTGACCGCTAAATGCGCCTGCACCACGCCGGCGACCGAGCATTCGTCGGTCACCGCCAGCGCGTAGTAACCCAACTCCGCGGCTCGGGTCACCAACTCCTGTGGTTGCGAGGCCCCGCGCAAGAACGTGAAACTGCTCACACAGTGGAGCTCAGCATAGGCCGGCATAATACTGTATACATATACAGTATTTTTACTTCAACGGATAGTCCAGCCGGGCATGCGGATCACGAAGGATCGCATCAGCCACTGCACCCCGGGGTTCCCATCATGCACCAGGCAAACAACGCCACATCAACAATCCGTTGTGCACCGCCGTTAACGCGTGCGCATGGTCGGTTGGAAGACCTCCCCAATCAACGGTATGTCGATAAACAGCAAGCTGAGCATGACCGTCACGCACAACGCCGAATAGGCCATGAATCCGGTCTGCCGATACAGCTTTTCGGGGTATTGCGTCGGGCTGTCGGCAAGAAAGCCCAGGTGGATATACCAGCCGATGAAGCCGGCAATGAACGGTATCGACAACAACAGCTCGACCCGGTAGCGCAACAGGAAGATGCCGAAAAACAAGCCGAAGGCCACCGCATAATAGGTGATGCTGACCAATAATCGCTCCTGGTTATAGTGCCCGAAGCTGTTCCGGTAGCGGACGGCGAGGTGCGGGTCATCGAGATGCCGGTATTCTGCGAAGCGCTTTACCGCCATAAAGAACGCACCCACCATCCAGTAGGCGGCCACCAGGGATACCGGGGGAACCACTGTCATACCAGCCGCATACCAACCCATCAACAGGCGCAATGGATTGTTGACCGATTCTGTCAACACATCCAGGTATGGTTTGTCCTTACAACGCACCGGCGGGATGTTGTACAGGCAGCCCATGATCCACAATGCGGCGGCGGACAAGAAAAATGCATGACCCATTAACCAGGATAGCGACAAACCCAGGATCGCCAATCCGATCCACTGCCCGTAAGCAACCGTAATGTTGACGTCGCCCGATGGCACCGGACGATTCTTCTTGACCGGATGCAAAGCGTCGCGGGGGGCATCGAGGATTTCGTTGAGGACGTAATTGCTGGAGGCGACAAAGCCGATCGCCAGTAATGCCCACAGCACGCGTCCCAACAATGCCCATCCCCACAGGTTGGGGTTTTCATAAACCGCAATGATGATCCCCGGCAAGACGAAGACGTTTTTGAACCAGTGATCGAATCTGGCGATTTTTAAATAAGGGATCAGGCCATGCACTTTTTTATGAATGATTATGTAGGCGATTGCGGCGCGCTTATTGTAAACGACTCCTATCGCCCCTGCAGGGGCAGTCAGGCAAATAAACCGTGCACATACCAGGTATCGGACCGTTGTTTGAGGTCTTGGAAGATCCACAAACGCGCCCCCTGAGGATTGCTGGCAATATAATAATCACGGCGACAGTCCTGCCCGTCCCACCACCCTGACTCAATGCGCTCCGGACCGCTGTGCACAGTCAGATACCCGTGATACCACAGGTGTCGATCGCGGTGAGTGAGCGGTCGTGGCGGCGACAACAGCCATAATGGCCGTTGTCGCGGTTTGACACCACGTTCAGTTGGGACCCCATAAATCCAGGCATTTTCCGGACGGTGATCGTCCACGGACGCAATGTGTCGGATTGCCTCACTTCCCAAGCGGGCCTCGAGTTCCTCCAAGGTATGTTGCCAGTCCTGAGCCTGGGGCGCGGTATTGCGGAATAGGTCCTGGCGAGTGGGCATGAAGGGCCGGATATCGGCACACAGCATATCCAGATTGGTGACCGGCTCGGGGAGTTCCCGACGTTGCAGCGCCTGGTCGAATACGCGCACAAGATGTGCTGCATCGCGGGTGTGCTGCCGGGTCCCGACATGGACGGGGGTGAATGACGAGCGCAGATGAAACAAACGCACGCGCACGGCTGCCGTGGCGGCGTCGTGGCGGCGTAAAAACCGCACCAGCTTGCGAAATAGTTGGTCCGCAGCGGCCAATATCATGGCGTACTCTGCGGTAGCTGCCGGTAACTCCCATTGCGACCGGAACTGTAGAGGGGGTCGATACAGGGCCCGTGGATCCGGTCGTTCGCCGCGGATACGGTCCAAGTATGCAACTAACCCGGCACCGAACCGGCGCGCTAAACCGGCACGAGGTAGCCGCCACAAATCCCGTAATTGACGTATACCGGTTTTATGCAGACGCATGAGCAAGTGGGTATCGATGTCCAAGCTGTAAAGCGGAAGCCCCCCCAAGGCCGATCGCAATCGTGCCCGGCCTTCGATTTTGATTTCCCGCCGGCAACGGGCCAGTAGCAAACTAGCCCCCGGCGTCGGCGCGGCGGCCCAGTGGTAATCGTGACCCAGGGGGGTCAATGTTGCCTGGAGGGCGTTTTGAATGCCTTCGAATCCACCGAATAATCTCAGGCTGCCGCGCACCTCGAGCACCACGGCATCCGGCGGCGCCAGGCTCACCGTGGGCGTAACCCGGTAGCACCTTCGAGCCGCTCGTTCCAAAGCCTTCAGTTCGCGGCGCGTATCCCGCGGCAAACTCTGCAGGACGCTGCTCAGCGCTGCCGCTGTGCCGGCAGGCATGCCGGTTTCGATGCCGACGTCACGGGCGGCGTCGGAAACACTGTGCACGGAATTGTGTTCATCGATCACCACCCGCACTGGTGAGTTCCCGGGCGGGTGGATATCCAGGGCCAACCGAGGGAATCGAATACAAAGCCATAGCGGTGGCGGTTCCCGATGCGGTGATGCTTGACACGAATCTGCCGGCGCTCGAACCGCTGCTACCGGCCTGCCGGGCTGGGCAATCACGGCCAGGCAACCGTAACACGGAGCCGTGGGCAGCCACCGCGGGCCTTGAGGAACTCGACCGCCAGGCCATTTTCAACGGCATCGAGGCGTAAGCTTAGGGCGGTGGACAGCGGGTGCGGGTTGATATGTTGCCGGCGGAACAATACCCCCAGGCTGTGACCGCTGTGTGCCGCTAGTTGCAAACGGCGTACGATGGGGCGGGTGAGTCGCTGCGGCCAGGCCACGGCCAACCCACATGCCGCGGTATGCAGCAGCCTTTCCATACTCCACAACGCCTGCTGCGGGTGCTGCGGCTGGATCACCACTAGCCCGGCCAGGGAGATACCCGCGCGAATCAGCGCCGGGGCATAGGGTATATGGGGTGGTGCAATCCACGCTGTGTGCCGGCCCTGCTGGGATAACCGCTGCATGAGCGGCAAGAACAGGCGTAGTTCTCCAATCCCCCACGCCGGGGTGAGCACTTCGATGACGGATGCCGCCGGCCAGCCTCGTGAGGGCAGCAGCGCATCCAGGGCGGTAAATCCTGTCGGTAGACCCGGCGGCAGGGTATCCAAACCACGCCATAATCGGTGGCCAGAGGCCACAATATCAGCCATAAACTGGTTATTTATATACTGTTTTTATATACAGTCTATGACAGGGTAATCAGGTTTGCAAGAAAGCGTGAGAAACTAGGTTAAGAATGCATTTTTTACTTGTTTTTTTAACGAGTTATACTATTTAATAAATGTATTTTCTAGATATTTTTCTGTTCCATTGCCACCACCAAACGCTGCGCCTGGCCGACCCAATCCTCGCGTTCGATCCTTCCTTTGAATGACAAGACCTCGTTGATGCGCGCGATGTCCTCACCGCCAAGACAAGCGACCTGTGCGAAGCTTACGATCCCCATTGCGTGGAGTTTGGTGGCTATTACCTCCCCTATCCCCTTGATGCGGGTCAGATCGTCGACCCCCGCGGCAGCCTGCGAGCTTGGTGCGCGATCAATGGTGTGGCGGATGTCGGCAGACGCCGTTTGATCATGAAATTTCCTGTCCGCCGTGCCTGTCGGTGTCTCGTGGCGCATTGCAGGATCATGGCTCGCGGGGTGACCCTGGCGTAGACACCGCATGCGGTACAGTAGCCACCCAATGAATATGATCGTTGCGACAATGTAGATAACCGACCACACCGAACTCATGGCGTATTTCCTCCGCTGTGTTGGCCCTCAAGATTCGTAAAATCCCTTGCCCTCCCGCGCCATCTCCAATAACAACGGCGCCGGACTGTAGCGCCCACCGTGTTGGTCGCTAAGCTGCTCCATGCGGGATGCAATCGCGCGCACACCATTTTGATCGAGATATTGAAACGGTCCGCCCCGAAACGGCGGAAACCCCAAACCAAAGACCGCACCGAGGTCGCCGTCCCGCGCACTCCGCAAGACACCGTCCTGCAAGCAGTGTACCGCCTCATTAACCATCTGCAGCGCACACCGTTCGGCGATCTCGATGTGCGACAACGGGTTGCTGGACGCCACGCCCAGCAACCGATAAACCGAGTCATCTACTGGTTTGGCGCCGCGCTTTCGCTTACCGTAGTGGTACATCCCGCGTTGATTTTTACGCCCGAGTCTGCGATCCTGCAGCAGTCGTTCAATACCCGGCGGCGGGCGCATGCGGTCGCCAAACGCCTCACTCAGTCTTTCGGCGACCTTGTGTCCGACATCGATCCCGACTTCGTCCAGCAATGCCAGCGGTCCGACCGGGAACCCAAAATCCCGCAACGCGCCGTCGACCCGATCGATGGCGACTCCCTCAGTCAGTAGATAAATGGCCTCGTTCATATACGGGCCAAGAATACGCGAGGTATAAAATCCTGGTCCATCGTTGACCACGATGACTGTTTTGCCCTGGCGTTTACCGAATTCCACACACGTGGTGATCACCCACGGTGCGGTGACATCAGTCGCAACAATCTCCAGCAGCGGCATTTTCTCCACCGGCGAGAAGTAGTGCATACCGATAACGTTTTGCGGTCGCTCACCCGCGGTAGCGATCTGCTTGATTGGAATCGCCGATGTATTGGAGGCAAATACAGTTTTGTCATCAGTAATTGCCTCGATATCACGCAGCATGCGCTGCTTGAGGGTCAAGTCTTCGAACACCGCCTCAATGACCAGATCAACATTAGCAAATCCGCGGTACTCGACGGTGCCGGTGAACATAGCCAACGACTGCGCGCGTTGTAGCGGGGTCATGGCCCGTTTGTCCACACGGGTGTCCAACAACCGCTGCACATAGGCCAATCCATGGCTTAGTCCGGGATCATCCTTGTCCTTCAAACGCACCGCTACCTGCGCCTTAGTGATGGTGACGTAACTGATACCGGCACCCATCAGGCCCGCACCCAACACGCCGACCTTGTGGATCGCGCGCGGCTCTATCAACGCATCGCCAATGCCGCGATCTTTTTTCAGTTCGTTGCTGGCGAAAAATAGGTTGACCAATTGCTTGGCTTCGGGACTGACGGCTAATTCTCCAAAGGCCTCGGCCTCGGCGGCCAGACCGGCCTCAAAACCCCGTTCCAATCCGATTCTTGACACCTCCAAGATCCGTTCCGGTGCCGGGTAATTACCTCTGGTTTTACGCAGCAACCGTTTGCGTGCCTGATCAAACAAAACGCGCCGACCAATCGGGTTGCCGGCTACGATCCAGTCGCGGAGCTTTTTGAACGACAGATTATTGGTAACCGACCCAATCGTCCGCGCACGCGCGTGTTGCCGGGATTGTGCCCGCTTGATGGCGGCATCAATGAGGATTTCTTTGGGCACCAGCTCGTCAACGATACCCACCTGGCGGGCCCGTTTGGCGCTCAGATGGCGGCCCGTCAATAGCAGATCCAACGCCCGTTCGGCGCCGATCAAGGCCGGCAAACGCTGCGTGCCGCCACCACCGGGCAGCAACCCAAGCTGCACCTCCGGCAGGCCTAAGCGTGTTTGGTGATCATCGCTGGCGACGCGAAAATCAAACGCCAGCGCCAACTCCAGACCGCCTCCCAAACACGCGCCGTGAATAGCGGCAACGGACCTGGGCCGCAAACGCGCCAGCCGATTATTCAATCCTTGTGCCATCTGCGACAGTGACTGCGCCTGCTCAGGCGTTGTAACGTCCTTGAGCATGCGAAGATCGGCGCCGGCGATGAATCCCTGCGGTTTACCCGACGCAAATACCAGGACCTCGAGTTTGCCGTTGCCCTCGACTTCAGTCAGGACGGCCTCAAATTGCTCAACTAACTCGTGCTTCAACGTATTAACAGATTCATGCGGATCATCCATCCACAGGATTGCGATATGGTCATCGCGTTTTTCTAGGTGAAATATGGGCGCATCCGGCATTTATCCTGACTCCAGAATCATTGCCGCCCCCAGTCCTCCGGCGGCACACGCGGTGCACAACGCAAATTCCCCGCCTTTTCGCTTCAATTCGTACAACGATTGCATGATTTGGCGCGCACCGGTTGCGGCAAACGGATGCCCCAAAGAGATCGACCCACCACTTAAATTAAATCTGTCCCAATCGATCTCGCCAATCGCCTGATCCCGCCCGAGCCTTTGTTGGGCGAATGCTTGTGACTCAAACGCCTGGACATTCGACAAGATTTGGGCAGCGAACGCTTCGTGCATATCAATGACATCGATGTCCTTGAGCGACAAGCGCGCCCGATCTAGCGCAATCGGCGTGGCGAAGCTAGGCCCCATCAACATCTGCCAGTTGGGATCGAGTGCCGCAAAGGCATAACTGCGAATGAAACCCAGTACCTCAAACCCCTCGGCCTTGGCGCGGTCTTCGCACATCAGTATCAGGGCGCTGGCGCCATCGGTCAACGGAGAACTGTTGCCGGCGGTGACGGTTCCGTGACGGCGATCGAACACCGGGGGTAAGTTTTGATAAGCGTCTAAATTCGAGTCATCACGAACCAGGTTATCTTTCACCACAGCCTGATATTCCGGGGGCACGTAGGCATGCATCACGTGGTCATCAAAGAAGCCTTCCTGCCATGACTTGGAGGCATTGACGTGACTGCGGTGCGCAAACTCATCTTGCGACTCACGGGTAATAGAATTTTCCTTGGCCATCTTTTCGGCGCTTTCGCCCATACTGTAGTCCGACGAAGGCTCTTTGAGCGCAGGGGGTACCGGTATGATGTCTTTGAATCCCACATGTTTGAACGCTGCGAACCGATTGGCCCAGGTCTTTGCTTTATTGACCTTTACCAACGCATGGGCCAACGGTTTGGATACCGTAATTGGCACGTCGCTGGCGCTCTCCGCACCACCCGAGATCCCGCACTCGATCGCGCCGGCAGTAATTGATTCGGCGATATTCACCGTTGTTTGATAGCTGGTGGCACAAGCACGTGAGACGCTATACGCATCGACAGATACCGGCATGCCAGCCCCAAGAACGACCTCGCGGGCGATGTTAGGCGCCTTGGGTGACGGAATCACCTGACCGTATACCACCCGATCCACGCTACCTGGGTCGAGCCCGGTGCGCTGTAATAGCTCTGAAACCACCTCTTTCCCCAGATCCCGAGCGGTCACCATTTGATAGGCCGTATCTTGCTTGACAAACGGTGTCCGTAACCCAGCCACTATAGCCACGCGGCGATCATTGGTTTCGATACCCATCGAGAACTCCTCCTGGTGGTGGATCCTCGACGCTATGACGGAGTTCAGATACTGTCAAGCACTCAGTAACCGATCCTTGTCAAAGTCTTCCATAGCTTAAGTGAAAGCCCACAGCCGATGCATAGCCTACTGTAAATGGCTCGCGAACCGGGCATAGATATTGTGTGCGAACAGTGGAGACATTCGGACATAGTGCACCGCGGCATCACGCAACACGTGACGATCCGCACCATTATCTGCGTAACTGGCAACCACATCTACCTAACGGTTGCTGCAGCCAGAATAATTCTCCGGCAAATACTGGAAATATCGCATGTTCACTCGTGCAGATCGTTGACACACCACAGGCGTTGCGCCAGGTTTTGAGTCACCCCTGCTGGTTTTATAAATATTGCAAAAAGTGACCGAACAGTTATTCTTATCATCCGGAGCACAGGTTAGTGTTGCAAGGTTCGAGCGCGAATTTGGTGCTCGTCGGTACGGCACAGTGCTCGCGATCGCCGACAACGAGCGGCACACGCGATGAGCGGACACTGCTCCAAACGACTAAGCTACTTAACATTGTATAGAACTTATCTTGTCCAACCGTCGCCTGATTCTTGCCAGTTCTTCTCGATTTCGTAAGGCGTTATTGGACCGTCTTATGGTTTCGTTCGATGTTGTTGCACCGATGATCGATGAGACTCCCGAAATCGGGGAAACACCGACAGAATTGGTTAAACGATTGTCAGTGGAAAAAGCACGTACCGTCGCGGCTTCGCACCCGCACTCGTTAGTAATTGGTTCCGACCAGGTAGCGGTACACCAAGATCGGATCATTGGTAAGCCGCAGGATCACACACACGCCCAAGCGCAGCTGCGCGCCGCATCGGGCGAGGCAATCACCCTGCTCACCGGCTTAGCACTCATTGATAGCGATAGCGGCCGTGTTCAGATCGACGTTGTGCCTTACACTGTCAAATTCAGGAACTTGTCGGAGGCGCAAATAGATAGTTATCTGCAAAAGGAGCAACCCTATCAATGCAGTGGCAGTCTGCGGGCCGATGGTCTGGGGGTGGCATTGCTCGAGCGTTTCGAAGGCACAGATCCGAACGCGTTGATAGGACTGCCTTTGATTCGATTAATTGATATGCTACGCGCCGAAGGATTGGAATTACTTGAAAACAATGCTTGACACCTGACGCGTATCAATCGTGAAAATTCTACCTATAATCGTACTTCTTATCGCGTTTGCTGCATCCACCGCGGTGCCCGCGCAGCCCGACCAGGCGGACATCAAGAGAGTTCAAGGATTGATCGAAACCGGGGAGCTCGACGAAGCCCTAAAAGTAGCCGAGGTGTATATTGCCGATAATCCACAAGACCCCCGAATGCGCTTTCTCAAGGGGTTGATTCTTACGAATCGAAGTGACTGGGAAGAAGCCATCAAGGTGTTTCGCACACTGTCAAACGATTTTCCTGATCTGCCGGCACCGTTGAATAATCTCGCAGTGGTATACGCAGAAACTGGAAATTATGACTTGGCGCAGGAAGCTCTCAAACAAGCGCTGAGCATCAATCCCGAGTATGCCTCTGCTCATGAAAACCTTGGAGACATCTATGTGACACTTGCCACACTGTCGTACCGCCAAGCGACATCACACGAGCAAAGTCAACAGACTGCGCAAGCCAAGTTGAAGGTGCTAGGACAGTTGATTCCCGATCTGGCTGATGCATCGACTCCGGTTCAGACAATATCCAAAACGACACCGCAAACTGCACCGACCGCCTCGCAACCGGTTATCGATCCGACCAATTCCAAGGAAGTCGAATCCTTTGTTAAAGCCTGGGCATCTGCATGGTCGTCACAAGACGTTGACAACTACCTGGGATTCTACGGCGACGACTTTCAACCCGCCGAGGGCAAATCACTATCGCGATGGCGCTCCGAGCGCAGGTATAGACTCGCGTACCCAGCGTACATACGGATCGGGATCGAAGACGTCAACACGCGAATGCTCACCGAAAACCAGGCCGAGGCAACGTTCACACAACGTTATGAGTCGAATACATTCCGCGATACTGCGCTGAAACAATTGTTGCTCGAGCGTCAAGGAAATCAATGGAAGATCGTGCAGGAACGGGTTCGTCCGGAATAATCACCCCGACGCTTAGGTCCGTATTCTGCCTCGCGCGTGCAACGTACAGGATTTTGCGATCTTCCCGCTTATCGATGCCGGCTGGCCCGCATATTGCGTCAGCATCCGGGAAGCTGGCGCAGGACAGGGGCGCCTTGGTGCGATACGCAGGCTAGTTTTCCCGCAGTATGTGCCAAGGTGGTGTACGCCAAAGACGGTATGTACCGAGGATCCCAGCGGCGGTGACAACGGTTACCGCAGCACCGACCCCCACCAACCAGGTGCTGATATGCAATCGGTAGGGAATGCTCAACAGGTATTCAGAAATAGCATACCCGGTGATCATCGCCGCGAGGGCTCCGACGCCGCCGGCGAGAACCCCCATCACTACGAATTCCGACACCATACCAATGGATAATTGGCGGCGCGTCGCCCCAAGAGTCCTCAGTATCGCGACCTCTTGCCGCCGTTCTCCCTGGGTGGTCTGAATGGCCGCATAAAGCACAACGATTCCCGCCAGCACAGCGAATAGGAATATGTACTCGAGCACCGAGTTGACACGGTCGATCAGACGTCTTACTTGTTGTAACAGTGCATCGACGTCAATGTTAGTGACATTTGGGAATTTTTTGATTAAAGCGCTGAGCTGATGCGCCCGTGAGCGCGGAACATAGAGACTGGTAATATAACTGGCAGGATATCCGTTGAGCAGCGCTGGTGGCACCAGTAAGAAAAAATTAGGCCGGAACGAGTCCCACGCGACAGTGCGTAGATTACTAATAGTCACTGTAATCTCTTGATCGGCGATCCGGTACTTCAACCTATCTCCGAGTTTCAGCTCGAGCGCCTCGGCGTATTGCTGTTCCACGGAAACTAGAGGTGACGCTCGTTCGTGTCCACGCCACCAGTTGCCCGCCACTAATTTGTTATCACTTTGCAGCGATTCCATCCAGGATAAATTTGCCGCCCGTTGTATGACTCGCTGCGCAAATGCATCCTGGAAATCCTGCGGCCGAACTGGCCTGTCATTAATCGCAATGAGGCGGGCGCGGACAATGGGCCGAAGATGCGGCTTAGGCCACTGCTGTTCGCCAAAGAATCTCTCGATATCGGCGAGTTGGCCGGGTTGGATATTTATAAGAAAGTGATTCGGCGTGTCGGCGGGTAGATTGGTACGCCAGGCTTGCAATAAGTCGGTGCGCACCAAGGTCAACAATAACATCGCCATCACGCCTACGCCGATCGCCACGATCTGACCGGTAGATGAACCGGCCCGCCTGGCCAACGCGGCGATGCCAAAACGCCAGCTTACACCGACCCCCCGTCGCATGCGGCTAACAAGTTGAATCAATAAATAACTAAGCGCAGCCAACACAATGATGGTTAACATACTGCCGCCAAGTACATAACTGGCGAGCATCAAATCGCCACCAACCCACAATACTAACGCCGCAATTGTGAGCATCGCAGTAACGTAAACGGCCGCGATGTGGTTAGGCAGGGCGCCCAACTCGCGGCGCAGCACACGCAGCGGCGGCACCCCTCGCAGGCGCAGGATTATAGGCGCCGCAAAACCGACTAACGTGACCACACCGGCGAACAGGCCTACTACTGCCGGCATCAAAGACGGCCACGGGAGGTCGCCCGCCACCAACCCGGGGATCAGGTAAACGAAACCCTGCTGAGCCGCATAGCCAATCGCACATCCGATGATGCTGCCCGCGGTCCCCAATACCAATAACTGGGTGATGAACATCTCTAAGATCTTGCGCTGTGTCGCCCCGACACAGCGCATCAGGGCAACGGTATCCAGATGGCGCTGGGCGTAATTCCGCGCTGCACGGGCAATGGCGACACCAGCCAATAGCACGCTGATCAAGGTGGCAAGACTCAAGAACCGCTCTCCTTTGTCCAACGCGGTGCGAAAACGTGGTTGCGCGTTGCTAGCGTCCTGAACAACGACACCTACTTCCTCGCGTTTTTGCATCCATTCGCGAAACGTGTTGATCAAACTCACATCGCCGGCAATCAATAAACGGTAGCTCGCCAGACTGCCCGGTTGTATCAGTTCCGTAGACGGCAAGTCCGCGATATTCAACATCAACCTCGGGGCAATAGCGAACACTGACCCGCCCCGGTCCGGTTCAAGCGTAATCACCTTGTCGATCACGAATTGTTGCGATCCGAGGTTAACTCGCCCCCCAACAGTCGTGTTTAACAACGCTATTAATTGACCATCGACCCATACGGTACCCATCGGCGGGATCCCCGTGGCCGGTGCATCTTCGCGATTGATGTCCGCCGCTACACGCAGACTCCCACGAAGCGGATAGTCCTGTTCCACCGCTTTCACCTCCGCCAGCTGACTATCCTCACCGCGCATGACCACGCTGCGAAAGCTCACCGTTTGTGCGCTTTGTAGTCCAAGATGCGAGATTTCTGCTGTCCATTCGGATTTGGGCGGATACGGCGAGCGCACCACCAGGTCTGCCGCCAGCAGCTCACTCCCTTGGAACTTCAACGCGCGTTGCAGACGGTCCGCAAAAGACGTGACCGAAACCAAGGCAGCAACCGCCACCGCAAGTGCAGCGATGACTACTTTTAAATCTCCGGCCCGCCGTTGCCGCAGCAAAAGACGTATTGCCAAGGATGCCGTCTTCAAGTTAATGCTCCGAGCAAGCGACCTGCGGACAACTCCAAACGACGGTCGCATCGAATTCCGATCTCGTCGGCAAAAAGGATCTGCGGGTTCGTTGCGAAAGCGCGGGCAATAGCAACGCGTTGTTGCTCACCACCAGAAAGCTGTGACGGGTAATGGGCCATACGGTCCGCCAGGCCTACCCGGGTCAATCCGGAACGGGCCTCTTGTTCCGGTAACGGACGCCCAGTCAATTCCAGCGGCAGCATCACATTTTCGATTGCTGTCAAGCTGGGCAGTAATTGAAAATTTTGAAATACAAATCCAACCCGTCCGGCCCTTACACCGGCCCGCTGGTCCTCATTGACCTGGCTCAGATCGGTGCCATTTAGAATGACCCGGCCCGCGCTAGGTACATCAAGCCCTGCCAGAAGTCCGAGCAAGGTCGATTTTCCTGATCCCGACACCCCTACCACTGCCAGTGTCTCGCCCCTCCCCACCGACATCGACACATTGTCCAATATCGTCAACAAACCCTCAGGGCTTTGGACTTGCTTAGTCAGCGCTTCGGCCTGCACAATGGCGTCGGGAGTCATATTTTCGATGTTACAGCGGTTCGTAGTCGTATTGTTTCTAACTGCCGTTTGCAGCACATGGTCGCATATCACCTATGCCCAGGGACCGGCTAAGGCGAAAACCCCGTCGGGGTCACAGGCACCGGTCATTTTAGTGTTCGGCGACAGCTTAAGTGCCGGATACGGTGTGCCCAATGCCAAAACTTGGGTGGCATTGTTGCAACGCCGTGTCAATGAATTTGGCTATCGCCATCGAGTCGTTAACGCCAGCATCAGCGGTGACACCACCGCAAGTGGCCTGGCTCGACTCGAGTCCGCGTTGCAACGGCATAATCCAGCCGTTGTGATCCTCGAACTCGGCGGCAACGATGGGCTGCGCGCATTGTCGTTGGCGGCGTTACGTTCGAATCTCGAGGATATTATAGAAACCGCGCGTCAAGGCAACGCGAAGATCGTGCTCGCGGGGATGCGCATGCCCCCCAATTATGGCGTCGCCTATGCCACAGAATTTGAGCGCATATATATCGAGCTGGCCAGACAACACCAAGTTACATTGATTCCTTTTTTCCTAGCAGGCGTGGCAACGGTGCCCAACATGATGCAAGCAGATGGGATTCATCCAACTGTCGACGCCCAGCCGGTGCTTCTCGAAAATGTTTGGAAACATCTCCAACCGCTATTGTGAGCAGTTAGCGGATAGATAAACGCTGAACAATTGCTTCCGTGCCCAGGGTTTTGGCGATCGCCATACCGATACGCTCAGCGAACCGCTCGAGGATGCTCGCCTTCGGTGTGTAATCGACGATTTTTTCCTCGCCGATAACCTCGCGAGCGACATAACTGGCACTCCCGAATTCATCCACCAATCCGAGCTTCTTTGCTTGCTCGCCGGTCCAAAACAGACCACTGAACACATCTTCATTGTCGACGAGCCGATCTCCACGGCCGTCTTTAACCGCGTCAATGAACTGCTCGTGGATTTGATCCAAGATCTCCTGGTGATGACCCTCTGCCACTGGATCACGGGGTGAAAAGGGATCCAGCATACCCTTGTACTTTCCTGCAGTCATCAAACGTCGGTCAATGCCAAGCTTCTTCATCGCCCCGATAAAGCCAAACCCATTTGTCAACACGCCAATGGATCCAACGATACTCGCTTCATTGGCATAGATCCGGTCTGCCGCCACTGCCACGTAGTAACCACCCGAAGCAGCCACGTCGGAGACCACCGCATAAACCGGTTTGTCGGAGTATTTCTTCCTGAGCCGCTGGATTTCAGCATTGATGTAACGCGACTGGACCGGACTCCCGCCGGGGCTGTTGATGCGCAGGATCACTCCCCTTGCGCTATCGGCCTCGAACGCTGCCCGCAATCCGCCGACCACACGATCCGCATCGACATCACCGTCATCGGCGATTACCCCTTCCAGTTCCACGAGTGCGGAATGGTCCTCGGTTGTCGGCGCAATGCCATGATCGAGGAACAGATACAATACGACCAACAGATAAATCGCGAAGAATGCCTTAAATAAGATATTCCATCTTCGTGCCCGCTTCTGCTCCTTCAGGCTTTCATAGGCAAGCTGCTCCAAGATGTCACGATCCGAGCGCGGACCAACGCCGCCGCTCTTCGGGGTGGACTTGAACCAACCTGTCATCGCTTACTCCTCGACTACCTCGATCGACGCCAACTGATAGCGTTCACTAATCAACATCACCTGTCCATCCGTTTCCGTAACCGCCAAAGCGACCAATCCTGTATCGTTACACGGACCAGCCCGGCACGCACCGGTAACCGGATCGTACAGCGCGCCATGAGTGGCACAAATAACATACCGTTTCTCGTTATCGAAGAACGATCCGGCTCTAAAGTCCAGCTGCAACCCCATATGGCTGCAGCGATTGATGTAGGCGCGCACTCGTCCAGCATATCTTATAGCAAACGCCGGCATCGTATTTTCACCATCGCGGACCGTGAACCGTATACCTCGTCCTCCGTCTACCAGCATAGCACCTTGACAAATTGTTATGCTGTTTGATTGAGAATCCACGCGTAAACCTCAGGAAAGGAATCCACACAAGCCAATGGATCATGCGCACGCAGCTGGGCGACATCGTGCATGCCATAGGTCACCGCTAGCGCAGGCACTCCGGCTTCGTTGGCCATTTGCAGATCGAACACGGTATCACCCACCATCACCGACTCCCCGGCCTCGACGCCGGTCTGATCCAAGATATCCAATAACATCCTTGGATGTGGTTTCGACGGCGCCTCATCGGCGCACCGCGTGGCGGCGAACAGATGTGCGGTGTCGGTATCCGTGAGGGCCCGATCCAGGCCGCCCCGTGCCTTTCCGGTAGCGACGGCAAGGAGGTATCCGTGACCGCATAGTTCTTGCAGATACGGCAATACTCCCGGGAACAGCTGCATGGCAGTGCGATCCTTGGTCAGGAAATGTAACCGGTAGCGCGCTACTAAATCTTGACGCTGTTGCGAACTCGCGTGTGGAAACAGAGCGTGGAAAGCATCATTGAGACTCAAACCTATGATTTGGCGGACCGCCTCGCGATCCAGCGATGGTAGCCCCACGTCCCCTACCGCCGCCAGTAAGCAATTGACGATCTTGGCGGCAGAGTCCATTAGCGTCCCATCCCAATCGAAGATGATGAGCTTGAGCCGGGTATTGATCGAATTCCTTATGCCAAACATATAGTTAGTGCTGTTTTTCACGGTGTTAGTGCGATGTACGGGGTAGCACATTGAGGATTGTTTCGAGCTCTTGGGGTAAGGGGCACGTCACGGTGATGTATCGCCCGCTCACCGGATGTCTAAATTCCAGACGTGACGCGTGAAGAAAGAGCCGGCGCAAACCGCAATCGCGCATCAACGCGTCAAAATCTTTGTCACCGTATTTAGTGTCTCCACCGATTGGATGTCCGAGGTAGGCGGCGTGCACTCTCGCCTGGTGGGTGCGGCCGGTAATCAGTTCAATATCAACCAGGGTGGCGGTCTCGAACAAATTTGTTGGCCGAAACTTACTCACGGCGCGTTGCCCATCTGACGATACCCGCACCAACCGTTCGCCGGAGCGCAACATGTTCTTTTTCAAGGCCACGTTCACGTGCTGTGGCCCACCTTGCCAACGTCCTTTTACCAGCGCCACATAGGATTTTCTTATCCGCCGTCGTTCACCGGTGGACTGGCGTAACAATTCCTGGAGCGCAATCAGGACGTTGCGGCGTTTTGCGATCAACAGGCATCCTGACGTGTCGCGGTCCAGCCGATGGACCAACTCCAGATACTCCTGTTCCGGCCGCGCCGCTCGCAACCAATCAATCAGTCCGGCGGAGATCGTGGTGCCGGCGTGGACCGCGACGCCAGCCGGTTTATCGACGACGAATAGATTATCATCTTCGAACATGATCCGTTGCGCCACCTTACGCTGACCGGCCGTTATCAGGGGTGGCGGTCGCGTGGCGACGCGTATCGGTGGAATCCGCACCTGGTCGCCGATTTGGAGCCGGCTTTTTGGTCGCGCCCGAGAGCGGTTCACCCGCACCTGACCCGTGCGCACAATACGATAGATGTGGCTGCGCGGTACCCCCTTCAACTGCGCCATCAAAAAATTGTCCAGCCGCTGTCCACTATGGTGCTCGGATACTTCAACGATGCGGCTGCGGTGTTGATGTAGATCGACCATCGGCGCGCGGATCATAGCAGATTGAAGGGGCAGAAAGACGCTGCTATAGTCTAAACGGATCGCTAACTTAGACGATCGACACCTAACAGTCGCCCCAGCCGGTCATGAGAACAGTCGCAACCACTCACCCCTTGACGACCGACTATGGCATCGGGTACAAAGAATAGGTGTAATCAAAAACTTAAATTGGTAATCGTAACTAACTGATAGTTAAAGAATATAGCTAACCGAGCAGTGCCTCGGTTAGGAACCGGCGCTACGTCCGAACGAGACCTTTGAGACGTAGTCACCGCACAGGGTTCCGCGCCCCTCCCTAATGAGTTGAACTGTAGGGGCGCCATAAAATTGCAGGTCCCGCCACAGCGCGCCGGACCACGACGAGACAGCGTATTCGCCCGCACCACAGGCTGCGGGGTGGCCTTACGCAGCGATGTCCTCGTGCATGACGCGCGCAAGTCACGGGACTGAAGGAACGTTAAAAACATGAAGCGAATGTTGTTTAACGCAACTCATCCGGAAGAGTTGCGCGTGGCCATCGTTGATGGCCAAAAACTTCTCGATCTGGATATCGAATCCGCTACCCGTTACGAGAAGAAAGGAAATATCTACAAGGGTCGCGTCACGCGCGTAGAACCTAGCCTGGAGGCGGCCTTCGTCGACTATGGTTCCGAGCGTCAGGGATTCCTGCCGTTGAAGGAGATCTCCCGCGCCTATTTCACCGACTATTCGCCGAAAACACCGATGGCACAGGTGCGTATCCAGGATGTCATCAAGGAGGAGCAAGAAATGCTCGTCCAGGTGGAGAAAGACGAACGCGGTAATAAGGGTGCAGCGCTGACCACATTCATCAGTCTCGCCGGCCGCTATTTGGTGTTGATGCCTAATAACCCCAAAGGCGGTGGCATCTCGCGACGCATAGAGGGCGAGTCGCGGGCCGAGCTGCGGGACATGATGTCGCATTTGACTGTCCCCAATGAACACGCCTTGATCGCCCGCACCGCCGGGATCGGTAAATCTAAGGAAGAATTGCAGTGGGATCTCGATTATCTGTTGCAACTCTGGGATGCGATTAGCCAAGCGACGCAGACCCGAACGGCGCCATTTCTGGTGTTTCAGGAGACAAATTTGGTGGTGCGTGCGATTCGTGACTACCTGCGCAACGATATCTCAGAAATCATTATCGACGATAAGGAAATCTACGAACGTGCCTCCAAGTTCATGCAGCAAGTCATGCCGCAAAATCTGGTCAAGCTGAAATACTATGCCGACAACGTACCGCTGTTTTCAAGATTTCAGATCGAACACCAGATAGAGTCTGCGTTTGCCCGTCAAGTGGGCTTAGCGTCCGGCGGGGCCTTGGTGATTGATCATACCGAAGCCGTGGTGACCATTGATGTCAATTCCGCCCGCGCCACCAAGGGTGCCGACATTGAGGAAACGGCGCTCCAGACCAATCTCGAGGCCGCAGATGAAATCGCGCGCCAACTGCGTATCCGCGACTTGGGTGGTTTAATCGTCATTGATTTTATCGACATGACTTCGAATCGGAACCAACGCACGGTGGAAAACCGGCTGCACGAGGCGCTCAAGGCTGATCGCGCACGCGTCCAATTAGCCCGTATCTCACGCTTCGGACTGCTGGAAATGTCGCGTCAACGTCTACGCGCGTCTCTGGGTGAATCCAATTACCAAGCATGCCCCCGCTGTATCGGGACCGGCTACGTGCGCAGCATTTCCTCGTCCGCTTTGAGCATTCTCCGCATCCTTGAAGAGGAGGCGCTCAAAGAAAACACCGAAGCGATCCACGCGCATTTGCCTAGAGAGACGGCCACCTTTTTGTTAAACGAGAAGCGGCATGAGCTTAATATGATCGAGAACCGTCTCGGCACCCAGATTTTTGTCATCCCCACCGACGAACTGGAGACACCGCATTTTCGGATCAAGCGCCTGCGCAGCGAAGAACTGGCGGCGATGCCGGTTCGGCCCAGTTACGAGATAGAGTTGGAAATCGAAGAGACCGATATTTCGTCAACCCAAGCCCGCCAGGACACCAAACAGGTTGCTGCAGTCGGCATGGATCATATGCAAGTCGCGGCTCGCCCTCCGCTTCCATCAAAACCGGAAATCCAGGGCCTGTTACGCCGATGGTGGGACAAATTGTTCGCCACCGAGACAGCGTCCCCGGTCGCTCCTAGCGACGAAATTCAGCAAAGCAGGCAGCGCCCACCGACCCGCAGTGCGCAGGGACAACGCGGGCGTCCAGGGCGAGGTGGACGCGGCCCACAGCGTGGTAATGGTCGGTCGCGTGCTCGATCTGGACAGGCGAAGGGCGGCGAACAAAAAGCTGCCGGTGATGGTCGCGGACGTCGGCCCCGCGGGGGTCGTTCTCGTCGTTCCGGTCCACGCCGCGACACAGCCGGCGGCGGAAATGTTGCCACAGATCGCCAATCTAGCTCGCAACAGCGATCGCGTAAACCGAAATCGACACCGGCTGATGACACATCGACTGACAAAGCAGGTTCGCGCAAGGTCAGCGAGATCAAGCCAAAATCAACACCGTCAGGAGCCCCAGTGGACGTCAACTTGGAAGTCAAACAAGCTGGAGACGCCACTAGGGACTAGGTCTGTACAGGTTATTCACACGGGCTAACGTCGCTCATACACTGCGATGGACTCCACGTGTTGGGTATGTGGAAACATGTCGACGACGCCCGCCGCCGTCAACTGAAATCCGTGCACATTCACGATGACGTTCGTATCCCTCGCTAGCGTAGCAGGATTGCAGGAGACGTAAACGATCCTCTCCACAGCAGCTTGAGGAAGCGTTTTCGCGACCTGTATGGCACCGGTTCGGGGGGGATCTAACAGCACTTTGTTGTACTGTTGCTGAACAAACACATCACTCGACTGCTCATTGTCCAAATCGACCCGCTTAAATCGTGCGTTACTACAATCGTTGCGTTCCGCGTTACGGTTTGCCTTATCGATGAGAACTGGATTTCCCTCGCAGCCTGTTACCTCGGCCGCACGACGAGCGATCGGCAACGTAAAGTTGCCCAGTCCACAGAACAGATCTAACACGTGATCGGTTGCGCTAGGCTCGAGCAATTTAACAACTTCGGTCACCAACGTGCAGTTGATTTCACGATTTACCTGGACAAAATCTGTCGGCGAGAACTCGATATCGACTCCGTACTCATCCAAACAGTAGTAAAGCGGCTCGGGGTGTTGCGGTGATAATGGATACACCGAATCTAAATCTCCCGGCTGCAGAAATACCTGCACACGATGTTTCTCACCCCATCGGCTAAGGCCGTGGAGATCTTGCTCTGTCAATGGTTCGAGATGACGAAACACCAATGCCATCGCGTTGTCCCCTAACGCGACCTCAATTTGAGGAATGCGCTCGCGACAGGACAAACCAGAGATGATTTCACTGAGCGACGGTAACAACATGGAAATTCGGGGTTCCAATACCTCGCAGTGCTCGAGCGGCGTAACATAACTCTTGCGGCGTTCCCGGAAACCAACCAGCACCCCGCCCTTTTTGGGAACAAAACGCACTCCCAGGCGTGCCTTACGGCGATAGCCCCACGACGGTCCGCGCAGTGGCGGCAGCACGGTGTCGGGCGAGGTCTTGCCGATCTTGTGCAAATTTTCGATAAGCTGGTCTTGTTTGATGTCCAATTGCGCTTGCGGGTCCAGGTGTTGCAAAGTACAGCCGCCGCAAATACCAAAGTACCGGCACTTCGCGGTGACGCGCAGGGGTGACGGCGTCAATACATCAACTACGGATCCGGTGTCGTAGGCGCGTCGCCGCTTTCCCGGCCGATAACGGACCCGCTCGCCTGGCAGGGCATTATCAATAAATACGATTTTACCTTCGACGCGGGCGACGCCACGTCCGTCGTGGCTCAACGAAGTGACTTCGGCGTTCGGCAGGCTAGCTGATGCGACGGGTACCCCCTTGTCTAGGGCCATGCCTGCAAGAATTCATTCCAATGTGTCTTGTTTTCCTGGCGCAACGTGTCACGAATCCGGTCACACTCAAGCTCCCAGTTCTTCACCGTCAGGTTACCGCGAATGAGTTCCCACCGAAGATAGATCAGGTAGGTGTTCAACGCATCGGTTTCACAGTAGTTTCGGATCTGCTCGATCTCACCGGCTTGATATTGCTCCCAGACGGTGGCGCCACTTTGCCCCATCTTGCCGGGTAACCCAAGCAATAACGCAACGTGATCCAATGACGCGTATTGACGGGCCTGGTATCCGGACAGCACGTCCATCAAATCGGTATGCCGGTAGTGAAAGCGATTTAAATAGTTATTCCAGCGAAAATCGCGATCGTCATCGCCCACATCCCAATAACGGGGCGCTGCAATCCCGTTAATGAGTGCTCGGTAGTGCAACACCGGCAAATCGAAGCCGCCACCATTCCACGACACCAAGGTTGGCGTGTAGCGTGCGACCCCGTCAAAAAACCGGGTCACCAACTCGGACTCGTTGGAGTCCGGCGTGCCCAAAGACCATACCTTGAAGTTATCGTCTTTACGCAGCACCGCAGAGATCGTCACTATCCTGTGAAAATGCGCGGGTAAAAATTCCGAGTCCGTCTGTTCGCGACGTTTGGTGAACATGATTTGAGCGACCTCGGCATCGCGCAAATCTTTCAGTCCGTATACGCGCCGCCCGCCTTCGGTATCAGGTACTGTCTCGATGTCGAACGCTAGAACATTCACAGAACCAACCCGTATATTGCACGATGGATCCCGGGTGATGACGAAGGAATCCGTGCTGCGCGTAGTCTCAAGGCGGTTGGTGAGGACGCCGCGCTGGAGCCAACTGCATAGCCCGAGCAGTGGGTTGAGTGCCGGCCAAACGCAGGGGTGCGAGAACCGGCCACGCGCGGGGTGCCTTGTTGCAATATGCGGGTGTGGTGCTTGCTCATGCTGGAAAGACGCCCGTCGAGATGTAACGATCTCCGCGATCACAAACAATACTGACGATGACTGCATCCCGCACCACTGCTGATACGCTCAGCGCTGCGGCCATGGCGCCGCCCGAAGAGACCCCACAAAAGATACCCTCCCGGTGCGCCAGATCACGCATGGTTTGTTCCGCCTGTTCCTGCGATACGTCTATTGTCCGGTCCACCCGTTTGGCATCGAAGATTTTCGGCAGGTATGCCTGTGGCCAACGCCGGATCCCCGGGATGGACGCGCCTTCTATGGGCTGTACGCCGATGATCTCGACATTTGGATTTTGTTCTTTCATGAATTTGGAAACGCCCATTATCGTCCCGGTCGTGCCCATTGAACTGACGAAGTGGGTGATTTGCCCATCGGTATCTCGCCATATCTCAGGTCCGGTGCCCAGGTAATGGGAAGCGGGATTGTCGGGGTTTGCGAATTGGTCAAGAACCCGTCCTTTTCCTTGCTGTTGCATCTCCTGCGCCACATCCCGTGCCTCCTCCATACCGCCCTGTTTGGAAACCAAGATGATCTTCGCCCCGAACGCCTTCATTGCCGCGCGACGTTCCTCACTCATATGCTCGGGCATAATCAGAGTCAGGGGGTAGCCCTTGATCGCAGCCGCCATCGCCAGGGCGATGCCCGTGTTGCCGCTGGTGGCCTCAATGAGGGCGTCTCCAGGCTGTAGCTCACCGCGCGCCTCGGCGCCTTGTATCATATTCAGCGCCGGCCGGTCCTTCACTGAACCCGCGGGATTATTACCCTCGAGCTTCGCATAGATGGTATTCGTGGTGTCACCAGGTAAGCGCTGCAATCGGACAAGCGGTGTGTTACCGACAAAATCTTCCAGCGTACTCATGGCTTGATGTTAACACGGCTCGATATGTTCTATGATCAGCTGCGGCGTGCGTATCCCCTGATATTCGTTGACCTCGAGACGATATGCCACATGCAATGAGGCCGCCGGCGGCGGCGCCGAATGCTTGTCAAAGTATCCGAACGCGATGGCATCCAGGACCCTCTTTCCTTGCGATCGCCGAACGCGAAGCTTCAAATGCCGCTGGCCTACCGTGCGTTGCTCAATAACCTCGAATTGATCGTCAAATATTGGTTCTGGAAACTGCTGGCCCCAAGGTCCGGAGGCACGCAACAACTCAGCAAACTCGATACACAAGTCATCGTCGTTCAAGCAACCGTCGCTAAGCAGCGCTTCAGGTGTATGTTCTTTACCAAGCACATCAACGACTGCTTGCTCAAACACACGCCGAAACATGTCTAATGTCTGCTTTTCGAGCGTCAATCCGGCTGCCATCGCATGTCCCCCGAACTTCTTCAACAAATCCGGATGCTGCGTGGCGATACTGTCCAACAGGTCCCTGATATGCAAACCGTCTATGGAACGCGCCGACCCCTTGAGGACACCATTACCATCCGGTGCAAATACTACCGCCGGCCTGCCGGTACGCTCGCGGACACGAGATGCCACCAGACCGACGATGCCTTGATGCCAATCGTCGTTATACAGGCAGATCGCCATAGGCAGGGCCCCATTCAAATGGAGTTGGTCGACGATTTCATTAGCTTGCTGTTGCATTGTTGACTCGATCTCGCGACGCTCCTGGTTTAGGCGGTCCAGTTTCTTCGCGATTTCCCGTGCCTGATCAATGTCATCGGCCAACAAACATGCAATCCCGTGCGACATATCCTCCAGACGACCCGCGGCATTGAGCCGCGGCCCAACCACGAATCCAAGATCTCGTGCGGTAACGAGGGTACGCGAACGACCCGCGGTTTCGAGAATTGTTTTGATACCCGGTCGACAATACCCAGCATTGATTCGCGCCAAACCTTGGGCCACCAAAACACGGTTGTTGTGATCGAGAGGAGCCAAATCAGCGACGGTACCCACCGCCACCAAATCCAGCAGCTCGGCAAGATTGGGTTCCTTGATTCCGCGCCGGCCAAACCAGTCCAATGTCCTCAGCCGTGCGCGCAACGCCATCAAAACATAAAAGATGACTCCCACCCCCGCCAGCGCTTTGCTTGGAAACACATCACCGGGAAGATTGGGGTTCACGATGACATCAGCTGTCGGTAACTGCGGGCCGGGTAGATGGTGGTCCGTGATCATCACCGACATGCCTAATTCTTGCGCTACGCTCACCCCATCGATACTTGCGATACCGTTATCCACGGTAATCAGGACATCGGGCTGTCGCGAGGCCGCGACGCCCACGATCTCCGGTGACAAACCGTAGCCATACTCAAAACGATTTGGCACCAGGTATCCAACGTTACTCGCACCCATGTGTCTCAGCCCGAGAACACCCACGGTACAAGCGGTTGCGCCATCCGCATCGAAATCGCCGATGAACAAGATGTGTGCATCGGCATCGAGCGCTTGTTCCAATAACTCTGTTGCCGCATCCACACCCATCAAGCTCACCGGCGGCAGCAAACGGCTGAGAGAGTAGTCCAGTTGTTGGGCACTGGTGATATGACGACCCTGGTAAATACGCGCAAGGGCAGGATGCAGTCCCGCCAAGTGCGTATCCCGGACCGTGCGTCTCACAATTTTTTTGTTATATGGGCTGATGTTGCTTCACTTATTCGAGGTCAGAAATCGCGGCCACTGGGGCCAAATTCGAACGTCCCGGTTCCGGACGGTGACCGCACCCAAACCAACATCCGTGATTGTCAACGAGTTCAGTACGCGTGCTTTGAGGGCGGCCCATAGGGGGCGCCACCATCTTTGCTCCAAATCACGCAAGTGCGCACACGTATGATCCGGTTCACTTGTATCGAATACGGACCAAATACCACCTAGCACTAGGAGATCTGAACCGCATGAGGAATGCTCAATAATTTCAACCGTATTTTTGGGAACAAAGTTCAGTTGTGATTTACCGAGCTTGGCCAATCCTCGCGTCAAAGGTTCGTCCGACCACACCCGCCGCCACACCTGCTCTGTCAACTCGGGCAATTCACCTGAGCCCCAAGGCCAAACTGTGTTGATAGTGTAACGCGCTTCCGCCTCCCTGATCGTGTTGACCGGAGAGGCATGGAATGCCATTTGAATCTCATTCATTCGCGCATGCCATAACGATGCATTAACGCCCGCTGGTAGCAGTGAGTCGATATCCTTGCCCATTGCCCACGCGATGGGCGTGGTAATGACACCGGGATCATCGGGCACAATCAGATACCACTGATCAGGATCCAGGGCATGAACGTGCCATTCATGCTCTTGGTACAACTCTTGGATGACGGCGATCAATGAGTTGGCCTCGTCTTTTGTGACCGCCAGCGGCTTACCCGCAATTAGAAATAACTTCGTCAATCGTGGTTCTAAATGCGCCGGGTCAATACGCAGGCACCAGCCTTTTGGGCGTTTATCAGTAATCCCGTAATAACTGACTGCAGCAACTGGCAAACCGTGACCGCCTAATTGATGAAAATTAAACATCGAAAATGCAAGCGACTCGAACGAGTCGGTTTGCAATGTGTTTTTCGCACCACGGTTAATTAACTTTTGTAATACGTAGGTAGTGCCAGAAGTCCGGCAAACTCGCATTGCTTGCGACAAGCCAGGGACCAGAACAGTAAGATGACGATCACCCATGCATCCCGAGTGTACAAGAAAACTTAAGACAAATATTTTAAAATTTCGCAGCTTTTGTAACTGCGTCAAACTATTCTAGGATTTTCTTGTTGGTAATGTGTAATCGAGAACAACATGCGAACTAACTTGTGATACAGATTCGTAACAACGCAAAATCCGTCATCACACGCTGCGTTGCAATGTCATACGAATTGTGACTTTTCCGCCCTCGCCGCGTGAAATTGTAGAAGAAACTACCTCTACAGCTTCTTTTCTTAGTTGTTCCAACCATAAAAGCCATTTGTCGAAGCTGGCTTCGGTAAGCCACACCTTCACCTGTCCTTCTTGATCGCCTGGCGACATGCGGCGGATCACGTCGCGCATTTTTGCGGTTGCCGCAGTGGTTTCAACAACGGTCAGTAGTGGAACATCGTTCTTGGATTTATTGGTTTCCAGTTTCAATAACGGCTTCGCTTGTTCTGCCTGCTGCTGCATCCACGATAGCGTGGCTTGCTTAGCCGGTACTTGAATTCGCAACCGTCGCAATGCGTCATGCCAGGGTGCCCATACCAGTGTATAAACAAGAATGAGGATAAAAACAACAGCACCTAAAGCTAGAACTTGCCGTTCACGCGTATTTAAATTGCCGAAGATCTGTCGAAAATACGTCATCCTTGCGCCCTGGCGATCTTGAATCGCCCGCTGACCCGGTTGTCGCGCGACCCGGATGACAATAGTTCCACCGCAACCAGCGGGTCTTCAGCAAATTTCTTTTTGAGTGTATCCAGCCCGGCAAAATCCGTGGTGATGCAAGTCACCGTGAGTGCGTTATCGCGAAAGCTAATTTCCTCGATTTTTCCCTGCGCGACGGGTATGGCACGAGCAACGGCGGATAGTAACACTTGGAATTCTCCCTCACCCACATACCCAGACCTCAATTGTTTAAGTCGCTGCTCCATTTGCAATCTGGGATTCACTATTCTCCGGGCTTCGGGAAACGTTTCTCGAAACACCGTTTCAATCTGTTCGTTGAGTCGCCTCTCCTGAGATGCGAGCTGAAAATATTCATAACCGTTGGCGACAAAATAAATAACGAATGCAGCTAATAGCACCGTGGCGGCAATCTTATATCTGCCTATTTCTTGACCCTGGTGGCGCGGTTTATAAGCACCTTGTAAAAGGTTTCCAGTGATATCAATGTGCGGATGATGCTGAAGCCAATCAGAAAAATCGGTGCCAATTTCCCATTCCCTGACCATCGTTCCGCCCATGCTGACCAAGTGGCGCGCTATTTCTGGATCTTGACAAGCAATGGCCATGTCTTTACGTGCAAGGTCATGCCACCATAAATCGAGGGAGTAAGTGTCCAAAACTATGCCTTCATTAGGCCCGCTGCGGATACATACCAGACCTGAATCAACGCGCACAAGGGTCGCGTCGGTCTGTGGATGAATCGGTATCAACAGGTATTCTGGAACCAAGGCGTCAACTGGAAACGGTAGTTCACCTATGGCTTGATACCAATTGCTCATCTTTGCCTTGTCAAGAATCGCTACCATAGCATTCGCGCCCGGATGCCAGTCCAGCAACACAAAATGCAACTGTTCCACATCGCTGGCGAGCGTTTCTTCGAGAATATACGGAATCGCGGCCACTGCTTTGCTGCGACTGCGTGCCGGGACCTTCACACTACGCACCGTCACGTCATTTGCAGGGGCCACCGCCACAATCTTGTTTATGTTCTTGGGCAGCTCTAAGGAATCGAGCGAGTCAACGGTGCCGCGGCTGTCTATATTGCCGTTATCTTTACACACCACCCAATGGTGCGGCTGCTCAATTGCAAAAAAGAATATCACGACAAGCCCCTGCGTCGTCTGAGTACAGTCACTTTATCGCCGTTTGTTTTACGTTGCACGGTGCTCAGCAAAACGGTGGTCAAACGACCAAATTTCGCTTCGCTTCTCACCTGAAAATACTTACTGCTTATTGTTATTAATGGCTCCACGTTATCCGATTCGGCGGCAAGTTCAGTCTGCGTAAGAAATGTTTCGATCTCTTGATACCCATCGTCACCCCGGCCCTCTACTAGTGATTCAGCCGCAGAGTCCGGTAATATGTCTTTAGTGAGAATCCTCAGCAACAGCGGGTGACAGGTGTTGATATTTATCTTGACATTCTTTTCTGGTAGCGCAGTTATAAATGGCGACAGCTTGGCCAGTATCTTGTCGTCGAATCCTTTTACCCAGATTAACTCTCCAATATCGGCGATCATCCGGTCAGCGGTTCGATATGGAATATCCAAACCCAAATAGTCCGCATCTTCCGCCCCATTGGAGCCGGTAATATCTTGATCTCCGTCAATCCAATCAATGAGCGCGTCCGCTATGGCTTCATTGATCTCCAGTACACTTAAGAGCCGCGTAAAAAGCGGATACCACACCTCGTCGCGGCCTGCTGCGAGATTATTTATGTTGAACAATCCGTGAAGATCCTGAACCTCGGAAAGCAAAGTCCCTTCCTCTACCGTTACTTCAGGCAGTAAAACATTCCATGGTTCTTGCAGATGATCGACATTATTTTCTTTGCCGTCTCGCTCTAGTATCTTCAACGCCCACTGCTCGGCACCAGCGGTCATTTGAAACCCCTGTTCCGCATCACGTTGATTACTGATTCGTCGTATTGCGAGGTGCTCTTCTTCCACAAGATAAACGCTCATAGTCGTGATCAATACGAGTATAAACAATACTGTGAGCAGCGCCACGCCACTAGCCTGCTTCAACAACGGTGTCCTTATTTGTGGGCGAGCTTGCACTTTCTTAGGTTCCGGTCGTCAGCGCTAACAGCCGACGATATAGTCGACCAGAATTCAACGTAACGAGAAGCTCTATACCTTCGGGCATCTTCTCCGAATCCAGCCATTCTGACTGAACTTCGAGCACATCATCCTCATTGTAGCCCCAGAAAGAGACCACAACTTCTGCTAAGTCCTCCAGCAACGTTCTTTCGTACTCTGCGCTGTCTTGATCACGATCAAGCACCCTCCAACTGACCCGCGATAACTGACCATCGCTGAATCGCCACGCTACTCGTTGTAAACTTTGAATATTATTGATCGCCGGGTTCGGTCGCGCCGATGTCAACCGAAGCAGTTCGCCAGGACCCAAATCCGAATCGATCCCGGAAACCAATGCCGCTTCTTTGTCGCCAAAGCCGTCCCGAACTGGCCTAATCAAGGCGTAACGCAGGTCCCTTTCTAACAGCGTCATTACATTTTGCAAATTTTTCAGTTCGTCATATTTTTGTTCAACTAAGGCGCGGTTATCAATAAATCGGTTCAAAGTACCGTAGGTTATCGTGGCGATGATGGCGAATATGCCGATGGCAACAATCATTTCCAGCAGCGTAAAGCCGTTATAATTTCGCATATTCATTCTTCCTTGGGCTTACTCTCTTCAGCGGACTCACTTTCTCCATCAGACTTGCTCTGGGCCGGTGGTAGGGGTGGTACATACCGTGCCAAGTACCCGAACATTCGTGCCGCCATACGCTCATGGTCCGTGTCGCTGAAGACATCGACATCTATACGTAGTAAATCGGGATCGGTAGTAGTAGTGATCTTCTGGCGCAGATACCATGTACGTCCCCCCATAGTCGTTTGCTGGTCGCTTTCCGAAGCGGCCGGCCACACACGAGACAACTTAAGTTCGGCCAGATGGTTACTAGCCACCCACGATCCTATGAGTCGCTCTTCACTGATCTGCAACACCACCGCCGTGCTGCCTATGACCTTGCTGACGGCGCCGAGTCCTACAGCGACAATTAATAGCGCGGCAAGTATCTCTAATAATGTGAAACCCGCGCTAACCTTCTTCATGCGGTTTACGCTCCACTTCAACGTTCTGATTGGCGTTCAGATTTACCACGTATTCAAAATCTCTCCCGATAATCTTCAAAAAAAATGGCTGGATCTCACCTAGGGCATCGACAACCACCAAGCTATTTTCAATTTGGTCCTGTCCGGCATTGAACTGGATCGTCAAGTATTCTGGAATAACGCGCGGGCGGAACGAGTCATCTTGCGCTACCGGTAACCACTTTTTATCGAAGATGAGAAACCTATATCGGCTCTGTGGCTCGTCAATCTCGATTCCGTGCAGTCGACCGGTAAGTACGCTTTCGTCGCGGAGGTGTTCAACCAATGCCGCAAAACGATGCGCTTCCTGCTCTGCCACCTGATCAATGTCACGTTCGAGATTTAACGCAATTACCGCGATACTGACGCCAATTAACAGCACAACTACCATGATTTCGAGCAACGTAAATCCACATTCTCTGATACCTGGGCTGTAATACTGCACGGTTGGGTTAATCACCGCGTACGACGTCGTGGTTGATGATTGGCTCATCCCCGATGACGTTAAACGAAACGGAAATTTTGCTGTCTGGCGGCGTTGCGCTTGATAACCAGGTGCAGGTCGTCGCTTGGCAAGTTATTACCGCGAATGCTGACGTTGAACCTATTGACTGTCATCAAGATTCCAATTACCAATGTCCGCAGCTGCTTCTGCTCCCCCGACTCGGCCATCTGAACCATGAGACCAAAGGTCGAAATCCATGTTTTCGCCGGGGCTCAAGTATTGATATGCATAACCCCATGGATCCGTTGGCAAGCGCTCAATGTAACCGCCACTTTTCCAGTTTTTTGCGGGTGGATCTCCTCCGGGTTGGCTGACGAGAGCTTCCAATCCCTGTTCGGTGCTGGGGTAGTTGAAGTTATCGAGTTTGTAGAGTTTCAGAGCACTGGATAATGCCCGAATATCACTTTTCGCCTTAGCGACAAAGGCCTCCTCTTGGCGCCCTAAAACCCGCGGTAAGACCAGCGTGGCCAATAGACCGATTATGACCACGACCACCATGATTTCAATCAGCGTAAAACCTTTGTCACGCATCTTGATACCTCATCCAATCAACTGATTTAAATCAAAGATCGGCAGTAAGATCGCAAGAACGATTACCAGCACAATCCCACCCATTACAACGATCATCGCCGGTTCGAAAAAACCGACCAGCACTGCAATGCGAGCTTCAAGCTCCCGTTCCAGGGCCGACGCCGCTTTATCCAGCATATGATCCAATTGTCCACTGGACTCACCGCTGGCCACCATCTGCGTCAATAGCGGCGGAAAATTCTGACTTTTGCCCAGCGCCCGGCTAATACTGACACCCTCAGACACTTCCTCGGCGGCATCACTCAGATTAGCACGTAATACCAAATTGCCGACAACGCCTTCGGTAGCACGCATTGCCGATAGCAGCGGAACCCCGCTGCCGGTCATGATTGCCAAGGTACGCGCCATACGGGCGGTATTCAATGTTTTGCTCAAACGGCGCACACCAGGCATGCTCAACAGCAGCTTGTGGAACACGTACCGTTTCTTAGGGTCGCGAAGTAAAAACACCAACCCTAAGAAAAATACGACTAATATGGCGATGATCCAGAAACCATAGGTTCGTAAAAATTCACTGAGTCCGATTAACCCACGGGTCAGTAGGGGTAGTTCCTGGCCCGTGTCCTCGAAGACTTTCACCACTTGCGGAACAACATAAGTCAATAACCCGGAAACAATCAATATCGCGACTACGGTTAAGATGACCGGATATATCATCGCAATGCTGATGCGCTGTTGTAATCCTTGACGTGCTTCCAAGTAGTCCGCCAATCCCTCCAACACAACGTCCAAGTTACCGGATTGTTCTCCAGCGGCTACCGACGCATGATAGATCCCTGGAAACGAACGTGGATAATTAGCAATCGCATCGGCTAAAGATCTTCCCTCCAGCACCATAGAGCGGATTCCGCTCAAAACGCTCTTGACCTGATATCCCTCGGATTGTTGTATCAACGCGGACAAGGATTCCTCGACCGTAAGTCCTGAGCCGAGTAACGTGGCGAACTGACGGGTGATCACGCAAAGGTCGTTGACCTTGATCCGGACACGGCGCACCGGGCTGCCGGCCTGCCGTTGTGGTATATCCTCACCAACAATGATTACCGAAAGGGGTGTAAGACCCTTCTCCCGCAGTTGTTGGCGGACCTGACGTGCCGTGTCGCCGGTCGAGACGCCTTTGCGTGTGCGACCGTGGGCGTCCAGGGCTTGGTATTCAAATGCACCCATATCCAGCTAATGCATGACCCTGTGCTTACTCGGCGAGGGTAACGCGCAGCACCTCATCCAAGCTCGTTTTACCACTGAAGACCTTCGCAAAGCCGTTTTCGGCGAGACTTGGTGATGACCGACGTACATAACGCAGTAACTCCTCCTCGCTGGCACGATCGTGAATCATCTGTCGTGCGGCGTCGTCCATCACAATGAGCTCGTAGATGCCCGTCCGGCCACGGTAACCGGTATAATCACACTGATCGCACCCCGCCGATTTGTATATAGTTGTATCGGTATCCTCGAATTTTCCCAGCAATGCCATCTCTTGGGGAGTCGGCTCATAGGTCTGTTTGCAATCTTCGCATAGACACCGCAACAGGCGTTGCGACAGCACGCCCAGCAGGCTCGAAGACATCAAGAATGGTTCAATTCCCATATCGATGAGCCTGGTCACCGCGCCAATGGCGGTATTCGTATGTAATGTCGACAATACTAAATGCCCGGTAAGACTGGCCTGGACGGCGATCTCAGCGGTTTCCAAATCCCGTATTTCACCTACCAACACCACATCAGGGTCCTGACGTAATATAGAACGCAATCCATTGGCAAAGGTCAGTCCAATTTTAGGATTAATCTGGGTTTGACCAACGGAGTTGAGATCGTACTCAACCGGATCCTCGACAGTAAGGATGTTGAGTTGTTTTCGATTCAGGCGCATCAGCCCGGCATACAGCGTCGTGGTTTTTCCGGAACCAGTTGGGCCGGTTACCAGCACGATACCGTGGGGTGCGTGAACGAGTTGACTATATCGGGACTGAATCGAAGACTCCATACCAAGCTTGGCAACATCAAGCCGCGCCGTCTGTTTGTCGAGAAGACGGAGCACCACGCGCTCGGCATGTTGGGTGGGCAAAATAGATACCCGCACGTCCACTGGGTGATCACCGACGCGCAACGAAATTCTTCCGTCCTGCGGCAAACGCTTCTCGGCAATATCGAGCCGCGACATCACCTTCAGCCGCGACACCAGGGCACCGTGCAAGCCACGCTGGGGCTCCACTACGTCACGCAATATCCCGTCCACTCTGAAGCGCACCACCGATTTGTCCTCAAAGGCCTCTAGATGAATGTCGGACGCCCCCTCGCGAATGGCTTGGGTGAGAAGCGCATTGATGAGGCGGATTATCGGGGCTTCATCCGCTGCTTCCAGTAAATCGGTAGCTCCCGGAAGTTCATGAGTGAGACGCTCGAGATCCAATTCCTCTCCGAGATCAACGACCATCTGGGTGGCCTCGGATTGACTCTTGTCGTACGCCTGACGCAGTAAACTGTCGAATCGGTTCTGATCCAGTTGGTGAAACACCACCGGTTTACCGAACTTGCGACGTAATTCGGTGACAATATCGAGTGGCGGGGGTGACGAACACAAGACGTGGTAATGCCCTTGATCGCGATTTGCTACCAGCAAGTTATGACGCTTGGCAAACGGATAGGGAACCGCGGCGACGACCTCGGCGTCTATGTCGTCCGTCCAATCGCGATGATCATCGCTGGTGATTACCTTTTCTTGACTGGTAGCCATACCTGCCTAATCACCTTGGGATTGCGACTCCCAGTCGACTGGAGGAAGAACTGGTGATTCCGCCTCTGGTATCAAACGTTCAGTATCCGGTTGACCGAAGCGTTGACGTTCCTGAATGAATTCATATTTATTCCTGGTGAACCCATCGAGATCCCCACCGGTTCGAATCAGCTTTGGACGCAGAAATATCATCAGGTTTCTCTTCACTGCCTTCTTGGATTTACGCTGGAAAAGCTCCCCCACCAAGGGTATCTTGCTCAGCACCGGTACCCGTTGTACGGTATCCGTAAAGTCGTCGCGTATCAAGCCGCCCAGCACCACGATCTGTCCGTCTTCCACCTGCACCGTGGCCTTGATCGATCGCTGATCCGTGACCAGGTCCGAGGCGACTACGCTGGCGGCGAGAGCGACGCTCGAGATCTCCTGGGATATCTCCAGACGAATGGAATTACCCTCGTTGACCTGTGGGGTCACCTGCAATGTCAGGCCAACGTCCTTACGTTCAATGGTCTGAAACGGATTCACGATGCCCTGAGTAACCGCGGTGCCACCGTCAGTGGCATCTCCGGTTGTGGTAGTGATCGCGGTGCCGGTATCAACGTTGGTCGTGAACTGGCCGGTAACAAAAGGCACCTCTTGGCCGACGATGATCTCCGCCGGTTCATTATCGAGCGTCAGCAAGGTCGGCGTCGCCAAGATATTTGTATTGCTGTCTGCTCTAAGAGCGCGTAACACGATCTGCAGATCGGGCACCACCTCGCCAAAGATGTTCTGCACCAAATCGTTGATAAAGCCCAAGGTCATGCCGCCGGCGATGTCTCTGAATTCGGTGCTAAACGTGGTTTCCCCCGTAGGTGTATTGGCATAAGTCCCCTGCCACTCGACACCCAAATCCGCTTCTTTGTCCGCCGCGACTTCCGCAATGATGGTCTCGACAACGACCTGCTCGCGGCGCACATCGAGCTTTTCGATTACGTTCTTGATCGTTCTGAAGTCATCATCGGAAGCACGCACCACCAAGGCATTGGTCGCCTCATCCGCCTGCACGGTCACCTTGGTCGCCGTCGCCGTCTTTTTTTCTTGTGCCTGCTCGGACAGAACCACCTGATTCAAAAGTTCCACCAACTCGCTAGCGGTCGCAAAGCGAAGGAAGACCACATGGATATCCCCTTCCGCAGGTCGCTCGATATCCAACTGATCAATGACCGCCTGCAGCAGGCGAAACTCGTTATCCGGCGCACTGATGATAAGCGCATTAATTGCTTTATCCGCTTGTACCGACACCTGGCCGGCCGGTGATTTGGGATCCCTGGGTTTTCTCAGCGACGTCACCAGCTGCGACAAGATGGTGCCCAGTTCGGTGGCCTCGGCGTATTTCAGGTACACCACGTGAATGTTGGAACGACGATCCGGAATGTCGACGCGCTCGATGATGTTTCTCAACCGTTCAATGTTGGCGGCGGTATCGGTGAACACCAGAGTGTTGGTCGGTGAATGTGCGGCAAAGTGACTGGTCGGTGGCAATAATGGCCGCAGTATCGGAATCAATTCTTGTACTGACGCATGTTTGAGTTGATACACCTGGGTAACCTGGGCATCGCCTTTTATATCCAGTGGGCTCAACGGCGTAGGCCGTTGCTTGACGACATTACTGGGCACAATCTTGACCACGTCACCCGATGGAATGGCTGAAAAGTTGTGCACCTCTAGTACTGACAGAAAAACATCATACAGTTGTGCCGCTTCCAATGGCCCCCCTGACACTAGGGTAACCTTCCCTTTAACCCTCGGATCGATGATAAAGTTTCGACCCGTCACTTCAGACACGGTGTTGATCAGTGCGCGTATATCAACGTCTTGAAAGTTCAATGTGATCTGCTCACCAGCCCCTTGCGGCGTTATACCTTGCTCCAATTGCGCCACTAATTGTGGTGCCGCGACAGCATCGATCGTGGACACCAATACAACCTCGTCAGGTTGACTACGTAGCCAATGGCCCGCGGTAACACCGCCGGCAATCAGTATCCCGGACAATGTGACGGTGACCCTTATGCGTCGTTTTTGATATCGGCTGATGTTCATGCCGCCTCGTTACTGTGATTTAGATACCAATTGTACGTTTGTTTGACACCCTCGCGCAGAGAAATTTTCGGCCGCCAACCCATTGCAAAGATTTGCCCCGAATCAAGCAATTTTCGCGGCGTTCCATCGGGCTTCGACGGATCGAAAACCACCGATCCCTGATAGTTTAGAGTATCGGCGACAAGGTTGCCGAGTTCTTGAATACGAATTTCTTCGCCAGAACCCACGTTGAGGAGCATTTGAGTGGGTTCGTGCTCCATGACGAACAAGCACGCGTCGGCCAAATCATTGACATGCAGAAACTCGCGCAGTGGACGCCCGGTACCCCATAAGGACACGGTCTTTTGCCCACCAATTTTAGCCTCATGGATCTTGCGTATCACCGCCGGTAAGACATGCGACGTATTTGGGTCGAAATTGTCGTTGGCGCCATAAAGGTTAGTAGGCATCAATGAGAGGTATCGTGTACCGTACTGATCGTTATACGCCTCACACATCTTCAAACCTGCGATTTTAGCCACCGCATAGGGCTCGTTGGTTTTCTCCAATGCACCCGTCAACAGAAATTCCTCGCGCATCGGCTGTGGGCAATCACGTGGATAGATGCAGGAGCTGCCGAGGAATAAAAGACGTTTCACCCCGTGCCGGTATGCGTTGTGAATGACGTTTGCTTGAATTATCAGGTTCTGATAGATGAATTCAGCCCGATAGGTATTATTGGCGTAGATACCCCCGACCTTGGCTGCTGCCAAAATGACGATATCAATGCTGTTCTGGGAAAACCAAGCTTCCACATCCCGCTGGCGAACGAGGTCCAACTCCGGTCTTGATCGTGTCAAGATATTCTCGTACCCCGCGCCGCGCAGCCGACGCTCGATGGCGGAACCGACCATACCCTGGTGACCGGCAAGATAGATTGTCGCGGTCCTGTGTATCACGATCTGGTCGACCCGCTCATACGCCACCACCTGTTATTTCAAGTTTTCCAAGATAACTCGTTTGACTGCATCCATATCCGCCTCCACTGTGCGTGGTGCCGTACTCTGTCTAATTGCGGTATCAGGATCTTTCAGTCCGTGTCCGGTGAGGGTGCATACCACCCGGCTACCTGGCGGGATTTTACCTCGGTCAATGTCCCGTATTGCTCCGGCTACCGAGATCGCCGATGCAGGTTCACAAAATATACCCTCGCTTTCCGCAAGCAGCTTCTGCGCCGCAAGTATTTCTTCATCGGTTAATTCATCGAACCATCCGTGGGATTCGCGACTCGCGCTCCACGCTTGATCCCAAGATTGTGGTCGGCCGATGCGGATGGCGGTTGCGACGGTTTCGGGGTTATCGAGCAATTCGCCTCTCAAGAACGGCGCTGCACCGGTCGCCTGATAGCCTACCATCTTCGGCCGAGCGCTAACGACTTGATGCGTCAACATGTCGCAGTCACCACTGCAAAACGCACACGCCGCTGTGGTGCGATCGCCCGGCGTTGACGAATATTCGCAGTACCCGATCCAATGGGCGGTAATGTTTCCTGCATTACCGACCGGTAGGCAGTGAAAATCCGGTACCCCGCCGAGTTGTTCAATAATTTCGAATGCCGCGGTTTTTTGCCCCTGTAGACGATAGGGATTGACGGAGTTGACCAACGTAACTGGCGCCTGGTCAGCGATTTTCTTGACCAACTCCATTCCGACGTCGAAGTTTCCCTTGATCTGTATCACTAAGGCGCCATGCATCATCGCTTGCGCCAGTTTGCCGAGGGCAATTTTGCCTTCAGGAATCAATACGAACGCGGTCATGTTCGCCCGCGCTGCATACGCAGCAGCTGAAGCGGAAGTGTTTCCGGTTGATGCGCAGATCACCGCACGGCTGCCGTCCTCAACAGCCTTGGTCACCGCGACTGTCATGCCCCTGTCTTTGAACGACGCGGTGGGGTTGAGTCCTTCATACTTCGTATACAGCAGGACCTCCCGGTCGCGAACCACCGGGATATTTGAAATTTTGATCAGCGGGGTATCGCCCTCCCCCAGGCTGATCGCGGAGGTATCGCGTTGCAGCGGTAATCGGTCGCGGTAACGATCAATCAAACCGGTGTAGCGAGCCTCGAATCGGCCCCCGGGTACGACGCTAGTCATTGAAGTGCTCCACGCGAATGCGTTTCACCCGCTGGGTAATGGCCGCCAGTGCCTCGATCTTCGACACCGCCTGGTTCATATACCGTTCTCTCGTTCGCTGAGTGAGGATGATTACCGGGACGGTATCATCGTTTCCCGGCGGTTCCTTTTGCAGAATCGCTTCAATACTGATCTTCAGATCTCCAAGAATCCGCGTCACATCTGCCAGTACACCTGGGCGATCTACCGCGGTCAGACTCAGAAAATAGGCGGTTTCGAACTCATCGGGCGCGACGATATCGACGCTGGCCAGCGTGCCGGGCTGAAACGCCAAATGGGGCACTCGGTTCTCGGGATCAGTGGTCAATGCGCGTACCACGTCAACGATATCTGCCACCACCGCGGAGGCCGTTGGATCCGCACCGGCACCGGCGCCATAGTGTATCGTGGGTCCGACCGCATCACCGCACACCAATATCGCGTTCATTACCCCATCCACATTAGCGATCAGCCGCCGCTGAGGAATCAGGGTCGGATGAACCCGCATTTCGATGCCGTCTCGATTTCGCCTGGCGATACCGAGATGTTTGATTTGGTAACCGAGTTCGCCGGCATGCTTGATATCGTCCCGGGTCAACTGACCGATACCTTCGGTGTAGACCTTGTCATATTGGAGGGGAATACCGAATGCGATCGCCGCAAGTATTGTCAGTTTGTGCGCGGCGTCGATACCCTTTATATCGAAGCTCGGGTCGGCCTCCGCATAGCCCAACCGCTGCGCGTCCGCGAGTACAGCTGCAAAGTCGCGGTCTTGGTCCCGCATGCCGGTTAACACGAAGTTCGCGGTACCATTAATAATCCCGGCAATCTGTTCAATCCTGTTTCCCGCTAAACCCTCGCGTATCGTCTTGATGATCGATATACCGCCACCGACCGCGGCCTCGAAAGCCACCATCACCTTTTTCATCTGTGCGGCTTCGAATATTTCGTTTCCATGCACGGCGATTAATGCCTTGTTGGCAGTCACTACGTGCTTACGATTGTTGATCGCCCGAAGCATCAAGTCCTTGGCGTTTTGTTCGCCGCCAATCAGCTCCACGACCACCTCCACTTGCGGACTCTCGACAACCTCCAAAGGATCTTGTACCAGTTCGAACCCTGAAGTATCGCAGCCGCGGTCACGTGCGGGATCTCGCGTTGCGGCCATCCCTATCTCAATAGCGCGCCCAGCCCGGCGCGTGATCTCATTGGCGTTGCGCACCAAGACGTTGACGGTGCCGCATCCCACGGTGCCGAGCCCCAGTAACCCAATGCTGACGGGTTTCATCGGTGAATCAAGCATTCGCGATCTCCTGCTGGGCACGGCGCAACAGCTGCCGAATCGAACGCACTGCTTGACGAATACGGTGTTCATTTTCGATTAAGCTGAAGCGCACATATCCATCCCCGTATTCACCGAAACCGATGCCCGGTGAAACCGCTACTTTGGCGTGTTCCAATAAGTGTTTGCTGAACTCCAGTGAACCCATATTGGCAAACGGCGGTGGAATCCGTGCCCACACGAACATGGTCGCCTTGGGCTTGGTAATCGGCCAACCGGCCTGATTGAGACCATCGATCAATACGTCCCTGCGCCGTTGATACGTGCAGCGCACCGTTTCAACCCATTCCTCGGGCCCGTCTAGAGCTAGAATCGAGGCCACTTGAATCGGGGTAAACAGCCCATAGTCCAGATATGATTTGATACGCGCCAACGCGCTGATGAGTATTTCGTTGCCGACCATGAACCCCACCCGCCATCCAGGCATGTTATAGCTCTTGGAAAGACTGAATGACTCGACTGCTACGTCCTTGGCGCCGGGAACCTGCAAGATCGATGGCGCCCGATAGCCGTCATAGACAATGTCGGCATAAGCGAGATCATGGACTACCCAAATATTGTGTTCCTTTGCGATCGCGACCACTTTTTTAAAAAAATCGAGTTCCACACACTGGGTCGTTGGGTTGCTTGGAAAACTCAATACCAGCATCTTTGGAGTGGGCCAGGAATTACGAATAGCGGCTTCGAGTTCGGCGAAGAAATCCACCTCTTCCGTCAGCGGCACATGGCGTATATCGGCGCCAGCGATAATGAATCCCCATGGATGGATCGGATACGACGGGTTCGGCACCAGCACCGCATCACCCGGTTCGACCGTCGCCAATGCGAGGTGCGCGAGCCCCTCTTTGGAACCGATGGTGACAATGGCTTCGGTATGGGTGTCGAGCTCAACATCGAACCGCCGCCCATACCAGTCACAAATTGCGGTGCGCAGACGCGGGATACCCTTGGACAGCGAGTAGCGATGAGTATTATTGCGCTGAGCGGCCTCGCATAGTTTGTCGATAATAGGTTGCGGTGGCCGTTGATCGGGATTTCCCATGCCGAAATCAATGATATCTTCGCCGCGTCGACGCGCGGCGGCCTTCAATTCATTAACAATGTTGAACACATAAGGCGGGAGCCGCTTTATACGCGGGAACTGACTCAGTGCATCCGCCGACATGACTTTCTTATTTTCCGTCAACTTTCTTCTTCAACCTATTGAATTATAGCTATTTTAGTCTAGTTATCGCCCGCTGGTAAGCGACGGACCGCGGGGTTGTTTGACCCGCAGGGTAAAATAACGCCCAGCCAACCACCGCATGCTCGAATGAAACTACACCTCACCCGTCGCGACGACCTGAATCTCGTGCAATCAGTAACCGCGAAACGCATCGTCATCAACAACCAAGTCTACACCTCGAGCATGATTATCACGCCACAGGCGATCATTAGCGACTGGCAACCGAGACGGTTTGAGGACTTATCCGCGGACGATTTTCTACCGTTGGTGGATCTAAATCCGGAAGTGGCATTACTTGGAACGGGCAAGCAGTTACAATTTCCGGCGCCGCACGTCACCACGCTGCTGATCCAGCACGCAATGGGGCTCGAGGTCATGGATACTCCCGCCGCATGCCGCACATTCAATATTTTAGCGAGCGAAGGAAGAAAAGTCGCGGCCGCATTGGTGTTCGAGGTTATCAACGACGCTGACCCGGGCGCCGATAACAACTAGCCCGTCTTTGTTCGTACCACGCTACACTGGACTCGGCCGGTTGTCGGCAAAGCCGCACCCGGCCTCGTCCGTGGCCCGCACGATACCGTGCGGGCATCGCGTCCATCCCCGTGCTTACGCACGGGATTTTGTTCCGCGATAAAATGTCGCCGTTTCATGGCGTAGGCGCTGCGATTCTCTCCGCGGCAGACCGTAAACAGCGGCGGCGTTATACCGTCGATGGCTCGGTCTCCAACACGCGGCTCGTCGCTTCGCTCAACCAATCGCTACGCCGCTGCAAAACGGTCTCAAATGAACGAGGCAATCGAGACCGTCGGCGGCGCAGATGCTGGTGCCGAGTTGTGCCGATACGTTGTCGGCGTGTCCCGGAAATTGTCACGCAGTTCAAAGTGACGTCAACCGTTGACTTAGTGCCATTCGGATCTGAGTTGAATCCACACCCTGTTTTCCACAACGTCCGGCGCGGCGCTCGTGCTCGCACTGCGACTATGCGCAGCACAAGCGCAGCAGGGGGACTACGCACAGCACAAATCGCTGCGCCGTTATCCGGGATCCCTTGTGCTGCGCGAAGTCGCAGTATTGATGCAATATGCAGGCTAGCACAGGTTGTCGAGAGTAAAGCCGCGCGTTTCCAGTAACGTTCGAAGCTTGGCCAACGCTTCAACTTGAATCTGACGAACACGTTCGCGGGTAACACCGACATCCAACCCCACCCTCTCGAGAGTGGCCACATCTCTTCCGCGTAAGCCGAAGCGGCGCTCCACCACTTCTCTTTGCTTGTCATTCAGTGATCCAAGCCACTCGTCAATATGCTGCAATACCTTTTCGTTCTGTAGTACGTCGGCGGGATCTGTCGATTTTTGATCGGGGACTGCATCCAGCAACGTGCGGTCCGGGTCCGACTCCAGCGGTGCATCCATCGATGCGATCTTGTCGTCCAGATAAAGCATGCGCTTGACGTTGCCCACGGGCACGTCCAACATCTGCGCGATTTCCTCGGCACTAGGCTCATGATCCAGCTGCTGCGTCAATTGCTTGGCCGCACGCTGATAAACGTTGATTTCTTTGAGTATATGCACCGGCAAACGAATGGTACGCGTCTGATTCATGATCGCGCGTTCTATGGTCTGGCGAATCCACCAGGTAGCATAGGTAGAGAAACGAAAACCACGTTCTGGATCGAATTTTTCGACCGCCCTGATCAGTCCCAGATTTCCCTCTTCGATCAGATCGAGAAACGTCAGTCCCCGGTTAATGTATCTACGGGCGATCTTCACCACCAAGCGCAGGTTGCTTTCGATCATCCGTTTGCGCGCGGCCTCATCGCCTTTTTGACACAACCGCCCGAAATACACTTCTTCCTCAGCAGTCAACAAAGCGGAATAACCAATTTCCCGCAGATATATTTGCGTTGCATCGGCATAAGACGCTGACGACCGCCGGCCACCTACCGTGGGTTTGTTGCCGGCTTTTGTCTTTGAAGCTGCTGCGCCCAGCGGCACCTTTGCCGCAGTTGCTTTGTCAACCTTGCGGTCTGTTGGTTGTCTAGATCTAGACACGACGGCACCCCCTGAATCTTGTAGTTGCCTAGTTAACGCCGAGGGAGATAGCGCGTCGGGTCAACCGGTGACCCACGTCGGCGAATCTCAAAATGGAGCTTTACCCGGTTGCTGCCGGAACGGCCCATCTCGGCAATTTTTTCACCCCTCGTCACCTGGTTGCCTTCTTTCACCAGGAGTTTTCTGTTGTGTGCGTAGGCACTTAGAAACGTTTCATCATGTTTTACTATAATAAGCTGTCCATAGCCCCGAAGTCCAGCCCCGGCGTACACCACCTTACCCGCTGCTGCCGAACGTATTGTTTGGCCGTATTTCCCAGATATATCAATGCCTTTCCGGCCGGCGCGCGGGGAAAAACCGGCGATAACCCGTCCCTCCGTGGGCCATGTCCAACCACGCGTCGTGGTTCGCGGACGCCGCGCAGGCGGTGGTCGCGATTTTGGCGTCGCAGTCTTCGGTGCCCGATACCGCGGGCGATCGGGCACATGAGACGCTGGCGCCGGCGGTATGATGCGCAACCGTTGCCCGGGCTTGATCACGTAGGGTGGGTCAATGCGGTTCCAACGCGCCAAGGTTTGAAAATCTAAACCCACGTCCCAGGCGATGCTGTAGAGCGTGTCACCTGAACGCACTACGCGATGCGTCGGTTGCAATACGCCCTGTGAATGATCCTTAACCGGAACCGGACGCGTTCCGGCGCACCCGGCCAATACGGCAACACAAGCCAGCGCGACGATCCGGTATGTCAATTTAGATAGCGGGCAATTGCCAGCGCCACCACTACGAGGCCGAGGACCGCCCATCCGATCTGATCCACTCGTTGATGTAAGAATTGCGAAAATCTCTCTCCACCCCAGTAAAGCAGGGCCGCAACTAGAAAGAACCGGGCACCCCGCCCCACCAAGGACGCGACAACAAAGGGTAGCACCGCGAGCGCCAGCACACCGGAAGTGACTGTAAACAATTTATAAGGAATTGGAGTAAAACCAGCCAAAAATACCACCCATATACCATAGTCACTAAACCAATCTTGAATTCGTACGAAATTGTCTTGTGCGTGGTACATGGCTATCAATGGCTGCCCCACCTCATCGAACAGAAATAGACCGATCGCATATCCAAGCAGTCCACCTAGCACCGAGGTGATCGTCGTCAAAGCAGCGAAATACCACGCTCGTTGGCGCTGTGCCAATACCATCGGCGCCAACATGACGTCGGGGGGCACGGGGAAAAACGACGATTCCGAGAAGCTCAACAGGGCCAAATACCGCGGCGCATGGTCATGCGCCGCCCACTCCAATGCTTTCTTGTAGGTCCAAGAAAAGATACGCATTTAATCCTTGCCTGATACCAGGGGGACAAAGTTGACCGATTCGATTTCTCGTTGCTCGAAGCCACCTAATGTTTTCTCTATCAACATGAGTTTTTGCAGAGCGGGTTCGCCAATCGGTATAACGATTCGCCCGCCCACCGCAATTTGGTCCAATAATGCCTGCGGCACTGCCGCTGGCGCTGCGGTGGCCAGAATTCCATCGTAGGGGGCGTGCTCCGGCCAACCCTTCAATCCGTCACCGTGCAGGAATTTAATGTTGCGGTATTTCAAGTCGAACAACCGGTTGCGCGTCTGTCGGAATAGCGTCGCGATTCTCTCTACGGTGTAAACTTCATCAACCATATTGGCCAGTACCGCGGTTTGGTAACCACATCCGGTACCGATCTCTAGAACCCGATGCAAACGCTTACCGGTGTTGAGTGCCTGAGTCATCAACGCCACGATATACGGTTGTGAAATCGTTTGACCGTGGCCGATGGGAAGCGCAATATCTTCATAAGCCCTGCTTGCAAGCGCCTCGTCAACAAACATGTGTCGCGGAACTTCTCGAATCGCTTCCAACACCTGGCAATCGTCGATACCACCGCCACGCAGACGGCTCAATAAACGTTCTCGAGTACGCGCCGAGGTCATACCTATTCCGTGACGGCGCTGCGTGCTCATGGAGTCAGTTCCTTTACCCAATGCCCAATATCGCCCAAGGTGTCGTACCTGGTCAGATCAACCGTTAGCGGTGTCACAGAGACAAAACCGTTCCGCACCGCATCAAAATCCGTACCCGGACCGCAATCTTGTTCTTCCCCCGGCGGTCCCACCCAATAGATAGTCCGGCCCTGGGGATCCCGCGTCTCGATGACCGGCTCGGATTTGTGTCGGTTTCCCAACCGCGTGGCACGATATCCGTTCACTTTTTCAATCGGCAGATTCGGGACATTGATGTTCAATATCGTGTCACGCGCCAGAGGATTGCATTCCAACATTTCCAGGATCCTGACGACGACCTCCGCCGCCGTTTGAAAATGTTGTAATCGCCCCCCCGCCAATGACACCGCCAACGCCGGAAAGCCCAAGAATCGGCCCTCCATGGCCGCCGCCACAGTGCCGGAATACAACAGATCGTCCCCGAGGTTGGCGCCACTATTGATACCTGATATCACCATATCCGGCTCGTGCTGCATCAGCCCGGTGACCGCCAGATGAACGCAGTCGGTGGGCGTGCCATCGACATAGAAAAAACCGTTGTCGGCGTTACGGACACGCAGCGGACGACGTAAAGTCAGTGAATTGCTGGAGCCACTTTGATCACGTTCGGGGGCAACCACAATTATTTCCGCCCGTCGCTCCAGCGTTTCAGCAAGTTGCCTAAGCCCTGGCGCCATATAACCGTCGTCGTTACTCAGTAGGATCCGCACTACAGCTCCTTGACGTAAACTGCATGATTTAGCGAAGCACGCATTGTCGCCGAATTATTCACGCCGAGTCATGTCAGCCCGGATATTGCAGCAAGGCGCCCCGCCCCTATTCATATATTATGCAGCGGTGACACCCACAGCGTCTTGTCCAGGAAATGACGGGATTCGAGTCGCACGTTGCTTGGCGAGAGATAGGGGCGGGGCGTCTTGTTGCAACATACGGTCGGTACGAGCGATAGCATGGAACACGAAAACTTGGAATTTGGTCGGGGCGAGAGGATTTGAACCTCCGACCACCGCAACCCCATTGCGGTGCGCTACCAGGCTGCGCTACGCCCCGATGATTGTTTGTCGAATTGTAAAAATAAGGGGAGTCTAGTCTCTTAGGATCGCGACCACTTCGTCGAGTTCACGTATTAAGTCAGATACGATTTCCTTGCGCACGCCTCGGCCGGATGGCGCGCTGTCATTGACATCGACCTCGAGTTTATTCCTTGCGCCGCTTATGGTAAATCCGTCGATATACAAAAGCATCCGAATCTGGCGAATCAATAAGACCTCATGACGCTGATAATAGCGCCGATTTCCGCGCCTTTTGACGGGTTTTAGCTGAGGGAATTCCTGCTCCCAGTAACGAAGCACATGAGGCTTGACGCCGCACAAATCGCTAACTTCGCCGATAGTGAAGTAACGCTTGCTTGGAATCGGCGGCAGAATCGAATTGTCGCCCGGGTCCAGCATTATTCTCTTCTACTTTTCGTCCAAGCGTTGTCTCAGATAGTCTGCGTTTGACGCGACGCGATCCTTCAGCTTTTGGCTGGCCTTGAAAGTCACGACCCGCCGCGCGGAAATAGGTATCTCTTCACCGGTCTTCGGATTTCGTCCTGGACGTGAATTTTTTTTTCTCACCCCAAAGTTGCCAAAACCGGATAACTTGACCGAAGAGCCTTCTTCGAGAGCGCTGCGTATCTTTTCGAAAAACAGTTCTACGAATTCCTTAGCCTCGCGTTTATTAAGACCGAGTTCGTTGAACAAAGCGTTGGCTAAATCCGCTTTCGTTATGGCCACAATCACTCCCCTTACGTTCTTAATTCAGCGCCGAATCTGCGATTCAAGGCCGCTATGATTTCGGAGATGGTGCTGTCAACCTCCTCATCCGTAAGGGTGCGTGAAGAGTCTTGCAAGGTCAAGCCGAATGCGAGACTTTTTCTTCCCGGATCAATACCTTCCCCGCGATATACGTCAAACAAGTTTAGATTAACAATCCGCTTTCCTCCAGCCTCAATGACGACATCTAGAACCATTCTCGAACTGATCTTCGTGTCGACAACAATCGACAAATCCCTTTGGATAGCGGGAAACCGAGACGGTTTCATGAACTGCGGGATCTGCCGGTAAAGCAGCATTCCCAAATCAAGCTGGAAAAGAAACAGTGACGATTCTAGATCTAACTCACGTTGCACCTGCGGATGGATCCTTCCTATGCATCCCACTACCCGGGTTTGGTGAGAGATTTGAGCCGACTGCCCCGGTTGTAAACCTTTCTTATTGAACTGTTTGAATGTAAACCGATCGCTGCAGCCGGTCAAAGCCAATATCGCTTCGACATCGGCCTTAACGTCGTAAAAATCCGCTTCTTGTGACGCCTGTCCCCACTGCTCGGGCGCTAGATTGCCGCATACTACACCACCCAACCGCAATATCTCCCGTCGCGCACCGTCGTTCGCATGAAACGTGCGACCCACCTCGAACAAGCGTATCCGGCGCTGCTGGCGATTCAGATTGGTGATTGCCGCTTGTACTAATCCACTCCACATGTTGGTGCGCATCACCGACATGTTGTCGGCGATGGGATTGGCAATACTTATGACGTCTTGGTTATCGTCGAACAGGCCATTGACAGCATTATCGACGAAGCTGTAGGTGATGACCTCCTGATAATCACGGTCTGTGAGTAAAGTACGGATCCGGGTTATCGGTAGCTGTGATTCGCTTAATTTACCCACCGTTCCGATCGACTTTGGGAAACTAACGGGTACCCGATGGTAGCCGTGTATGCGGATTAATTCCTCGATCAGATCGCATTCGTGTTGCATGTCGAAGCGGTAAGATGGCGGCTCCACTTCCCAATATTTTTCTTTCCTCGTTACGCCACGGGCGGATCGTCGTAACATCGCATCGACTTGATCGACCTTCATGTGCATCCCCAAGACCTGCTCCAGACGAGCATGACGAATTCTCACCGCCGGCCATTTGGGAAGACAGCGCTTAGCGGTTTTGTCGACCACCGGGCCGGGCTTACCGCCTACGATGTTCTTGAGTAGTGCGCTCGCGTAGTGGATCGCCGGAAGCGGCAATTCCGGGTCTACTCCGCGTTCGAAGCGATAAGCAGATTCGCTGTTCAGCCCGAAACTGCGGGCCCTGCCGGCCACTACCGACGGGGTGAAATGGGCAGCTTCGAGCACGATGTTGCGGGTATTGGCATCGATACCGGAGTCGGTACCGCCCATGACGCCAGCCACTGCCACCGCTCGCTGATGATCTGCGATAAGCAGGGTTTGTCGGTCGGGCCGCAACTCAGAGCCGTCAAGCAGCCCAATGACCTCACCCGGGTCTGCGGTTCGCACGCGAATACCGCCGGTTAACCGATCGAGATCGAACGCATGCATCGGCTGGCCAAGTTCCAGCATCACATAATTGGTCACGTCAACGACTGGGACGATGGGCCGGATACCGCAACGCCTCAATCTTTCACGCATCCATACCGGCGTCGACGCCTGATCATCGATGCCTTCTACAATGCGGCCCAAATAACGCGGGCATGCCTCGGGTGCCGATACCGCGATATCTATCACTCGCTCGGTCTCCGCAGCACAACCGGGTACATCGGTTTGCTTGAGCGTTGAACCGGTCAGCACCGCTAATTCACGGGCGATGCCAAGAATACTCAGACAATCACCACGATTCGGTGTCAAATCGATATCGATCACCCAATCCGCCAACTCTAGATAATCGTCCACCCGTTGACCGACAGGGGCGTCTTCGCCCAGCAGATACAAACCTTCTGAACTATCCTCCAGGCCCAACTCCATCCCCGAACATAACATCGCCTGTGAGTCGATACCGTGTATCGATGCAGGCTGCATCACATGGCCGCTGGGGAGCGTAGCATTGGGCAGTGCAGTCGCCACTCGCGCGCCCACGGTCGCGTTCGGTGCGCCGCACACCACGTGTAAAGGCGACCGCGCGCCAACATCGACGTCACACACGGTTAGCCGTCGCTTCTTGGGATGAGCTCGGGCCGCCGTTACCCGGCCGACCACGACGTTACGAAGTTCTGGACCGGCGCGCTTGAGCGAATCGACCTCCAGGCCCGACATCGTGAGCCGATCCGCCAGACCTTGGACATCCACCCGGATATCGATCCAATCCCGGAGCCACGTTTCGCTGATGATCATCGGAATTGCCGCAAGAAATTCAGATCGTTTTCAAAAAACAAACGTAAATCATCGACGCCGTAGCGCAGCATTGCCAACCGCTCGACCCCAAGACCGAAGGCGAAGCCGGTATAACGCTCGCTGTCTAATTGCACATGGGCGAACACTTGCGGGTGCACCATGCCGCACCCCAGCACCTCCAGCCAGCCACTTTGTTTGCACACGCGGCAACCCACGCCATCACATAGGACGCAACCGATATCGACTTCCGCGGAGGGTTCCGTAAAAGGAAAATATGACGGGCGAAAACGTACTTGCAGTTCGGATTCAAAAAATTCGCGAAGGAAATGGATCAACACGCCTTTGAGGTCAGCAAAGCTGATCGTCTCATCCACCGCAAGACCCTCGATCTGATGAAACATGGGTGTATGGGTGACATCCGAGTCGCAACGATACACACGTCCCGGTGCGATAATCCGCAGCGGCGGGTGGTGTTCCTGCATGTATCGGATCTGAACCGGTGAGGTATGGGTGCGCAGAAGAGTCTGTTCGTCAATGTAGAACGTGTCGTGCATGGCTCGTGCCGGATGACCCACTGGAATGTTCAGGGCCTCGAAGTTATGAAAATCATCTTCCATCTCAGGTCCGTCGGCAATCTCGAATCCCATGCGAACAAAAATATCTTCCATCGTCTGCATGGTACGCGTAACAGGATGCAGACCACCTATCTCAATACCACGCCCGGGAAGGGTAACGTCGATGACATCATCCACCAGCTTTTTGGCTACCAACTGTGCTTGCAGTTGCTCACGCCGACGCTCGATATTCGCCTCTAACGTTCGCTTGGCTTGGTTGACGGCGTTACCGAATTTCGGCCTTTCGACGGCATCCAGGGCCCCTATTCGTTTCAGCTGTTGCGTGATGAGGCCCTTTTTTCCAAGAAACTGCACCCGGACTTCATCGAGGGCATCTAGATTTTCAACCGAGCGTATCGCTTGTTGCGCTTCGCGCACCAAAGCATCGAGGTCTTGGCTGCTTGCTTCGTTCATGAAATAGAAACAAAAAAGGGAAAGGCAAAAGCCTTTCCCTGTCTACACATTTAATTCATTTAACGTTGATGTAATGGATCCGCTACGAACCCGCTACATAGTCAAGGCTGTTTTCGCCTTCTCCGCGAGATTATTGAACGCCTGTTTGTCTTTCACTGCGAGGTCAGCGAGGATCTTTCGGTCAAGAATGATATTCGCTTTACTCAACCCATCCATGAAACGACTGTAATTCATACCGTTCTCCCGGGCCGCTGCATTGATCCGTATGATCCACAGCCGTCGAAACTGGCGCTTCCGCTGGCGGCGATCCCTGTACGCATACTGCTCGGCACGATTCACCGCTTGATTAGCGACTTTAAATGTCTTACTGCGCGCCCCACGATACCCGCGCGCGCGTTCTAATACCTTCTTGTGTCTTGCTCTAGCGGCGACACCGCTTCTAACCCGGGGCATGATTATTCCTCAGCTATACGGCAACATACGTTTTATCTGTGCTTCGTCCGCGGAATGAACTAAGAGCACGGAACGCAAATGACGCTTTCGTTTTTGCGACTTCTTAGTCAAAATGTGATTCAGATGCGATTGCGATCGCTTAAACCGGCCGGTAGCCGTTCGCTTAAACCGCTTCGCAGCACCTCGATTAGTCTTTAACTTGGGCATGTTTACTCCGCAAAATCTACTTCTTTTTAGGGCTGATTACCATCACCATCTGCCGGCCTTCCATCTTCGGGTATTGCTCAACGTGACCTAGATCAGCCAGATCTTGTTCCACCCGTTTCAGTAACTCCAGACCCAACTCTTGGTGCGCCATTTCGCGGCCACGGAAACGCAGCGTAACCTTGGTCTTGTCACCGTTCTCCAAGAACCGCTTCAGGTTCTTCAATTTCGTCGCGTAATCGCCGACATCCGTCCCTGGTCGGAACTTGACTTCTTTGATGTGTATCAGCTTCTGCTTTTTCTTTGCTGCCGCGCGCTGCTTGCTATGCTGATAACGAAATTTGCCGTAATCCATTACCCGGCACACCGGTGGTTCAACATTTGGCGATATTTCGACGAGGTCCATACCCGCCTCTTGGGCACGATCCAGAGCATCTCTGATCGGCAGGATACCCACTTGTTCGCCGTCGCTGCCGATCAAGCGCACCTCTGGTGCGGTGATTTGTTGATTAACGCGTTGCTGCTTTTCTGCTGCGATACCTATTTACCTCTGTTGATGGATTAACGAGCGACAGATCGCCAAAACCGACGGATTGTAATGCCGATTCAGCATATTCTCAAGACAGAATACCGCGTGAATCCCTGTATTAGAGGGATTTTTTGACGATTTCGCGACCTCGAACAACCGCGAGTAATGGTAGGCGCGAGTGGGATCGAACCACCGACCACTACCATGTCAAGGTAGTGCTCTACCACTGAGCTACGCGCCTGCCGGACGGCGGCAAAATACCATACCTATTCATAACGGTTCAATTTGCAGTCTCCACCAACGCAAGATTTCCGTTGCGGACCGCGTCTATCTGGTCGCGGATCCTCGCGGCCTCCTCAAACTCGAGATTGCGCGCATGCGCAAACATCTGTTTTTCCATCTTCTTGAGCATTGTTCCAATCTGCTGTGGGGTTTTCGACCCATACTCCGCCTCACGTTCCGCGATCGCGCCCCGCAATTGCTCTTCGTGCAGATACATCTGTTGAGCGGGTTTCATCTTGTCGGGGATGCCGTCGATGATATCCCGAATCGCCTTTTCCACGCCCTTGGGCGTGATCCCATGTTGTTCATTGAAACTCATCTGCTTGTTTCGCCGCCGCTCGGTTTCATCGATGGCGACGCGCATGGACTCGGTGGTCCTGTCAGCGTAGAGAATTGCGGTGCCATGAATGTTACGCGCGGCCCGGCCTACCGTCTGAATCAGAGATCGGGTCGAGCGCAGAAACCCTTCCTTGTCTGCATCTAGCACTGCAACCAAGGAAACCTCCGGAATATCGAGACCTTCCCGCAGCAGGTTTATACCGACCAAGACGTCAAACTTCCCAGCCCGTAAATCGCGAACAATTTCCACGCGCTCAACGGTATCGATATCCGAGTGCAGGTAACGGACGCGAATATCGTGTTCGCTGAGATAATCCGTTAAGTCCTCGGCCATGCGCTTGGTCAAAGTAGTGATCAGTACCCGCTCACTGGCGGTCACCCGCCGGTGAATCTCGGACAATAAATCATCGACCTGAGTGACAGCCGGCCGCACAATAATTTCCGGGTCCACCAACCCGGTGGGACGCACCACCTGATCCACAACCGTGGATGACTGCCGTGCCTCGTAAGGTCCGGGAGTCGCCGAGGTAAAGATTGCTTGCGGTATCAACTGCTCAAATTCATCAAATCGCAACGGCCGATTATCCATCGCCGACGGTAGCCGGAAGCCGTAGTTGACTAGGGTCTCTTTGCGCGAGCGATCCCCGCGATACATCGCACCAAGCTGGGGTATCAACACATGGCTCTCGTCCAAGATCAGCAACGCCTCCTGCGAAAGATAATCCATGAGTGTTGGCGGCGGCTGACCGGGCTGCCGACCGGACAGATAGCGAGAATAATTTTCAATACCGTTGCAGTAACCCAACTCCTGCATCATCTCCATGTCATACAGCGTGCGCTGTTCGAGGCGTTGCGCCTCGACCAGTTTGTGTGCACCGCGAAGCTCGTCAAGACGCTGCCTAAGCTCAATCTTGATGTCATCTATGGTATTTAGTAGCGTCTCTCTGGGCGTCACATAATGGGTCTTGGGATAGATAGTAGTTCGTTTCAGCTGCTCGTCAACTTCACCGGTCAGTGGATCGAAACGCGATAATTTGTCGATTTCATCACCGAATAATTCGACCCGCACTGCCATGCGTTCGGATTCCGCCGGGAAGATGTCGATAACATCACCCCGGACGCGGAATGTTCCGCGGCGAAGTTGCATGTCGTTACGTGTGTACTGTAATTCCGACAAACGACGCAGGATTGCCCGTTGGTCCGTCATCGCACCTTCCCGCAAATGTAGAATCATGCCGTGATAAGCGGCCGGATCACCAAGTCCATAAATTGCAGACACAGTAGCCACAATAATGACGTCGTCTCGCTCCAACAGCGCTTTAGTTGCCGACAGACGCATCTGGTCGATGTGCTCGTTGATCGAAGCATCTTTTTCGATATACGTGTCGGTACTCGGAACGTAGGCCTCGGGTTGATAGTAATCGTAATAAGATACGAAATATTCCACCGCATTGTGTGGAAAAAAGTCGCGCATTTCCGCGTACAACTGTGCAGCCAAGGTTTTGTTGGGTGCCATGATCAACGTCGGGCGCTGCAGCTGCATGATGACATTCGCGATGGTGAAGGTCTTACCTGATCCAGTGACGCCGAGCAGGGTCTGAAAGGCTTCACCGCGGTGGAGCCCGGCCATTAATTGTTCGATCGCCGCGGGCTGGTCCCCCGCAGGTTCAAAATCGCTGACTAAATCGAACTCTCGCATGCATTACACTGGTCGCGTCCAGCGTTAGTCGATAAACTACGCCGCGCCTTTAAACTTCCGATCATAAAATTACTACTGTGAATAGCATCAACCTCTCTTCGCGGGTTCAAGCGATCAAGCCGTCGGCAACCCTGGCGGTGACCGCCCGTGCGCGCGAACTGCGCGCCGCGGGTAAAGACATCATCGGCCTGGGCGCCGGTGAACCGGATTTCGACACCCCGAACCACATCAAGGAGGCGGCCATCGACGCCATTCGTCATGGTGACACAAAATACACAGCGGTGGACGGAACCGTTGCGCTCAAGGACGCGATTATCGAGAAATTCGCGCGTGACAACGGATTTCATTACACAGCCGACCAGATTCTGGTGTCATCGGGCGCAAAACACTGCTTGTACAATCTGTTTCAGGCGCTTCTCGATCAAGGCGATGAAGTCGTCATTCCGGCCCCCTACTGGGTATCCTACCCAGATATGGCGCTGTTGTCAGACGCAAGACCGGTGGTGGTTTCGACCAGCATCAGCCAGGGCTTCAAAATGTCCCCCGCGCAGCTGGACAACGCGTTGTCCAACGCCACTCGTCTGTGGATCATCAACAGCCCCAGTAATCCGTCCGGCGGCGCGTATAACCGGGACGAATTGATCGCACTGGGCAGCGTGGTGAGTGACTATCCGGATGTGGTCGTGGTTACCGACGATATCTATGAGCACATAGTGTGGACCAGCGAGCCGTTTTGCAACATCTTAAACGCGTGTCCGGACCTGCAGGATCGCACCGTGGTCGTCAACGGCGTTTCCAAAGCCTATGCGATGACCGGTTGGCGAATCGGTTATGCGGCGGGACCCGCTGCGATCATTGCGGCGATGAAAAAGATTCAATCCCAGAGCACATCGAATCCGGCTTCGGTGTCGCAAGCCGCAGCGGTTGCCGCGCTATCCGGCGACCAAGCTTGCATCCAACCCATGGTCGAGGAATTCAGAAAACGCCATGACCGAGTCGTGGCGCGGCTCAACCGATTGCGTGGCGTGAACGCGATAAGCTCACAGGGAACGTTTTACAGCTTCCCGGATTTTTCCATGGCCATCGAGCGTTTGGATGGTGTCAACGACGATGTCGAGTTGGCCTCGTATTTCCTTGATGAGTGTGGCGTGGCGATGGTGCCCGGGTCGGCATTTGGCAACCCAGGCTACTTGCGCTTGTCGTATGCGACCGACATGGACACACTGGATAATGCCCTAGACCGGCTGGAACGGGCACTGGGCACAGACTAGCCGATGTTGCGGCCGGCAGTGGCTGTGATCTTGGCGGCTGGTCTCGCGGTTATGCCGCCCGGTGCCGCTGCGGACGATGTTCTGGAGCGGTTGTCCGACATCGCCGACGAACACTTTCTTCCCATCGACAGAACGCTAGACCGTCCGCCTTTTTTCCACGCCAAGGTGTTGACCGTGACCCAGGACTCACTGGCCAGCGGTTGGGTACGCAACCACCAATGTCATCGGCATTTTTCCGTTACCCCGTCGCTCGAGATCGTGTTTCCCAGCGGCAAGATTCGCAACATCGCCATCACCAATTCCAGCAATGTTGGCGATATCTCGGTACGCGGCCACACAATTCAGCTCGAAGATGTCAACGCACAGTCTGCGCTGTGCTTCGACAGCGAAATCCAGGTGTTGCAACGCGAATCAGACGGCACCTATCGGATTACCGCCGGACCTTTTTATTATCGATTTCTCGATGGCTATTTCCCGATGGAGGTGGACCTCAAGCTGCGCTACCCGTCGTCGCTGCTCGAGGTGTCACGCGTCAATCCAGATAAGCGTGGCGTCGAGGTCACCCGCACAGATGGCGAGGTCAGGCTTTGGAGCCGCTTCGAGGGCACACTGTGGGTTCATGTGTTCCTTAAGGGTAAATAGCACCTTACCGCTTGCACCCCTGGCACGGTTGTCGATAAAGTACCCTGGGGTGCAACCAGGACGCACCTTAGGAAGTGATCAAGGACATAAGGAGATGACGCATGGACTGCAACCGCACTATCGGCCGCTGCCGGCCGGGGTTCTCGCTTACCGAATTATTGACCGCGTTCGCGGTCACCGGGATTTTGCTCTCGCTGGCCGTTCCTTCGTTCTACCAACATCTACAGACGAATCGCATCCGGACGAACATCAACCAGATCGTTACCGCATTGCACCTCGCCCGCACCGAGGCCATTCGCCGCAACGGCACGGTCATGGTGTGCGAAAGCCATGATCTCGATTCGTGTACCGGTAGTGCCGATTGGAGCCGCGGTTGGATCGTGTTCGCCGATGTCAACCGGAACGATCGTCGCGATGTAGATGAGCGGGTGCTACATGTCCATTCGCCCGCAAGCCCCGCGATCCGGATCGATTTCAATGGCGCCGGGAGAAACGGCGACCGGTGGCTGCACTACCGGCCTACCGGTAGCAGCAAAAACGGCACGTTTACCGTTTGTGACCGCCGGGGCAAAGCCAGCGCCCGCGCGGTGATTCTCTACCGGACCGGCCGACCGCGGGTGTCGACCCGCAGCGCGAGTGGCAAACCGCTGCAATGCCGCCCGTGACTTGACCATCGCCATCCACGGCCAGTACGATGCGCCCTCACCCTGATCCCCGGTAGCTCAGTTGGTAGAGCAGGTGGCTGTTAACCACCCTGTCGGCAGTTCGAGTCTGTCCCGGGGAGCCAAATCCCCCTGTTTATTCAGTAGGTTACCAATCATCCCGACGACTGCCTCGTGCGGATCAATGTCAGTGCCGGAATTTTGCCGGATTTTTTTCGGCACACCTTGTTCGCCGCATCCAGCAGCTCCTGCAACTCCGGCGCCGAGTAGTGCGTGGTGATATCGTCGTTACGATGACCCAGCAAAACCTTCCTGGTTTCCAACGACACACCCGCGGCACGTAATCGTCTGCCGAATGTGTGTTTCAGATCGTGGACCCGGACTTGCGGCAATCCGCAACGGGTTCTCGCGGTCACCCACGCCGAGTTGTTCATCGCCTTAACGATATGACCGCGATATGTGAAAACGAACTGCGGATCAGTTCCCCGGAGTTCGTTGATCACACTCCACGCGACATCGTTGAGCACCACCAGTCGATCCTCGCGATTCTTGACCCACTGCTTAGGAATCACGAACACCGACCGACCCAGCTCTTGAACAGGAACTTCCCAGTCCCATCTCAGCCGACAGACCTCCTGTTCCCGCGTCCCGGTGTTGACCTTGAACAGGGCCATCCGCTCCAGGTGCGGCGGTAATTCCTGAAAAAGCCGCGCCTGCTCGTCCCATGACAGCGGATACGGTTCCCGGGCATCGTGGATCGGCAGCATTTGAATCAACGGCGCCGTCTCCAGCCAGGTCAGTCCTTGCTCATCCCGCCACAATCTGGCCGCAAGATTCAGGATCCGTCTGACCGTGCTTAGCGCCAGGTTGATGGTCTTCGTCTTCGCGCCTTGTTGCCGGCGCGCGGCAATGAAAGGCGCCAACGTTCCCATATGGACTTGATGCATCGGAAAGTCTCCAATGAAAGGATCCAACTGCTTCAAGTGGCAGGCATCTTTTCCGATTGATGCCTTATCCTGGTTATCCAGCAGATACTTGGTAGCCGCTTCGCGAAAGGTGCGTTCAGGCCTTTTGCCATAGATCAGGCTTTCACGAATTTCCTCGAGCCGCTTAGCTAGATATCGCTCCGCTTCTTGAAGCTGACCCGTGCCAGTGCTCTCGTAAAGTCGGCCATAACCTTTGATCTGCTTCTCGATATGCCAGATACCCCGCCTCTTGCGGAGACCCGGCGAGTGTTTACGTCCCATAGTTCATCTCCTGTATCTGAACGGGGACGCTCGTTGCGGGCCTTATACTGATCCACCCAAGCGTCCAGTTCAAGACGGTCAAAGGCGATCCCCTGACTGCCGATACGTATTTCCGTGACTAACGACCTAACTTCCTTATTGAACCGGTTCCGGTCCATGCCGAGATAACTGGGTGCATCGCGCAGCCGGAGTAATCTCGGCACGATCTGCATCGCAGCAGTATTCTCGTTTGCCATGGGCCTATCGATCCTTCGCCATTGCGGATTCCATCTTCCTGCTGTCGATCGCGCGTATCCACGTTGCCGTAAACAAAACGGTACGCGCCGTTAGATGCGGCATAGCGCTGGAGCCGCTTCGATTTTCGCGTTCTAACGCCCTGTAAGGGGGTGCATAGCGGTGGGAAGCGACATTGATAGGTCCTGCTATCGCTTTATAGCTTAGTACCGCTATGCTCCCGATTTTCCAAAGCAAGCCACTCATCCCATTTGCCCTATTCATTCGTTCAATTTCCCCGCCGTATCCGG
>CAMYMN010000024.1 GCA_947259395.1 uncultured Gammaproteobacteria bacterium | reverse complement strand
GTCACCGAGGTCGCGCACGGTGGCGTGGACGTCATAGCCTTCGTCGAGCAGGTCGGTAATGACGTGACCCGCAATGAAACCAGCTGCTCCTGTTACGCAGACGCGACTCATTGCACAAGTAAGTCAGCTATTGGCTGAAATCGGGGGTAATTGCGCCGTATTAGTTCTTCGAGGAATTCGGGCATCGGCGCATTATACAGAACAAGCTCCCGGCGTAAGATCTACGACAATCCATATTGCGACGCCCGCCATAAAAATAGTCACAGTTTGCCCCGATTTGGCCCCCCAGCCTCGCGATAATGGTTGCAGTGCGCTGCGTAAGATTTACGTCGGTCGGTCGTGCATCGTCAAGCGCAGCAATTCACTTTGCTTCACTTGCAGCCTTCCAGATCCAGTAGCTCGATGCGCCGGAACTGGATCGGGTGGCTCTCGCTCTGCAGTGCGATGTGGCCGCTGGAGAGCGATTCCCCGTCGGGTTTCATCGCCGGGTCGTGACCGTTGACGACGCCGCCACCGATGGTCAGGTTGCCGTACTCGATCACCGGTTCGCCCTCGACGTAATGCACGACACGATCTGCCCCTTCAACAAGCAGTTCGACGCGGACCCAGTCATCGCCCACTATGGTCGGAGCCGCCGCCGGTACGCAATGGTCGGTGGCTTGCTTGCCGTCGATGTCGACTTCCGTACCGGGTGAACACATCGCGGCCGTCGATCGCGGCTTGCCGTCGTCCCGACCACCCAGGAACTGGAATTCGATCGAGATTGGAAAGTCCTGTTCGTCTGGCATCGATTCCGGCGACTGGGCGTGGAACATCACGCCACTGTTGCGCCACGCCCATCCTTGGCCACCGTGTCCCTGATCGCCGACGAAACGGTATTCGAGTCTCAGCCGATAATGGGAATACGGTGTGTCGAAGAACAGGTGTCCGTACCTGGCGTCGAAGGATTCGTAGCCGTCATAGGAGACAGTGATCGCACCATCTTCTACGCGAAAGGTGTCGGCGAAGTTTTCTCCCGCCGAGTAGCCGCGGATCTTCGGCGTCCATCCGTCGAGGCTCTTGCCGTCGAACAGCGGGATCCAGTCTTCACCCCATGCGGCGCAACAGGCCAACAGCGGCAGCAATGGCAATACTCGATTCACGTGCGTAACGGGCTCGAGCCATGACCGGCGTGCATGCGCACATCCGGACTCAGGTCCCTACAGCCGTCGTAGCGCCCCGGCGTCTCCACGTAATCGAGTATCTGCTTGTACGCGGTCTCCGAGGTGAAGAACCCTAGCACCGTCAGCTCCTTCAACATGCGGAAATAGTGGTTCGCCTCGCCCGCGTCAAACCGCTCACGATCGAGGCGTTCGGCAATTGCCAGACGCTCGGCCGGTGACAATTCGACGAAGATCCTGCCGTAGGCCTGCTGACATTCACGGTCGATTGTTGCCAAACCTTCCTTGAATACTGCCTGCTCCGCCGGGGAATAGGTGTCCGTAACCATCAGGGCAATGAACGGCCCGACACCAGCAACCTTAGCGCCGGGTGTGTCGGTTTCCGGAAAAATCGTCTCGGCGATCTCGTCCAGCAGCTCGAGATCAGCATCGCTGAACAGCCCGTCCCGAGGATCCTCTGCAACCGGCGCCGCCGTCTGCTGCCGTTCGCAGCCGGTTAGCATGAGCGACTGGCCGATGAGTGCTGCGCCGCCGAGCATCGCACTCGTTTTCAGGATCGCTTCCCGTCGCGTCCAGAGCGGGGGATTATTTTTCTTTTTGGTCATATTCGAGCCTAGAGATTCCTGCGCTTCAGTTCATTGACCGCAAAGTCTGCGGCCCGCGCCGTCAGGGCCATGTAGGTCAACGAGGGATTCTGGCAGGCGGAGGAGGTCATACACGCGCCGTCCGTGACGAACACATTCGGCGCATCCCAGACCTGGTTCCAGCCATTCAAAACCGATGATTTCGGATCCCGTCCCATGCGCGCCGTGCCCATCTCATGGATGCCCATGCCCGGCGCGTATTCGCGTTCGAAGGGACTGACGTCCTTAACGCCGGCCGCCTCGAACGTCTCGACCATGTCGTTCATCATGTCGATGCGCATCAGGCGTTCGTTTTCCCCGATCGCGCAGTCGACGGCAAGGACCGGCAGTCCCCATTTGTCGGTACGGGACGCGTCGATCGTTATGCGGTTGTCCGGATTCGGCAGCATCTCGCCGAATGCGGTCGCGCCGATCTGCCAGTCGCCGGGCCTGGTCATCTCGTCCTTGAATTCCCCGCCGACACCGAGCTCCCGGACCGCGCGCGTCCAGCCTTCGCGATGTGCACCGCCCTGGTAACCGAATCCGCGCAGGTAATCGCGATCCTGCCGTTCCACGTTTCGATAACGGGGAATGTAGAAGCCGGTGGGCCTCCGGCCATAATAGTACTTGTCATTGACCGCGGGGTCGTCGATACGACCTGAAGCGCCAACGCGGAAATGGTGGTCCATGAGATTACGGCCCAGCTGACCGGAGCTGGAGCCAAGACCCTCCGGCCAGACGTCTGTCGCGGAGCGCATCAGGAGCCAGGTCGAGTTGAGCGCCGACGCACACACGAACACGATCTTCGAGTTGTATTCGGTGGTCGTCTCGGTGACCGCGTCGAGTACCCTTACGCCGGAAACACGCTGCTTGTCTTTGTCGTAGACGAGCTCGGTCACGATAGACCAGGGTTTGAGCGTAAGGCGGTTGGTCGCCATCGCCGCGGGCAACGTAGAAGACTGCGAGCTGAACGAGGCGCCGTAGGGGCATCCCAGCCAGCAGGCGTTGCGATACTGACAGGGCGCGCGTCCGGGCAGTGGCCGGGTGATGTTGGCAACGCGGGCATGCACGATGCGCCGCTTGCCGTCGAACTCGCCGCGCACGCGCTTCGCGACCAGTTCCTCCGCACAGTTCAATGGTATCGGCGGCATAAACTCGCCGTCCGGGTACTGCGGCATTCCCTCGACGGAGCCCGCGATGCCGGCGTAGCGCTCGACGTGTGAATACCACGGTGCAATGTCCGCATAGCGGATCGGCCAGTCGACGGCGACACCGTCCCTGGCATTCGCCTCGAAGTCGAGATCGCCGAGACGATAACTGTGACGGCCCCAGAGTAACGATCGCCCACCCACCTGGTAGCCGCGATACCAGTCGAACCGCTTGATCTCGGTGTACGGTGAATCGCGGTCGGAGGCCCACCAGTCCAGATTTTTCTCGTTGAGCGGGTAGTCCCGCTTCAGAACGGGATACGCTTCCTCCATCGCGTAGGTCCGGAAGCCGCGGTGCGGGTATTCCCACGGAGCCTTCCGCGCGTTGACGTAGTCTTTGATGTGCTCGACGTTTTTGCCGCGCTCGAGCAGCAGCACGTCGAGTCCTTTCTCCGTGAGTTCCTTGGCGGCCCAGCCGCCCGAAATACCGGACCCGACAACGATTGCGTCATAGGTTTCTGTTGCCATGCTCGGTGTTCCAGGGGGACCTCTAGTTATTGTTTTCGTTATTGGGTTGCCGGTTTATCGTAAGCCACGCGCGGGCATTGTAGCATCGGGTCATGAAGCTCGAAGTCAGCCGCGTAGTTCCGATCGTTGCGATATTATTCGCAGGCACCGCGTGTGCGGAAGAGCCACCGCGTGGGTTCGCCGATCCGGTGCTGGGTCGCTGGGACCTGACAGTGCAGGGAAAAGACGGCGAATATCCGTCCTGGTTCGAGATCCGCCTGCGCACCGAAACCCAGCTGATGGCGGAATTCGTCGGACAAATTGGCAGCATGCGGCATGCAGCAGCCGTAACTTTCGCCAACGATCGCCTGCAGGTCCACATTCCCGCGCAGTACGAGAACGGGGGCGACGGCGAGCTCGTCTTCGACGGCACCCTCGAGGGCGACCGCCTGACGGGGCAGACCCGTATCGGCGATGGCGAACGCCGCGAGTGGAAAGGCGTCAGGGCGCCGTTGCTCGCTCAAACGGATGTGAACGGGTGGGGCGAGTCGGTCGCACTGATTGGTGACGGGCTGTCGGGCTGGCATCCGAGAGTTAAGAAACATGCGGGTTGCTGGACCGTCGCGAGCGGAATCCTGCGCGCGACGCCACCGTGCGTGGACCTGATCACCGACGCGCGATTCGACGATTTCAGGTTGCAGTTCGAATTCCGTTATCCGCCGGGCAGCAACAGCGGCGTCTATCTCAGGGGTCGGTACGAAGTGCAGATCCAGGACGATCTGGACATGGCCGTCGATCCGCTACGCATCGGTGGACTGTACGGCTTCATCGCGCCGCGAACGAACGCGGCAGCCGAACCGAACGAATGGCAGTCGATGGACGTCAAGCTTATCGGCCGCCGAATCACCGTCAAACTTAACGGCATAGAAGTCATATCGCGGCGCGAGATTCCCGGCATCACGGGCGGTGCACTCGACAGCGATGAGGGGAGCGACGGGCCGCTGATGTTGCAGGGCGATCACGGGCCCATCGAGTTTCGCAATATCATCGTCACGCCTGGTTACAGAGACTGATCCTGCGGCAACAAAAAAGATGAGTGGCCCGATTTCGCGACGTTTGCATCGTGGCGATTTGGCGTTCATCCTATTCAACTCGCGTTGTTTACAGGGCCTGTGATATGAAAACGATAAAAGGCCCGGCGATTTTCCTTGCTCAGTTCGCCGGGGACGAGGCACCGTTCAACAATCTCGACAGCATTGCCGAGTGGGCGGCAGGGCTGGGTTTTACCGGTGTGCAGCTTCCGAGTTGGGACGACCGGCTCATTAACCTCGCACAGGCAGCGGAAAGCAAAGTTTACTGTGACGATCTGCGTGCGACGCTGGACACACACGGCATCGCGGTCACGGAGTTGTCGACACATTTGCAGGGACAGCTCGTTGCCGTTCACCCGGCCTACGATTCGATGTTCGACGGCTTTGCCGCGCCCGAAGTCCGGGGCAACCCTGACGCCCGGCAACGTTGGGCGGTCGAGCAGTTGCTGCTGGCTGCAAAGGCATCGGCGAATCTCGGCCTGACGGAACATGCAACGTTTTCCGGAGCGCTGGCGTGGCCCTACCTGTATCCCTGGCCGCAGAGACCGGCCGGGCTGGTGGAAGCGGCGTTCGACGAACTGGCAAATCGCTGGCGGCCGATACTCGATGCTTTCGACGAGGCCGGGGTCGACCTTTGCTACGAGATTCATCCGGGCGAAGACCTGCACGACGGCATCAGCTTTGAGATGTTTCTCGAGCGGGTTGACGATCATCCCCGCTGTAACATGCTCTTCGACCCGAGCCATTATGTGCTGCAGGCGCTCGACTATCTGCAACACATCGACATTTATCACGAGCGCATCAAGATGTTCCACGTCAAGGATGCGGAGCTGAATCCGACCGGCCGTCAGGGTGTCTACGGCGGTTATCAGTCGTGGGTCGATCGCGCCGGCCGCTTCCGGTCGTTGGGCGACGGCCAGGTCGATTTTCGCGGCATCTTTTCTAAACTCGCGCAGTACGACTTCGGTGGCTGGGCCGTACTCGAATGGGAATGCTGCCTCAAACATCCCGAGGATGGCGCGCGCGAGGGGGCAAAGTTCATCGCCGATCACATTATTCGTGTAACCGAACGCGCGTTCGACGATTTCGCGGACGCGGACATTGATGCCGAGGCCAATCGCGCGCTGCTGGGTCTCGGGGGGAGCCATGAATGAGTAACGGCGGGACGGATCGCCGCATCCGGCTCGGGATGGTCGGCGGCGGGCAGGGCGCATTTATCGGCAACGTGCATCGCATCGCGGCGCGGCTCGACGATGAATACGAACTCGTCGCCGGGGCGCTCTCGTCCGACCCGCAACGCGCAGCGGCCTCGGCTCGCGAGTTCGGCATTGACGACGAGCGCTCGTATCCAGATTTCGCCGACATGGCTGCGGCCGAGGCGGCCCGTGACGACGGAATCGATGTCGTCGCCGTCGTAACACCGAACCACTTGCACCACCCTATCGCAAAGGCATTCCTCGACGCGGGTATCCATGTCATCTGTGACAAGCCGCTGGCCGTGACAAGCGAACAGTCCCGGGAATTGATCGATGCTGCAAAGCGCGCCAACCGGATTCTCGCCGTGACCTACAACTACTCGGGATACCCGATGATTCGCCAGGCCCGCGCGATGGTCGCTAATGGCGAACTTGGCAACATCCGCCTGGTGCAGGCGGAATACGTGCAGGACTGGCTCGCCGACGCGATCGAGCAGACGGGACAGAAGCAGGCCGCCTGGCGCACCGATCCGGCAAAGTCGGGGGCGGGCGGCTGTATCGGCGATATCGGTACCCACGCGTATCAACTCGCGACGTTCGTTACCGGCCTGACGCTCGACTCGTTGTGCGCGGATCTCTCGTGCTTCGTCGAGGGTCGTCGTCTCGACGACAACGCGGCGCTGTTGTTGCGCTTCGAGGGCGGCGCGAAAGGCATGTTGTGGGCCAGCCAGGTTGCGGTTGGCAATGAGAACAGCCTGTCACTGCGTGTTTATGGCGACAAGGGTGGCCTCAGCTGGCGGCAGGAAGCGCCCAACGAACTCTGGTTCACGACACTCGGCGGTTCGGCACAAAGAATAACGCGCGGCGGGGCGGGTGCAGGCCCGGAAGCAGGTCGCGTAAGCCGAATTCCCGCCGGCCACCCGGAGGGTTACCTCGAGGCATTCGCAAGCATTTACACCGAGGTTGCGGCTGCAATCCGAGCCCATCGCGATGGCATGCACGTCGATGCTGACCTCGTGTTTCCGGTCGGAGAAGACGGCCTCAAAGGAGTCGTCTTTGTCGAGGCCGCCGTGCGTTCGAGTGAGGCAGGGGCAGGCTGGGTAGCCGTCTAACCGGCGGCCGACCTCGCCGCAGCGCGGCGCTTGCGGCGCACGAAGAACAGTCCGCCATAAAGCACGATCAGGATTGCGGGCAGTGTGCTCATGATAGTGAGTGCCTCGGTGCCGATCGCGTTGTCGAGGATACGCCCCATAATCGGCAGTACGAAGGATACTGACAGCATACCGAGACCACCCATGATCGACAGCCCGACGGCGCCGCTCTGCGGCAGGTTTTCGGATATGAACGCGAGCGTAGTTGGCCAGAAGAACGTAATGCCAACGGCAAACACCCCGGCAGCGACAAATACGAACGACCCGGTGGCATTTGCGAGCAACTGCAGGCCGATAAACGAGAAGATGGCGGAGAACCACAGCATGCCGGCCGTGCTGATCATCTCCGAGATAGGTCCGGCCATCGCGCGGCCGAAAATCATGATGCCGTTGATGAAAGCAAGCACCAGCAACGCATTGACGCCCGTTGCCGCCAGCAACGACTCGATTCGTTGGGTAGTGCCCAGTTCGGTTGCTGCCGAAAGCAGCATGCAAAAGCCAACAAACAGGTACAGCGGTGTTGCCAGGCTCTTCGCGGCATCGACGGCGCTAATGCCCATCTCCATCCGCTCGGTTTGCGGAAAAGACTGGCCGATCAAAAGGTAGCCGTAGAGTGCGAGCGGGACAAACAGCGTTGCAACAAGAACCTGCCAGCTCAGCAACGCAATATCCATCAATAGATACCCCGCGATCGAACCTAAGACAATGCCGGCAGGCCACCACAGGTGGAACCGGTTTAGCATCTTGGTTTTTTGCTGCGGGTACATGCTCGCAACCAGCGGGTTGCACACAGCTTCCACCATGCCGTTGCCGAGACCGATGAATACAGTCGCCGTAAACAGTGAAGCGAGATCGCTGGCCATCAGAGTGGCAACGATGCCGAGTGCGTGAAAGATAAACGCGACCCACATGCCCTTGCGCATACCGATCGACTCGACGATCGGGCCGCCGATCACCATTGCCAGCGTGAAACCCCAGAATGCCGGCATGAATGCATAGCCGATCTGTTCGAGGGTCAGGCCGACGCCATAGGGGCCAAATACGGTCTCCAGCCTTGCCCGTATCGCAAAGGTCATCGACGTGAGTACCAGTGCAACACAGCTGGCAACGAAAAGCCGCCTCTCGTGGACTTCGGTCATGAACGCGCCCCCCTGTTCTTCTTATTGCATGTAGTCGGCGATGCCAGACTGTACCCCATCCCCGGTCAAAATTGGAGGCAGGACGGTTTGCAGCGCCGTTTGATACGGTGGTCTGCAATAGCGTATCGTGGCGCCGAGCGGCTGCCGATCAGGCTCGGGCGTTCAATGCCGGCAGAGGATGAGTAAGGCATGAAACAAGAACAAAAACCAGGGCTCACGCGCCGCGACGCACTGAAGGGCGCCGTTGCGCTGCTGGGCGGAACCATTACTGCGGCACAGCTTGGCTTGCTCAGGCAAAGCATTGCGGCGGTCGCGGACGATGCTGCGCCCAGGTACCTCGATAGCAAACAGTTGGAGACGGTTACGCGGATTGTGGATATCGTAATTCCGGAAACGGACACGCCGGGTGCGGTGTCTGCCGGCGTTCCGAAGTTCATCGACCTGCTACTCTCCGAGTGGGCATCGACGGAGCGGCAAAAAGCTTTCATTGCAGGTCTCGGGGCGATCGACGATAGGGCGCAACAGGCGGGCGCCGACAGCTTTATTGACAGCGACTTCCGCGACCAGGTCGAATTGCTGCGATCGCTGGATCGGGAAGCTTTCGCCGACGGTGCGCCGGACACGTTCTTCCGAGGCTTCAAGAAGCTCATTCTTTTCGCGTATTTCTCGTCGAAACCTGGCGCAACGCAGGCTTTGCGCTTCGACCCGTTTCCCGGCAACTATGAGCCCTGCCTGCCGCTCGGGGATGACGACCGTGCGTGGTTCTGGCTGGGATACTCCTATGACCTCTGACGACAACACGGTATTCGATGCAATCGTCGTTGGTTCCGGGATGTCCGGCGGCTGGGCGGCGAAAGAACTCACCGAGCGCGGTCTCAAGGTGCTGCTGCTGGAGCGGGGCCGCAACGTCACGCATCGGGTCGATTATCCGACGGACGGCAAGCCGCCCTGGGAGATGCCCTACGGCGGCCAGGTGCCGGAGGCCGAAGTCGCCCGGGATTACCCGGTCCAGAAAGACTGTTATGCATTCTCGGATTACACGAAGCATTTTTTCGTCAACGACCGTGAGAACCCCTATGAGACCACGACTGGAAATCCCTTTGCGTGGATACGGGGCTATCATCTCGGCGGCCGTTCCCTGACCTGGCATCGGCAGAGCTACCGCTTGTCCGACCTGGACTTCGAGGCGAACAGTCGTGACGGTCACGGTGTGGATTGGCCGATCCGTTACAGTGATATCGCACCGTGGTACGACCACGTCGAGACATTCGCCGGCATCAGCGGATCGCGCGAGAACCTGCCGCAATTGCCCGATGGCAAGTTCCAGCCGCCGTTTCAATTGCACTGCGTCGAAAGAGCCATGAAGAAGAAGCTCGAGGCCGCGTTCCCGGATCGTCGCCTGATCATTGGCCGGACGGCACACCTTACTGCACCGACGGCCGAGCAGACTGCTCTTGGCCGCGCTCGCTGCATGAATCGCCTCGAATGTCAGCGCGGCTGCAGGTTCGGCGCGTACTTCTCCAGCCTGTCGGCGACGCTCCCGGCGGCCAACCGGACTGGAAATCTCACCACGGTTACGGACGCAGTTGTTGACAGTCTGGTCTACGACGCGGGCAGTGAACGGGTAACCGGCGTGCAGGTTGTCGATGCCCATACGCTGGAGCGCCGCACACACCGCGGCCGCTTGGTTTTCCTGTGCGCGTCGACGCTGGCCAGCACGCAAATTCTTTTGAACTCCCGATCCGAGCAGTTCCCGAACGGGCTCGCAAACGGCAGCGGCATGCTCGGCCGGAATCTGATGGACCACGTTGGCGGTGTCCGGGCAACCGGCACGGTGCCCGGATTCGAGGACACGTACGAGAAGGGCCGGCGAGCCACCGATTTGTACGTGCCGCGGTTTCGCAATGTCGATGAACGCGACGAACGGTTCCTGCGAGGGTTCGGTTTCCAGGGGGGCGCTTACCGCGACGACTGGCGCCGTGGGACCGGTACCGCGGGCATCGGAGAAGCGTTCAAGGAGCAGTTGCAAAAGCCGGGCCCGTGGCGTTTCGGTATGAGTGGTTTCGGGGAAATGCTGCCTGACGCGCGCAATCGGGTCTGGCTGGATTCGAAGCGCAAGGACCGCTGGGGAATCCCGATACTGCATATTGAATGCAAACTGCGTGACAACGAGATGGCGATATTCGATGCAATGGCAAGCGACGGGAAGGAAACGCTCGAGGCGGCAGGGCTGACGGACGTCAATGTCGCGAGCAACATCGCACCGCCGGGGCTGATGATCCACGAGATGGGTACCGCGCGCATGGGGCACGACCCCGGGACATCGGTGCTTAACAAGTTCAACCAGGCACACGACGTGTCGAACCTTTTCGTGACTGACGGCGCGGCGATGACGTCGTCGGCCTGCCAGAATCCATCGCTGACCTATATGGCGTTGACCGCCCGTGCGGCGGCCGCCGCAGCCGACATGCTGAAGGAAGGACGAATATGATGCGGCGGACAACTCTTGGAGGCACGGCAGCACTTGCGACAGCGCTGCTATTAATAAGCGCCGCGTGTACCACGGCTGCGCCTTTAAACGAGGCAACCGATGGGCAGAAGATAAAGGTGTCAGCTACTAATCAGCTGAAGAATCTCACTGAAGATAATTTGGGCACCTTCCGGTGGTTCAACAAACCTGTGGCGGTCGAGTTCAACGAGGGCACAATGAGCATTACCGCCCCGGAAAAAAGCGACTTCTTCATTAACCCGGAGAATGATGAAGTCAGCGCATCCGCACCGCTTTTCTACCAGGAAATTGAAGGTGATTTTGTTGCCACCGCCCTGGTTAAACCCGACTTCAGGGATCAGTGGAACGCCGGTGCGCTCATGGTACATATTGACGAAGCGAACTGGATTAAATTTGCCTTTGAGAGTTCCGATGCCACCGGGAAAAGCATTGTCTCAGTGGTCACCAGGGGTGTATCTGACGACGCCAATGGGGTCAGGCTGGAGGCGTTTGACAAGGTCTGGTTACGGCTGATACGCAAGGGTAATAACTTTGCAATGCACTGGTCGAGCGATGGTGAAACGTATGTAATGGCTCGCCTGGCGCAAATGGCGGATGCGCAACGAGTGAAGGTGGGTCTGGAAGCGCAGAGCCCGGTTGGACTGGCCGTGCAACATGAGTTCCTCTATTTCAACATAGAGGAAAAAACCGTGCAGGACCTCAGAGCAGGGCATTAAGGGGCCGTCACAATCAAGAAAGGAAGGTCAGATATGAAACGGCGAACACTCATCAAGAGCGCCGCGGCACTGGCTGTCAGCCCGTGGTTGTATTCCTGTGCAAAGGAAGGGGAATCACTGGCTGGCAAAAGCCTCGAGCGAATCGGCATCGGGCTGTACACGGTTCGCAACCAGATGGCAGAAGACATGGCCGGCACGCTGCAAGCGCTTGCAGGAATCGGCTATGACGAAGTCGAATTTGCCGGCTACTTCGACCATACGCCCGAAGAGGTAAAAGGCTTTCTCGATGCTGCGGGACTCGTGTCGCCATCGGCACATATCAGGCTCGACGACATTCGCACTTCGCCTGAGCAGCTCATCGCATCAGCGCAGACGCTGGGGCAGGATTACCTCGCGTTGAATTGGCTGGCGCCCGAGGAGCGAGGCACCCTCGATGACTATCGAGGGCACATCGACCTGGTCGCCGGTTTCGCGGAGCAGTGTCGCGATGCGGGGTTGCAGTTCGCCTGGCACAACCACGACTTTGAGTTCGTTGAGCTCGAAGGCCAGGTGCCTATGGACCTGATCCTTGACCAAACGGATCCCGAACTGGTGCAGGTGGAGCTGGACCTGTATTGGATTACTAAGGCCGGTGCTGATCCCTTCACGTACTTCGAACGTTACCCGGGGCGCTTTCCGCTCTGTCACGTCAAGGACATGGCCTCCGACACGAGCATGGCGGACGTCGGCGATGGCACCATTGATTTCGCGGCGATATTTGCTGCGAGCGACGTTGCTGGCTTACAGCACTACTACGTAGAGCGCGACGACTCGAAGGATCCCCTCAAGTCCGCGGCCAGGAGCTACAAAGCGGTTTCCGAACTCACGTTCTGAAATTTCTCAGGGCTTCGCAGGCTCCAGCCTGATCGAGCCGAACACGCTGGCGTCGATGTAACCGAGGTTCTTGTCTCCGTTGACGGGTTCGATCTCGTGTGACCCGATGAAGTGTTCGCGCTCATCGCTGCCATCGTTGTCACAGTAGGCGAGCATGAACCCCATCGTCTTGCCTGCAGCCAAAGAGACGGGCTGACTGGCTTCGCCGGGTTGAAAACTGTCGTCAAATATCTTGACCGCAACCTCCCACAACACGGTGTGTGCTTCGTGCGACTGGCGCTTCCACTGGCTATCGACGTGGTCGTTCAACAATACGAATTCAGGTGAGCCGTCCTCGAGCTGGCCACCGATGTCGACGGCCTGGTTGTCGAGAGCGACGTGGTACGCGAACGCATTGTAATCGAACTGGTGATTGCCGCCCGAACCGTCCTCGTCGATAAAAATCTCCAGGCAGTCGTCGTCCCAGTACCGGTGCAGCGGATCTGCGTGCTGGTCGAACAGTACGTCGTCGGAAATCTCGGCGAGCAGGTAAAGGTGCTGCTCATCCCAGAGCAGCTTGTAGCGGCCCGAAAAATCCTGTCGTTCAGGCTGTTCGCCGAGAATGTGCCTGTCGATGTTCCGCCATTCTGCGTCGCTCCACCCGGGCTCCAGTGCCATTCCGTCGATCGTGATTTGCGCGTCCGAAAAATACACGGCGTCGGGTTCTGCCAGGCTCGCGGAGCAGACCACGGACAAAAGAAAAGGCGTAACGATCGCGATGCGCTTCTGCATGAAATTCTCTTTCGGGTACATATGAGACGACTCAAATGAACATGGAGACGATCAGTGTAACGGTCAGGCCGGTCAGCGCGATTATCGTCGTCAATACCGTCCACGAACGCAATGTATCCTTTTCGCTCATGCCGAGATACCTGCTGACCAGCCAGAAACCCGAGTCGTTCACATGGGAAAGAATCGTTGCGCCCGACGAAATCGCGATCACCAGTAAGGCCAGCATCGCAGCCGACAGGTCCTGCGCGGTAGTCAAAGGCGCCATCAACCCGGCCGCAGTGATCATGGCGACTGTGGCGGAGCCCTGCGCAATCCGGGTGAGTGCGGCAATCAGGAATGCGAGAACCACAAGCGGTAGTCGCGAGTCGGCCATCATGTCGGCCAGGGCGTTGCCGACGCCCGAGTCAATCAACAGTTGCTTGAAAGCCCCGCCGGCACCGGTAATCAATATGACGATGCCGGCCGGCTCGAGACCCTTGTTCGCTATGGCAAGAATGTCGTCCTTGCCGAAACCGTCGAGCTGCGCCAGCAAGATCATCGCCAGCAATGTGGCAGCAAGCAACGCCACGAAAGGATGCCCGACGAATGCAAAAACTGTCGTCACGACATGCTGTTCACCGAACCAGATTGGCGTGATCGTGCTCAGCATGATCAGTACAAGGGGTAACAGGATGACGGTCGAAACCCGGGCGAAACTGATCGAATTGTCCGGCGGGTTGGCGATCGCCTCCGTGAACGATTCGGGAACGTCGACCTGGATGCGTCGTGCAATGTAACGGCCGAACATCGGCCCGGCGAGAATCATCGACGGAATGCCGGCCAGGGCACCGAAGATGATTACCCAGCCCAAATCGGCATCGAGCAGGTCCGCCACCGCAATGGGGCCCGGTGTCGGCGGCACGAAGCTGTGGGTGACTGCCAGGCCGGCCAGCAGCGGCACCGCGTAATAGAGCAAGGAACGGCCGGTGCTCTGAGCCAGGCCATAGACGAGCGGTATAAGGATGATGAATGCGACATCGAAGAAGACCGGTATCGCAACAATGAAACCGGTCAGTCCCAGGCCCCATTGCGCGCGATCCGCGCCGAGTTTGCTGATAATTGTCTGGGCAACGCACTGAATCCCGCCGGATGCTTCGAGTAACTGCCCAAGGATCGCGCCCAAGCCGACGACGACTGCAACGAAACCGAGCGTGCCGCCCATGCCGTTTCTGATGGACGTTACGATCTCACTGCCGGGCATATTGGTGCCCAGGCCGACCAGTACGCTGACCAGCAACAGCGCAACGAAAGCGGCTACCCGCAATCGAATGACAAGGAACAGCAACAGCAGGATGCCGATGAAAGGAACTGCAACCAGCCAAAAATTATCCACACCGTGCTCCGGCAAGCGATTGTCGATTCTTTGTGTGTTCGCTTATTGTAAGGGTCTGCTTACGCTAATCAGAATGAATTGTCGATACAGGCGTCAGTAAATTGCGAAAAGAGGTAGTGCCAAGAAAGGCGATTGTTGTTGCTGGCGTATCCGGGTGCGGAAAGTCCACGATCGGCTACGCGCTGGCCAAGCGAATCGGCTGGCCGTTTTTGGAAGCGGATGACTTTCATAGCGAGGCCTCGAGGGCGAAGATGATCGCCGGCATACCGCTGGATGACGGAGATCGCGCCTCATGGCTGGCGGCACTTAACGCAGAGTTGTTGCAGCGGGCGCCGGCGGTGCTGGCCTGCTCGGCCCTGAAACAAATCTACCGGGACCAGTTAGCAGAAGGTCTGTCGATCAGATTTGTCTGGATCCGATTGAGCCGTGAGCTGGCACTGCAAAGAGTCGCCGGCCGTCCAGGCCATTTTATGCCGACAAGTCTGGTAGACAGCCAGTTTGAAACTGCCGAGATCCCGCGTGAGGCGATATTCTTATCCGCGGCAGAACCCCTTGAAGAATCCGTTCGTCGCTGCACCCGGGCGCTGGGATCCTTTCTAACAGATACACAGGCTTTATGAGCGGAAAGAGTTGCCGGTTGCCGGCAACCATTGCCTGAATTCGACATCGCGTACCGGATTGGCGTTATGATGGCTGCCGCACCGAACGGAGAATAACAAATCATGAACGAAAACGTATTGGTGGAAGAGCCCCTCAAATCGGACGAAGAAAATACAGCGGTCATTATCTTGGTCAGCTGCGTTGCGACGATTGGTGGTTTCCTGTTCGGTTTCGATAGCGGCGTGATTAACGGCACGGTCGATGGTCTGCGGCTTGCGTTCGACTCAGAGGGAGTCGGCACCGGATTCAATGTTGCATCGATGCTCCTCGGTTGTGCCGTCGGCGCATTTTTCGCAGGACGTCTGGCGGATATCTTCGGCCGCAGAGCGCTGTTGCTGGTCGCGTCGGTCTTGTTTCTCGTCAGCGCCTGGGGCTCAGGCGTTTCCGGGTCTTCTGCCGAGTTTATTGTTTACCGGGTCCTGGGCGGCCTGGCCGTCGGCGCTGCCAGCGTGATGGCGCCAGCCTATATCGCCGAAGTCACACCGGCTCGTTTTCGCGGTGCGATGGCCTCGGTTCAGCAGATCGCTATCATCGTCGGACTGTTTGTCGCGTTTATCAGTAACTATTTTCTGGCGAATTTCGCGGGTTCATCTACCGAAATTCTGTGGCTCCAGTTCGAGGCATGGCGCTGGATGTTCTGGGTGGAGATGATCCCGGCCTCGCTGTTTTTTATTGCGCTTTTGTTCATCCCGGAGAGCCCGCGATTCCTGGTCACCAGTGGTCGCAAGGATGCTGCCGAGAAGGTACTTTCACGCCTGTTCGGGCCGACGGTCGCGAGGCAGAAGATCAAGTCGATCGATGAATCACTCGCCGCGGATCATCATCGACCCCGGTTGGCCGATCTGATCGACAAGCAGACAGGTCGTCTGCATCGCATTGTCTGGGTCGGTATTGGCCTCGCCAGTTTTCAGCAACTCGTAGGTATCAACGTCGTTTTTTACTACGGGGCAGTACTCTGGCAGTCCGTGGGGTTTTCGGAATCAGATGCGTTGCTGATCAACGTGCTCTCCGGCGGACTCAGCGTCATTGCCTGTACAGCAACGATATTGCTGATTGACAAGATCGGCCGTAAACCAATTCTGATGGTTGGCTCGATCGGAATGGCAATAACGCTTGCTGTCGTGACCTTCACGTTTGCAACATCCGATGCGGCGGCGAACGGAGAGCTGCAGCTAACAGAGCGCGGTGGTCTGATCGCATTGATTGCAGCGAACGCCTACGTATTCTGTTTCAATTTCTCCTGGGGACCAGTCATGTGGGTCATGCTCGGAGAGATGTTCCCGAACCAGATTCGCGGTTCGGGTCTCGCGATCAGCGGCCTGTTTCAGTGGGGCAGCAACTTTGCGATCACTATGACGTTTCCGATCTTGTTGACCGGAATCGGCCTCGCCGGAGCCTACGGCTTCTATACATTCTGCGCGCTGCTATCAATTGTTTTCGTAGCCAAGGTCGTGCACGAAACCAAAGGGCTGGAGCTCGAGGAAATGTCCGCCAAGTGATGTTGCCGGCGTAACCCCCTGTCTTTGATATAGAAAACATCCACCAAGGCAACAGTTTCATCGAAGAAATTGTTGTTTTAGGTGCATGGGAGCCCGGGCTGCGGAAGCGAGCGATTTGACGACGCTCGTCCGCATTACGTATAAGTACCAGACTGACAGCGCTGTCAGTTGCCGTTGCAACAATAAATTCCGTGCGGCTCACGCGAACTAAATTCGGTATCAATGGGGGGTAAATCGTGCCAAAACCATCTTTTAGCAGGACACCTTTGGCTACGGGTGTAGCGCTCGCGATAGGCGCAACCGCAGCGCCAGCAAGCTATGCGCAAGAAGACGTGATAGAGGAAGTCGTCGTCATGGGTATCCGCGGCAGCTTGCAGCGGTCACTTGACGTGAAACGGAATGCGACGGGCGTCGTTGATGCAATTTCTTCGGAAGACATCGGCAAGATGCCGGACACCAACCTCGCTGAATCACTCCAACGTATCACCGGTGTATCGATTAATCGGGTCAACGGTGAAGGGTCTGAAGTGACAGTTCGCGGATTCGGTGGAAATTTCAACCTTGTGACGGTCAACGGTCGTCAATTGCCATCGGCGAATGTTAATTCGATCACGGGCAATCCGGTAGACCAGGGTAACGTGGGTGTTAGCCGTTCCTTCGATTTCTCCAACCTGGCCTCGGAAGGTGTCAGCGGTATCCAGGTGTATAAGACGGGACGTGCCGCGGCGCCAACAGGTGGCGTGGGCGCGACGATTAACATTGAGACAATCAAACCACTGGACGCTGGAGGGCAGAAGCTTAGTTTTGGCGTTAAAGCCGTTGATGATGCCGGTGGCGACTCAACCACCCCTGAGCTAAGCGGTTTGTACAGCTGGGCCAACGATGATTCGACCTTTGGTGTGGCTGTCTTCGGTAGTTACCAGGAGCGCGATTACGGTTCCCGCACCATGGCTATCGAAAATTGGGTGCCGGGAGTCTGGGCGACCCCCAACCCCTATCCTAACAATGCGGATGCGGTCCTCACAAATGAGCCGGCGGACGGTCAGACTTACGTCAAGCCTGAAAACATTGGCTACGCGCTCAACGAGAATGAGCGCGAGCGCACAAACGGACAGATAACCCTGCAGTTCGCACCCAATGATGAGATGACCATTACGGCCGACGCCATGTACGCCGAGAATGTTCAACAAGCTGTGGCAATCATCGACGGTATCTGGAACCAGAATAATCACGATACCGTGGAATTTGACGGCAACCCGACCGTGGCCACGGTGGTCAGGCAGCAAGAACCTCGTGAACCTGTTGGCGCGGGCGGCGGTGCCGACTTCTTCTTCCAGAACCTGGAAATGGGTGTTAAAGACACTGTGGAGTCTGTCGGTTTGAATTTTGACTGGCAGGTCAATGATGATTTGAACCTGAATTTTGATGTTGCCACGGCTGAAGCCGAGAGTGGTCCCGACGGACCGTTTGGAAAAAATTCGGTTCGCGCCAACATTGCCGGGGGCGTTGCCGGTTGGCGCTCGTGGGATTACACGCTGCCTCTTCCTCAGGTAAGCGTTGCTATCGATGATTGGCGGACGTCCACTACCCCTAACGGTTTATTCGACGCGGATGACGTGGGAACTCAGGTACTCGAGGAGTATTTGTCGAGGCAAATCACTGAAACCGATCAGTTCCGTATTGAGGCAACTTGGGATGTCAAAGACGACGTTGTAGTTCAATTCGGTGCCAGTTATCTGGGTACAGACATGTCGTCGCAATTCGAAAAGGGTCGAGAAACGCTGGGCGGTTGGGGAATTGACAACCCCGGTGATGTCCCAGAGGGGCTTTTTTCAATGAGCTGCACTGGCTGTGAATTCGAAGATTATGATCTCTCTCAGAACACACCAGGTGCGGTGGATGCTCCGGCAGGTACGGTCAGTGTTGTTCCGTTGGGTAGTATTACATTCCGTGGTGACGCTTCAGATATTATAGAAGCGATGAACGGCGTAAGCGGGACGAATTTCCAAGGAGTCCCTTACAGTTACTCCTACACCCCGGGTGCAATGACCGTTATTGAAAATTCGGATAACCTGGTCGAAGAGGAAATCTTGGCAGGCTTCGTGCAAGTGGACATGGACGGTGAATTCGCCGGTATGGAAACCCATGTGACCTTGGGCTTGCGTTATGAATACACTGAGACAGTTTCAACATCATTCCAGAACATTCCGTTGCAAGTTATTTGGCTGAGTGATAACGACTTTGAGTCGGTGCTGAGCTCCGATGTGCAAGCTGTTGAGGGCAAATCCAGCTACAACAACTTCCTGCCCAGCATCGATATGTCGATTGATGTTACGGAAGATGTGAAGGCTCGAGCTTCGTTTAGCCAGACGCTCGCGCGACCGACTTACGACAAGTTATATTCGGCGACTACGTTCCAGATACCTTCAAGTCCAACTGCTTTAGGTGGTGTGCCTGGTGGCCTGAGTGGTAATCCGAGACTCGATCCTCTGGAATCGAACAACATCGACCTTTCAGTCGAATGGTACTACGGTGATTCGAACCTGTTGTCATTTGGCTATTACAGAAAGGACGTACAGAACTTTGTGGGCACAGAGATCGTGTCCCAGCCGCTGTTTGGCCTGAGGGACGCATCGTCGGGTGCGCCCGGAAGCCGGTCCGGCGATGCGCTACAAGCGCTTCAGGACGGCGGGTTTGAGGTCAGCGAAGGGTCCTTGTTCGCTATGACTGCGATTCTGGATAACCCAGCGGACTTCCCTAACGGCGTCGCCGATTTTGACCCAGCGGATGTTATTACGATCATTGGTGCTTACACGGTGGCACCCGATGCAAATGATCCGCTTTTTAATTTTGGCGTGCAGCAACCGTTAAACACCGAGACGGCGACAATCTATGGCTTCGAGTTCGTTTCGCAACACTGGTTTGGTGATAGCGGCTTCGGTTATCAGTTAAATTACACCACCGTTGACGGTGACATCGAGTACGACGTAGGAGCTGACCCCGCTGAAAACCAGTTTGCGCTCGAAGGATTGAGTGATTCCGCTAACTTTGTTCTGATCTACGAGAATTACGGGGTTTCTGCTCGGGTGTTGTACAACTGGCGTGATGCCTTCCTGAACCAGGCTCAACGCGTAACGTCTGGAGGGAATCGCATGCCCGAGTTCGTTGATGAGTACGAGCAGTGGGATTTGAACGTTAGCTACGATATCAGCGACAACTTGTCTGTTAGCTTTGACGCGATCAACTTCACGGAGGAAGAGAACGTTTTGTACGGTCGATCGCTGAATCAGCCGTTCAGTATCCAGGAGGGGGATGCACGTTACGTGCTGGGTGTGCGTTATACGATGAATTGAGTCTTGTAAGCTATCACCAATAACCTTTGTTGTCGGTGATGGCCGTTAGTGCTGAAAGGGTACTAATGCAAGCGGTTCGAAAAAGCCCCCACCTTTTTTGCGTGGGGGTTTTTCGTTTGGCCGGCGAGTCGATGCGAGAAAAACAAAAGAATTTGACCCAAAACGGACAGACAGGGTCATAATAAAACCCGGCATTGCTGTGGGCCGACGATCGTCCATATTGCGGCGGACCGACTGTCTGGCTTGGGCCGGACTCGCCGTCCGGCTTTGCCGCGATAGCCAATAGCTCGTTCGGTCGGCTAACCCCGATTCAGAGCTGGTACGATCCCTGGATAGATTTATGACAGATAAAGCAGTCGTTCTAAGTAACGAGGAACACAAAGACTTAAAGATCGACGTTCGCCACTGCGCCAAGTACGGTGATAATGTCAATCGTACCCTGGCTTTCTCAACCGAATTTGGCGAGTTGCATAAAGAATATCCGATTCTATTTCATAAAGACCCGCAAACCAGCGCGTTCCAGGCTCATGCCATTTTGGGTTTTGACAGAGATGAAAACCTGTTTCTTGGCGACGACGGGTGGTTGGGCAATTACGTACCGGCAATACTGGCTCGAGGACCTTTCCTGATCGGTTTTCAGAACCGGGAAATTGACGGTAAGATGCATCAGGAGCCGATCATTCATATCGATATGGATAACCCAAGGGTCGGCGCTGATGATGGCCAGGCGGTATTTCTCCCCTTCGGTGGTGATACACCTTACCTGGAGAGAATAATGCGAACGCTGCAGCTGATCCACCAGGGCGCAATTCTCGACAAAATTCTCTTTGCAAGCCTGGAATCCATGGACCTGCTGGAACCCGTGTCCATACAAGTTACTCTAAGCAACATCCAGCAAGTAAACTTTCCGGGCTATTACACGATCAATGCAGAGAAATTGGCCCAACTGGACGGAGAAAGCCTGGAAAAGCTGAACAAACAGGGTGTCTTGAGTCTGGCGTTTTTTGCATTGTCTTCTTTGGGCAACTTTCATCAATTGATTGCGCTGAAAAACAAGAAAGCGGCTATAGCATAGAAATTTATTGGATAGTGACGTCGGGTTTATGGTTCAGACAGAATGTACAGTCCGTGTTCTAGAGGGTGTGGCTCCGGACCAGATACCTTTCGACGAACTCTTCGATGCAAATGAGCCCGTTATTTTGCGGGGCCTGGTATCGAATTGGGAGCTTGTTAAAGTCGGCAAGGATTCGCCGGAAAAAGCAATGACGCTATTGGAGAGCCGCTATAGTGGTAGGCCAGTGGGCCTGTCTATTGCACCTCCTGATATCAACGGCCGGTTTTTTTACAACGACGATTGCACCGGGTTTAACTTTGAAAGCAAGAGTGTTGAACTTGGTGAAATATTTGCACAAATTCGCGCCAATAAGAACAACACCGAGCACCCCTACCTTTACATCCAGTCCCTTGTTCTAGATGAGAACTTTCCAGGGCTTCGTGAACGCAATGACCTGCAATTCAATCACCCTGAATTTGCCGATAACAAACCTTTGGCGAAGATATGGATAGGCACCGAGTCGATTGCTTCGGCGCACTATGATTTACCCAACAATATCGCTTGCTGTGCCGTTGGTCGCCGCCGGTTTACCTTGTTTCCACCCGACCAGATTCACAATTTGTACCCCGGCCCCCTGGAGCCCACGCCGGGAGGGCAGGTCGTGACGATGGTCGATTTCAGGAATCCCGACTTCGAACGATTTCCTCGCGCTCGCCAGGCCCTGGAGGCGGCGCTAGTGGCGGATTTGCAGCCGGGGGACGGTTTGTTTTATCCGAGCATGTGGTGGCATCAGGTAGAGGCGTCGGCACCGTTCAACGTCATGATCAATTACTGGTGGCTGAGTTCACCAGCTTACATGGGTAATCCCCTGGATATCGTAATGCACGGCATCCTGGGGTTAAGGGACCGCCCGGAGTCTGAGAAAAAGGCCTGGCGCGAGGTGTTTGATTATTACGTGTTCGGCTCGCCAGAAACGCCGCGTGAGCATTTGCCCGAGCTCGTTCACGGGCCGTTGGCGGACGTGGACGACAACAGGGCTCGACGACTGCGAGCCCTTGTGAAAAACGGTTTAAACCGGTAGAACCCGCCGGAATACGGCTTCCAGCCGGGAGAAAGGCAAGAATGATAAAGGTGGTTATCGCAGGGGGTGGCACGGCTGGCTGGTTGGCCGCTTGTGGTATGTCTACTCGTTTGGGTGGTTTGCTTGATATCACGCTGGTCGAGTCAGATGCCATCGGCACAATTGGCGTCGGCGAAGCGACTATTCCGCCGATGCGCAACTTTCACCGGATTATGAATATTGACGAGCAGGCATTTATGCGTGCCACCCAGGCCACGTTCAAGCTGGGCATCGTATTCGACAACTGGGGCGACGCAGGCGATAGCTACATCCACTCGTTTGGGGAAATCGGGCAACGATCATGGATGGCCGAATTTCACGAATTCTGGTTAGAGGCCCGCTCCCAGGGTTTCGGGGGCAGCCTGGAGGATTATTGTCTCGAACTCAAGGCGGCCAAAGCCGGCAAATTTGCGACAGTCCTGGGAGAAGCGAGGCTGAACTTTGCCTTTCATCTAGACGCAACGCGCTACGCGACTTTTCTGCGGCAACTGAGTGAGACCGCCGGCGTCCGACGGGTAGAAGGGAAGATCAGTGAGGTTAGACAGCATCCAGAGACGGGCGATCTCCAGGCCCTCTTACTCGAGAACGGAGAGCTGATCGAGGGCGATCTGTTCATCGACTGCACCGGGTTTCGGGCGCTACTGATTGGCGATGCTTTGAAGGTCGGATACGAGGACTGGAGTCACTGGCTTGCATCTGACAGGGCAATTGCTGTGCAAACAGAGGCAACGGAGCCGCCGCCTCCGTACACGCGATCGATAGCCCATGCTTCCGCCTGGCAATGGCGTATTCCGCTGCAAAGCAGGGTCGGGAATGGCATCGTCTACAGTAGCCGCTTCCTGTCCGACGACGAGGCACAGCATACGTTATTAAGCAATCTGACCGGAGAAACGCGCACTGAGCCGCGCCTGCTCAAGTTTGGTACAGGGCGTCGACGCCAGGCGTGGCACAAGAATTGTGTTGCGCTGGGCTTATCAAGCGGCTTCCTGGAGCCTCTGGAGTCCACCAGTATCCACCTGGTGATGACCGGCATTTTTCGCCTGATACGGCTGTTCCCATTTGGCGAGGATAAGGATTCATTAGTCCATCGATTCAACGAAGAAACTCGAGTGGAAATGGAATCCGTCAGAGATTTCATAATCCTGCACTACAAGCAGACGAAACGCACCGACAGCGACTTCTGGAATGCCTACCGCACCATGGACATTCCGGATAGTCTCGCTCATCGCATTGACATCTTTAAGAATAATGCGTACGTCTGGTCGGACGACGCCACCCTGTTTCGCATAGCGTCCTGGGTGCAGGTGATGATGGGGCAGGGGTTGGAGCCGCATGAATATCACCGCGCCGGTAAACTCATGAGCACCGAAGCACTTCGGCAATCCTTGAGAGAAATAAGAAATTCGATCGACAAAACCGTACAGCAGCTGCCGACGCATCAGGAGTTTATTGAGCGTTATTGCGCGGTGCCGTCCGGGTCGTAGCCGCGGTTATCGAGCTCATGAGTCAAACGATTGTCATTGTAGGCGGCGGCTCGGCGGGTTGGCTGACCGCAGGGATTATTGCGGCAAAACACAGCCCTCCCACAGAGGGTGGCCCGGGTACGCGCCTTGTTCTACTGGAGTCGCCGGATGTGCCGAACCTCGGGGTGGGGGAAGGTACGTGGCCCACGATGCGCGACACCTTGCGAGGAATCGGCGTATCGGAGGTTGACTTTCTGCGCGGCTGCGATGCCAGCTTCAAACAAGGCTCCCAGTTTATTGGTTGGCACAGGGGGCAAGGCGAGTCCTACTATCACCCGTTTAGCGCGCCCAGTGGTTACGCAAATATCAACCTGGCTGCGCACTGGCAAGATTCCCATACGGACATCAAGTTTGGTGATGCGGCCAGTCCGCAGGGTCGCGTATGCGACCGGGGGCTCGCGCCGAAAACACCGCAAACCCCCGAGTACGCTTTTAGTCTCAATTATGGCTACCACCTTAACGCAGGCAAGTTTGTGGAATTACTGCAACGCCACTGCGTTGACAAGTTGGGGGTAGAGCACCGCTTGGGGCATGTTGAGCAGATCATCGCGGCCGAAAATGGCGATATCGCGGCAGTGCAATTGGCCTCCGGTGAAACAATTTCCGGCGACTTGTTCGTTGATTGCACCGGCTTCTCTGCTCTCCTGATCGGTAAGCACTACAACATTCCGTACGTATCTCAACGAGACTATTTGTTTAACGATACCGCGCTGGCCGTGCAGGCCGAGTATGTGACGGAAGATGCCCCCATCGCCTCGTGTACAAAGGCGACGGCGCAATCTGCCGGGTGGATCTGGGATATCGCATTGCCCAGTCGCCGCGGTATTGGCCACGTATTTTCCAGTCAGCACACGTCGATAGAAAGAGCCGAGGAAGAGCTGGCGGCATACCTCAAGGCCGACCCGACGTTGGCGGACGTTCAGCCCGGCCCGCGAAAAATTGAATTTCAACCCGGTCATCGGGAGACTTTCTGGCACAGGAATTGTGTCGCTGTCGGAGTATCTGCGGGATTTGTCGAGCCGCTCGAGGCGACCGCTCTGATTCTGATCGAAAAATCAGCCGAATGGATCAGCGAGCAGTTACCCGGGGATAGTGCCGCAAGGCCCGTGGTGGCCAGGCGTTTCAATGAGATAACCCGGCAGCATTGGCGGTCCGTCATAGACTTTCTGAAGCTGCACTACGTCCTGACCGAGCGCACGGATTCAGCCTATTGGCGCGATCACCGCGAAATCGAATCAATGCCTGCAAGCTTGCAGGAGTCACTGACGCTTTGGCGCACCCAGGTGCCCTGGCTCTATGAGTCTAACTATCGTATTGAGTTGTTTTCCTCTGCGAGCCTGCAGTATGTTCTATACGGTATGGACTTTGTTACCGACATTAAGGACAGTCGCTATCGCCAATGGCAGCGGGATGCAGAGATTGCGAATCGGCTTATTGGCGAGAATAAAGTGCAAGCGGAAACACTGATTGCATCCTTACCGACAAATCGCGATTTACTCGACCGCGTGCGCCGGAAGTAGGCGCGCCGCCAATGAGCAGTTTGACGTCGTACAAACGCTATTATTTTGGGCGGTACTTGGTAGTGCTGCTTGTCACGCTGTTATGTTCGGGGTGTGGAGTGGACCACCCGCAGCATCGGCTGGATTCGATCGTAATAGAAGTCACTGCTGACGAATTTAACTGGTACTTCCGTTACCCGGGTCCCGACGGCGTACTCGGTACCGGTGACGACCGTCACTCGATGCAAGATCTGTTTCTCCCCGACAACTCCAAAGTTGATTTGAAACTTAACAGTAATGATTACGTGTACATGTTTAGTTTGCCTGAACTTGGAATGCGAGAGATCGCAGTACCGGGACTCAGTTTCGAGTTGCAGTTCACTACGCAGGACGAACAGATCCTGGACCTGATGGGCGACCAGATGTGTGGTTTCGCACATGAATCCCTTATAGGCAAAGTCTATGTTCGAAACCAAGATGACGGCTATTATGATTGGTAGAATTTCTTTACTCTTTTTCTTTGGTATAGCGCTGACGGCCTGCGATAAGGTTTTCGCCGGCGAGGAATCCGAGTTTGCCAAGCCTTCCAATGTGTGGAGTACACCAGCTCCTAGTCTCCCGGAACACAGAGACCTGGTAAACATTTACCATCGCCTGCCAAAATTTTCCCTCACAGACCAAAGCGGAGCGGAGGTCGCATGGCACGATCTTTATGGGCGGGTCTGGATAGCAAACTTCATGTCTGTCCGATGCCAAGAGAGCTGCGCGGCGCGAAACGCTGTCATGAACGAACTGCAGGCCGGCATAAAGGAAACTAACAACTGGCAGCACACACGCCTCGTTAGTATTAGCGTTGACCCTGAGCATGACGGTCCGAATGTATTGTCGAGATATGCCCAAGATCACGGATTGGAGACGTCGCAATGGCATTTTCTAACCGGGCCCCGAGATGCCGTGCGAAATCTGGTAAAGGACGGGTTCAAACTGCCCGTCGCCGACGATCCCGACAGTTCCGCGATACCGTTACTACGAACCGATATGTTTGTATTGGTCGACTGGGAAGGCCGGGTCAGGGGTTATTACAATGATTTTGGAGAAGAAGGCCTGAAGATTCTGAAGCGAGATATCGCGAGAGTCACATTTGAACGGATAGTGCAGCATCCGACAGCAGCAAACCCGGACTGGATAAACAGTCGCAGGCAATCGCAACTCGATTCAGCCGGGAGGTTCGATGTATTTCGCGATTTCAGTTTCAGTGACGAAACAGCGAGCAGCGGTATCACCTTCCGTCACAGATTGGTCGACGATGCGGCATCGGTGTACAAAGCTGTCCATTACGATCATGGTAACGGATTGGCCGTTGCCGACGTAGACCTGGACGGCCTCCATGATATCTATTTCACAAGTCAGAGCGGCAGTAACGAGCTGTGGCGCAATCTCGGCAACGGAACATTCGAAAACATTACCGACAGCGCCGGCCTGAACATTGACGATCGGATCGGCGTTGCCGCCTCTTTCGGCGATATCGACAATGACGGCGACCCGGATCTCTACATTACCAATGTCCGAACAGGTAACCTGTTGTTCGAGAATGATGGCAAGGGTCATTTCGAAAACATAACCGAGCGATCTGGTACGGGTGTCAAGGCACATTCTTCGGGTTCCACCTTTTTCGACTACGACCGCGATGGTTTGTTAGACCTCTACGTCTCGAACGTGGGCGTCTACACCACAGATGAAATATCCAACGTCACCATTTATACGGACACCGGCCAGGTAGTTACTGACGAACAGTATTACGTCGGGTTCAAGGACGCCTTTGCAGGGCACCTGAAAGAAGAGCGAACAGAGAACAGTGTCCTGTTCAGGAACAGGGGAAACAATCGGTTCGAGGATGTCACCCGGGAAGTAGACCTGGTTGATTCGAGCTGGACGGGCGATGCCATGGTTATTGACGGCAACAACGACGGCTGGCCGGACCTCTATGTCATCAATATGCAGGGCGATGACGAGTACTACGAGAACGTTGACGGGAAAAAGTTCGTCCGCAAGAGCCGGGAATTCTTCCCGAAGACATCCTGGGGCTCCATGGGCATTGCATCATTTGATTACGATAACGATGGCGACATGGATATCTATGTTACCGACATGCACTCAGACATGGCGGCGAAACTCGATGTCTCCGAAGAAAAAATGAAGATGGAAGCGCACTACCCGGAAAGCTGGTTGCAGACCCAGGGCAGAAGTATTTTCGGCAATGCGTTTTACCGCAACGAGGGCGATGGCAGGTATACAGAGATTTCGGATGAGATTGGTGCTGAAAATTACTGGCCCTGGGGATTGAGCTCCGGGGACCTGAATTCAGACGGATACGAAGATGTGTTTATCGCTTCCAGCATGAACTACCCATTCCGTTACGCAGTCAATTCTGTGCTACTCAACAACAAGGGGCGCGGATTCCTGGATAGCGAATATGTGCTCGGCGTCGAACCAAGAAAATACGGAATCACGGCCGCCCCATGGTTTGAGATCAATTGCTCCGGTAGAGATGCAGGCAGTGACCTGTGCGGAAAAACACGAGGGCGTAGAGTGCTTTGGGGCGCTCTGGGTTCCCGGTCTTCGGTTATTTTTGACCTGGACAAGGACGGCGACCAGGATATCGTGACACTGGAATTCAACCAGCCTCCTTTGGTTCTCATCAGCAACTTGAGCGCCAAGACGAAACTCAATTACCTCAATGTAAAGCTGAACGGTACGAGTTCCAACAAGAGCGGCGTAGGCGCGATGGTGAAAGTTTTCGCGGGCGACGACATCTACACGAAAGTCAATCATGGTAAGTCTGGTTATTTATCTCAAAGCTCGTTTCCGCTTTATTTCGGCCTTGGGAGTAACAGAAAAATTGACAAGATTGAGGTGACCTGGCCGTCGGGCACTACTCAGGTTGTTGATCGTGAAATCAAACTGAATCAGCTGCTCGAAGTCACAGAATCCGCGCAGTAAATGTTCCGAAACTATCCGGTTCGGGCGACAGGGCAAAAGGACCATTTACGATCACAATCCACTGCGTGCCGCGCCCGGGTTTCAAGCAAGGATTGCAATTTGTTGGCCAGTGTCGCGGCGTATACATCCATTGTTCGCCAGCTGAAATACGACGACGTCATCCGTGAGAACGTCGCGTCCCTGCTGGACTCGGTCAGGGGGGTGATCCTGGATGCAGATTAGCTGATGCAGCGGCAACTCGGGATACGAGTTCGTTTGCTTCGTAGAGGACCTCGTCAAGATCGATCAACCGTGCGGTCATTTCCGGAAATCACTGTATCCACGCAATTTGATCCAGCCACAGAATGGAACACCGGTATGACGGTCTAAGATATATACGATGGATCGCCGAAAGTTCCTGCTCGATTGCGGCAAAACCATGCTGTTGTTCCCGGCATCGGGCCTGGTTGCGCGTGCCGCCGCACCGGGCAACCCCGAGCCTGTTTCCCTGTTTCTCTGCGGTGACGTGATGACTGGCAGGGGCATCGACCAGGTGCTGCCGCACCCGTCGAATCCGCGTCTCCACGAGTCCTGGGTGACCGACGCCACGCGGTACCTGGACCTCGCACAGTCGGCCAACGGCCCCTTCCCGGGGCGAGTGGACTTCGCCTACCCGTGGGGCGACGCGCTGGACGAGCTCGAGCATGCGCAGCCCGACGTCCGNAGCGACGATTTCCAGCCGAACAAAGGCATTCACTACCGCATGCACCCTGGCAACGTACCCTGCATCGAAGCCGCTGGGATCGATTGCTGCGTGCTGGCCAACAATCACGTGCTGGACTGGGGGACCGCGGGCCTGGTGGATACGCTGGTGTCGCTTGGAAAGGCCGGGGTCAGGACGGCCGGGGCAGGACGGAATGCGAGCGAGGCAGAAGCGCCCGCCGTGATCCGGATCGGCGGGAAGGGACGGGTGCTGGTATTCGCTTGTGCGTCACCAACCGCAGGAGTGCCACGTAAATGGGCCGCCACCCAAAGCCGGCCGGGCGTCAACTACCTGCCTGACCTGTCGCCGAAAACGGTTCGAAGGATCGGGTCTCGAATCAACGCTACCCGGAAGCCCGGCGACATCGTCGTAGCCTCGATCCACTGGGGCGCCAACTGGGGCTACGAGGTCCCCCGGGAGCAACGGACGTTCGCCCATGCGCTCATCGATGAGGCCAGCGTCGACGTGGTCCACGGGCATTCGTCGCACCATCCGAAAGGCATCGAGGTCTATAACGGCCGGCCAATATTCTACGGCTGCGGCGATTTCCTGAACGACTACGAGGGCATCGGCGGTTACGAGGAATACCGCGGCGACCTCACGTTGATGTACCTGCTCTCGATGCAACCCGGTTCGGGGCGGTTCGTCCGCCTCGAGATGGTGCCGTTTTGCATCCGGCAGTTCCGCCTGAACCGGGCCTCGGCGGACGATGCGCGCTGGCTCGCGACGACGATGGACCGGGAATGCAGGCGCCTTGGGTCACGCGTCGAGTTGAGCGACCGCAACCGACTCGCCCTGGTTGCGAGGCAGGCCGCATGAGCGACGCTGAGTGCGTGCGCTTCCTGCAGTGGGCGCTGCCGCAGTTGCGCATGCGCTGGGACGGTTTTCGCAAGGTGCGCGGACAGGTAAGAAAGCGGCTGGCACGACGCCTGGGGGAGCTCGGCCTGGCGGATACCGAGGCGTATCGGGAGTACCTGCAAACGCATGCCGAGGAATGGCAGTACCTCGACACCGTGTGCCGAATTACCATCTCGCGCTTCTATCGCGACAAGGGCGTGTACGCGGCGCTGTCGAAAGAAGTAATGCCGACACTGGCCCGTGCGGCAGAGCAACGTCGCGAAAAGTTAGTTCGGGTGTGGAGTGCCGGGTGCGGCGGCGGCGAGGAGCCTTACACGATTGCCATCCTCTGGCATCTGGAACTGCGGGACCGGTACCCGGACCTCGAGATCGAAATCGTTGCCACCGATACGGATCCCGCGATGCTGGCTCGCGCCCGTAAAGGCCGTTACGCGTTCGCGAGCATCAAGGACCTGCCCGCGCGCTGGAGGGACCGGGCGTTCCAGCAACAGGACAGTGCGTATCGTCTCATGCCCGCATTCCGACGCGACATCACTTTCCTCGAACGGGACATTCGCAACGAACAAGCCGCAGGTCCCTTCGACCTGGTGCTTTGCAGGAACCTGGTGTTCACGTATTTTGACGATGCGCTTCAGTCCGAGCTCCTGAGCCGCATCGTCGTCACGATGCGTGGCGGCGCCGCACTGGTGCTGGGCATTCACGAACAGCTTCCGGCGGCCGCGCAGGGACTCGGGTCATGGTTCGACAAGCTGCGTATTTATCGCGAACCGCTCTGCCCCTGACGACCACATTGAACCGGCTCCATTGCCAATAGTTATAAATTCCCCCTTGCATTCTTGACCGATCAGTATTATATTCACGACCGTTCGTTCATAAATAGACGTGGATATGGCACAGAAAGCGACATCTCGGTCCGTTGGCCGGCCTCGCGAGTTTGACGAGGAAGCTGCCCTGGAGGCAGCCATGGACGCGTTCTGGGCCAAGGGGTACGAGGCTACGTCGATGGCGGACCTGTGCAACTGCACCGGCCTGCACAAGGGCAGCCTCTACCAGGCGTTTGGCGACAAGCACAAGCTGTTCATGGATTCGCTAACTCATTATGCGGAAAAGCAATTTCGTGAGGTAGCGGCGGTTGCGTTCGACTCGGACTCGCCGCTCGAGAACATCCGGGCTGTGGTTTACAAGATCAGCGAGCGTGCCGGGGGTGAGAAGGGCTGCATGATGGTGAACACCATGGTGGAGCGGGCCCCGCATGACCCGGCGGTACGCAAGACCCTGGAGGCCATCACCTCGAAGCGCATGCGTTTCATGGTTGACATCATCGCCAAGGCGCAGCAGGCCGGTGAGATCCGGCCAGAGCTGGACCCGAACAAGCTAGCGCTGCAGCTCATGGTCACGTTGGCCGGCTCGGCCACCATGATCAAAGGGTTCATGGAAGGCGAGCCGCTGCTCGAGAATCTCGAGGATTTGATCAATAGCTGGGCGTGACATTTTTTTGTCTAATTTATGACCGAATGGTAATGAATTGTAACAAACTGTAGCGATTTGGAGAGTATGAAATGGGTACGTATTTCAAAGCGATAGACCGCTTCGCGGCGGCACTCACGAGGCACGTCATCGCACATCGCAGCCTGGTGCTGCTGGGGGCGGTGATCGTTGCTGTATTAATCGGCTCGGGCGCATCGAAGCTCGAGTTTTCGACCAACTACCGGGTGTTCTTCTCGGAGGCGAACCCCGAGCTGCAGGCGTTTGAAGAGCTGCAGAACACCTACACGAAAAACGACAACTTCTTCTTTGTGGTGGAGTCCGAGTCGGGCGCGGCGTTTGATCGCTCGACGATGGTGGCCGTCGAAGAACTGACCGAAGCGGCCTGGCAGATTCCCTATACGATTCGTGTCGATTCGGTGTCGAACTTCCAGCACACCTACGCGACCGAGGACGACCTGATCGTCGAAGACCTGGTGCGATTCGCGGAGGAGAAGGACGCTCTGTTTCTTGAAGAGCGCCGCGACGTGGCGCTGGCCGAACCTCTCTTGCGTAACCAGATACTGACGGGTGATGGTGCAGTCACGGCCGTCAACGTCGTGTTGCAGTACCCGCAAAAACACCTGATGGAAGTACCCGAGGCCGTCGAGTTTGCGCGCGGGCTGCAAAGCGACATCGAGGCGAAGTACCCGCAGTTGACGATTCACCTGACGGGTGTGTCGATGCTCAACAACGCGTTTGCCGAGACCGGTATGTCCGACGCCGGCACGCTGATGCCGCTGATGTTCGGCGTCATCTTCCTGTTGACCTGGCTGATTGTCCGTAGTTTGACGGCCACGGTCTCGACGTTGCTCGTAATTGCCTTGTCAACAATGGTGGCCATGGGTGTTGCCGGGTTCTTCGGCGTCAAGTTGACCCCAATCGCGATGTCAGCGCCGATCGTGATTCTGACGCTGGCCGTCGCTGACTCGATTCATATCCTGATTTCGCTGCGTAGTTTGATGCGCGAAGGTCTGGGTAAGCAAGAGGCGCTGATTGAAGCCGTGAGGATCAACTTTCTGCCGGTCACGATCACGTCGCTGACGACTGTTGTTGGCTTCCTGTCGCTGAATTTCTCCGATTCACCGCCGTACTGGCACCTGGGCAACATCACGGCCGTCGGTATATTCGCGGCCTGGATCTTCTCGGTGATGGTATTGCCGGCCGCCATTAGCCTGATGCCGTACCGCGTCAAACAGAAGCAGGGGACCGAGTGGTCGGTGAAGGCGATGGACAAGCTCTCCGAGTTCGTCATTCGTCGTTATCGCGGTCTGCTCGTGGGCGTTGGTCTGCCGACGCTCGCAATCATCGCGTTCATCCCGACGCTGGACTTCAACGATCAGTGGGTAGAGTACTTCGACGAGCGCATCGAATTCCGGGTGGACTCGGATCAGGCCATGAACCACTTCGGCCTGTACCCGATCGAGTACTCAATCCGCGCGGATGGACCCGGTGGCATTTCCGAGCCTGAATACCTGGCAAACCTCGAGCGCCTGACCGATTACATGCGCGAGCAGGAGCTCGTCACGCACGTGTACTCGATCTCGGACATCATGAAGCGGCTCAATCGCAACATGCATGCCGATAACGAGAGTTACTATGAGATCCCCGACGATCGCGACTTGTCGGCGCAATATCTACTCCTTTACGAGCTTTCCTTGCCCTACGGGCTCGACCTGAATGACCGCATCAATGTGGACAAATCCGCCACGCGGGTGACGGCAACGATCAAGCAGGCGACCTCCGCCGAGACCAAGGCGTTCTTTAACGATGTCGATGCCTGGATGCGGGACAACTTGCCGTCTTACATGCACGCCAAGCCCACCAGCGCGGCCGTGATGTTCACCTACATCTCCGAGCGCAACATGCAGAACATGGTCGTGGGCACGATCCTCGCGATCGCGGCGATTGCCGTCATCATGATGTTTGCTTTGAGGAGTGTGCGTCTCGGCACCCTCAGCCTGGTGCCGAACGGTCTCCCTATTCTCGTAACGTTTGGTGCCTGGGCGCTGCTCGTGGGCGAGGTAGGTTTCTCGGTGGCGACGGTCGCCTCGATTTCGCTGGGCATCATCGTCGATGACACCGTGCACTGGTTATCGAAGTACGTGCGTGCTCGGGACGAACGCAACCTCAGTGTCGAGGACTCGATTCGCTACGCGTTCCACAACGTAGGCATGGCGATCGTCGTCAACACAATCATCCTCGCGGCCGGCTTCTTTGTCATGACCACCTCCGCGTTCAAGATGAATGTCGATCTTGGGCTGATGACGATCCTGTCGATAATCGGCGCACTGATCCTCGACTTCCTTCTGTTGCCGGCCTTGCTGCTGTATGGCCGCAACAAGGAACAACCCGAAATTGCCGGCGACGCCAAGGTGTTGCCGTCCACCGCCTAACCGAATCTTTTGAGGAGTTAGAACCATGAATTTCAAACGAGAAATACCTGCCTTGCTGGCAGCCGTGTTCCTGATGAGCATTGCCTACGCCGCACAGGCAAATCAAGACCAGGGCTTCGAGATCGCGGCCCGCTCGGACCGCACCGACCTCGGCTTTGGTGACAGCGAAGTCGAACTGCAGATGGTGCTGCGAAATGCCGCCGGACAAGAGTCCATGCGCGCATTGCGGATCGCCACGCTCGAAAAGCCTGACGAGAGTGTTGGCGACAAAAGCCTGGTTGTGTTTGACACACCTCGGGATATCGAAGGCACGGCACTCCTGTCGCACGCCAAGATTCTCGACCCCGATGACCAGTGGCTGTACCTGCCGGCGCTGAAACGCGTGAAACGCATCTCATCGTCGAACAAGTCCGGCCCATTCGTGGGCAGCGAGTTCGCGTTCGAGGACTTCACGGCGATTGAGCTCAACAAGTTCGATTACACCTACGTCGGTGAGGTGCCCTGCGGCGACCTGATCTGCGACGTACTCGAGCGCACCCCGCGCTACGAGAACTCGGGTTACACCAGGCAGGTGTCGTGGGTCGACCAGACACATTTCCAGATCCGCAAGGTCGAGTTCTACGATCGCCGCGGCGACCTCCTGAAGGTACTCGAGCTCACCGACTACCGTAATTACGATGGTATCTGGCGTGCCCACAAGCTCTCGATGAGCAACGTCCAGACCAACAAGCAGACCGACCTGATCTATGGCGACTACACGTTTAACGCCGGCCTGGCCGCGAACGACTTCGTCAAGGGCCGGCTGAGCCGCCTGAGGTAGATGCCATGAACAGGTTCTTGTTGGTCAGCCTCCTCGCCGCGCTTTCTATCTCCCCCGCGCGCGGCGGGGAGGTGGACATCTCCGGGAGTGTGGAGATGCAGGCCCGGGCGTTCTGGCACGATCCTCAATGGGTTGGCCAGGACGATCAGGCACTGCAAGGCACTGTCATCTCGACGACAGAAATTCGCTGGTACAACGAGGGCGGCAACCAGCGTGCTGCCTTCATCCCGTACCTGCGCTGGGATGCAACCGACGAGGAACGCAACCTCACCGACCTCAAGGAAGCTTACTGGGCGATTGAAGGCGACGATTACGAACTGCTGGTCGGTGCGAACACGGTGTTCTGGGGCGTGACCGAGTCGGTGCACCTCGTGGACATCATCAACCAGACCGACTTCGCCGGAGACATCGACGGTGAGGACAAGCTCGGCCAGCCGATGGTCAGCCTTATGCTGCAGCGCGACTGGGGCGAGATCACAGCTTTTGTGATGCCGCATTTCCGCGAGCGGACGTTTACGGGTGTCGACGGCCGCTTCCGGGCGCCATTGCCGGTGGACACCGACAATCCGGTCTTCCAATCGTCCGGCGAGGAAGACCACGTCGACTTCGCGCTGCGTTACAGTCATTACATCGGTGATATCGACATTGGCCTGAATCTGTTCTCGGGAACGAGCCGCGAGCCGCGGTTTATTCCCGCGGCCGATGGGCAGTCGTTGCTGCCCGCGTACGACCAGATCGACCAATTCGGTGTCGATGTGCAATACACGAAGGACGCCTGGCTGTGGAAGCTCGAAGCCATTGTGCGTGATGGCGTGACCCATTCCTTTGCGGCTGCAGTGGGCGGTTTTGAATACACGTTTTACCAGGTGAGCGAGTCCTCAGCTGATGTCGGTCTGCTATTGGAGTACCAGTACGACGGAAGAAATGAGTTTGAGCCTGTGACGATTGCGGACAACGATGTATTCGTTGGTACGCGCCTGGCATTCAACGACGTGCAGGACACCGCTGTGCTTGCAGGATTATCGTACGACACCGACACAAGCGAGACCTTCGTCAACATCGAGGCCGAACGGCGCTTTGGTGATGACTGGTTTGTGGAGCTGCAGGTGCGGGCGTTCTCTGGCGCAGGGCAGAGCGATGCGACGATCTGGCTGCAAAAAGACGATTACGCGCAGCTGAGTTTGGCGCGATATTTCTGACGCGTTGTCGGCCGTCTATTGCCGGTATAAATGATTGTCGTGGGCGATCCGGATCTTGCCGTCGTCATCCACTCAGATGTCCTCAATCCAGCAACCGGACGTTTGCTTCGCAGACGCCTCTGCCCTTGGCCATCAGACCGAAAAGACTGGGGACTGTCCCATAGGGACTGTCCCCGGTTTTATAACGGCGACCTGAAACATGGCCGGAAACGGTCGGTCGCCGGTCCAGGACGTTAGCTTTCCGGAGGAAAGTACGGAAGGTCCCAGAGCGGAAAGACACGAGACAATGCTGACAGTCCCAATGGGTGTTTCAGTTTTCCAGACGCGATGGCTTCCTTGATCTCGTCGAGCGTCATAAGATGCACACGGATGGCTTCCCCGGCATCCGGCGCGGGCTCCTGCACGGCCACGACGTCTTCCGCCAGCCAATGATGGCAAAGGTTATCGTGAATCGCGGGATTTGCCTGCACGGACCCTAAGTATCGCCACCGACCCTCACCGAAACCGGTTTCCTCCAGGAGTTCGCGCTTGGCGGCGTCCAGCGAGTCCTCTCCAGGGTCTACCGTTCCGGCGACAGGTTCGGTCGTTAATATGCCGACGCCAAACCGAAACTGCTCCACCATAACGATCTTGTTATCGGCGGTGACAGCAACCACCGTCACCCAGTCGGGAGCTTCTAGCACCATGCGCTGGAATTTCTCCGCCGTAGCGGGATGCTGCATCGTGTCGAAGCGCACGCGAAAAAGCGGCAAGTCCGGCCCGGCCTCGCTGTCCAACTTAAGCCACTTCAGGGAATCGTTCATGTTGGTCACAGCCTCTCTGTTTTTCCTTTGTAATGAGCCCGATGCTATAAACGGCTGGTGAACAGATCAAAAAAGCCAATCAAGAAGCGCGTTTTGTCGACTTTCGTCATCATACTGCTGTTAACGGCAGTCGTCTTAATCAGAACTCCGGATACCGACCGTGATGACATGCACGACAAATACGGCAATCAGTATTCCGGGTTTTTTCATGGTGAATCCGGACTAAAGATTCATTATCGGGATCAAGGCAAGCAGGATGGCAGACCGGTCGTCTTGCTGCACGGTAGCTCGGGTTCGTTGCATGTATTTGAGCCTTTGATAGAGCAGATTGGCGGAGGTTACAGATTCATCAGTTACGATCATCCGGGCCATGGCCTTACCGGGCCCCATCCCACGAATGACTATAGCTACGCGGGCTATGCACAAGCGCTCGATCTTGTACGATCAAAGCTACACGTCGAACACTTTATTCTGATTGGCCATTCCATGGGCGGCTGGATTGCGTGGCGGTATGCGGTCGACCACCCTGAAGCGGTGGATGCTCTGATCTTGATTTCCGCATCTGGGATGCCTGCACGAAATGAAGATCCGATACCGAAACTCAGCCTGGGCCAGCAGCTGATGCAGACTGGTTTTGGCCGCTGGCTTTCCGAATATACGATGCCCAGAAGCATGATAGAGGGTTCCACTCAAGCAGCGATTTATAACGACGACATCGTGACCGATGAACTTGTCGATCAATTCTGGGAATTGATGCGTTATCCCGGGAATCGCCAGGCTTTTTCAATCCGATCACAGCTGGGCCGCGATTCAGATTTGGCACATCTGGCGAACTCGATCGAAGTGCCGACGCTGCTCATCTGGGGCGACAAGGACACCTTCGTTCTTCCGTCAGCGGCATCAACGTTCAGTGAACGCATTCAACAGTCAGAAATCGTACTGCTGCCAGATGTAGGTCATTTGCCGATGCTGGAGGCGCCCGTTGATACGAAGGCTGCTATCGAACAGTTCTTGGACTCAAACTTGGGTTCCGGTAGCAATCCGTAAGGTCAGGGAAGTGGATCTAATTTTCTCTTGGCGAACCTCTCCAACTCTGCTTCATAACTGCGCCTAAGAGTAACGTCATGACAAGAGTAGCTATGCTTACCGGTATATTGCCGTCCAACAACAGCAGCACCAGAGAAACAAGGAACGTGATCGCCACAACTGTGGCTCCGGCGAATCGCGTCTTTCTGAACGGCAGCAAGATGCCACCGATCACTTGGATTGCTCCGAAGGCAATGAGCATCGGATTCGAAAAGCCGTACTTCCCGAAGAAATCCACGTCCTGCTGCATCAAGGTTATTTTTGCGGCGCCGGACGAAATGGCGAGAAACACCAGCAATATCAAGACTATAGTAAAGGCCACCTTCATCATATGGTCTATCCTCGCGGCTCAAGCAGTGTCACAGTAACATCAAGATATCCGAACCTCGCCCTTACATTGATTCGTGTCGTAAACGCCAAGCACCCAATATTTGGGGTCAGAGTAGAAACTACCAACGTTTGGGCGAGTTTCTACTCTGACCCCAAATATTGGATTACGAGAGCGAAGCCCTCAACAACGATAAGACCAGGAGTTTTCCAGAGACTCGCTCGGTAACCGTCATTTTGTAACGCCTCGGTCAATGTATTTCCGGCGGATGACTCGAGCCAAAGGCTTCTCGATCAGGTACGTGCTGGGTATCGCCAGCGCCATGATTAACCCAACGGCTATCCAGATCTGATAAGGCCCAATGGCCGGCATCGCCATCAGGGATACAGAGGTAAACAGCAGGATGATGCTTTGCCAGATGAAGATTGAATACCCGGTCTCGCCTAGAAAGCCCGTCCCGGGTAACGAGAAAACTCGAGCCATCAGGCCTCTGCCGCGGGCAAGGTCCAGCACCATTATCACGAAGAACGGCATCAGCAATCCCTGGCGGACAAAGAACTTCAGTGGTTGTTCGATCCCTGGCGCGCAGGCAATTGCGATAACGACAATGAACGCCGCATCACCCCAGGCGAACCAGGAGGGATTGGATGATGTCGGTTTGAAGCGGCTTAGTGAAAATATGCGCGTCAAGAGCATTCCCGCCGCAAAGTATGGCACCCAAAAGACCGGCGTGTTCGCGACAAACATATCGACGTTCATGCTCCAGGGCGCACCTGTGACCATCCTTGCGGTATATCCCAATGTCGGAATGATCGAAACAAATGGCATCGCAATAAGGGCAATGATCATTTGGCGATGGGACAAGCGGCTCAGCGTCGTCATCAGCCACGGCATGATCAGGTAGAGAAAAACCAGCGCAGAGATTGTCCAGGTGGGCCAGCTCCACAAGGGAATCCAGGGTGGCACCCAGGCTTGCAGCAGCGCTAACGTTGCCAGCGCACTCGGTACAAGGGTGCTCAGCGGCATGTCCTGACCGAGGTACCAGGGCACCTGCATCAGAAGAAGGAATATCATCACGATCAGGTGGATGGGGTAAATGCGGGCAGCGCGCAATAACCAAAAGCGGCGCCTGGTCGTGGTCAATTGCCCGTCCTCGCCCCAGTAGAGGTAGGCCAGTATAAAGCCGGACAAGAGAAAGAATAAGCTGGTCGATATCCAGCCGTTCGATGCGAATACTACAAGGGTCTGCGGCGCGTCTTTAAAACCAATCAGCATATCTTCCATGCCTTCAGGTTTTTCGCTGCCATACAGCGACACCAGGTGAAACATGAAAATGTGAAAGATCGCGAAAAAGCGAATCCCCGTCAGGGCGGGCAGATAGTGGTCGTTAGTCTTTCCAGGAGCTGTCCCCTGTGAAATGTCTTTTGGTTCTTCCATCCGGCCTGATCCCGTTTATGCGCATACTGAGAGTAAGTGAATTCGAGGTTCGCGACATGCTCTATCGACCCTGGCCGTCAAAATCGCACCCAACATTTGGGGTCAGAGTAGAAATTCACCGAAACGTTGGTGATTTCTACTCTGACCCCAATTACCTTCGCGATCATCCATGTCCTTAATCAGGCAATTCGTAGTCGTTCCGCAGCGACATGTCGTTGGAAAAGTACTGAACGAACTCCCAGTCGTTGCCTTCGGCATCGTTGAAGTAGATACGCTTCCTGTGGGGATGATTATTGGGAATGGTTTTTTCCTCGAATCCTGCGGCCGCGAGCCGTTCACGCAACGCATCAACGTCGTCTACTTCGTAACCGATATGATTAACACCGGGTTTGCCGCTGTATGGCGCCCAGCCCGAAGCAGGTTCCTCTCTGGTTTCATTTAGCGCGATGTAAGTCTCGTCCGTGCCAATATGCATCCAGCGAAGGCCGTCTGTGGTGGTTTCGCTGCGCACCTTGAACTCAGGGAATGCGATCGAAAGAAATCTCACCGCATCATCAAATTGGCGAACGTGCAGGTTCGCGTGTTCCATTCGAACTGTCATGATCTGCTCCTCTTGTTGTTGTGAGCAAGAGTGAACCCATTCTGCTATTGAAACAACTGCATTGCTATTTTGATAGCAGATTGCTAGTTTACCGACATGACCGATGTAAAAAACAACCTTGCCGATAATATTCGGCGCCTCCGTGCAGCGCGCCAGCTCTCTCAACAGCAGCTTGCCAACCTGTCCGGAATTCCACGTCCGACGTGGGCGAGCCTGGAGACCGGTGTTGCCAACCCGACCCTTTCTGTTCTCAGTAAAGCCGCAAATGCTTTCAACGTTTCGATTGAGGAACTCATCGGGCCGCCGCGCAACGAATTTGAATATATACCGGCCCACAAAGTGCGGCAGCGAAAAAAACAGGGCGCGATGGTTCGTCCGCTGGTACCGGAGGCGATTTCAGGCCTGGAGATCAGCCGGACGGAATTGCAGCCAGGTGGCAGCATGACCGGCACTCCGCACAAGACCGGTACGCGTGAATACCTGACCTGTGAGCGAGGAAGAGTAGAACTTGTCGCGGCCGGTCAACACCATCTTCTCAAGGAAGGTGACATGCTCGTATTTCGTGGCGACCAACGCCATTCATACATCAATCCTGACAAACGCCGAATCTCCGTCTCCGTCTCGGTGGTTTGCTTTGCGAGCCGCCAGTAACATTTGGGGTCAGAGTAGAAACTCACCGAAACGTTGGTAATTTCTACTCTGACCCCAATTTTCGAGGCAACGTTACGCCTCTGGCCG
>CAMYMN010000023.1 GCA_947259395.1 uncultured Gammaproteobacteria bacterium | reverse complement strand
GTCCGCCACGATGTCCTCCAGCAGGCGCTGGTAATGCCCCGCCATCCGCGCAATCGTTGCGTGATCGAACAAGTCGGTCGCGTATTCGAAGTGCGCATCCAGCCCCCCCTCGCGCTCGGTCACCGATAGCATCAGGTCGAACTTCGACGTGCCTGTCTCTATATCAATTCGCCGGGCCTCCGCCCCGGCGAATTGAACCGGTCGCCTGGGCACGTTCTGCAAGGCGAACATGACCTGGAACAACGGGTTGCGGTCCAGACTGCGAACTCCCACGAGGCGCTCAACGAGTTGCTCGAACGGGACATCCTGGTTGGAATAACGTTTGAGCGCGGCGGTGCGTACATCGTTCAACAGATCCGTGTACTTGGCATCGGGCTCTACGACCTGGCGTAATACCAGTGTATTGACAAAAAACCCCGCCAATCCATCCAGTTCCGGGTGCCTTCGGCCGGCGACCGGAGTGCCGACAAGCAGGTCGCGCTGCCCCGTGTACCGATAGAGCAGCACGTAGAACGCCGACAGAAGGGTCATGAACAACGTTGCTCCACGCCCGCGACCAACCGCACGCACCGAGTCAGCCAAACGTTCGGAGATGCGCCAAGCATACCTTGCGCCACGGTTGCTGGCGATGCGGGGTCGCACGCGGTCCAGCGGCAGCTCGAGTGAGGTGGGAGTACCGTCAAGGTCGCTCAGCCAGAAATCCATCTGCTTGGCAAGGGCATCACTCTGCAGCCAATTCCGTTGCCACGCGGCGTAGTCGGTGTAGCTGACCGGGAGTTCATCGAACTGCGGGGCACGGTCGTCGATCAGCGCCGTGTAGAGCTCGGCGAGTTCGGAGAACAATATCTCCATCGACCATCCATCGGTAACAATGTGGTGGACGACAACCACCAGCACCTCGTCGGCCGGGCCCGCCCGCAGCAGACTCGCTCTCATCAGGGGGGACTTGGTCAGATCGAACGGCTTCCGCGCGGCACTGCGCAGCAGGCGATGCAGATCCTCCTTACCGCCTGACATCTCCCATACCTCGAGCTCCACCGACACATCGTTATCGATCCTTACGCTTGGCTGCCCCGAACGGGTCGAGAAACGCATGCGCAAGCTCTCGTGTCGGAGTACCAGCGCATCCAGGGCCGATTGCAGGCGCGGTGCGTCTAAAGATCCAGCAATGCGCAATCCCCGAGCCACGTTGTATGCCAGCGAGTCGGGCTCGAGTTGATCCAAGAACCAAAGCCGTTGCTGTGCAAAGGACAGGGGTGGATCGGCTTGATCGACGAGCCGTGGAATCGATCGACCCTGCGTCTGTCCGCGTTGCAGGCGCGCGCTAATCAGCTTCCGCGCTGTCGACCGCAACGCCTCGCGTGAAGCCATCGCCTCGCTGCTGTCATCATCAGGTTTCTCGAACTTAGAGCTGATATTCGCCCCCTTCTTCCTGCGCGTGAACCAGCGCCGCAACGATATTCTCGAGTGCCTCGGCTAGCTCGGCTGTGGTGGGATTTTCGAATATCGACTGTAGCGGTATCCAACATCTCAGCGCGTGTGCCGCAACGATATTTAGATAGTTGTGAGCATCCGGTGTTGGACGTCCTGGGTTGAGAGGCACACACACCGCGTAGTCCAGGATTGCCGATAGAGCCAGGCCGGGCTCAAAACCGGATGTAATGGAGATAACGAACCGAGTTGACCGTATTGCGCAGAATGCGGTTCGATCCGCCTGAATCGAACCGTGCAGACGGTCTATTTCCGCATACGTAATGTCCAAGCCTGTCGGGCCGACCAACGCCGGCTGGCTTGGGTCGCCTTGGTATTCCCAGTATGGCAATTTAGTTCTTCTACGCTTACCGCTAACACACTATCCAGATCTAGTTTGTCAGAGCCGAGGACAATGTCCATACTTGTTTTTGAATACGAATACGTTTGTTACGTTTGTGAGCTCGAACCCCAACCCGGAACGTCACGATTCCAGTTTATATCTGAACCATGCCAATGCCCAGCCCTTCAATCATCGAAGTTCGGTCAGAGCGGTCACTTCCCCCGTCCCAGGCTGCAATTCGTGCACGCTGCTTCCACCCCTCCGGGCTATTTGAACCGATCGACCGCGAAATCCTTAGTAAAACCCTGATAGATTGCTTCTACCAGGTAGCCCAGCGCTACGCTGATCGCACCGCGGTCCAGACGTTCGACACCCACCTCACCTATGGAGAACTGCTGGCGGAAGCGGAACAAGTTGGACGGGCGTTAGTAGCGCGCTTAGGGCAGGGGACAGCGCCGGTCGGAGTTCAGCTTAGGCACGGCGCGCGTCAGCTCATCGCCGTGCTCGGCGTATTAATGGCAGGCCGAGCATATCTGCCCCTAGCCAAGGGGTATCCCCCAGAACACATACGCTTCGTAATCCAACGCAGCCGGCTGTGTGCCGTGATCACCGAGGGCTCGGCCGAACCGCTTCCCGATCCCGAGGGCGAAGTTAAGAATGTGGCGATTGAAGCGTTGGAGCAAGAGCCAACGGGGGTTGACCTATCTCCGCCACACTCCCCTGAGGCAGCGGCGATCATATTGTTCACTTCGGGCTCGACCGGTGAGCCGAAGGCATTCGCGCAAACCCATGCGAATATCCTTTGCGATGTTCGCAACTACGCCAACGCAGCCCATTTCTGTGCCGAAGATCGTTTTCTGTTGGTATCGCAGATGACGTTCGCGGATTCACTACGGACGATTTACGGCGCGCTAATGACAGGCGCAGCATTGTACCCCCTCGATCTGAACCACCACGGAGTCCAAACGATGCCCGAATGGCTCCGGTGCAACGACATTACGATCTATCGTTCCGTGCCCACCGTCTATCGCCAGTTTATCAAGTGCCTACCTGAAGGATTCAGCTTCCCACAGCTGAGGCTGATCTACTTGTCTGGCGAACCGGTGTATCGCAAAGACATCGAGGCGTACCGCGAGCACTTTTTCGATCATTGTATTCTCGTCAACCGGCTCGGAACGGGCGAAGCGCTCACGTTTTGCTCTTGCTTCTATGACAAACACGAGCCGGTTGGCGACGTGCATGCACCGGTGGGTTACTCGATGGGCGATAAGCGGGTCTACCTGCTCGAGCCCAACAAGCGCGACGGGCTTTGGACCGGAGAGATCGCGGTGGAGAGTCGATACTTTTGCGCTGGTTATTTAGAGCGCCCTGATCTAACCGCTGAGGTCTTCTCGCCAGGCCCGGGGGGTACGCGTGTTTACCGCCCTGGTGATATCGGCCAACTCCTTCCCGATGGGCGTCTGGTCCACATCGGCCGCAAGGACTTTCAGGTGAAGATTCGCGGCCACCGCGTGGAGATCGTGGAGATCGAGCAAGCGCTGCTGGATTTCCCGGGCACGGAAGAGTCCGCTGTCGCGGTGCTGCATAGCGACGAGGCTGACCAAAATCTAGTTGCCTATCTGAAATTCGATCAAGACGTGGAGGACGTGCCCACTGTGAGTGCGTTACGTCGTTTCCTGGCGGACAGGCTACCCGTTTTCATGGTACCTCATAGCTACGTTGTACTTGATGATTTTCCAAGAACAGCGACCGGAAAGCTCGACAGGCGGTCACTACTACCGCCAGGTTGCGGGCGGCCTGATATTGAGGCTCCCTACGTGGCCCCCCGTGACGATATCGAACGCTATCTGGCTTCAGTGTGGAGCGAAGTTCTGAAGATCGATTCGGTTGGCATTCACGATCCATTTCTCGAACTCGGCGGCGACTCGTTGCGAGCTTCGCAGGTGGTAACGCGAGTTATCGACGACCTCGAGATCAACCTTGAGCTGCGTCTGATATTCTACGCACCGACTATCGCCAGCATGGCGAAGTCTATAAAGGATAATGCACCGTTTTTGATGCGCGGATAGCACGGTGCTTCGCTATCACCAGGGTCGGTTTGTTATCGCGCACGGCATTGCGGCTCGACTATTGCTTGGCTATCCAGGGAGCCTGTTTCAATGCGAGCGTTTTCTGCACTGTCTCTGCGAGCTCACTGGCCTCTTGACGCGAACCCAAGCCCGAAATAAATAATCGATGCATAGACCTATTGCCGACATCGATCTGTCTGCTTTCTATGGTTATCCCTGCCGCCCTTGCTTTCGCGACTACGTTTCTCGCGGCATCGGCATCGGACAGGGCCATGACGTTGATTACCCACCTTTCTTGACCGTTTGCGGCCTCTGACTTGCGGCCGGTCACAGGCGCGGCCGGCGCACTACGCGTAGGCTTTGGATCTGCAATTTCCGGCTTGAGCTTCTCAACCGTTACCTGCGGCGCTTGCTTGGCTGGCGCATTGTCGATCGCGTCCGCCAGTTGTTGTTGGCGGCTTTCCAGATCGCTGAGGCGCAGAGCCAGTCCCGAAGTCGCCTCTCGATCTCCCTTCGTGGCGAGCTGCGTCTTCAATGTTTCGAGTGTCGAGGACATTTCGTTGAGGCGGGTTTGCAACCGATAGTTGTAAAGCCCCAGCAGACCGAGCGCCAGCGCAATAACAATCAGCGCGCTGGCAAGCATGACCCGCCGGCTCTTTACGGCACTGTTTTCAATGGAAACAGGGAGTTGTTCGCGGGTGCTTGTTGCCGCATCCTGATTTTTCAGTTCGAGCGATTTCTGGACGACTGGTTCGACGGCTGTTTCGTCCGTCTGCTGTTTGACCGGCGAGGTTTTACCGGCGGTTTTCTCGCGCAGGCTCAAGAATTTTTTGCGTGCGGTTTTCTCTGCAGCCGAATAGTCGACGGCTACGCGATCCGCTATTACCCGGACGATGTCTCCGGATACGCTACCGCTCTGTTGAGGTATATTGCGGTCGCGGAAATTGATGTCTACATGATCTCCGATCTTGAAGATCGGTTCTTCCGAGGTGCAATGGCACACCAGCAACACACCCGTTCGACTGAAATTCTGAACGTAGCAGAGCTTGGTCTGCAAACTTTCACGTTGGACCATGACGCGCAAGTGAAACGTGGGGCCATATCTACTGGCGCGGCGACGTTCATCCGACATGGAGGGCGCTTTTTGATTCATAGGTTGCGATGGCTGATTGATGGGATCGAATGATTAGGGGTTTTCCGATTATTGCGATGTTCAAGTATGCAATAAGCCTTCACCATTCACTAGCCAGGAGAAGAACGTCGTGGACGGCTGTCGACTCTGGGTGCGTCCCGCTGCGGGCGCATCCAGATTCGTGTCAGGCGACGCCGGCGGGCCGTGTCCGTCCAGGTGTGGATACGACCGTATTGTCAATCGAGGCGGCTTTGCCGACAACGCGACCTTGAGAAAGAACGTCGATTACCGCGGCTAACGTTACCCGCCCGATATTATAGGGGTTGATTCGCGTGGGCAACGGGCCCAATAATCGTGCTGGATATTGACTCGTCACAAGGACGGTGAGCCCACGCCGCCGTCAGCGATTGGCGCGTGAGCATTTCAATACAAATAGCTATGAACGTGGTTCGATCTAATACGTAAAGCAACACACTTGGATTGCGGGCAAATTTGGCCGATGTCGCGTAACTTTAGCATTCCGAGGGTAAAACATGCGTAAGCACGTCGTTTTGTCAGTGGTTATCGCGCTATTGATCGGCGCGTGCGCCACCAGCCCAACTGGGCGGCGCCAGCTGATGATCGTGTCGGAGGAGAGTGCGATCGCCGCCTCGAAGGAAGCGTATGTAGAAATGCTCAGACCGTTCGAGCAGAAAGGCCAGGTGGACACCGACCGCGCGCTGAAAAAGCGAGTCAATCACATTGCCGGCCGTCTGATCGCGCAGGCGATCAAGATGCGCCCCGAAACCAGGCGGTGGGAATGGAGCATCAAGATCATCGATGATCCCAAGGTGGTCAACGCCTGGGCGATGGCCGGCGGCAAAATGGCGTTGTACACCGGCCTGGTACGGAAGATTCAACCGACCGTCGACGAACTGGCCCACGTCCTGGGGCACGAGATTTCCCATGCTCTGGCCAAGCATACCGCGGAAAAGATGTCGGTCGCTTTGGCGACTAACCTGGGTATTGCGACAGTAGGGGTGCTGTCGGACAGCCAATCGACGATGAGTACGGCCGCGCTTGCCGCAGCGGTGGCGATCCAGATGCCCAACAGCCGCAGCGCCGAATCCGAAGCCGATCACATCGGCATGGAACTGGCCGCGAAGGCCGGTTACGACCCGCGGGCGGCGATCTCGCTGTAGGACAAGATGGGCAGACAGGCAGGCAATTCGGTACCACAGTTTTTAAGTACGCATCCTTCGTCTGAGACACGAATGCGCGAATTGACGCGTTTGATACCGCAAATGATGCCGTACTACAGGCAGGGCGGTGAGCGCCCGGTCTATCCGCTCGCCCGACGTATCCCGATATTCGATCGGCGTTTTGCCTTCGCACCGTTATTGGGCCGAACCTTACCTTTCCGTGATAGTTCGCTGTTGGTCGCCTCGAAAGACAAGCACGAGCCAAAAACGTGATGTCGAATACGCTCCAGCTAGCCGTAACGGCCGGCACGGTACTTTGTTATGCAGCGGTGCACCACTCTCGTGCTCAAACGTCCAAGAACAGCTCCAAGAAACGCATACACAATACACGGGCCCACTACAAATAGGCCCACAAAAGTGTTCAACGTCAGTGACGTGCCGTACCATGCGATAGCACCGCCCACCAGGGCGCCGACATACAGCGAAACCCAGTCGAGTTTAGTGAAGTGCGACAGTACCGCCACGGCAATGACAATCGCGATGCCATAAACACCCGGCACAGCGAGTACCGAAAACTTCAGTAAAGCGCCGCCCAAAAACGATCCGCAGATCAGCGCAACCCCGAGCGCAAAAGGCCACCTGAACGTGTATGGATTCCTCGAAAGCCAGAAAAGGGCGGCGGCATGGACAACCAGCACGATAACGAGCACTCCCTCGAAAAATGCGCTGACTTGCTCCAGTTCACGTAGCGAGGGGTCATCGACGATGGCGAGGGACCGGTAATAGTGCCGCACCGCGATAACGGTTCGCCATCCGGCACCAACCAGGAATAGCGCAGCAACCGCCAGCGGGAACTGTCGCCAAGTTGGAGAAACGTGTGTTTCCGGTGGCAGCGCTTTTAACCTCTCACGTGGGAATTGTCCTACACTGTCCTAAATATACACGCGTCCCAACACCGCACCAGAGAACATAGCTTAATTCATCTACAATGGCCGTCGTGATGCGCTCGTTTGTTGGCACCGCTAGCGCCGATTACTTTCGACGCGTTTTCCCTGTGTGTCTGGGGTTGATGCTGCCGTTTTGCGGCGACACGCCCTCGTGGGCGGATAGTCCGGGACCGTCGCAGTGCGATGCGGTGGCGACCGTATTCGACCAGGCGATCTGCCGATCGGATATCGCGGTACCCGATAAAAGCCACGGCGCTGATGTTGCGTCCGGTCCCGACCAACGCCTGCGGCTGGAGAAAATCCGTCTGCAGTACAAGATTCGGGCCATCGCGGCGGAGCATCTGCTCCCGGAGGGCAGTTATACGCCCACCCCAGAGGAAGTCGACAACTTTGAAGCGTTCAGCGCGCGCTCCGCGGCCAGAAATACAGCGGATGACGAAGAGATGATCGCGACGGCGCAGCGGCTGCTGAAAACCCATGAATACGACGACCGTTTCCGGCGATCGCTGGAAACCACGATTACCACATTTGAACGCAGCATCGAGCTCTCCAAGCGCCGTGACGAAGACGATAGAATTCGGGATGAAGACATGCGCGAGCGGTTTGGCGATGAGTACGTCGTAAAAATGCACCAGCGCTTGAAACTTTCCAGGCGCAAGATCAGCGAACAATGGGTCGCGAACTGGAAGATGAACAAGGCCCTGTTCGAGAAATATGGTGGCCGCGTCATCTTTCAACAGGCGGGCATAGAGCCCATCGATGCCTACCGTGAGCACTTGAAAGACATCAAGGAAAAAGGCGGATTGAAGATACACAAATCAGAATACACGGATGTCTTTGACGAGTTCGAGCAGTATCTGGATATGGGTCATAATTATCTGAGCGACCCGGGCGAGACATTCTTTGGGAGACCCTATTGGGAAACGGTGGATCTTGACGCCGCACAGCGACAGCGCATAGACGAACTCGAAGCAATACCACATAAACGCCCTATACAGCACTGAAGTGCGCGTACTGGACATGCATTGACGCGGGAATACTCTCTGTGCGCGGTATCCGGCCCGTCGACGCGGATGGTTCGAGCGACGGCGTGGCGGCGGGTTCCGTTCACCGCCTAGCAGTCCGCTGTTGGTGGCGCACCTGTTCAGAAATCGGCCACGCACACCCTGGCAATCGACGACAACGCCGTGGCGGAATACAGTACTGCCGCCACCGCCTCGCAGCACGACCAATCCGATATTCACACCGACCGGTCGCAAAGTACGCGAAGGATCATTGGTAATTGCATTGCCCGGCACCTGGTGATCCGATCACTTCAGCAAACATTTCTGTTAAATAATTCACAGATTCACACTGCAATTTGCGATAGAAATCGGGGGCGAGTCGACACTACACTACAGTGGTACACAAGTCCCTTGGATGTGCGAGCAAACGGTGAAAACACGACAACAATATTCGAGTGCCGACATTGTCTCCGTCATATATCGCGGCGTTGACGCCGCTGCGGTATCACACACTCGGATGTGCCCGATTCGACCACCGAATCAAGGCGCTGCGCCACATCTTTTCCGCAGATTCCCTATCTTACGAAGAAAAAGAAGTAACCTGGAAAGAATAAAGGGAAGGTGAGCACGAGAGCACGCAAGCGTTAACCGCGTCTCTAATCGGGGCCGAACCCTTGTGGGTCGGCCCCAACTGCCTTGCTGGAAATCGAGCCGCGCATCGTGCGGTCTTCGTCACCGTGTGCCGACGATATATACCGTAACGCACCCGTTATCCCCATGTCAGGCCGGCGATTTTTTGTTCGCGATCACACCCTGAACGGGCTTTGTCAACTTGAGCGGTGATCATGCAGAATATCGGCATGAAAACGCAATCCCGATATCGTGGCCACCGTTTCCCACGCGAAATACTCAGCCACGCTGTGTGGCTTTACCATAGGTTTTGTTTGAGTTTTCGTGATGTCGAAGACTTGCTGGCCGAACGTGGTGTCATCGTCTCATACGAGTCGATTCGGCAATGGTGCCTGAAGTTTGGTCCACGTTACGCAAAGCGACTTCGCAAACGACAAGGAAGATTGGGAGACACGTGGTACATGGACGAATTGTCGATCATCACGGTACAAGGCGAGCGCCGTTATCTCTGGCGTGCCGTCGACCAGGACAACAATGTCATCGATATACTGATACAGAAGCGCGCAGATAAGCAGGCAGCGCAGCGTTTTTTCCGCAAGATGGTGAAGGAACAAGGTCAATCACCGAGGCGGATGATCACTGATAAGCTCAAAAGCTACGGTGCTGCGAGAAGAGAAGTTATGCCTTCGGTTGCACATTGCCAAAAGCGTCGCGCGAACAATCGAGCGGAAGCATCTCACCAGCATACTCGGCAGCGCGAACGGCAGATGAGGCGCTTTAAGTCACCTGGTCACGCACAACGATTCCTGGCAGTTCATTCCCAAGTCCACAATCTGTTCAGACTCGGACGTCATCTATTGAAAGCTTGTCATTATAGGGTGTTTCGTTCGCTGGCTTTTTCTACGTGGAGGGAAGTAACGTGTGCTTGTTGAAACCGCGAGGCAGACCAAAATCAAATATCGTAATGCAAATAACTTGACAAAGCCGTCAAAAGCACACGACTTGGAACACCTTCTTGAAATCCCACTGGGAAGTGCTGGCGGCGACCGATTTCTTTACTATAGAGGTCTGGACGATGCGTGGGTTAGTTACTTATTACGTATTGTTCACGATCCATCTGGCGACCCGCCGAGTCCATGTCGTGGGGATCACCACCAACCCGAACAGCTCGTTTATGGTTCAAGTCGCGCGACAGATGACCGACGTATTCGATGGCACGTTGAACGATGTACGGTTCCTTATTATGGATCGAGACACGAAGTTTACGAAGCATTTCAAGACATTCTTGCGACGAGAGGGTGTAGAGCCCGTTCCCTATCCCCCGCGTTCTCCAAATTGCAGCCCGTACGCGGAACGGTTCGTGCGTTCCATCAAAGAGGAATGTCTCGACCGGATTATCCCGATGGGTGTCGGATCACTTCGTTGTACTATCACCGAGTACGTCACGCATTATCATTATGAGAGAAATCATCAGGGATTGGGTATCCAATTGCTTAGTTCGCTGACCACTAACACGCGAGGACGAGAGGGCACCATTAATCGAAGAGAAAGACTCGGTGGAACACTGAACTACTACTACCGACGCGCAGCATGATCGATGCAATATCTGGACAGTACGGGTGTGGCGGGGGGCGACGTGCGTCCAATGAATGCTAAGCCAGAAATTTCTGTAAACTCGGTGGCACCGGACACTTTAAGTTGACAATACCATCCATAGTGCGGTTCACAATTTATTTCGCACTGGTCGTCACTTATTGCGAGCTTGTCACTATCGAGCGTTTCGTTCACAGGCTTTTTCTTCATGGCAGCGGGCGACGTGCGTCTGCTGAGTAACGGGGAGAAATAGTAACGAAGAAACTGATCGTTTCACCGCCGATAAGTTGACAAAGCCCTCGCGCCTGTTGTCTGCTGTCGACGACCCGGTGTTCTGCTCCTGGCAAGCCAATTGAGTTTTTTGACTATTCGCGCATGAGTATTTTGACCAAACGAGGTACAGTCTAAATATCGAGTGATATCTGGGCTCAGCGTTCAGTTATTTGCTATCTTTCCTACTCGTGCGCCACATTAATAATCTCTTATTGGAGTGGATATTATGGAAAGCGTGTCTATCTTATTCATCGCTATATTTGCGCTCGCTGTCGTCACCGTCTTCATGGGCGCGAAAACTGTATCCCAGGGTTTCGAATGGACTGTCGAGAGGCTTGGTCGCTACAGACGCACCTTGAGTCCCGGTCTCGGCATCATCATCCCTTTTGTCGATCGGGTCGGGCTTAAGATTGACATGCGCGAGCAGGTCCTAGATGTACCGAGTCAAGACGTGATTACTAAAGACAATGCTGTTGTCCAGGTCGACGGCGTGGTGTTTTATCAGGTGTTGGATGCGGCCAAAGCGGCCTACGAGGTCGCCAATCTGCGTAATGCGATCCTGAATCTCACCATGACCAATATCCGAACGGTACTTGGGGCCATGGATCTAGACGCATCCTTATCCAGGCGTGACGAGATTAACGCACGCTTGCTGCATGTAGTGGACGAAGCCACTAGCCCCTGGGGGGTGAAGGTTACCCGAATCGAGATCAAGGACATCAAGCCTCCCCAAGATCTTGTCGATGCCATGGCCCGACAGATGAAGGCGGAACGGGAAAAGCGTGCGGCAATTCTTGAGGCCGAGGGTAAGCGGCAAGCAGAGATACTTTCCGCCGAAGGCGAGAAGCAGGCAGCGATCCTGGAAGCCGAAGGCCGCAAAGAGGCGGCCTACCGCGATGCCGAGGCCCGCGAGCGCTTGGCCGAGGCGGAAGCCAAGGCCACTGGAATGGTCTCGAAGGCGATTGCCGAAGGCGACATACAAGCAGTGAATTATTTCGTTGCCCAAAAGTATGTTGAAGCGTTGGGCCAGATTGGGGCATCGGATAACCAGAAAGTACTGTTCTTGCCGCTGGAAGCGAGCAAAATTATCGGCGCCATCGGCGGTATCAACGAGCTGGTCAAGGTAGCGGCGGATAAAAGGAACGCGCCATGAAGCTGGTTTATTGGCACTGGTGGGTAATTGGAATCATACTTGGAATCCTGGAGGTATTTGTTTCCGGCACCATTATTATCTGGTTCGGTGCGGCTGCCATTGTAGTGGGATTCGTAGCACTCATCGCTCCGGGATTAACCTGGGAAGCGCAGTTCACGCTTTTTTCAGTGCTAGCGGTACTCAGCCTGTTTGCGTGGCGCGCGTACGTTAAACGTCATCCAGCGGAGGTACCCGCCCCGACGCTCAACCGGCGCGGAGAACAAATGGTGGGTCGCCGCCTCACGCTTCAAACACCCATCGTTAATGGTTTCGGCCAGGTAAACGTCGACGATTCACGCTGGAAGGTGCGGGGACCGGACCTACCGACGGGCACCAACATCCATGTCGTCGCCGTCGAAGGCACGGTACTGATCGTTGAGGCAGACTCAACGAACCAAAGCTGAGTCCTTTCTACTTTGTGTACTGCCGGGCGAAGCGATGAGATCGTGCCCGTTTGGTAAAAATAATCGTGTGGCCCGTACAGTCCAAATATTCGATCGGCGTTTGGCCTATACACTCTGTAATTAAGCCGGACTATTCCCTGATAATTCCTGGTTAATGTCTTTTCGGACTGGAGCGTAAACGCAGAAAATGAAAGATTCTTAGCAGGTTAGGGCGGATATAGTGGCATTTAGCGCGCCAAATCTTGAAGTTTTCCCTGTAATTTTCCCGTTAACAGGGAATTTTTTAAGAGACTGGTTCGCTGCAGACTTGTTGCTCCCCGGGCAGTCTGCTGCGAACTTGTCTCCTGGGGTTCGCTTGGGGAGAGTGGGTATTCCTTGAGCGTGGTTCGCGGTAGACTCGCAGCACCGCCATGACTTTCAAAATTTAGAGGCGATGACAATGGCGGTGACAGTTGGTCTCCTCGGTGACGATAGGTTGTGAACCCGGTCAGGTCCGGAAGGAAGCAGCCGCAGCAACTGAATCGGGTGCCGAGGTCCGGCTAGCTGGAGCCGCCACCATCTTTTTTTGTCAATATGAGCTATCAAGCCTTAGCCCGTAAGTGGCGGCCACGACTTTTTACCGAGGTCGTCGGTCAACAGCACGCAGTGAATGCATTGAGCAATGCATTGGAAAGTAACCGCGTGCATCACGCATTCTTATTTACCGGTACCCGTGGCGTGGGCAAAACGACGTTGGCGAGGATCCTCGCCAAGGCCCTGAACTGCGAACAGGGCGCCAGTTCGACACCGTGCAACACGTGTGCCACTTGTGTTTCGATCGACGAAGGCCGTTTCATCGATCTCATTGAGGTCGATGCGGCGTCGCGAACCAAGGTCGATGACACCAGGGAATTGCTGGACAATGTGCAATATGCGCCCACTCGGGGCAGTTACAAGATTTATCTCATAGACGAGGTGCACATGTTATCGGGGCACAGCTTTAATGCCCTGTTGAAGACGCTCGAGGAGCCACCACCGCATGTGAAGTTCTTGCTGGCGACCACTGACCCGCAAAAACTCCCGATGACGGTTTTATCCAGATGCCTGCAATTCAACCTGAAGGCATTGAGCGTCGATCAAATTACGGGACAAATCGAATATATTCTCGAGCAAGAGCAGATTCCGTTCGATGCTGCCGCGGTTAGGTTGATATCGCAATCGGCGGATGGAAGTATGCGGGATGCCCTGAGCGTGTTGGACCAGGGCATTGCTCATGGCGGTGGTGAAGTCCGCGAGGCATCGATCCGCGATATGCTCGGCACCATCGATCAGGCCTATATCAACGACCTGCTGCTCGGATTGGCGGATCAAGACGGACAAGCTTTACTAGAATGCGTAAACCGCATGAACAGCGTAGCTTGTGACTTTTCATCGGCACTCGATGAGTTACTTCGCGCACTACATTATCTCGCTTTGTATCACCAGGCACCGAAAGCGCTGGAGGCGAAACAAGTTGACATGAAGTGGCACCGGGAATTGGGGCAGCGCTTGGACATCGAGAGTCTGCAGTTGTTCTATCAAATTGGTTTATTGGGTAAGCGCGACCTGCCTCTGGCACCGGACCCCAGAAGCGGATTTGAGATGATCATGCTGCGCATGTTGGCGTTTCGACCCGCAGATCAACAGGTAGTCGCCGATGTTCCGCAAGCGGAGCAACCCGAAACCAGTAAAACGGACGAGGCGCCCGCTAAGGTAGCGGCTGTTAGCGCACACAACTGGAGTGAATTGGCTGCACGCCTGGATGTGTCCGCTCTGATCCGTGAACTCGCGATGAATGTAGTGCCGACGACGGTCACAGGAGAGATCATCGAATTGACCCTTGATGCAAATCATGAGCATTTGCTCAATCCGGAGCGGCGTGACACCCTTGCCGCCGCCGTCAGGCGTGAATTAGACGCGGATGTCAAGCTCAGCATCGTGGTGGGACGAGCCGATCAAGAAACGCCGGCAGAAATTCGCGATCGTCATGAAATCGAGCGCCAACAGGCCGCTCACCGAGCAATAGAAAATGATCCCAACGTCAAAGAGATTATCAATCGATTCGATGCTACGATTGTTCCCGAATCGATACAGACGCGTGATCCTTAAAGTGAGGTGGTGATGAAGGGTGGACTTGGAAACTTAATGAAACAAGCACAAGCGGTGCAGGAAAATCTCCGCAAAGCCCAAGAAGAACTGGCGCATATCGAAGTAGAGGGTGCTTCAGGTGGCGGCATGGTTAAGGTAACCATGACTTGCCGGCATGATGTTCGACGGGTCGAGATTGATAAAGATCTACTGGGTGACGACAAGGAAGTGCTGGAAGACCTCATTGCTGCCGCTGTGAACGACGCAGTGCGCAAAGCGGAAAAAGCGACGCAGGAAAAGATGGCGGGCTTGACGTCAGGGTTCAACATTCCTGGTTTGAATCTCCCGTTATAGGGCTAGATGGTAGACGTATACGCGATTGAGGCGCTGAAAAAAGCGCTGCGGTGCTTGCCCGGCGTCGGGCCGAAGACCGCGCGGCGGATGGCGTTTCATTTGTTGGAGCGGGATCGGGAGGGAGCCAAAGAAATCGCCGCGGCGATAAACCAAGCGGTGCAAACAGTGGTGCATTGCCGCCGTTGCAACACCTTGAGTGAAACGGATCTGTGCGATCTTTGCGCATCACCCAAACGCGACGACACACTGTTATGCGTGGTTGAAACGCCGGCGGATCTCGAGTCAGTAGAACAGGCGGGGGTCTACGGCGGCAAGTATTTTGTGCTCATGGGTCATATATCGCCACTCGATGGGATTGGTCCTGGCGATCTGGGTATCGATCGATTCGAACGACTGATGTCAGAGGGGAATATTAGCGAGGTGATAGTAGCGACCAATTTGACCGTCGAGGGCGAGGCTACTGCGGAATACATCCGTCAGATCACTGACACCCTGGATGTGAAGGTGACACGGCTCGCTCGTGGCGTGCCGGTGGGGGGTGAATTGGAATACATGGATCACGGCACCTTGGCCCAGGCGTTCAACGAACGGCGCAGCATATAGCAGTGCTATGATTCTCCGATCAGTGTGTTGAGCTTCGCGGCGCATATCAGATCGTTCTCCGACACACCGCCGATGGAATGGGTCGTATAGCGCACCAGGCATCGTTTGTAACCGACCTCGATATCTGGATGATGGTCCTCTCGGTGTGCGATCCATGCCAGGGCATTCACGAAAGCCATGGTTTCATAGTAGTTCTTGAATTCGAAGCTGCGGCTTATCTCGGTGCAGTCTTGGTCCGCGGACCACCCTGGAATCTGAGCGATGGCCGATTTCACCGCCTCGGTGTTCAAGGGTGTTTCGTTCTTGTCAAAAGGCCGGCAGTGCTTGTTTGTAAAATCACGCATTATGCCATCACTCGAATTTGTAGTAGCTTTCGTTTAGATAAATCACGAGGTCATTGATTTCGTCGTCGCTCAAACCGCTCTTGATTTGCCGATCACAAAACTCCACCTGCGCCATCAGACCTTCAACAGTTTTTATCCGACGGTCATCGCGCACATAGATTTCAGAACCGTCACCGCCAAATTTTCCTATGTGGCATGAAGCACATTTATTTTGGTGCACAAGCCCACCGTTACTCGGATCTCCGAGCAAGAATCCGTGAGCCATGGTGGTAAATAAAAGCGCGAAAATGATGGTACTAGCCGATGCTTTACGCATGAGTCATACTCCTTTTCCCGATTTTGAAGAGTCGAAACTGATTCATGTTGCTGATACACTCGATTTAATGAGACCACATCGCACGGGGAACATTCAATCTACCACAACTGGAGAAAAGTAATGCCGCAGGATTCTAACGCGCTGGTGTGGATGGATCTAGAAATGACCGGACTCGATCCGGAGACGAATCGCATCATCGAAATTGCAACCATAATAACCGATAACGACCTGCACATCGTGACCGAAGGACCGGTGATAGCGATTCATCAGGCACAGACGCTTTTGGACGGCATGGATGACTGGAACAAGCGGACCCACGGCGAAACCGGGCTGATTGAACGCGTCAAAAGCTCTCCGTACACGGACCGGCAAGCAGAAGCAGAGACACTCGCATTCATTCAAGAATTTATTCCGCGTAACCGCTCGCCCTTATGCGGAAACAGTATCTATCAAGACCGGCGGTTCTTACGCCGCTACATGCCTGAGCTGGAGCAGTGGCTCCATTATCGCAATCTGGACGTGAGCACCGTAAAGGAGTTGGCACGGCGCTGGTCTCCCAATGTGTACGAGGGGCTGAACAAGAAAAATACCCACAGGGCCCTGGATGACATCCGCGATTCGATCGAGGAGTTGCGCTATTACCGCGAACATTTCATCGTTGTGGCGCCGGAAACGGCCAAAGAAGATCGCGTCAACTCGATTTGACCCGCATATCGCAGCGAGGATCCCGCCGCCATTCTTGCCAAGCAACCGAGAACATCCACTATTGCCATTTCATTGAACAGACACTGTGGATTGCTTCGATCTGTTCCCGGAAAGAAGGCGGGATCGGGCGACATGGCGCTGCCGTGGAACGATAAAAAGAGGTCTCAAATTTGTGACTCCGACGCCGTATTTGCCGTTGAATGAAGCGACAGTCAATGATGTTGTGCAAGTGCCCACGCCACGTGTTCGCGCACCAGATCCGAGGCGTCATTGATGCGGCTTTTGAGCGCCTCGACAACCGGTTGTGACGTGGGTGCGTTACCCAGGGCGACGGCGATGTTGCGCAGCCAACATTCATAACCGATGCGGCGGATCGCCGACCCCGATGTTCTGCTTGCGAATTCCCGCTCTGTCCATTTGAACAACTCCACCAATTTCCGATCGCTGATCGGTTCCCGGGGGGAGAATTCAGGTTCGCACGAAGCGCGGGCAAAGCGGTTCCACGGGCATACCAATTGGCAGTCATCACAACCATAGATACGATTTCCGATGAGTGCGCGCAGCGGCTCGGGTATGGACCCACGCAGTTCAATGGTCAAATAGGAAATGCATCGCCGTGCATCGAGCTGATACGGCGCCACAATCGCGTCCGTGGGGCAGGCGTTTATGCACGTGGCGCAGGTACCACAGTGATTCTCGGTAGAGGTATCCACGGGCAGCGGCAGATCGGTGTAGATCTCTCCCAAAAAAAACCAAGATCCGGCGGCCTTGTTGATCAGATTTGTGTGCTTGCCGATCCACCCGAGACCGGCCTTTTCCGCCAGCGCTTTTTCGAGTACCGGCGCACTGTCGGTGAACACCCGATAGCCGAAAGGCCCAGCCGCGGCGGTGATACGGTCCACCAGCCGTTGCAGTCGTTTACGGATCAATTTGTGATAATCACGGCCCAAGGCGTAGCGGGACACGAATCCCAGTGTCGGATCGCCGAGCACCGCGAACGCCTCGCGCGCCCCCCGGGGCCAGTAGTCCATGCGCGCCGAAATCACGCGCACGGTGCCGGGCACCAGTTCAGGAGGGCGGCTTCGGCGTAGGCCATGCCGCGACATATAGTGCATCTCGCCATGCCGGCCCTGTTCCAGCCAACGCGTCAAGTGGCGTTCGGCCTGATTGAGGTCAGTGTCGGTGATGCCGATCTGCTGAAAACCGAGCTGGGTACCCCAGCGCTTGATGCGTTTGGCGAGCTCTTGGAAGTTCGAAGGCGCGCTTCGCTTGGAAACCATAACCCCCTATCATACCCACTATGAAATCACTGCCCCAGGAGTTGTACCGCGCGGAACAGGTGCGTGAATTGGACCGCATCGCCATCGAAGACCGCGGTATCGATGGTTATGAATTAATGACCCGCGCCGGACAGGCCGCATTCCGGGTGATGTTGGAACGCTGGCCGCGGGCCCGGCGCATTGGCATTGTGTGCGGTACCGGTAACAACGGCGGCGATGGCTATGTTGTCGCTGCCCAGGCGCGGCGGGCGGGACTGACGGAGCGGCTATGGGCGGTGGCGCCGCCCAAGTCGCCCGCGGCGGTCACCGCGTGCCAGGCCTATGAACAGGCCGGCGGTGAGATCCAGGACCTCAACGATACCGCGGATTTCAGCGCCGATGTGCTGGTGGATGCCTTGCTGGGCACCGGATTAGAGCGCGACGTGACAGGTGACTATGCGCGCGTCATCGATGCCATCAACGCCCATCCGGGAGCAGTGCTGGCCATCGACATTCCCTCGGGATTGAACGCCGATACCGGCCGGGTGTTGGGGACCGCGGTGCGTGCCGACGCAACAGTGACCTTCATCGGCATGAAACTGGGTTTGTTCACTGGCCGCGGCCCGGCACTGGCAGGAACGGTGTCATTTGCGGACTTGGACGTGCCGCCGGATACCTATAGCGAGCTGGTTCCTGCGGCGCGGCGCATCCGACCGGATCAAGAGCTGCTGGAGGGGCTCGCGCGAGAGCGCGATGCGCACAAAGGTGACTGCGGACGGGTGGTGGTGATCGGCGGTGACACCGGCATGCTTGGTGCGCTGCAGATGTGTGGCGTGGCTGCGTACCGCAGCGGCGCCGGTCTGGTACGCGTTATCACGCGCCCGGAGCACGCGGTCGCGGTGACCAGCGGTGGCCCCGAGTTGTTGGTCACCGGGAGCGATGACCCGGCGGCAGTGCAGCGGCATCTGACCGACGCAGACGCGGTCGCCATTGGTCCGGGTTTGGGGCAAGGCGATTGGGGTAAGGCGATGTTGTCTTTGGCGTTGGAGTGGCCGGGACCCCTGGTCATCGATGCGGATGCGCTGAACCTGCTGGCGGCGGATCCGGTAGCTCGTGAGCAGTGGATTCTGACGCCCCATCCAGGAGAGGCGGGCCGTTTATTGGCATCCGATGGCGCCCAGGTGCAGTCGGATCGCGTATCCGCGGTGCAGGACATTGTGCGCCGTTTCGGTGGCGTTGTCGTGCTCAAGGGAGCGGGGACCTTGGTCAGCAATGCGGACCACGAACTGTGGGTGTGTGATATCGGTAACCCGGGTATGGCGGCGGGCGGTATGGGCGATGTGCTCACCGGTGTGATTGCGTCATTGCTGGCCCAAGGGATGCCGCTGTCATCGGCGGCGTGTCTCGGCGTTTGGCTGCACGCCGCTGCTGCGGACCACGCCGCTGAGGATATTGGGGAGATCGGTTTGATGGCGACCGATCTTTATCCGTGGCTGAGCGCAGTGCTCAGCGAATTGTTGGCATGATCAGCGCGCGTATCGTGGTGGACAACGAGGAACGAATGCTGGCCTTGGGGGAATCCATGGCCCCGCGTCTGCGTCCCGGGCAACGGGTGTATTTGCAGGGTGAGCTCGGCGCCGGAAAGACCACTTTCGTACGCGGACTGTTGCGTGGTCTGGGATATCGTGGTCATGTCAAAAGTCCGACCTACACGCTGGTGGAGCCATATGAACTGGCGGACATGGTGATCTATCATATCGACTTGTACCGCCTCACCGCCCCGGAAGAGATTGAATCGGTGGGGATACGGGATTATATGGGTGGCAGCGGCGTATGTGTCGTAGAATGGGCGGAACGGGGCGAGGGTGTACTGCCGCCGCCAGATGCAACAATCATGATTCAACATGATTACGACCGGCGCATCGTCGAGATTGACTGCTGCACTGAAGTTGGTCACGAATTGTGTGGAGGTTTGTGAAGGTTCATCGTATCGCTGGGGTACTGTTACTGCTCGTGGCAAACCTGTGCCTCGCAGATGTGGTGACGGTGAAGAACCTTCGTATGTGGCGTGCACCGGATCACACGCGCCTGGTGCTCGATCTCAGCCGTCCGGTGGAACACCGGTTGTTCACCCTGGATGATCCGGATCGGCTGGTAATAGACCTGCAAAACGCCAAACTGCTCGGCAGCCTGCCGAGTCTTGATCTGAGCGGCCCGTACCTGCGGCGGGTGCGTACCGGCAAGCAAAAGGATCGCGTACTCAGATTCGTCCTCGACCTCAAGCGAAAGGTGCGCCCCCGCACCTTCGTGTTGACCCCGAACCGCATCTACGGTCATCGTTTGGTGATCGACCTGTACGCTAAGGAAGCCGGCGCAGGTGCGGCGCCGAAAGACTACACGCCTCCGCCGCGCGCGCGGTCCGCGAAAATCGTGGTGGCGATAGATGCCGGGCACGGAGGCGAGGACCCGGGCTCGGTCGGGCGCATCGGCACCCGGGAAAAAGTCATCACGTTGAAGGTCGCAAGGGAGCTCAGGAAGTTGATCGAGTGGGATCCCGGTATGCGCCCGGTGATGATTCGCAAAGGCGATTACTACGTCAGACTGAGACGCCGTATCGAAACAGCACGCCGCCACCAAGCGGATGTATTCGTATCGATTCACGCCGATGCCTTCCCCAACCGCAAGGTACGGGGCTCCTCGGTGTACGCATTATCGCCACGCGGGGCGTCGAATGAAGGGGCGCGCTGGTTGGCGGATAAGGAAAATGCCGCCGATCTGATCGGCGGCGTGAGCCTGCGCGACAAAGATGATCTACTGGCCAAGGTGTTATGGGATCTGTCGATGACCAAGACGGTTAGTGATAGCCTGGAGTTGGGGCAGGATGTGCTGCGTGAACTGAGTAAGGTGGGACCGACGCACCGCAAGCGCGTCGAGCAGGCGGGGTTCTTGGTACTGAAATCACCGGACATCCCGTCGATCCTGGTGGAGACCGCGTTCCTCAGCAATCCCAAAGAGGAACGCCTGCTGCGCAGTGCCAAACACCGGCGCCGGATTGCGAACGCGGTCTATCAGGGAATAAAGCGCTACTTTCGCTGCCATCCGGTGCGCGCCACCGCGGCGCAAGCCGATGTCGAGTACGTGGTGCGTTCCGGTGATTCGTTATCTACCATCGCGGTGCGGCATGGCACATCCGTCGCCCGCTTAAAGCGCGTTAATCAACTAAATGGGAACACCATCCGGGTGGGCCAGAAATTGCGTATCCCGGTCGATGACATCGGGGGATAACTCATTGGGTGAGTCACGATCCAGAATCAGGGCGCTTCCCTCGCAGCTAGTCAGTCAGATCGCCGCCGGCGAAATCATTGAGCGCCCGGCTTCGGTGCTCAAGGAACTGCTCGAAAACAGCCTTGACGCGGGCGCCGAGGCCATCACCGTGGAAATTGACCGGGGTGGTATCCAGCGTATCCAAGTAACGGATAATGGATGCGGCATAATCAAACAAGACTTGGCGTTGGCGTTGTCTCGTCACGCTACCAGTAAGCTGGTTGAAATTGGCGGCTTACAATCCATCCGCTCATTGGGATTTCGCGGCGAAGCGCTGCCGAGCATCGCTTCTGTATCGCGCCTGCGACTGCGTACCCGTGTCGATGAAGATCAAATGGGGTGGGAAGTGGCCAGCGACGCGGCCGGCGACATCATTGGACCGCAGCCGGCTGCGCACCCGATCGGCACCACCGTTGAAGTCAGGGACCTTTTTTACAATACACCGGCGCGGCGAAAATTCCTGCGCTCTGAACGCACCGAGGTGCATCACGTCGAAGAGACCCTAAAACGTCTAGCCCTGAGCCGTTTTTCTGTGCGTATTACATATCGCCGCGACGGGCGTCCGGCGCATACATATCCCGACGCTCACGACGAACAGCAGCAAGACCAACGGTTGCGCGCCATTTGTGGGGCGGCCATGGCGGAACAATCACTGAACTTCGATCACCAGGGGGGTGACTTGCGATTGTGGGGATGGCTGGGCTTACCGACATTTTCCCGCAGTCAACGGGACCTGCAATTTTTCTTCGTGAACGGCAGAATGGTGCGTGATAAAACCGTGGCGCATGCCGTTCGCCAGGCCTATCAGGATGTGCTTTATCATGGCCGTCATCCGGCCTTCGTGCTATATCTGGAGTTGGATCCGGCGCGTGTAGACGTCAACGTGCATCCGGCAAAGCACGAAGTCCGTTTCCGGGATCCGCGTTCGGTGCACGATTTTATATATCATACGCTGCACCGAATTGTGGCTGATGATACCACGCCGCGGCATGCGGTCAGCACCGTCGCGCAGGCGCCGCGGCAATCGCCACATACCGTCGAGCGCGCCGAAACCGAGCAACTAATGATGGCCATGCGGCTCGCTGAACCCGCCGCCGGCTACCGGGCGCCGCTGGGATCCGTGGGCCACGCGCCCGTCACCCATACGATTCACGACAACGACAGCGCACTACCGTTGGGATCCGCGTTGGCGCAGCTGCACGGGGTCTACATCCTGGCACAAAACCAAAACGGCCTGGTGCTCGTGGATATGCACGCCGCCCACGAACGTATTACCTACGAGCGATTGAAAGACCAATGGGTAAAGGACGGTATTCTCGGCCAATCGTTATTGGTGCCGGTCACATTACAGATTACGACCCAAGAGATGGCAACATGGACTCGCTATGGTGACCAATTCGATGGATTGGGTTTTGATATCGGACAGCTATCCGAAGACACGCTGGTGGTGCGCAAAGCGCCGGCGCTGCTTGCCGATGTGAATATCCCTGAGCTGGCGCGGGACGTGCTCGCGGATCTGGCCGAACGAGGCAGCAGTTTACGCATCGCCAATCGTATCAATGAGGTATTGTCCGCCATGGCGTGTCATGGATCGGTGCGCGCGAACCGGCGGCTTGGCATCGATGAAATGAATGCGTTGCTAAGGGATATGGAAGCGACGGAGCGTAGTAATCAGTGCAATCACGGGCGTCCGACATGGGTCCAATTGCCGCTGGCGGAACTGGACAAATGGTTCATGCGCGGCCGCTAGAACGCCGCCCGGCGAGCCGCGCCGCAGTGACCACGCCACCGCCCGCCGTGTTTCTCATGGGTCCCACCGGGGCCGGCAAGACCGATCTGGCGATGAAGCTTGCCGGTGTGTTTCCGTTTGCAGTGATTAATGTGGATTCGGCGCAAATCTATAAAGGCATGGATATCGGCACCGCAAAGCCGTCCAAGGCGTGTTTGCAGCAGGTGCCACACCATCTGATCGACATTCGCGAACCACACCAGGCCTATTCTGCCGCCGACTTTCGCGGCGACGCCCTGATTAAGATGGCGGAGATCACCGCCGCGGGCAAAATTCCGTTGCTGGTCGGTGGCACGATGTTCTATTTCCGGACACTGGAGCGCGGGATTGACGTCCTGCCTGGGGCCGACGGGCGGTTGCGCGACCGGCTCGCCAGGCGTGCCAAGCGGGTCGGTTGGCCGGTGCTGCATCGACAGCTGGCGCAAGTGGACCCGAACAGCGCGCAACGAATCGATCCCCATGACCGCCAGCGGATTCAACGCGCCCTGGAGGTGTATCAGCTGACCGGATCGCCGCTGGGTGAGGCGGGCGCGTGTGGCGCCCCTGCGCCCTATCGGGTCCACAAACTCGCCGTCACCCCCGCGGACCGGGCGCAACTGCATCGGCGGATCGGACGCCGATTTCACGCTATGTTGGCGAATGGATTGGTGGACGAGGTGCGCCAGTTATTGCAGCGCGAGGAAATTACCTTGGATTTACAAGCACTTCGCGTTGTGGGCTACCGCCAAGTGGGCGAATATCTTGGGGGCAAAGTGAGTTATAATGAGATGGTGGAACAAGCGGTTGCCAGCACCCGGCAACTGGCGAAGCGCCAGTTGACGTGGCTACGCAACCAACCGGGGGTTGTCTGGATCAACAGCCTCGATGTGAACCGTTCCGAAGGACCGGCGAGTTCGGTATTGGAATACCTGATCGGCAAATTGTCTTGTTGGACCTCCGGAGAGGGACCCATTGAGATTTGCCGAGGAGAGCCCCACTATTTAAACAAGGTTTTATCATAACAAGGTCAGGAGAGAGACGATGGCTCAACAAAAAAAAGGGGAGGCATTACAGGATCCGTTCCTTAACGTGCTGCGCAAAGAGCGTGTACCAGTGTCAATATATTTAGTCAACGGAATTAAGCTCCAGGGACAGGTGGAATCGTTTGATCAATTTGTGGTGCTGCTGAAAAATAGTGTCAGTCAAATGATCTATAAGCACGCCATTTCAACAGTTGTACCGAGTCGTGCCGTCAAAATCCCACTTGAGTCCGCTGACGAACCGTCTGATAGCTAACAGTGGGCAAGGTCCTACAAACAGACTCGTGATGACATCAGTCACGGGTGCCTGTCCCCATCACGTGGGAACAATCGTGTGCCCGTGTATACCGTCTTTTTGTGGATGATCTAACGCATAAAGATCGCGCATTACTCGTGCATCAGCGGCAGGGACGTGGCGACGATCGAGAGTCAGTTGCGGAGCTGCGGTTGCTGGTGGAGTCCGCCGGCGCCGAAATCTGCGAGCTCATGTTTGGCCAACGCCGCGCACCCGATCCTGCAACTTACATCGGCAAGGGCAAGGTACAAGAGTTGCGGGAGGCAGTGAGCAGTTGCGGCGCCGACCTTATTGTAGTCAATCACGATATTTCACCGGTGCAGGAACGCAATCTGGAGCGGGCCGTAGAGTGTCGCGTACTGGACCGTACCAGCCTGATTCTCGATATCTTTGCACAACGGGCCGCAAGTCATGAGGGTAAATTGCAGGTCGAGTTGGCGCAATTGCGACACCTGTCGACGCGACTGGTCCGCGGTTGGACGCATCTGGAACGGCAGAAGGGCGGTATCGGACTTCGCGGTCCGGGGGAAACACAACTCGAGACCGACCGCAGATTAATCGGACAGCGCATCAAGACGCTCAGACGGCGGCTGGAGCGGGTCTCGGCGCAGCGCGGTCTGCGGCGCAAGTCCAGGCACAAGGTACCAATCCCAACCATCTCGCTGGTGGGGTACACCAATGCGGGAAAATCTTCGTTGTTCAATAGATTGACCGGATCTGATGTGTTTATTGCTGATCAGTTGTTCGCCACCCTGGACGCGACCATGCGACGCCTCGAGGTATCGGGATTTGGACCGGCAGTGTTGTCAGATACGGTGGGTTTTATCCGTGATCTACCACATAGCCTGGTCAAGGCATTTCATTCGACGCTGGAGGAGGTCGCGAATGCGGATTTGTTGCTGCATGTCGTTGATATCGGAAACTCCGACCGGCGTGAGTGCATGCATCAAGTGGACCGTGTTTTGGCCGACATCGGCGCCGACGAGATACCTGTCATCACCGTTTACAACAAAATCGACGTCATCGATACTACGCCGCGATATGAATGCAACGTACAGGGGCTGCCGGACAAAGTGTGGCTATCGGCGCACACCAGCGCTGGTGTCGATCTGCTCAATCACGCCATCAGTCTGCAGCTGCGCCGCTATCGCCGCTCCTATCGTATCCGGTTGCCGGCCCGGCAGGGCCGGCTCCGCGCGCAACTATTTCAACGCGCCAATGTGTTGAGCGAGGAGGTCGATTCCCAAGGTGATTGGATTCTGGACGTGGAAATGTCAGAAGCCACCTTGAATTGGATGTGCCAGCAGCAAGAATTTGACAAGACTTGTGTCGTTGAAACCCTGCCGGATCTGCATGAGGCGGCCGGTGCATGACAATCCCGTAACTATCTCGGTTCGTATGCCCTCTGCCATGCTAAAATCGAGATCTCGCTAATCTAATGCCGTCAATGTTTTTCAGGAGTAGCTAACGAAATGCCTTGGAATCAACCGGGTTCAAATGACAAGGACCCTTGGGGTAGAAAGGGCGGGCGCTCAGCACCGCCGGACCTCGATGAGATTGTAAAAAACGTGCAAAACCGCCTTGGCGGGATGTTGGGCAGCCGTGGTGGCGGCGGTGGCCGCGGCACCGGGAGCCAGTTTCCGGGAAAAGCCGCGATTCCATTGATTGGGATCGTCATTCTCGCCCTGTGGGCTTACCAATGCGCGTATCAGGTGCAGCAGGGTTTTGCCGGCATTGAACTTCGATTCGGCGAATACTCGGAGACAACCAATGCCGGTCTCAACTGGCACTGGTGGCCGCTTGAGAAAGTCATTCAAGTGCACGTGCAGAAGGTTAACACCGTGGAGGTCGGCTACCGGACTACCGGGCGTAACCGCCAGAGTTCTACAGTGCCTCGCGAGGCGCTGATGTTGACCACCGATGAGAACATCGTTGATTTGCAACTCGCGGTGCAGTACGACATCAAGGATCCGCGCGATTTGGTATTTCACGTGGCTGACAATCCGGAGATCGTGGTGCGCGGTGCTACCGAGAGCGCGGTGCGTGAAGTGGTGGGATCCAATGGCTTGGATTTTGTGTTAACCGAGGGCCGTTCGGAAGTGGTACAGAGGACGCGTAATCTACTGCAGACCATTCTCGACCGGTACCAAACAGGTATCAACGTCATTGCCGTGGAGATGCAGGACGCCCAGCCGCCGAAGGAAGTCAAGCCGGCGTTCGACGACGCGGTCAAGGCGCGTGAGGATCAGGTACGATTGCGGAACGAGGCCGAGGCCTACGCCAACGACATTATCCCGCGCGCGCGTGGACGGGCCGCACGGGCGATTCAAGAGGCGCAGGCGTATAAAGCGAGCGTGATCGCACGCGCCGAAGGTGAGGCATCGCGATTCGCCCAGGTGCTAACCGAGTACCAGAAAGCGCCGGACATCACCCGTGATCGCTTGTACTTGGAGACCATGGAAGAGGTGCTCAGCAATTCGAGCAAGTTGATGATTGATCAATCCGGTGGGAACAATGTCATTTACTTGCCGCTGGATCAATTGATGCGTCAGCGGCGCGCGGATGTGCCGTCGGCGTTGACTTCGGATAGCAACGGCGGTGGGTTAGAAGGGGATATCGGGGGGGGAGTGGATCGGAGTCGGGACTCGCGTAGCCGTATCGGTATCCGGCAAAGGAGGGGGCAAGAATGAATGCGAAACTGCTGGCTAGCTTGATATTAGTAATACTCGTTGTGGCCGGTGCGTCGTCGGCAATTTACACCGTGGACCAGCGCGAGAAGGCGATCGTATTTCGCTTTGGGGAGATCGTCGAATCGAACGACGAACCGGGCTTACACTTCAAGATCCCGTTCATTGAAAATGTGCAGAAATTCGACGCCCGCATCCAGACCATGGACGCCGCGCCGGAGCGCTACCTGACGATCGAAAAGAAGAACCTGGTGGTTGACTCGTTTGTGAAGTGGCGGATCCGAGATGTGGCTAAGTACTACGTAACCGTGAGCGGATTGATATCCAGCGCCAGGGCGCGCCTCGCCCAGCGTGTCAATGACAGCTTACGCGAGGAATTCGGTACACGCACGGTACAGGAGGTCATCTCCGGCGATCGCGCCAAAATCATGAATATCGTACAACAAGCAACGGATGAACAAGCGCGTGAGATCGGCGTCGAGGTCGTGGACGTAAGACTGAAACGCGTCGACTGGGACCCGGAAATCAGTGAGCGAGTCTACAAGCGCATGGACGCGGAGCGCTCACGGGTTGCCAAGGAACTGCGCGCGCAAGGCGCCGAGGAAGCCGAGAAAATTCGCGCCGACGCAGAACGCCAACGAGAGATTACGCTGGCCAATGCGTTTCGCGAGGCAGAGCAGGTACGTGGCGAAGGCGATGCTACGGCGACTGCGGTGTATGCCGATGCGTTTGGCCGTGACAGCGAGTTCTACACCCTGTATCGCAGCCTGAATGCGTACAAAGAAACATTTCAGACCGAAAGCGACCTGCTCGTGATTGAGCCAGACTCAGAGTTTTTCAAGTACTTTAAGAAGGCGAGACCAGAATAAAATCGACGTTGCCGGTTCTGGCGCTGTTATTCCATGATTGAATGGCAAGATCTACTGGCGGCGCTCGCGCTGGTTTTGGTGTTCGAGGGGATCATGCCGTTTCTCAATCCGGGAGGATTGCGCAAGATGTTGGCGGTCATTGATGGCTTGACTGACAGGCAGTTGCGGATATTTGGTGCCCTGAGTATGGCTGTCGGTCTTATCCTTTTGTATTTCATAAAACATTAATCACGCTTTTTGACCGACACACGGTTATTGAACGGAAATACAGAAAATGGCCAAGCGAGTGGTGCTGATTGGGACCCAATGGGGGGACGAAGGGAAAGGGAAGGTCGTTGATCTGCTCACCGATCGGGCTGATGCAGTGGTGCGATTCCAGGGTGGACACAATGCCGGTCACACTCTGGTCATCGATGGAAACAAGACCATATTACATCTCGTTCCATCGGGAATCTTGCGCGATAACGTCCTGTGCTTGATCGGAAACGGTGTGGTCCTATCACCGTCGGCCTTGTGGCGGGAGATTCAAGAAATTGAGAGCGGCGGGGTCGAAATATTTGGGCGTTTGCGCGTTAGTGAAGCGTGTCCACTGATACTTCCTTACCATATCGCCCTCGACGTAGCGAGAGAAAAAGCACGGGGCAATAAGGCAATCGGTACCACCGGGCGGGGCATCGGCCCGGCGTATGAAGACAAAGCGGCACGCCGCGGGTTGCGTTTTGGTGATCTGATCGAATCCTCCCGTTTCGCTGACCGTCTTCGCGAAGTCATGGATTATCACAACTTTGCGCTCGAGCACTATTACCAAACCGATGTCATAGATTATGAAGCAGTGCTGAGCAAATGTCTGGAGCTCAAGGAGCGGTTGGCGCCGTTGCTGGCGGACGTGTCGGCATTGCTGGAGCAGTACATCAAGGCGGACAAGTCGGTGATGTTCGAGGGCGCCCAGGGCATGTTGCTGGATATCGATCATGGGACTTACCCCTACGTCACCTCGTCGAACACCACGGCGGCGGCGGCGTCGTCGGGGAGCGGCATCGGACCGTTGTCGATCGATTACGTATTGGGGGTGACCAAGGCGTACACTACCCGCGTCGGCGGCGGACCGTTTCCCACCGAACTGGGTGACGATATAGGCCGCCGCCTCGGCGAGCGCGGACAAGAATTTGGCGCCACCACCGGGCGCCCCCGCCGTTGTGGTTGGTTTGACGCCGTGGCGATGCGACGCGCGTGTCAGGTGAACGGTTTGTCCGGGCTATGCTTGACCAAGCTGGATGTGTTGGACGGTTTGCCAACCATCAAGATCTGCACCGCCTATGAGCGCGGCAATCGAGCTTTGACTTTGCCGCCGAGCGGCGCCGCAGCGATTGAACAGTGCAAACCGGTCTACGAGGAACTGCCGGGATGGCAAGACTCTACCTCCGGGGCGCGCCAGTTGCAGGACCTGCCGGAGGCTGCGCGCGACTACATCGCAAAGATCGAAGCGCTAACCGAGGTCCGTGTCGACCTCATCTCCACCGGTGCTGATCGCGATGACACCATCTGCCTGCGTCATCCCTTTGACTGACCATGAAAATAGTGGTGTATTCCGGTGTATTCCGGGGACATATATGAATACCTCCCGTGAAGTCAAGTAGAACAGAGTTCTGAAAAGGGAATGATTGCGGACATATATCCGGCTATGTAAGAGAAAGGATCGGTCAGATACTTTCAAGCCTCGTTGTGATTCGCTACCTGTCACCTAAACAGTTTATCGGCTATTGAGAGCCACTGTCCCCGTCAGGTACTAACAGGTTCGGTCATTACTTTTCAACCCTAGGTTTCTACTTGCGCAACTCGTGGTGGGCGTCCTCCTCGATGTCTCGTCGTTCAGTGTCAAATGGGGTTCAAACTGCTGTACTGAGGTGATGGCGCGGCAACGCATCGAGGCCGCGGTTCAGCGCGACCCACACCATTCTGGCGGTCTTGTTGGCGATGGCGACGGTGGCCTTGTGTTTTCCCCGTCGCTGCGCCACCGCCATCGCCCACTGGCTGAAGGCATCGTCGCGACGATGCGCCCAGGTGAGCACCGATCGCGCACCATGTATCAGCAAGGTGCGCACCGCGCGATCGCCGCGCTTGCTCATCGGCCCCAGGGTCACCTTGCCACCGGTGCCGGTGTGTTTGGGCACCAACCCTAACCACGCGGCAAATTGGCGCGCATTCTTGAATTGGCTGGCACCGCCCACACTGGCGTACAGCGCCAAGGCCGTCATCGGCCCAATACCCCGCAGGCGCATCAACTCCCGACAAATCGGATCTTGTGCAGCCACTTCTTTGAGCTCAGCATCCGCCGCGCGAATACGATCACACAGCCCAACAAATGCCTGATATTGCATACCCATGGCGGTGCGGACCCTCGGGGTCAGCGCATTCTCACCCTCCGCCAGCACTTCCGGCAGCGCCTGGCGAAAGCGCCCCACACCCCGGGGCATCACCACCCCATACTCCGCCAATAGACCCCGCACCCGATTCACCAACGCCGTGCGGCTGGCCACATCACCCGATATGTCCTGTTGGTGACCCGTCTTCACCGGCACCCAGTGCATGCCAGGACGGTGCGCCGCCTCGGCAATCGCCAAAGCATCCTTGGCATCGTTCTTATTGCCCCGCGTAAACGCCTTCACATGTTGCGCAGGAATCAGCACCACATTCAATCCCATCGAAGTCAACGTGCGCGCCCAATACTGCGACGTCGCACACGCCTCCATGGCAAACAACGCATCCGGATACTCTCGCACCACCTGCAACAGCTGGCCTCGCTTCACCGTACGGTTGAATACCACCTTGTTGCGACAATTGAGGCCGCATAACTGAAATAGCTTCTTCGCCAGATCAATCGCAATTGTTGTAACATCGGTCATGATGAATACCTCTTTTGGTTAGCAGAACCTCCATCCTCTTTGCACATCACCATGATGTCAAAGGGGGTGGGAGGTATTCATCACAACAGTTCAATTAAATGTGGATAACTTTAAACTGTTTTACTGTCTGCGGGTGCATTCCGTAGCGTGAGGTGGCCAGGGACAGAATCGAACTGCCGACACGGGGATTTTCAGTACACAAAAGCCAATTATATTTCCATATTTCTCAACCACTTACCGAGATGCCCGTTGCCTCCAATTGCACAACAATGCATAACGATGCAGGACTCACTCCCGCAAAAGTCCCGCGGAGGAATCATAGGGAAGAATTGGTGGACCACTACACCCGTTGATTGAATCGAACAAATGTATTACATTGTAATACATGAGTACCGTTACTGTACGTCTGGACCGCAAGCTCGATGCCCAGCTGAAACGGCTTGCCAAGCGCACGGGTCGCCCGAAGAGCGAGCTCATTCGCGAGGCGCTGCGTCGCCAGTTGGCTATCACACAGTTCGAGGAGATGCGTCATTCGGTTGCGCCCTTCGCTGAGGCGCGCGGCTGGCTCACGGATGAGGACGTGTTCCGCGACGTTTCGTGAGAGTCCTACTCGATACCAATGTTCTCATCGCAGCTTTTGCCACCCGCGGGCTCTGCGCCGACGTACTGCGAACGGTGTTGGCCGAGCATGAGCTAGTGGTCGGTTCCACGATCCTTGTCGAATTACAGAGTGTGCTCGTAGCAAAACTGCAACTATCTGGCATTCAGGCCAAAAAGATAGTCAGTTTCGTGCGTGAGCAGGCAGACGTGATTACCGCCGAACAGCCCGCGGTGCTGCCGAGCACCGATGTCGATGATCAATGGGTGCTTGCAGCGGCCGCCGCCGGCAACGTCGATGTGTTAATCACGGGTGATAAAGACCTACTGAACATTGCTGACAAGGTTAATGTACCAATCGTCACACCGCGCGGCTTCTGGGAGCAACTAAAAGGCTAAGGGACTTTGTCAACTTGTCGGAAGCTATGCGATCAGTTCCTGGTTTTCGCATGATTGCGTAGGAAAGTCTGCCAAGTCTGGGAGGGCGGACCCTGGGGGTGGATCATATACTTGGATATAGTGGCTTGGGAGACTTCGAATCCTAGCTTGAGCAATTCTCCGTGTATCCGAGGTGCGCCCTAAAGTGGATTTGCTCTACACATTCGACGAATCAAATGACGGATTTCAGGGTCAATCTTCGGGCGCTCGCGACCACGGCTCTTCCAACGCCAGTAATACTTAAAGCTGTGACGGTGCCAGCGAACAACAATGGCGGGTTGCACGACATGCGACGCAGTACGCCAGTTAAGCCACACCCCACTCAACAAGACCCAGAATAATCGATCCGAATCCTTAAGACGCGGCCGAGGATAACGATGTTTGAATACTGCAAGCTGCTGGCGCAACGCCAAGTTCTCAAGAACTAACTCATGATGCGGCCGAGCGGTGGAGTGTAGCGCGCTAATCAATATTCTCAACTATTTAAACATGGCTTTTAGACTAGCTGGAGTCCATAGAAAAAGGCAATAGATTCAAGCACGACGAATAAATAGGAAGCACACCGGGTCACCGGCGCAACTCGCTTTCGCGCTTGAGAGATATCAAGGCGTAATTCTAAATCGAACTCTGGCGAGCCAAGTGTCACAATTCCAAGGTGTCCATCCACGGTCACCAAATCTCCATTTGCGAGCCGATCGGTGGCATTACGTACCCCATTAACGCAAGGAATTCCAAGCTCGCGCGCAATAATTGCGCCGTGGATGAGCATTCCACCGCGGCGTTCGACGATGGCGCTGGCCAGCGGCACAAGATGCGTCATTGTCGGTTGAATCGCGTCGCATACCAGTACTTCGCCGCGCCGGAATTTTCCGAGGTCTTCACTTCCTTGGACGAGCCTCGCGCTGCCGGTCGCAACACCCGAAGATGCGGGCTGTCCGACGAGTTGCCGAGGCGTTTCACCGGCGTTGGCGGACGGGGCCGACGGTGTGAGTTCTGCCGGTGACGCATGCAGTTGTATCGGTGTGGCCGTCGTATCACGAAGACAGCGGGCAATCGATTCCGCATCCTTTGCAGCGGGTCGTCCCTTTCCCTCAATCCGCCCATCTACACGCAAACGCTCGACGCCGATTTCCAACGCACGCAACAGTTGGCTCTCTAGGCGGGCGACCAGCAGGTTGTCGTCATCGCGAAGTTTCCAGCTTACGCGTCCAGTATCGATGACATCTTTTGCCTCATCATGTCGATCGTTCCCAACAGCGGCGAGAAGCCGCTGTTCCAAAGCCTTGACGGAATTTGAACTCGCCGTAGAGTTGGCCGGTTCGCCATCAACGCGCGCCAATTCCAATATGTTTCGCAGCAGCGACTCAGTGGTGTCGTAAAGGCGTACCTCATCGTATACGATATCAAGATATCGCTCGGTGAGCCGTTCGAATTCACAGACGAACCTCGCGATGGATTCGATGCTGGTGCGAGCGAACATGTCGCGCGCTGAATTCCAATCCAACGCCCCCGCATGTTCAGTCAGCAATTCGTCCAGTAAGTTGTGCAAAGTTTTATCGAGTCGGACCTCGTTCGCGAGGGCTGCGATCGCCTTGTTTCTCTGCACCGCGATCAAAGGTTGATTTTGAAGCAGCGCCACAAATTCATAAGGATCTTCCGGCCGGACCGCATCGTTGTAGTATGTCGCGAGTCGTCTGACGCCATGAGCGAACGGTATGAATTCATCCCAGTAGATCTTTTTCCATTTCTCAACCGCAGCGTAGCGTTGCTCGATCGCTTCCGCCAGTTGCCGGTCGTTGCATGCATCTAGGTCCATTGCCGCGAGCTCACGTCCTTCAGCCTCGAGCTGCGGGATTAATTCTTCGGCTACGCGCCGGCGCGCCTTGCGCAAACGTGCGTCGCTGGGTCGCAGCGTGAGGTACCATTGTCGCGTTTCGTCGGTATCGGGTGTTCCCGTCGTAACCGGCCGCGCCTGAAGGACGGTAAGGGATTCCGATCGCCCACTCCACTCCATGTCCGGCGTCCACTGGAACCGGTGTTCGATCGACAGCAGTGTATCCAGGATCTTTAGGACGTCTGGTTCTGCAAGCAATGGACCTTTATCGGCATGGAGATCCCGCTCACCCGCAAACCATTCAAGAACCTTTCTGGATTCGCGATCCACTTTCCAGCGATCTGGATCACACAGACCGTCTACAAGCAGGCTGCATGGCCCAGGCACCGATTCGATAATTGCAAGATCTCGGTTTCCGGTTCGCGGATCGCATCCAAATGCCACCCCGGAACGGTCCGCAGAGACCATTTCTTGTACCAGCACGGCCATTCGGCTTTGCTCGGGATCAAGCTGAAGTTCGCGTCGATAAAGCAAAGCAGCATCGGACCACAAGGAAGCCCACACCAGGCGGACGGCATCGAGTACCGCTGTCTTGCCCGTAACGCCGACAATCGATTCGTGTAGACCGGCAAACGAGGTTCCCGCCGCATCTTCGCTCGGTGACGACGAGCGCACAGCGATCGGTTTGGATGTGTCCAAATGTTGAAGCGCAGAATCAACCTCGCGCTGCAAGACCTTGGAACATGAGTGAGTGAGAAACAACGAGCGGATTCGCAGTGCCGCATCCCATATCTCCTCCCACCGCATGTCATCCATCGATTTACGACCGAGTTCCATGCGAATTGTGGCGGTGATTGTGTTGTCTTCAATAAAGGACTGGTACGCCCAGGTGGTGATGCAAAACCCCTGCGGCACCTTGAAGTCCGCCGCTGCGAGCTGCGCAAGCTTCAAGGCCTTACCGCCTATAATCATCTCGTCACAATTGCCCGCGTCGCGCAAGGCGATCACGAGTGGCCGGTCGGAATCCATTGATTAACCTCTTGGAAGCGAGCCACGTGCAAAAAGCGAACAATGTCCACCAGAAATAGCGCGCAGCTCTCGGATTTCACAAACGCTTCCAGGTAGGGATGCTTGCCCACGAGTAAGTCCGCCCAGCGATCGAAGTCGCCGTCCCTGCCCAACAGCACTGACCGTCCCGTTGCCGTAACCGCTTCGATTGCCATCAATTCCTGGGCGTGACTGGACCGATTATCGACGACAAACGCCACCCGGTTGCACTCTGACAGGAGGCGGAACTTTCGAGTGGCAATCGGCGTGGCAAACACCGCGTGGCGCAGATCTTCCGAGAAGGCAAACGCGACGAGTGCGCCGTATGGTTGGCCTTCACCTTGGACACACAGCACAGCGTATGGCTGATTTTTGACAAGACTGCGGATCCGCCCTGCGACCGACGGGATTGATTGTTTGGTCTCCCCATCATCGAACAGGGGCTCATCGTGGTTGCTCATGCTGTTATCCGCTAGTGTCTTGGGGGAAGTGGCTCCTGAAAAATCACCTGTGGATGCTGTGCAAGCCGCTATTCGGTAGTAGTCGCACCGCCCGCCGGCAGGAGTGAATGATACTACTCTCCCGCTTCCTTGCATCTGAATCGGTGGGCTCTGTAAAGAATCTTCAGCCAGTGTTGTACAGAAAGCCCGCGAAACAACGAGCTATCATCTTGATTGACATCAATATTTCGTATGGCGGTATGTTTGACACTTGTTACCCGGGTAAACGCCTATCGCGGGTCCTTCGGAGCACTATCCAGTCGGATCACATTAGACAAGCAGAGAGCGCCTCGCCCTGGACAAGGCGCTGCGTAAGCTTCCTTTGTGTCGGGCGCTGCGCGGGCATGACGGCATCGGTCATCCAACAATCCTTGAACTTACCCTCGTTCTGACGGGTAAGTACCCAGACATAGGCGACCTCATCTCCGTTTGCGTCAATGATAATGACCATTTGGTGGGCCTCGTCGCCATCGACGGCGACCGGACCATAACGGGCAGTTAGGTGATTGAGGAGGCGATCATAGGGCGACGAGCGAATCATCTGCGTGAAACGCGCCAACGGCCCGGTAAAGCTCTTGTTGCCCGGCGACGCGAAACGGTAGGTCAGCGCGATTCCCGTATCGAGATCGCTATTTATGCGCAACGCTTCTACCTGGATGCGCACAACCTCCGCCGGATCGAGCTTGGGCGAGGGTACAGGATCGAGGGATTGGGTCATCGGATCGGGCGAGTCCGCTGCAAACACGACCAGAGGAACGGCGGTCAATAACGAGACCGTGAGTCCTCTCATCCATACGACGAGCGTTGAAACGAGATCTGAATTAGGCACACCCGGCTCCTTTAAGTTTACGCCGTCCGCGGGGTCATCTCGCTCAGGCATCGTGCCCCAGCGGCCTTTGTCCCCGGGGGCGGCATTCAAGCTGTAACCTCGCCCGATCGACGAACGGCAGGTGTGGTCCTGCGCTGCTCGAGCTGAGTGACCAGAATACCCCCGAGTATCAACAACAGCGCATGGAGATGGTTGCGTTGAAGTGTCTCATCCAGGAACATCACACCGACAACCACCGCCCACATGGGAATGAGGTAATTGAGTTGGGACACAAATGCGGGGCCCGCATTGCTGACGAGGCGAAAGTAAACGATGCCGGCGATGGCGGTAGAGAAGACACCAAGCAAGGCAATGGCAAGCAGCTGCGCTGCGCTGGGCGCGGCCAGGCCGGGGGGCTCAACGTTATGCAGCACCACCGGCAGCATCATCATAGTGGCAATGAAAGTCGTGGCCGCGGCGGTCCACACAGCACTGCTGGCCGGCCGGAGCCGCGCCAAAATCGCTGCGATGGCGTAGGATACCCCACCACCCAGCACGGCCACCATCGGCAACAGTTGCCCGGGCACATCGCGCAGCTTCATTAAAGCGTTTGGACCCATCAGTACGATTACGCCGACAAACCCCAACAGGAAACCGACCGCCCGATAGCGTGTCACCCGCTCGCCGGGAACAAAGTAATGGGCCAAGCCCAAGGTCACTAACGGCATGGTGGCCATGAGGATTCCGGCCACGCTACTGTCGATATGGCGTTGGCCCCAACTGATCAGCGAGAATGGCAGCGCGTTGCCGAAGAAAGCGATCGGGACGAAAAACATCCAGACGCGGAGCCCAATCCTCGGTCGGCGCACGATCGCCATGACGACCACAATCAGCAGTATGCAGGCTACGGACAGACGCCCCGCCACAACAACCAGTGGCGGCAGGCCACCCACGGCAATTTTGGTGAGCATGAAGGACGATCCCCACATGACCGTCAGCGCCAGAAGCATCAGCCAGTTGAGGGCGCGATGACGATGCGTCATATCAATACCGCTGCATACCCGCTGGAGTGCTACCTATAGTTCAAAACTAGTTGCGCCGACGATTAGTGTTTACAGGGCGCCAGCTGGCGCAAGCCGGTAGTGCACTCACTCGGTGTGTCCCACTCGCGCGATGGCTATCGCCCCTCACGAGCGGGACGCTCTGAGTCTGGCAGATAGTAAGCGTCAGCGACACGCGCCGGACCCTTCATCATTGCTAACGTGAAGCAGAAGATACCAACGGTTAATGCCGTCATGGTGACCATCACTGCGGTTGCGATTGACACGATATCTATCTTTACGAAGTGTTCTGCGACTTCGTTGGCGGTCGCACCGGGCGGAAAGAACCGGCTGCCAATGTTGAGGGAGAGAGGGATTAAGATACCACCAAGCAAAACTACAGGAATTGTTTTCAACGTCGTCCACTCAAGACCACGCGGCACGCGGTGCGGACGAGGATTGTTCCTGAGATTGTTCATATCGTGAGCTCCCATGTGTGATTTCTTAAGTGGCCGATCATCGCTACCACTGATGTTCGAGACGCAAGGTCGACTTTTAGAAGATGCAGACCTTAAATTTCGATGCGTGACGATACTGTGAAACGCGTGTGAAACGCGGGTCAGAGAACAGTTAACGCTGATCACTGCTAATGCCCCGTTAACTTTTAAAACAAAGTCAGCTGATTGATGGCAACTTGATTACTACAGCGACTACCGCCTCCATGCGCGCAGCGACTCGGCAGCGGATGTCATCGCTATCGGGAAGCAGATTGTCGAATACGGCGATCACCGGGTCACCGATATAGCGGTCTTTGTGCCGCGGTAAAGAGAGTGACATCGGAAAGCTGTGCTCCCGCTCCAACCAACTGGCGTCGCATTGAAAGTCGATCGCCCCCGAGGTATCGAGCCTCAGCGTTCCGACCAACCGGGAGTTGAGATAAACATTAACAAGGCGCGCGAATTCGCTTCCGATACTCAGGGAAAAAATTTCTCCGCTACTTAAACGACGTCTAAAATTTGGATTAAGAGTACCAATCCCTCATTCTTTGTGCGCCGCGTGACTTCTCAGCCGAAATTGGCGGCGATGAAGTCCCAATTGATGATCTTCCAGATCTCTTCCAGATATTTTGGGCGCGCATTGCGGTAGTCGATGTAGTAGGCATGCTCCCATACATCGATGGTCATCAGCGGCGTTAGCCCGTCGCGTAAAGGGTTGCCGGCATTGGAGGTATTGACGATGTCGACGCCGCCGTCGGCGGTTTTGACCAACCAGGTCCAGCCGGAGCCGAAGTTGGTGGCGCCGGCCTGGTTGAAGGCATCGCGGAAGGCGTTAAAGGAATCGTAACGGGCCTTAATGGCGTCGGCCAGGGCACTGCCGGGCTCGCCACCACCGTTCGGGCTCAAGCAATTCCAGTAGAATGTATGGTTCCATACCTGCGCCGCATTGTTGAAGATGCCTCCGTCCGCCGAACAGATGATGTCTTCCAGCGATGAATTATCGCAATCTGTCCCGGGTATCAAGTTGTTCAAATTGGTGATGTATGCTTGGTGGTGTTTGCCATAGTGATAGTCCAGGGTTTCTGCCGAGATCGTGGGCGCCAGAGCATCGTGGTTATAGGGTAAATCGGGAAGCTGGTGGGACATCAAGAATCTCCTTTAAAAGTAGCGAATTTTTACCGCGCCAATATTCCTTCAAGCTCACGGCGATAGACGTAACCAAGAATCGGTGCGGAATTCCAGGGGCGGTATACGCAACAAGCATATCTCTAATTGATCTTTACACCCCATAGCGCTTTCTGGGTATTGCGTAAGGTGGCCAGGGACAGAATCGAACTGCCGACACGGGGATTTTCAGGCGGTCATCCAAACTCTGGCTTCAATGTGAACAACAACTCAGGCGCGCCGGCCCCGCGCAGCGGTGACTGAAATAGACTCCTGCGGACATGAAATGTCTCGTTGGTGTCACGGTTTGGTCACGGTCTCTCTAGCCCGAAATTTGCACCAAGGCGGAGAAATTCAGCTCTATCAATATGAACGGCCTTTCTAAATCATACTCTCGCGCCAGGGCCTTTATCCACCAGGCGGTGAATCTGCCGCAAACGAACGCGCTACCCGAGCCAAAGTAACTGCGGTTTGCGGCACCCTATAAACGAACACACCCGAATGCGGCTACGCACCGCGTGCAACGTGCAGCCGTAAAAGCGGTCAGCAGCGTCTTTGCCAATTGTGCGAGGTGTGTCCTCAGCACGTAACGGGGTTTTTAAACGTGATCGCTGCGTGAATATTCCAACGTGCATCGTACACGTGTCGATTACACGAGGTGCGGCATCCTTGCCATATCGTTACCAAATTAAACTCGACATGTTATGAGACAGCTTAGACAAACCCATGCGATTAGCTACTACCGGGTCGACGCTGAAGGCCATCGACCCGCCGCTGGCGCGTCGATGCGGATGCAGCCTGCTGTGAAGACAACTGGCCGTTTCCGGGTCATCGGATGGGTTGGGGTAGTCGTGGCCACGCCTTTCTTCCTGTGGCTGCTCCTCGGCGGGCTCGGGGTAACACCCTCTATGGTCGAAGTATTTGGCATAAGCGGCCTTCGCATACCCGCGGCCGTGACGATCACCGGATTGTTGCTAGCGGCCGTGGGTTTCCATGATCTGTGAGTGCGGGCACATATCGCCCGCCTCAGTCAAGTTCAACGTTAACGGAGTATACCAATGTTTAAATTGTCAGACCTTTTCATACTTCTCGCGGTCGCGGTGTCATTCGCCGTCTCTGGCTTTCTGTGGTTCAACGGGTATCCGTCCGAGGGGCTGTTCAGTGCCATCTGGGTGCCTTCTATTCTCGCATTTGGGATCTATTTCAAGCTATCCGCGCTCATAGCGAGGAGGATATAGCCATGAGTGAAACAATGTTTTTGTCAGTCGCGATTTTTGTGTTCGCCATGATGTTGGTTGGCCTCGGTTTAACAGTGTGGGAATTCATGCGCGGGAAGCCTCGCGCGCAGGACATCGCAAACACGGCGGGGATCAAAAGGCGCGAGAGTAGCACGCATCGCAAGGCCGCTTGACAGCGGCACAAGCGTCGTTATTACGAGGTCCTTGGCTTGATATAAAGTGATCGGCCCGGTACCCGTAGCGTCGAGAACGGCAAAACCGCGTTTATAACAAACTCTTTGAACCTACAGGAGATTTTATTATGGAAAACGATATAGCCACCGCTGCAGCAAGTTACGTCCTCATCCGCATCACCGTCTTACTCGGATTCGGCTACCTGTTCTACCGCGTGCTCAAACCAGCGCGGGCCGTCGCCCGCCGCGGGCCGGCCCGCGCAACGGATATAAAGCGTAGCTACGCCGTGCCCGATGACCGGTGCTGAATGGATATTGGTATCGCGCACCGATATGCGCACCACGCCGGCGCGGAATTTTGATCAACTGCGCCGTCAATAATGCGTGGAACAGTTGATCTACACGCATTCCCCCGCAACCATGGACGTTGCCGAATCGCAACCGCCCGGCAAGACTTGCGCAACCTGCGGTAGGGCGTATTCCCAGCGCAAGAAGCGACACCGGGCGTGGCATACATCTAGATGCTGATCTGAGCGCCGCAGGCGGATTGGACAAATGCGTAGCGGGTGATCGGGGTCGCGGTTCAGGGTGAAGCGTGTTTAAATGCCCGCGCTATTCCCTTACGAAACAGCATACTTATGGCGACCGATACTGGAAGATCGTCACCGTGCAATCCATGAGATCGTGGCCGCGCCCGTCCCGCCCGGGACGATACGATGAAATCGGAGTCACGTGGTGAAGCGAGTCGCGATCATCGGCGCCGGTCTGTCAGGGTTGGTGCTCGCGCACCGGCTAAAATCCTGTGCGCGCGTGGCGTTGTTTGAAAAGTCAGGCGGCGTTGGTGGACGAATGGCGACGCGGCATGCGGGCTCTTTCCACTTCGATCACGGCGCGCAGTATTTTTTCGTCAAGACCGTTGAATTCCGCGAGTTTCTGCAGCCGTTCCTCGGCAGCAACGCCGTGTCCCGGTGGGACGCAGATTTTGCGGAGCTGGACCAAGGCGCTACCGTCTCGCAGCGCCGGTGGGACGAGACCTTTCCTCACTATGTCGCCGTACCTGGAATGAACCATCTAGCGAAATGCCTTGCTGCCAACTTGGATGTGTGCCTGCAAACACCGGTCGCAAAGATCGAGGCCAATGCTCGAGGATGGAAGCTCCTAAGCGAGACTAACGAACCGCTCGGCACATACGACTGGGTGGTCTCCACGGTGCCGCCGGCACAAGCGGCACGTCTATTGCCGAGTTGCTTTTCTCACGTTGATTCCCTGTCAAAAACGAAAATGGTGGGCTGTTACGCCCTGATGTTGGGCATGCGGAAGCCGTTAAAGACCCCGTGGCAGGCTGCACTGGTCCGCCAAGCCGACATCAGCTGGGTCTCGGTCAATCACAGCAAACCGGGCAGAACCGAGGATTATTCCCTGGTCGCTCATGCTACCAACCGATGGTCAGAAGCTCATATTGAAGAAGCCATCGAAGATGTAAAGGACCACCTGACTCGTGAACTATCCCAGATACTTGGATGCAATGTATCCACCGCGGAATACCGCATGGTGCATCGCTGGCGATATGCGAACATAGAAAGGCAGAACGGCCCGAGTATGTATCTGGACGAGGGAAGTTCGCTCGCGGCCTGCGGCGATTGGTGTATCCAGGGGCGCGTGGAAGCAGCGTTCACGAGCGCAAACCGCCTCTCGGTTGAACTGAAACCACTGATCCAAACGATTTCGCAAATGTCTTAATTGCGACGCGTTTTCGAGACGTTAGAAAGGCTTTGTCAACTTGTTGTGGGCAACGCGATCAGTACCTCGTTAGCGTTTCTCCCCAGTACTTAGCAGACGCACGTCACCTGCTGCCACGAAGAAAAAGCTTGCGATCGAAACGTCCGATAATGACGGGCTCTCAATAGATGACGACCAATGCGAAATAAATTGTGAACCGCGCTATGGATTGTTAGAAAACGTTGTGCTTGTCCAGGTGACTTGAATCGTCGCATTTGACGTTCTTGCTGACGCGTGTGTTGGTGCGACGTTTCAGCCCGATTGTTGGCGCGGCGTTCTTGGCAATGCAAAACTGAAGGCATGACTTCTCTTCTTGCCGCACCGTAGCTTTTGAGCTTATCGGTGATCATCCGCCTGGGTGATTGGCCTTGTCCCTTCAACATCTTACGGAAAAAGCGCTTCGCCGCCTGCTTATCTTTGCGCTTCTGTATAAGTATGTCGATGACATTGTCGTCCTGGTCCACGGCACGCCAGAGATACCGGCGCTCGCCTTGTACCGTGATGATCGTTAATTCGTCCATGTACCACGTATCTCCCAATCTTCCTTGTCGTTTGCGAAGCTGCTTCGCATAGCGTGGACCAAACTTCAGGCACCATTGCCGAATTGTCTCGTAGGAGACGACGACACCCCGCTCGGCCAGCAAGTCTTCGATATCACGAAAACTTAAACAAAACCTATGGTAAAGCCACACAGCGTGACTAATAATTTCGTGTGGGAAGCGGTGGCCACGATATTGCGATTGCTTTTTCATACAGATATTGTGGATGATCTCGGCTCAAGTTGACAGAACCGCGTCGGCATAGGCCTTCGTCGTCTGACCCGACTCCTCGCACTCCCGAATCCGCTTCAGCCAGTACTGCTGCTTCGC
>CAMYMN010000022.1 GCA_947259395.1 uncultured Gammaproteobacteria bacterium | reverse complement strand
CGAGCTGGTCATCCTGCCGACGTTTTACGCTGCGGTTGCCCCGGAATCGCCCATCGTGAACGGCGCGGCGATGGGCATGACGGTGAAGACCGACGGCGCTGACGCGGCGGCCGGTGCCATTCTCGACGAGATGATGGTAGCCAACCACTACCGGACCACGGGAGAGACCTGGGAGGCGGACTGGATCCTGAGCGCCGCCATCCTCACCAAGATCTGGATCGACGTATTCATCGGGGTGTGGGCCTTTGTCCTCGCCCTGATCTGGGTCTACAAGGTAGAGCGAAAACCCGATCAGCAGCACGTTGGGGCGTCGGAGATCTGGTTCCGGTTCCCGAAATTCGTGATCGGCTACTTCATCGCCTGGTTGACCTATGTGGCGATCGCGGTGTGGTTCCCGGATGCCATCAAGGCGGCCTCCTCCGGCGCCGGTGTGGTGCAAAGCCCGATGCGCAAGATGATGTTCATGCTGACCTTCGTCGCCATCGGCGTCGTTACCGACTTTGCTAAGTTGAAGGGCATGGGCAGGCTGACGGTGCTGTACGCCGTCGCGCTGTTCGTGGTGATCGCGCCGATCGCGTATTTCGTGGCGTGGATCTTCCATCGCGGCATGGTGCCGCCGCTGGCAGCCGGTTAATAACTCAATAACACGTACTTTGCTGTATCCATACTGGAGAGACCGCGGTCACGCGGTCTCTCTTTTTTTACAGCACCCTCCGGACTACTGTGATAAGTTATTAACTCCAGCAGAGCGGGTAAGAGCGTCCCATGGTTGATGTGGAACATTCGGTGGAGATCAATGCCGATCCGGAATCGGTGTTCTCCCTTGTCACCGACATACCGCGGAAAGCCCAGCTCGATCCGAATGCGAAGGTACTGGGCGTGGTGCAGGAGACCGAGGGGCCGGTGGCCATCGGTACCAAGTTTCACTACCGGCTGGTGGTCGAAGGGAAGATTGCCGAGTACCGCAGCCAGTGTATTGCCTTTGAACCGGGGCGGCTGCTCGAGACCGTGTCTGATTCGGATCCGCCGTTTACGGTGCGGGTGACGGTCGCGCCTTCATCGAACGGCGCACGTCTGACGCAAAAGGAATCGTTCACCGCGCAACGTATCCACATCCCGTTGCCCACGGCGGATGGCTGGCGGGGGAAGTTATTACGGGTGCTATTCGGCAACCGGGATGCTATACAGCAGGACCCCAATGCGTCGCGTGATGAGGAAGCGCGCATGGAGGCCAAGATAAAATGGCGGTTGGAAAAATGGCTCGAGGCCATCAAGCAGGAACTCGAATCACAACACGCTAGACTCAATGCCTGATATTCGCTCGCTAGCTGTCGATGTTGGACAGTCTAAATCGGTGATCGGTTAACAGCGGTTTGGCGGGGTGAGTATAAGTCCTCGCAACATGAACATAGACGATAGAACATTATCCATTTTGCTGCGCGTAGTCGGCGGATCTTTGGCTGTAGCATGTTTTGTTCTGGTGTTTCTTCGCGTTTACAGTTTGGTTGTACTCGATATGGCGTCATCGCCCGCCGAGAACTTTGTCCATGTATTGCGTATCCTGTTCCCGCTGTCATTGGGACTCATTGCAGCGTATGTGGCGTTTACCGGCAACATACCTTTTACGTCACGCCGTGACCGCGAGAATAAATAGTTCGCATCCGGCAACACCTATCGAGACCGACCACTATTATCGGCTTACCCATCAGGCGGTTTACCACGAACCAATCAATCCGACGGAATCTTGAGCAATGACGGCGTTGTCATTTTTAGGGATGGTGTTCATGACGTTCGGCGCGTTGTTGATCCTCGTCCGTGCAGCGGCCGCGCGCAAGATGACGACACTTTACAAAAGATGGGGAGTCGACATCCCGGAGGATCGATACGTTAAACAATTCGTGTTCATCGGTGTAGTTCTCATAGCCGTCGGTTTTCTCGTAATCACCGGACTGATTGAAAAACTGTAAGCGGAGATCTGCTACATAAGAAACGAACCGTGCACCGCGCCACAGGTCAATCTTAAGTCACTTCCGGGGGAACGACTCGGCGCGCATGCAGTCTGCCCTCAGTGGTATGTAAGATGAGGCCGATCCAGATCAGAACAAAGGTGATTATCTGCGCGAGTTCCATCGGCTCACCGTAAACGAAAACGCCAAGCAGGAACTGTAGAGTCGGCGTGAGATAAAAGATCAGTCCGAGTGTGCCAAGGGGCAGTCGTTTTGCGCCCGCGACGTAAAATAAAAGTGGTGTTCCCGTGACCACACCGCCGAGCACCAACAAGCTGTCGGTGGCCCAATCCGAGTGCAGGAACGCGGCCGCGCCAACGCCGTTTAGCCACCACATCCAAGCAAGGGCTAAAGGCGTTAGTAATATGGTCTCCACAAAAAGCCCGGTAGCGGAGTCACATGACACCAGCTTGCGTAGTGCACCGTAACCGGCAAAGCTCAATCCCACACCCAGGCTCACCCAACTTGGGGCATGGCTGAAGATGACTTGGTTGACAACCCCGATTGCCGCCGTTACCAGCGCGATCCATTGCCACACTCGGAGGCGTTCGTGAAACAGCAACATACCCAGGAGCACGCTCAACAGCGGCGTCAGAAAGTAACCGAGACTGGCTTGCACGACCTGATCATGATTCACCGCCCAGATGTAAATCCCCCAGTTGACCGCAATTAGTGTTGTCGTCACCATCAATGTCAACATTTGTTGTCGACCTTTGATCACTACGCCGACACGATGCCAGCGGCGTACCACAGCCAACACCACCGCCACGAAAGGCGCGGTCCACACGATCCGGTGGGCGAGCACCTCCAGTGCGTCGACATGAGACAGCCACTTCCAGTACACCGGGAACAGTCCCCAGATTACATACGCGGCAACCGCATACGAATAACCTGCAAAAACCTTTTGCATCGATCATCTCTTGCTAACTGGATTTTAAAGCGACACAGATCGCGAGACCGGTCTGCCATTTATGCTGCCCCGCATATTGCGCCCGCGCAGTTAGCCTGCATAACGCTCTAGGCAATCAGGAAGCAACCGGCGGATCGCATGCTTGGGCCACCGTATCAATCTCAATCGTGCGGAATTTTGTATGGCGTGACCAAACCAACGAGCTTCAGGGCCAGCTCGTTATATTACTATGTACACCAACTCAAGTTTCTTATCGACAACAGGTCTCATCCGGGTATGTAGATACCGGCACTGCGTATGGCACGTAAGATCTCCTTTGTGGCGCGTTCCATAGTGTCGACAGCGGTGTTGTAATCTCCTTTGGCTGCCTGCTGTTCCGCGGTTGCGCGTGTCTGCGCCGCCTTATCCATGAATTTCTCGACGATCGACTTTAGGCCCGCATTGGCCTTTAGCTTTTCTTGCAGCAACACGTCCACCAACATTATGTGTGTGTCGTTGCGGTCGACTTCGTAATGAAATTCCTCCTCCTTGGTCGCGAAATGCAGCGTACGCACCAAGGTTTCGCCGCCGCGTACTTGCTCAATCGCCACCTTGGCCGCGACGTACGCCTCATCCAGTACTTTGCGCGCCTCAACCAATTGCGCCTGCGCTATCTTGGCGTCGACGATCTCACGCAAGTTACTACTTTCAGACGCAATGCCTTTTTCTTGGCTGATGCGTGCGTGGGTGTCGGTAAGCGCGTTGACGGCTTTCAATCGAGTCAGGTAATCACGCTCGCGCTTTTTTTCCAATACGCCATTTTTTCCCGCCATGCGCACGGCCTCGAATATGGTCTTGCTTGCCTTACTCAGTAACGCATTGCCGCTGTCGAGATCACCGGCATTGATGGCTTCCACCGCTTGACGGTGAAGCGCGCGCGCCTCATCGCGCTTAGCTATGGCCTCTGGGTTCGCACTCGCCTCGATCTGTTTCGCTGCTTTTGACGTTTCGATAAGCTTGCCCACGGACTGAACGCGGGCGTTGTTCGCAGCACCCTGCGGGTTCGCCTGTGCGACAACCTGATTAGCACTAGACAAGATCAGTATTAATGCGATCAGAAGAATTCTATGCATGCGCCTTACCCTGTGGAAGCATTCAACATTAGCCTTACAGTGTAGTGCAGCTCGGGGGATTTTTCGCGCACAATTGGTTTGTGTTCGAGCAAATATTTCATTTTACGATTACGACTGCTTACGGCGATGGGCAGCCAGATGCAGTGGCGTGCGGGAATGAGGCACTCGAAACACGAAGTTATAGCGCGCCACATGATAGCTGGGATCGAAGCCATAGAAGTTGAGCTTCATATGCTCTAACTCTGCCGCGCGGTAGCTTGCGAGTGGTTTTGCTAGCTCGTCCCGTTTTTTCTGCTCGTCTTTTCCGCGAATGATTTCAGCGTAACCCGGGCTGTTCGCGATCCCTTCGGCCAATGCTTCCACCGCCGGTACGAAGGACGCGGCGCTGGTTGCTATGACTCGGTCGATGAGGCCGATTTCAGCGGCCCGCCGCGCACTGATTGGCAGGCGATTTTCGGTCAGCGTCGCAGCACACTCAACACCTGCTCGTTTAGGTAACAAATAGGTCCAATATTCGGATCCGTAGAGATTACCCATGTTTTTATAATGCGGGTTGAGGATCACACCCTCGTGGGCAACGACTTGGTCGGCAGCCAAAGCAAGGAACACGCCACCCGCCCCGGCATTGCCGCGCAATGCGGCGACGATTACCCGATCGTCGGTAGTTATGATTGCGTGTGCAATGTCGTCAATGGCATTGATGTTGCGCCACGACTCATCCGCTGGACTGGGTGCAGCCTCGATGACATGGAGATGCATACCGTTTGACCAGAAATCCGCGCCACCCAGCAATACGACAACACGCACCGGCTGAGTCCGTGCATACTCGAATGCCCGCTGAAAACGTTCACACTGATCGACCGACATGGCGCCGTTGTAAAAACGAAATTCCAGATAACCGACGTGGTTGTGTTCCCGATAAGCAATCTCACGGAAGGTTTGTCGATGGTGGTCGCTGGCGAAATCGTCCGGCACCTCGGGTAGTTCGCTGATCCGATGTTCGAACGCGAGGGTAGCGGGAAGCTTCAAACCCCATCCACCCGCCGGATCCTTCTTCCTGACATGTCCGATCCACACTGCACCATCCACGGTGGCGCGGCACAACGCACCATGGCGGCGAGCGATGATCGCTCCCGGTGAGCCGGATAGCCGGTCTTCCGGCCACGCATCATAGAGATGCACTGCCTCACCGAACAGTTCGTCCGCAACACCTGGGTGCCCGTCGGCGGAGCGGATCTTGCGCAACGCAACCTCGGCGGTATCCATCTTCCAGTCGATGCGACGATCATCGGATTTCATAAATGGCCGCCATCGGCCGCGGACCTCGGGGTCACTGTAATCGAGCGGCCGCGGCCGATATGTTCCGCTCTGTATCCGCTCCAGGGCTTGGCGCACAGTGTCCGCCGCGGCCTCGGTGACCTCATGGCGGTACAGGCTGCGCTTGGCAACATCGCGCATCGCGAACTCTTGCCACGCCCAGATATCCCCGGCGTCCATCTCGGCATTGGCCTGCAGGCAGGTCACGCCCCACCGGCGCTCGTTGTTGAGTACCGCCCAGTCCAGGGCCGATGGTCCGCGATCACCGATGATCCCGGGGTGAACCACCAGGCACGGCGTGTTTTGCCACACGTCTTCCGGGATTGCCCGCTTGAGAAACGGGGCGATGATGATCTCCGGCTGGAACCACTTCACCGCCTCGCGGGTTACCGCATCATTGATATCGAACTCAACTGAAACCGTGTGCCCCGCTTCGCTGAGTTCCACCCACAGTCTTTGGCTGAGACTGTTGAAGGCATGTGTGAGTAAAAGAAGTCGCACGATATGGTCAAGCGGTAGCGACTAACAAATACGCGGCAGTTGCTCGCTACTCAACCAATCGACTATGCGGCTACCTCCAAACGCAGTCTGCATACGCACAAAATGGTGTGGGTCGGCCACCACTTCACCGATCACCGCCGACTTCCCGCCCAGGGGATGACTCATCATCGCATCGAGCAGATTCGATGCGTAATGCGGCGGGCAGATGGCGATCAGCTTACCTTCATTGGCAACGTACAGGGGATCAAGGCCCAGTAACTCACACACCGCCGCCACCTCCGCCTGGATTGGAATCGCCGCCTCCTCAATCATCATGCCAACGCCGGATTGTCGCGCTATCTCATTGAGGGTGGTGGCGACACCGCCGCGCGTCGGGTCGCGCAGGCACCGCATCTGTGGTGTCGCGGACACCATGACCCGAACCAAGTCGTGCAATGCGGCGGAATCGGACACCACCGAGACGTCAAAGTCCAACTCGGTCCGTTTGGACATCACCGCGACACCGTGGTCACCGATGGTTCCGTTGATCAGTATACTGTCACCGGGTTGCGCCAGGTCACCGGACAGGTGCAATCCCTCCGGAATAACACCGATACCGGTGGTGTTAATGAACACCCCGTCCGCCTTGCCACGCTCAACCACTTTTGTGTCGCCGGTGACCACGGCGACGTCGGCGGCGCGGGCGGCCGCGGCCATGGATTCGACGATCTGTCTGAGGTCACCGAGGGGGAACCCCGCTTCGATAATGAAACCCGAAGCAAGGTGCAACGGACGCGCACCGGACATGGCGATGTCATTGATCGTTCCATGAATGGCCAGTGAACCAATATCGCCGCCGGGGAAAAACAGGGGCGAGATCACGTAGCTGTCAGTGGTCATCGCCACCCGCCCCGCGGGCAATTGTAGACATGCCTGATCGTTACCCTGCGCCAGCCACGGATTGTCCAAGGACTTGGCAAACAATTCATCGATGAGCTGCGCCATCGCGCGGCCCCCACTGCCGTGAGAGAGTTCGATTACACCGCGCTTAAAATTGAGCGGCGTCCCGAATTTCCGCTTGGTGCGCGCCTGCGGCGCGCTCATGCCGTCTCCGCTTCAGCTTGATAACGGCCGTAGCTGTAGTGGGCGGCGCAGGCACCCTCAGACGACACCATGCATGATCCCATGGGCGTCTCCGGAGTGCATACGGTTGCGAACAGCTTGCAATCGATCGGTTGCAACACACCACGCAAGATGGCGCCGCACTCGCATCCATTATGCTCCTTTGCGGGGGTGTAACGCAGGTCGAATCGCGCCTCGGCGTCGAACTTCGCAAACCGGTTCTTAATCCGCAGCGCGCTGTATGGCACGACGCCGAGGCCGCGCCATTCGAACAGTCTGCGTAACTCGAACACCTCCGCCACCATCCGCTTGGCCTTGATGTTCCCATGACGCGACACCGCGCGGATGTATTGGTTCTCGACTTCGGCACGCCCGCTATTCAGCTGACGAATCAACATGAGGATCGACTGCATCACATCCAAGGGTTCAAATCCCGAGATAATCACCGGCTTGTGGTACTCACGCGCAAAGAACTCATAGGGTTGAGAACCGATTACCACGCTGACGTGGGCGGGCCCCAGAAACCCGTCGATCGGTACTGTCCCCAGCTCGCGAACATCAGGAGATTCGAGAATGTTGGCGATCGCTGAAGGCGTCAACACGTGGTTACAGAACACCGTGAAGTTCTCTAAACCTTGGGCCTGCGCACCTAGAATCGCCACCGCCGTGGGTGGTGTCGTGGTCTCAAAACCGATGGCGAAAAATACCACCTGTCGTTCCGGAAGCTGATGCGCCAGCTTCAATGCATCGGCGGCGGAATACACCATGCGAATGTCCGCGCCCTCGGACTTCGCCTTGAGTAGACTGCGCCCCTTGGATCCGGGCACCCGTAACATGTCACCGTAGGTGCAAAGCGTAACGTCTTCGCGATCGGCAAGGCCGAGCACCATGTCCAACCTGCCGATGGGCAACACACACACCGGACAACCGGGCCCGTGAATCATGTGCACGTTGTCGGGCAGCAAGTCCTGCACACCATATCGATAAATCGCATGGGTGTGGCCGCCGCAGAATTCCATTAGGTTGTACTCGCGGCCAGGTTTGGCCTCGAGGACAATTTGTTCGGCAACACCGCGGGCGGTTACGCCATCGCGGAATTCGTCGATGTATTTCATGACGCGATCGTCTCGCTCGACGTGGATGACATTTCCTTTAATAGCTCGAGGGTCTTGCGCGCCTCCGCCGGATCGAGGCGCCCCAGGGCATAGCCCACGTGCACGATTACATAATCTCCGATGGCGACATCGTCTACCAGCGCCAACGAGATTTCCTTTTGCACACCATCGATATCGATGATCGCACGGTCGTCATCGAGTATCTGGCTCACGCGCGCTGGTATGGCAAGACACATAGTGATTACTCAACTTTAATTCATGAATTCAACCGACCCAGTTCGGGATCGTGCGCGGCGACCCATGCCTGGCCCAAGCTGATCGCTCCATCATTGGGCGGCAGTCGGCGCGGCAATAACGGCTGCAGCCCGATGCGCCGCAACGATTTCAACAACCCGGCTGCGAGTACTTGGTTTAGGAAGCACCCGCCGGATAACACGATCATCCGACAGCCGGTATCCATCGCCGCGGACTCGATCCACGATGTCAACGCATTAATCAACGTGCCATGAAACAACTCGGCGCCTTGTTGGGCGTCCCGGTCGATCAGTTGCTCCAGAAGCGGCAACAAATCCAGCACCCCGTTCGCGAGCCGCCAGCCACCTCGCATCGCGGTGGGTTGCGACACCAATCCTTCCAGCACCATCGGTGCATGGCCCTCGAAGCCGGCTTTCGGGACCACCCCCAACAGGCCACAGGCCGCGTCGAACAGGCGCCCACAACTCGAGCTATACGGCGTGTTGATGTTTTTATCGAGCATTTGCGCCAGCACCGCGGAACCCGTTTGGTCGTGGTACCGAGATGAAATCTCCGCGCCTCTGCCGAGCGCATGCAGGGCGGCGGCCCCCATCCGCCAAGGCTGGCGGGCGGCGATATCGCCACCCGGTTGCGGCAGCGGTTTGAGGTGACCCACGCGCTGGTACTGCCCGCCGTGCACCCACAGCAGTTCACCACCCCAGCTTTCGGCGTCGGGACCCAACCCAAAGCCATCCAAGGCGACACCCAGACACGGCTCGTCCACACAATGCTCTGCGGCGACGGCGGCGATATGGGCATGATGATNCATGATGATGTTGCACGGCAACGGTGGTTATCCCCAGGTCCAGGGCGAACCGGGTACTGGGGAAATCGGGATGCAGATCATGCGCCACGGCGCAGGGCTCAACTTCGAGAATATTCAGCAGATGGTGTATGGCCTCCTCGAAAAATTGGATCGCCGGGGCGTTGTCCAAGTCGCCGATATGCTGGGACACGAACGCCTCGCGGCCACGGGTCACGCAGACGGTATTTTTGAGATATGCGCCCACGGCGAGTATCGACGGCACCGGCCGCGTGAGCTGGATGGGCTCGGGTACGAATCCGCGCGCGCGACGCACGAATGCGGGAGCGCCGTCGATGACCCGCATCACCGAGTCGTCGGCGCGAATGACGATGTCCCGATTGTGGGTAACGATGTGATCGGCGATATCAGCCAGCCGTTGGCGAGCCTCGTCATTGCCGATGACCAGGGGCTCACCACCGGGATTGGCGCTGGTCATGACCAGCGCCAGCTCCTGCGCTGCGGTGAACCCATCGATATCACCGGGACAACCGGCGGCATGGTGAAAGAGAAGGTGGTGTAACGGCGTATACGGCAGCATGATACCCAGCCACGGCACGTCGGGCGCCACCGCCGCCGGCAATTGCGCGCCGCGCCGACGCGCGAGGACGATGGGACGGGCCGGGTGTTGCAGAAGCGCTGCCGCGCAATCATTCAACTCCACCAGGCGCCGCGCCGAGGCGAGACCGGCGAGCATGACCGCGAACGGCTTATTATCCCGTTGTTTGCGTTGGCGCAGCCGGTTGACGGCGGTTTCGTTGCGCGCATCGCAGGCCAGGTGAAACCCGCCCACACCCTTGACCGCAACGATCTCGCCGGCGCCGAGCCGCGACACGATTTGCGCAATGTCGGTGTCGAGCAGTGGACCGCAGCTTGGGCAGGCGATGGGCTCTGCGTGGAAACGTCGATCGGCTGGATCCTGATATTCGCCGGCGCAATTCCGACACATCGTAAACCGCGCCATCGACGTATTGACGCGATCGTATGGCAGTTTGTGGGTCAGCGTATAGCGCGGACCGCAGTTCGTGCAGTTGATGAATGGGTAGAGATAACGTCGGTCGTTTGCATCGAAAAGCTCGTGCAGACAATCATCGCATACCGGATAGTCGGCGGTGATTATCGTGGTGACTTTTCCCTGGCCGCTGGGAACGACGACAAAACGCGAATACCCGGTTGCGGCGAGATCGCTGCGCTCGATGTCGTCGATCCTGGCGAGCCGCGGACATTCACCGCGTAACGCATCCACAAACGCCTCCAGATAGTGACCTTGTGCATCGATCACCACGCCGTCGCCGTCGTTGCGTACCCAACCAGTCAGATCGAAATGCGCGGCCAGGCGGTACACGAACGGACGAAAACCGACCCCCTGCACCGCGCCGCGGACCCGGATCCGCCAACGCTTGGGTAGATCTAAATTTGCTACCAGCTTGGAGTCCACTAGAGTCACGGTGTATTCGATTACAATGCCAGGTTAATCAGCCGCAGATTGTCGCACCCCCGTAATATCTTCAACGGTGGGTTGCCAGGGCCTCTTGTAAATAGTGAGCGAGCGCAGCATCGTCTTGCTCGATATGTCCCAGTATGCCATCTCGCAAGTGTTGCACCATCGTCAACATACGCTCGCGGTCGCCCTCCGCAAGCGATTCCTGCAGCGTGCCAATCCGTTCCATGAGCTGCGTGTGCCGTTGTTCATGTTGCTCGTAGTGCGGGTAGGCATACATGCGCATCAGCAGCTGTTCCGACAGAAAGTGCACACTGGTGTAGTCCATCAACTGCTTGAGAATCCCTTCGAGTTCTACCTTGAATTGCTGCCGGCTCACGGCATCGCCGAACGCACTCAGCAGCTTGATCTGTACGTCGTGCTCGGCCTTCATGACGTACAGATCATCGACCGGTGACGAATCAGCGGTTTTTGACGACATTGGGGTTGCTTGGCTGTTCGGTAATCTGGCAGTATAGCCAATTCTAACACGCTCGGTAAGGTATTTACCGACGTCGCGCGTCAAACACGTTGCTGGTCTGGATTTCACTCCCGCTTTACACACGGATGAAGTATGCTGCTTCTCGAATCAGGGGGCTAAGGTGTGACTTTGACATATCAAGGCTAATCAATCGATGGTGAAGTCTCGCTCTCGCGATTCAAATTTTGATTGTGTCACCTGCATCATGCGCCATCGCAGTGACTGGAGCGTGTTAGGACGTGACGAGGTCGCATTGCTCGCCGGCGGCCAATCGAGCTACAGCTACAGCGCAGGTGAATCGGTATATTCGATGGGTGAGGCCGGCGTAGGCGTCTACTGCGTGTGTTCAGGAACAGTGGCTATCCGCAGACTGGACGCCGAGGGCAACTCGGTGTTGCTCCAACTCGCCTACCCCGGCGACACATTGGGCTACGAAGCGGTGCTGACCGGTGAACCGCATCGCTGCAACGCCGAGGCGTTGGGTCCAGCCAACGTGTGTCACATAACAACTAAGACCGTTAAGGCGTTACTCGACAATAATCCAAACCTCGGGCTGCAGTTCCTGCGCCGGACTGCGGCGAGCCTGGACGATGCGCAGGATAAACTGGTGCATCACGCTACTCTTTCCAATCGCGCCAAACTGGCGCACCTGCTACTCATCCTCATGGACCGCTACGGCCGCCACACCGCGGACGGCACCAGCACCTTGCACCTGCCGGTGTCACGCCGCGATCTGGCGTCGATGATCGGCGCCCGGCACGAAACGGTGTCACGAATCATCGGCCGCTTCGAGACCGATGGCATCGCCTACTTCTCCGGCCGCTCGGTGCGCATCCCGCAAGTCAACGCCTTGGTCGAGGAAATTCGACCGCAACTCGTGGGCTGATCACCATCAGCCCATAAAACTCCTTTTCTGTTCAACAAAATTTGACGTTGGTCAATGCGCCCCAGGAGGCGTGTTCGTAGATTTGCGCGACCAGCAAACAATTCGGAAGAGGCACGTTGATGGACACGATCAACGACGCCGGCATTGACTTTGCCAGCATTACCAAACAAGAGCTCGACAGTTATGAGGGGGCGTTGGGTGGTCTGACCCGCCGGGAGTTCTTGAAATACTGTACCGGTATCGCCGCCACCATGGGGCTGCCGATGACCGCCGGTCTACGCATCGCGGAAGCGGCGATTACCAAGACCCGTCCGCCGGTAATTTGGCTGCATGGCCAGGAATGCACCGGATGCACCGAATCGATGCTACGGTCGTATCATCCGACCCTCGAGGCGCTGATCCTCGACATCATCTCGCTGGATTACCACGAGACCCTGTGCGTGGGTGCGGGTAAACAGGCAGAAGCGCACAAGCGCAAGGTCATGGAGGAATTCCACGGCAAATACGTACTGGTTACCGAAGGCGGAACCCCGACCAAGGACGGCGGCATCTACTGCAAAGTAGGCGGTAAACCCCACGTAGAACACGTGCGCGAGGCGGCCGAGGGCGCGGCTGCGATCATCGCCATCGGTTCGTGCGCCTCGTGGGGCGGAATCCAAGCAGCGCACCCGAATCCCACCGGGGCCAAGGCCACCTATGAGGTGTTGCCCGGCAAGACCGTCATCAACATCCCCGGCTGTCCGCCCAATCCCTACAACTTTCTGTCCACGGTGATGTATCTGTTGACCTTCGCCAAGCCCCCCGAGCTGGACCAGGAGAACCGTCCGAAATTCGCCTATGGGCGTCTGATTCACGAAAACTGTGAACGCCGACCGCACTTCGATGCCGGACGCTTCGCCCTCGAGTTCGGCGATTACGGCCACCGGCAGGGCTTCTGCCTGTATAAGCTCGGCTGCAAGGGACCCGAGACCTACGCGAACTGCCCGTCCATCGGATTCGGCGACCTCGGCTTCGGCGCATGGCCCATCGGCACCGGGCACCCCTGCTTCGGCTGTACGATGAAGGAGACCGGCTTCAACAAGCCACTGCATGCCCTCGCCGATGTCAAGACCTTCTCGCCGCCCACCGCGTTCCCCGCCGTGGACGCGGATAAAGGTCAGGGAATGACACCAGCGGCAGCAGCGGTTGCCGCCGGTGTTGGCGGCCTGGTGGTGGGCGCCGCCACCACCGCCATGCGCAACATGGGCCGCTCCGCGGATGACCGCGATGCGCCCGATAATCAAGACGCGTAGGAGGAAACGAGATGGATAAGAGCCGCAGGCGTTTTATCCAAGGCGCGGCGGGCGCCATCGCCGGCGCGGTTGCGCCGATGGAATCGGCTAAAGCCCTGCGCCGTGAGAATAAACAACTGCCTCCGAATGCCTTGGGCATGTTGTATGACTCCACACTGTGTATCGGCTGCCGCGCCTGCGTCACCGCGTGCAAGGACGCCAACGATGTGCCGGTGGAGCAACCCGCTCACTTGCGCGACTGGAATGTGGGCGTGTGGGACTCAGGGGAAGACATCTCCGGCAAGACCCTGAACTCGATCCGCGTGTTCACCCACGGCACCAAGGAGCACAAGGATCACGCGGAAAACGGCTACGCCTTTGTAAAACGTCACTGCCTGCACTGTGTGGATCCCTCCTGCGTATCGGTGTGTCCAGTGAGCGCGATGCTCAAGGACGGTGATACCGGCATTGTCACCCACAATCCGGACGCCTGCATCGGATGCCGTTACTGTGTCTACGGATGCCCGTTCGGCGTACCGCAGTTCCAGTTTGACGAGCCCTTCGGCAAGATCGCGAAATGCCAGTTCTGCGAACACTTGCAGAAACAGGACGAGATTCCGGCCTGCTGCGACGTCTGCCCCACGGGGGCGTCTTTGTTCGGGCGGGTTGACGATCTGCAAAAAGAGGCGGAACAGCGTCTGGCCAAGCAGCCCGGCGATCGCTACGACTTTCCGCGCGGTCGCCTGGGCGATGATCGCCCGACTCACGAGGCCGCGATTCCCGAATATGAGTCGCATATTTATGGCGTCAAAGAAGCTGGGGGTACGCAGATCCGGTATCTGACCGGCATTCCCCACGAAAAGCTGGGTCTGCCCAAACTGCCCGATGAGTCCTATGCCGCGTTGTCCGAAGGCGTCCAGCACACCCTGTACAAGGGGATGATCGCGCCGTTGGCGCTCCTGGGCGGACTGATCTACCTCGCTCGCCGCAGTACCAAGCAACACGAGGACGAAGAGTAAGCACGATGGCACAAGACACGCATCAACCCCTCGGCGGTGAGTTGCTGACCAAACCATTCCTGTTTTTAGGGCTGTTGTTCGCTATAGCGGTGTACTTTCTCGTCACCCGTTTCATATTCGGTCTGGGTTCGGTGACCCATCTCAACGGCGGCTATCCCTGGGGAATTTGGGTGGTCGTCGACGTGATAATCGGCACCGCGTTTGGCTGTGGCGGATTCGCCATGGCGCTGCTGGTCTACATCTTCAACAAGGGCGAATACCATCCGTTGATGCGCCCCGCCCTGCTCGGTGGGTTGTTCGGTTACACCCTGGGCGGCATGGCGGTGATATTCGATCTTGGGCGTTATTGGAATTTTTACAACCTGTTGTTGCCCTGGTATGCACAACCCAGCTCGGTGATGTTCGAAGTGGCATTGTGCGTCATGGCCTACATATTGGTGCTGTGGATCGAATTCTCACCCGCGTTTCTCGAACGTTTCGGTCTCACCAACGCCAAACGAAAACTGAAACGCTTCTTGTACATCATCATTGCACTGGGTGTCTTGTTGCCGACTTTGCATCAGTCCTCGCTGGGCTCGCTGTTGCTAGTAATGGGGTCGCAGTTGTCGCCGCTGTGGTACACCGTATGGCTGCCGCTGTGGTTTCTGCTCACCGCCATCGCCATGGGTTACGGCATCGTCATCCTGGAATCGACGTTGGTCACCAACGCCTTCAAGCTGTCCTCCGAGCAACGTATTTTGAGAAAGCTGTCACCGATTGTCGGCTGGCTGCTAGCCGCATTCCTAGTGTTACGATTCCTAGACCTGCTGGCACGCGGACAGGTCGCACCGATGTTTGCCGCAGATATGAACGCACTCATGTTCTGGATAGAGATTCTCATGTTTGTGATACCGACGGTCATATTGATCTCTCCGGTGCGGCGCATCGACCAGCGCCAGATGTTTCTCGCCGCGCTGCTGCTGTTGGGTGCTGGGTCACTGTACCGCATCAACGCCTTTCTGGTGGCGTACGCTCCCGGCAACGGGTGGAGCTATTTTCCGTCGGCGCCGGAACTCATGGTCACAATCGGTGTGATCGCCCTCGAGATCATGCTTTACCTGGTCTTTGTGAAAAAACTTCCGGTGTTGCATGGCACCCGGCCCGCCTAATCAAGGGAGGCAACCGTGACGCGTATTACCATAGATCCCATCACCCGTATCGAGGGTCACTTACGAATCGACTGTGAAGTCGAAAATGGCAAGGTCACCAATGCCTGGGCATCGGGCCAGATGTGGCGAGGCATAGAGCTCATCCTGCAGGGCCGCGACCCGCGCGATGCGTGGATCTTTACGCAACGCATCTGCGGGGTGTGTACCACGGTGCACGCCATCACCTCGGTACGTGCGGTGGAGAACGCCCTCGACCTCGGGGTCCCGTTGAATGCGCAGTACATCCGCAACATGATCATGGCTGCCCATGGCGTTCACGACCACATCGTGCATTTCTATCACCTCACTGGTCTGGACTGGGTGGACATCGTCTCCGCGCTCAAGGCGGATCCGGTAGCAACTGCCAAGCTCGGCGCGAGTTTGTCGGATTATCCACACAACGGCGTGCCGGAGATTCGCAAGGTCCAGGAGAAGCTGACGGCATTCGTAAATAGCGGCCAGCTGGGGGTGTTCGCGAGCGGTTATTGGGGCCACCCGGCGATGCGCTTGCCGCCGGAGGTCAATTTGTTGGCCGCGGCGCACTATCTGCAGGCCCTGGAGTATCAGCGGGCGGCGAACAAGATCGTGACCATTCTCGGTTCCAAGACACCGCATATTCAGAATCTAGCGGTGGGTGGCGTTGCCAATCCGATCAATCCCAACAGCCAGTCCACGCTCACCTTAGAGCGCTTGTTTGCGATTAAGGCGGAGATCGACAAGCTCGGCGAGTTCGTGAACGAGGCGTTGATACCCGATGTCGGCGCGGTCGGCGCGCTGTACGCAGAGTGGGCGCAGTACGGCGCCGGTGTCACCAATTATCTCTCGGTGCCGGATATGCCGCTCGACACCAAGGGTACCCAGTTTGAACTGCCTGGCGGCTATATCGAGGATGGCGACGTCGCGAAGTTCAAGGAGATCGCCGGATACCAGGACCAATACTTTCGCGACGGCGTCAAAGAGAGTGTCAAGCACGCCTGGTATGAATATCAGGGCGGCGACCGCGCGCTGCATCCCTATGACGGTCAAACCAATCCCAAATACACCGACTTCCAAGACGACGGCAAATATTCCTGGGTCAAGGCGCCGACATTTTACGACCAGCGAGCCCAGGTCGGGCCGCTTGCCAATGTGCTCGCGATGTACGCCGCCGGCCACGAACCCACAAAACGCCATCTCACCCGTTTATTGTCGATCGCGAGCACCGTCGCGGGTTCGGAGATTCCACTCGCTGCGGTGCATTCAACGCTCGGCCGCGTGGCGGCGAGGGCGGTGCGCGCTGCAGTGTTGTACGAGTCACTGCAAAATCAATGGCAACTGTTGATGGACAATATTACCAAAGGGGACTTCGATACCTTCAACCGACCGGTGTTTCCCAAGGGCGAAGTACGTGGATTTGGTTTTCACGAAGCGCCACGGGGCACCCTCTCGCACTGGACGGTAATCAACAACGGCAAGATTGCCAATTACCAGGCGGTAGTGCCCACCACATGGAATGCCGGACCACGGGACGACAACGAACAGTTGGGACCCTATGAGGCGTCCCTGCTGGACAACCCGGTGGCCGACGCCGAGTTGCCCTTGGAGGTGTTGCGCACCGTGCACTCATTCGATCCGTGCCTGGCTTGCGCCATACATATGGTTGACACCAAGAACCGGCCAATTGTTCGTGTCAAGGCAGCGTAACCGAGGCGGGGGCAAGCGCATGAACGTGTTGGTGCTGGGCATCGGAAACATCTTGCTTCGTGATGAGGGCGTCGGCGTTCGCGTCATCGAGTCATTGGCCAAGCGCTATACCCTGCCAGCGGATGTCGAGGTCCTCGACGGCGGAACCTCGGGCATGGATCTGTTGTACACCATCTCCGGTCGCGACGTTCTGATTGTGTGCGACGCAATCAAATCCGACGCGTCGCCCGGGACCGTCATTCAAATCAACGGTGATGACGTACCTGCGTTTTTTCAAACCAAGCTCTCGCCCCATCAAGTGGGATTATCCGACGTGCTCGCTACGTTGAAGCTGTTGGACGAACTTCCCCCGCTGGTCAGCATCGTTGGCGTCGTACCCGCAGACCTGAGCTTAGGAACCGAACTTTCTCCCACCGCCGCCGGCGCCGTTGATCACGCGCTGACCATAATCATAAAACAGTTGGCCGCGGTAGGGATCGATGCCGGACAACAATCATTAACAGCCACGGAGGTCGCTTGAGCCATGTGCCTGGCGATTCCATCCAAAGTCGTGGAAATTAACGACGATCGAGTGATCGTCGAGCGTTACGGGGAACGCCTCGAGGTGAATACCGGGTTGATGTCCGAACCCTTGACGGTGGGAGACTATGTGGTACTGCGGGCCCGCACCCATGTAGTCGCTAAAATGGATCCGCAGGCAGCACGGGAGGCGTTGTTGCTTTTCAACGAGCTCGCCGAACGACTAGCTGACGATATCGAGTTCAAATCAAACCATGAGGCACCCTGATATGACCGACCAAGAACAATCAAACCTAGCTCCTCGCGTGGCTGAGATGGTTGAGCGTTTTGACAAAATCGGTGAACTCAATATGCGGGACCTGCCTGTTTACAATGAAAACCTCAAGGTGGAGGCAATCGGATTTCACTCCTATGGCGACAATTATCTTGGCGTTCTGATCACCCCGTGGTTCATGAACGTTATCCTGCTGCCGCAAGACAAAGCGACGATGGACTATACGTTAGTCGCATCGCCCACCGATGAAACTCTACCCGCCGGGACATGGCAGTTCATGTTTGGTGGCGATGACGTGATGGGACTGTACAAAAGCTTGTCATTACACTCGCCAATGTTCGCCTTCAACACACAGGAACTTGCAAGGGTGGAGGCTAAACGGCGTCTAAACTCGTTGCTGACGCCGCCCGCGGCAGTAACCGAGGATGTTACGCAGCAACAGGCTCCGGCGAATGGCAGTCGACGTGCTTTTTTGCGGGGCCAAGTGAACGGCTAAATGCGTGACACACAAGGAAAGAGCGGCGGCATCGAGGGCAGCCTGCGTATCGAGGTCAAGATCGATGCCGGTGTGGTGAGCAATGTCCAGGTCTGTTCGCGACGCCCAGTGGACAGCGGCGCATTGCTGGAGGGCCGCCCGGTCGAGGACGCCTTGGACCTGTTGCCGCGGATATTCAGCCTGTGTGGTGTCGCCCAAACAACCGCCGGCCTGATGGCGGTGGAACGCGCACTAGCGATCTCACTTACTCCACCGCAGACCGCCGCGCGCCAGATGCTGGTAGCTGCTGAGGCCCTGGAACAGACCGTCTGGCGCATTGCTGTGGATTGGCCGACCTGCCTAGGCATGCGGCCCGATGTGGCCGGGATACGCGATCTGCGGCGGCTACTCCGCGGCCTCGAGACGTCTATGTTCAACGCTACGCCGTGGAACCGAATCGGCGGTAGTCATCTGCTGCCCGATCCAGTCGAGCTCGTCAAGATCATCGATGTGGTCGCGCAACAAGCGGCGTGGATCGTTTTCGGCGACGCCGCACCGCGACTAGATAACCACGAGTCCTTCGATCGTTGGCTCGGCCGGCAGCATCGACCTGGGCCCGCGGCGTTGGATTATGTGCGTGACCAAGGACTCGCAGCGTTTGGCCACAGCCAGGTGGATTTTTTGCCGACGCGACCCGATACCGGCTTCTTTGCGCAACAGTTAGCCAACGATGTGGATTGGTCGTTTTGCGCCCGTCCACACTACCACGGCAGCATCTCTGAAACCGGCGCGTTGCCGCGCTTGGTGGACCATCCACTGGTCAGCAGATTGCGGGACCGGCATGGTAACGGACTGCTCACCCGCCTGGGGGCAAGACTCGTTGAGACCGACGACCTGATCTCCAAGATGCGGTCCTGGGTGGGCGACCTGTCCGATGATCCGGGCACGTCGGCCCATCACGCCAGCGGCCAAGGCATCAGTGTGATTGACACCGCGCGGGGAGTGTTGGTGCATTGGGTAGAAATCGCGGACAACATCGTCGATCGTTACCGGATCCTGGCGCCCACGGAATGGAATTTTCATCCCCGCGGTCCGTTGATTCAGGGCTTGCAAGGTGCCAACGCCCATGTGGGTGAGACACTGGACAAAAACGCCGGGTTGCTGATCAACGCCTTGGACCCATGCGTCGGCTACGAGCTGAACATCGTGGAGCACTAGCGATGCACGAGATGAGTCTTAGTCAGAGCATGTTGGAGATTATTCAAGAGCAAGCGGCTATAGATGGTTTTCGAAGCGTCAAAGTTGTGCGCCTTGAAATCGGCACGTTGTCTTGCGTCGAGCCGGAGGCGTTGGGATTTTGTTTCGATAGCGTCACCCGGGGCACGGTTGCCGAGGGGGCAACGCTGGACATCACCAAGGTCCCTGGCCACGCTTGGTGCTGGAGCTGTTCGCGGGTCGTTGACATTGAGCGGCACGGCGATCCTTGCCCGGACTGTTCCGGGTACCAAATGCAGATGCGGACCGGAGACGAAATGAAGATAAAAGAGTTGGAGGTAGCATAATGTGTACCACCTGTGGATGCGGCACCGACGAGGTCAAGATCACCAGCGGCCAACAGCCCCAGCACGCCCACACCCACGCTCATCATCACCATCATGACGGTCATCACTTACACGCCCATGGCGCCGAGACGCGCCTGTTGCAGGTTGAACAGGACCTGTTGAGCAAGAACAACAGCTATGCCGCCGCGAATCGCCATTTTTTCTCACAGCGCGGCGTATTCGCCGTCAACCTCATGTCGAGTCCGGGTTCGGGAAAAACGACGCTGTTGGTGAATACCGTGCGTTCGCTAAAAAAGCGTTATCCCATCGCCGTCATCGAGGGCGACCAGCAAACCAGCCAAGACGCCGAGCGCATACGATCCGCCGGGGTTCCGGGTGTGCAAATCAACACCGGAAAGGGCTGCCATCTGGATGCACACATGGTCGGCCACGCCCTGGAGCAGCTCCCAGTCGAGAATGAAAGCGTGCTGTTTATTGAGAATGTGGGCAACCTGGTTTGTCCCGCTGCGTTTGACTTAGGCGAGACCCGTAAGGTGGTGGTCATGTCAGTTACCGAGGGCGAGGATAAACCTGTCAAATATCCCGACATGTTTGCGGTATCGGATTTGATGTTGCTCAATAAAATCGATCTGCTACCACATCTGAATTTTGACACCCATCTCTGTATCGATTACGCGCGACGGGTGAATCCTAAGATTGAAATCCTGCAACTATCCGCCCTCAGCGGCGACGGTTGTGATGCGTGGTCGGACTGGCTCAGCTCCGGACTCGACACCACACGGGCGGCCCGCAATGCGGCGGCCGGCGATCAGACCGCGTGAACTCTATCAATCGACGAAACAAAAACACGAAGGAATCAACCATGAAACGGCTTAGTCAATTCATCGGCATGGGCTTGCTCATCTCATCGCTTAACGCGCCAACGTTTGCGCACCCCGGGCATGTGCTGAGCGGTGCACCGATCGCCGCCCCTGAGCATTTTTTCTGGGGCATGCATCATTTGCTACCGGTCATCGTTGCAGGCCTGCTGATCGCAGCCTTGCTTCGATATTGGCGCGGGACAACCACGCGCGGCAACACGTTTCGCGATTGGTTAACAGGACGCCGTCGTTGACTGTACGTACTGGAGTGGTAATGGCGATTGTCATTCAGCGGCCGAAGCCGACGCGGCCAGTGCACACATCCCACCGGCGATGCGTAGATTGATTTATTGCCAGTTACAAATTTTGGACGTGTGGGAGTTAGATTCATGAACACGAAAACACGCATGGCTATAGCATTGCCCATGATGTTGAGCCTGTTATGGAGTTGCTCAACGGACACCCCGTCGCGTAGCGTACGCACCGAGGGGCAATACCGGTACGCCGCCCAACCTCGGGGCCATGATGGTCCCGCAAGCGGATGTGTCGTGTGTCACAGCCTGGAAAAAGACGGACCGCTTCGTGTCGCACCCACCCTGTGGGGAATTGTCGGTGCCGACAAAGCTAGATTCAAATGGTATGGTTATTCAACGGCACTCGCCAAAGCAGAAGGCAAGTGGAGTGAAAAAGATCTGGACGAGTACTTGACCGACCCGGACAAGTTCCTTCCCGGTACTAAAAAGACCCTGATCGGCATAGCGGACGCGGGACAACGTACCGAACTCATCGATTTTCTCAAGACCCTTCGCGACTAACGCGCAAATATCGCAGTCGGATCGGCCGGTCGCGATACCGGTTTTTTTGCTGCGGCTTGTGATATCGACACTAGCCCGAATATTGCACCAAGGCGGCGAAATAATACGCTATCGACTTATATTGACATCAGCAATTCGTATGGCGGCGTAGGTGACACTTTGTACCCGGGTAAACGCCTAACGCGGCTCGATCTCGAACGCCTAGACTTGCGCTTCACTCAACCCATAGCTCGCTATGGGTTTCGTTCCAGCGCCACGTCCAGCCGCCCGATCTCTGCGGCAGCATCCGGGGTCCTCGGTGCAATATCCGGGCTAGTTTTTCTACCTAATCCAATAGCAGAGTCGGTAACCACAGGGTGAGTGCCGGCACATAGGTGATCAACAACGCTGTCATCAGCAGAAGGATCAGGTACGGAAACGTGGAACGATATATGCGCGCCAACGGCTGCTTGAAACGGTACGCGGAGAGAAACAGATTAACACCCACCGGTGGCGTGAGGTATCCCAACTGTAAGTTGGCCAGGAAGATAATTCCCAAGTGCACGGGATCCACCGCATAAGCAGCCGCCATCGGAGCGATTAGCGGAACGATAACGATAATCGCCGAATAGATATCCATAAAAGCACCGGCGATGATGAGTACGACATTGACTACTAATAAAAATAGATATGGCGACTGAATGTATTGTTGGATCCAGTCCAGGGCATGCATGGGTATCTGGGCGATGACAAGATAGTTCGTAAAACCCAGAGCAACACCAAGGATGATCATGAAACCGCCCACCATCGTCGCACTCTCCACCATCACACGGGTGAGATCCCGGGTGAAACTGACCTCGCGGTGAATGACGCAGGCAATGAGAATCGCGTAGAACACGGTCAACGCAGCAGCTTCCACGAGCGTCGCGAATCCGCCGAAGATGCCGATTAGAATCACCAACGGCAGCATGATTTCCCACTTCGCTTCCCGCAATGCGATATAAAGCTCACGGGGGCGAAATGGTGTTCGGGTTGCGTCACCCCTCCAGCCACACCAAGCGCCCCAGCCGGCAACTACCAGAATGAGTAGAATTCCCGGCAGCAATCCGCCAACAAATAGCCGTTCCAGATCGAGTTCGGCATAATAGGCGTATAGGATCACAGGTAGACTGGGTGGTAACAGAACACCGATGGATCCAGAAACCGTCACCAGTCCGATTGATTCCTGTTCTTTGTAGCGTGCTCTGACGAGCATCGGCAGCAATAACCCGCCCATTGCCAGGATTGTGATACCCGACGCTCCGGTAAGCGGCGTGAAGAAAGCCAACACCAGCGTGGTGACGATTGCAAGACCACCCGGCATCCAGCCGACCAGTGCAGAGAATAAACGCAACAGCCGCTTACTGGACCCACCCTCGGCCAACACGTAACCTGCGACGGTGAACAGGGGAATGGCCGGCAACATCGCCTCGGTGCTCAAACGATAGGTCTCTCCTGGAACCGCCGAAATCGGCGTGCCTTCCTGCCAGAACAACAACAACGCCGCGCCACCAATGACCGCATAGATGGGCATACCCAGTGCCATTCCAAGCAATAGCGTTAACCCAATACCCCACATCATCGCGGGACCCGGTGCATCGACGAGAAACCCTAGCGCCAAAGGGAAGACCAAACCGAGGGCGGCGAGTATACGGCCTCGCGAATCCGCCGCCGCGTGCCAGATCAAACGGGCGACGATCAGGGAGAAACCTAGGGGCATAATCATAGAAAATATCCAAACTGGTATCCCCCACGAGACTATGTCTCCATATCTATAATCAACCCCAACCAGTTGAATGCTTGCCAACAAGAGACAACCGGTTACGCCAACACCAAGGATCGAAGTTAGCACCCGCGCACGCCGCTGCCAGGGCGGTGGAAGAAATTCGCCGGTGGACAACGCCAGCAAGCGGTCTGATCGCGCCGCCAGAGCCGCACCGAGAAACGTAATCCAAAGTGTCAAATGCTGCACCAGCGAGATAGAACCCGGGATACCGCCACCCACAAACTCCCGGGCGTTGAACTCGGCAAGCGGCAACAACGACATGACCGTCAACACAATAACGGAAGCTATATCTTCCGTACGGCGTAGCACCGCCGTTAGTTGAGGTACTCCCATGAAAATCTTTGGGCTTATTGTGCTTGGTTACTGTGTTGCCAGTTTGGCCTTATTTCTTATTGACCGTTTTGCGGGGTCTTGTCTGAACTCTTGTACTGCTCGTGCAGGCGCATGATCTTAGCGAACAATTGCGGATGCTGCTTCGCGCACTGTAGTAGCGGGTAAGCCTCTTTAACACCGGTCCGCCACAGTTCACTGGCGGCATCATTAAGCTTAACGATCTCCAGTCCACGTGTCTGCATTTCGCGGATCGCATCTTGCTCTGATTTGCGTATCTGGTCACGTAGCCGTTCGCCAATACTCCGCGCAGCGTCAATCAGAGGCGAACGTAACTTTTCAGGTATTCGTTCCCAGGCATCGAGGTGAATTACCGTAGCCGCGTTCAACGGAGCCCATCGCAGATCGGTCATATAGCTAGCCTTCTGGTAGCTTCGATCCAGCAAGGCGAATAACGGCGGCACATCTATGGCTTCGATCAGTCCGGTCCGCAATGCAGTAAGCATATCGGTCTCGTCGAGTGGCACTACGCGAAACCCGAAATGTTTGAACAGTCGCTCTGATTCTGGATGACCGGCCGCGGTCCAAAGTCGCAGTTTCTTAAGATCATCCGGTGTTTTCACGGGTTGACTAGCAAAGAAATATACCCAACCGGCCTCTGCCCAATTAAGGATCTTGACCTGTCTGGCCGTCAGCTGTTTTTCGAGATCGACTTGAATTGCGGATCGAACGTAGTCGAGTTCTTCATAAGACTCGAATAGCAAGGGCATATTCAGGCAATCGACGCTGCTGTCGATCTGTGGCAGTCCGGCACCAGAGATGGCAACCGCATCCAGCCCGCGACGTTGCATCTTGCGCACCATTTCCGTCTCGCCGCCGAGCACGCCTCCGGCATAGATCCGTAACTCAACGCCGCCATCGGACTCATCGTGCCACTGTTGTCGAACGCGCAACAGCGCATCGTGCCATGCCGAGCCCTCCGGAGCGATTGTTCCCAACTTGATGACGACTTTGGCAGATGCAGGTAGCGACACCAAACCGCAAAACAGCATGAGCAAATACAGTGTCGATACACGCAACGCCCTGCAACTCGCCGTATCTGACCTGCCCCAACCCTGATGGTTACAGAAAGAACTCATCGATTCTGCCTCTGAGCCACTTCGCCCGGCGTTGCGCGAGGGCGTTGATAAGCCGATGTTCCGGTTCGTCGTCGATGTCTACACTCAGGGCCTTATCCAGCAGCTCGCTGAATTCCTCCCGGTTCTGGTTCGGTATCGATGCCGCCTCGGCATAGGCGACATATAAACTCGCCCGCCTGCCATGCGAGAGCTGCAGCGCCCGTTGATAGTGCCTGCGGATCACATCGTTGTCGGCGTGCATACGGCCGGCCGCCGCCAGGGTCACTTGAAACTCATGCAGTGTGCCTGCATTCCAGCCCTCGTCCAACTCCAGGGCGCGGGCGAGCAGCGCATCGACTTCCGGCAACCGCGCCAACAATGCGGCGTCATGCCGCGATACCGAGATCGCCAGACCCAACGCCGCCGCGGTCCAATAGAGCAACGGCACCACCCGCGCTGCATCCTGCGGTGACACTTCATGTACCGCTTGCTGTGGGTCCTCAACAAGTCGCCTCGCGAAACCAGGGTATGACAACTCTAACGCGCGCAACCCATAATCGAGTGCACGAAGATATAACCTGCGTGCCCGGTGACGAAGTTCCAACGCCCGGTCGAGGTCATCGTTTGCCGTTCGATCAGCCTCGAAATGGACATAAGCATAAGAGTAGAGAACAAATCCACGACTTGCGGTGAGTAGCAATCCGTAATGCTGTGGGGACTGAGTCAGCAAGCTCTCGACGAGCTTTAAACTGAATGGTAGGGCATCCCCTACGAGAATGAGATCGTCGTCACGCTCGTAAACGGAATCTCCCGAGGCCAACAGATCGCCAATGCTGTTTACCGTAAAGCGCTTGATGGAACACCCGGCTCCGAGCACGATGGCGATCGCCACCGTAATAAAGACTCGAGCGTGGTCGTGACAATGATGACGCCGGGCGACGTCCGACTTTAATATCGGGGACTGTTTGGCAGGCAGGGGCGGGACCCGATCCTGGGCCTGTGTTGTCACATTGGGATTCACGACATTCCTTTTTTTACTTGCAGGTCACGCGCTCAGTTGAAAGACGTAGGCCGTAGCTGTCACCAAGGCGCGCTAATTTTCTAAAAGTGGTAGTCGTTAGAGTATAACACCGCTCCGCGATAAATGAGTTAGACCGCATAAATGAGTAATTATCTGCAACTTACCATGAGAGAACATGTCGAGTTTATTTGGTCTGCAAAAATCGGATTGGTCCATCGTTAACTTCCGCGTCGTAGCGAGCATGAGCACCCCAGCATTGGCTTATTGAAACATAGTTGCTAACGTGAGCATGCAAAGACAAACGAAAGAAGGAGTGCGTTCATGCCAACACGACGCATAAGTTTTCCGGGGACCGGCGGAATGCTGGATGCCCGTCTCGACTCGCCGGGTATTACACCGGTCGCCTATGCGCTATTCGCACATTGTTTTACCTGCACCAAAGATTCGGTCGCCACGTCGCGGATTTCGCGAGCCTTGGCCGAACACGGAATTGCCGTACTTCGTTTTGACTTTACCGGCCTCGGCGGAAGTGAGGGAGAGTTCGCGAACACAAATTTCAGCTCTAACGTTCAGGACCTGGTAAATGCGGCAGATTACCTGCGCGAGTCAGCTCGCGCCCCGAGTCTTCTCATTGGTCATAGTCTTGGCGGCGCGGCGGTTTTACGTGCGGCTGCTGAGATACCCGAAGCGCGGGCGGTGGTGACCATCGGTGCCCCGAGTGATCCGCGCCATGTGCAGAATCTGTTTGCCGCCGGTGTCGGTGATGCGGTCGCCCATGGTGAACAAGAGGTAACGTTGGCAGGCCGCCGGTTTCTGATCCGCAAGCAGTTTCTGGATGATATTGCTGAGCACCAGTTGTCCGACAATATACATAGACTGAATCGCGCACTACTGATCTTGCACAGCCCACAGGACGAAACCGTTAATATTGAACATGCCCGTGCAATTTACGAATCGGCTTTACACCCCAAGAGTTTTATTTCCCTTGATGGTGCAGATCATTTGCTCACTCGCAAACAAGACGCCGACTACGTCGCATCGTTAGTGAACGCCTGGGTAATGCGTTATCTTGCCCCGATCGAGGAAAACACAATTTCCGACCAAGAACCCAGGGTGGTTCTAGTTTCTGAGGCTGGCCAGGGTGCGTTTGCACAAAACATATTCATTGGCCCCCATCACCTGCACAGCGATGAACCGATCTCCTACGGTGGGGATGATGCCGGACCCTCTCCCTACGATTTGTTACTGGCATCGCTCGGCGCTTGCACTTCCATGACGCTGCGCATGTATGCACGGCATAAACAACTTCCCCTTGATCATGTGGAAGTAGAATTGTCGCATCGAAAGATCCACGCCAGGGATTGCGGCAGTTGCGAAACCAAAACAGGGAAAATCGATCGCATCGATCGGCGTGTAAGAATCAACGGGAAGCTGAGTGACGTTCAACGCAAGCGGCTCTTGGAAATCGCCGATAGATGCCCTGTACATCAAACCTTACACTCTGAAGTCATGGTGCTTACGTTTGCAGGTGAATGAGCAGTCGATAGTGTAAATACAAGTCACGATTATTGGTTGTAATCCACAGCTTGTTCATCCCGTCGACTGCGCTAACAAGATTTGTTGCCAGTAAGTGGATGTCCTGCGGCGATACCAAAACTTCTGTTCGTTGATGCAGCTACGCTTTTCTGTCTGGCGCATCGGTCGAAGAACCGTTACATTATCGCGTCCCGCAGACGAGGTCACGACAATATCGATGACTACAGGCATGCAGTTCAGTGGCGTATTGGTTCCGGTTCTGACTCCATTCGGCTCAGATTTGACGCCCGATTCAGCGGGATTTATCGCTCATTGCCGTTGGCTGCTCAATCAGGGCGCCGACGGCCTGGCGATATTTGGAACCACGGGTGAGGCGAATTCATTGTCAGTCGAAGAGAAAATTGATTTGCTGGATGCGTTAATTGAAGGTGGCGTACCTGCAAACAGGCTGATGCCCGGGACCGGCATGTGCGCGTTAACGGACTCCGTTCGGCTGACCACCCATGCAGCCAAGATCGGTTGCAGCGGTGTGTTGATGCTCCCGCCGTTTTATTATAAAGATGTATCTGATGAGGGACTGTGTGCTGGGTTCTCGGAAGTAATCGAACGCGTGGGCGATCCCCGGCTGCGGGTTTATCTATACCACATACCGCCGGTATCCCAAGTGTCGATTTCGCTCAATTTGATCGAACGGCTGATTACCGCGTATCCAGATGTGGTCGTGGGACTCAAGGATAGCTCCGGTAAGTGGAATAACACCCTATCCGTGTTGCAACGGTTTCCAGGATTCATCACATTCGCGGGATCCGAAGTGTTTCTGCTCGATACCCTGCGCAATGGTGGCGCCGGCTGCATCACGGCAACGGGCAATGTGAATCCGGGCGGCATCCGTAAGCTGTACGAACAATGGGAACGTCCGCAAGCCGATACGCTGCAAGCGCGGATCACCGAAATCCGCAGCGTAATCCAATCCTATCCGATGATTCCCGCCCTCAAGACGATCGTTAGCAATTTCTATGATGATCCAAGATGGCTGACTGTGCGTCCCCCTTTGCTATGCTTGGATAACACCCAAAGACAGGCGTTGATGAGCGGGATTGCCGCTTTGGAATTCAGCATGGACAGCAACTCGGCGTGCGTTGCAGTGTAATGAATTTATAGCAGATTGCTGGATTTTTCAACTATCACACCAATTATGGGAAAATATAGATATGGGCACGATAGCGAGGAATTCGTATACAGGCGACTTTAATTAGATGTCCATTGAGACATATAGAATGGAGGATAAACAGTGAGCAAGAGTGAAGCGAAGACGGCGGAAATTCCGCCGCAACAGAACACGTTCACCCTTCGCGACAACGTGTCCGGCAAGTCCTACGACCTACCCGTCCTCGATGGTTCCGAGGGGCCATCGACAATCGACATTCGCGATCTCTACCAGCGGACTGGCATGTTCGCCTATGACCCGGGTTTCACATCGACAGCATCGTGTTCGTCTGCGATCACGTACATTGACGGTGAGAGCGGCATATTGAGACATCGGGGTTATGCCATCGAAGATTTGGCGGAGAACAGCGATTATCTGGATGTTTGTTATTTACTATTGCATGGCGAGTTGCCGTCGCCGGAAGAAAAGAAAGAATTCGACCACCACATCACGCACCATACAATGCTGCATGAGCAGTTGATGAACTTTTATCGCGGCTTTCGCCGGGATGCGCATCCCATGGCGATCATGGTCGGTGTAGTCGGCGCGTTGTCTTCTTTTTATCACGACAGCACCGACGTCGCGGATCCGCAACAACGCATGGTGGCATCACACCGATTGATCGCCAAGATGCCCACGATCGGCTCCTATGCTTATAAGTATTCAATGGGATTGCCGTTCATGTACCCGAGTAATGATCTGAGTTATTCGGAAAATCTTCTAAAGATGATGTTCTCGGTCCCGGCCAATGATTTCGAAGTCAATCCGGTGCTGGCCAAGGCGTTGGACCGCATACTGATACTGCATGCAGATCACGAACAGAACGCCTCCACGTCCACCGTACGTCTAGCGGGTTCTTCAGGGGCGAATCCGTTTGCGTGTATCGCAGCTGGGATTGCCTCGTTGTGGGGACCCGCGCACGGCGGTGCCAACGAAGCCGTCTTGAGGATGCTGAGCGAAATCGGAAGCAAAGACCGGATTCCAGAGTTTGTAAATCGAGCCAAGGATCCTAACGATAGCTACCGCCTCATGGGCTTCGGTCATCGCGTGTACAAGAACTATGATCCGCGCGCCAAGGTGATGCGTAAGAGTTGTCACGATGTGCTCAACGAGCTGGGCATCGAGGATCCGCGATTGGAACTTGCCTTGGAACTCGAACGAATCGCGGTGGAAGATGAATACTTCATTGAGCGCAAACTTTATCCGAATGTGGACTTTTATTCCGGGATCATTCTCAAGGCAATGGGTTTCCCAACCAATATGTTCACAGTGATCTTTGCCATCGCCCGAACCGTGGGGTGGATCGCACACTGGAAAGAGATGATGTCGGAAGGTCAGCCGCAGATCGGCCGGCCGCGCCAGATCTACATCGGCGAACAGGAACGCAAGTTTGCCACCGTGGACGTCAGGGAGCACAAACAGAGCCGCGGTTGGTCGTGGCTGTGGGGAAATACCAAGGAATAGCGAGACACGCTTGATTTACCGGCGGTAAGGTGTTCCGCGCACCAAGCGCAGGCGCCCTAGACAAATGAGGCGTAGCCTCAAGAGTCCATAAAAATCTTACCTGGATTCATCAAGTTTTTCGGGTCCAGGGATTGTTTGATTGTCGCCATGACATCCACTGCATCGCCGTGTTCGTGAACGAGATGTTCTCGCTTGCCCAAACCAATGCCGTGTTCGCCGGTACAGGTGCCTCCCATCGACAGTGCGCGCTCAATCAGCCGTTCATTGAGCTCGTTGGCGCGCTGGATCTCGTCGCGATCATCGGTATCCAGCACGATCACGACGTGAAAGTTGCCATCACCCACGTGCCCCACGATCGGTGCCACCAGATCCGATTGGTCGATATCTTTTCGGGTTTGATTGATGCACTCGGCAAGACGAGATATTGGCACGCATACATCGGTAGGCCACATCTCACAACCGGGCCGTAACGCCTTACACGCATAGGCGGCGTCGTGGCGCGCCCGCCATAACGCGTTTCTATCTTGCTCGTCACGAGCCCATTGGAAATTGCTCCCGCCATGCTCGGCCGCGATACTACCGACCAATTCAGCCTGTTCCGCTACCGCTGACCGGGTACCGTGAAATTCAAGAAACAACGTCGGCGCGACCGGATAACGCAAACCGGAGTAACGATTCACCGCATCCATCTGCACTTCGTCCAACAATTCTATTCGCGCTACCGGTATACCGAGTTGTATGGTCTCAATCACAGTATCGACTGCCGCGGAAAGAACGCCAAAACTGCAAACTGCCGAGGAGATCGCCTCCAGACGGCCATACAATCGCAGCGTCAGTTCGGTGATGATCCCGAGTGTTCCCTCAGATCCCACGAACAGGTTCGTCAAATCATAACCAGCCGAAGATTTGCGTGCCCGACCCCCGGTTTTAACCACACGACCATCGGCCAACACTACGGTCAGACCCAATACATTTTCCCGCATCGTGCCGTACCGGACGGCGTTGGTTCCGGAAGCCCTGGTAGCTGCCATACCGCCCAACGTTGCGTCGGCGCCCGGATCCACTGGAAAAAACACCCCTTGGTCGCGGAGATATTGATCGAGTTGCCGACGCGTCACGCCAGCTTGAACTGTGCAATCGAGATCCTTTTGATTCACTTGCAAAACCTCGTTCATACGTGAGAGGTCTATACACACGCCACCGTTGGGGGCCATCACCTGGCCCTCCAGCGAGGTTCCCACGCCGTAGGGAATCATTGGCACCGCTAGGTCAGCGCATGCTGTTACCACCGCGGACACCTCGTTTGTGGTGTCCGGGAAAACGACGATATCGGGTGACTGGCCGAGCCGGTAACCCTCGTCATGTCCGTGTTGATCCCGAATATTAACGTTGGTCGTGACCCGATCACCCAAAATGGCGGTTAGGCGCCCTTGCAGGGCTATCGATTCATTGTGAACAGCCATGCCGGCAGCCTCACATCATAGATTTCCAGAGCGATTAACAAGGTTGGCCTCCTGTTTCTTGCGGCGACCGTATAACCCGGTCGCCATCACCGGTCGGAAACCAATGCGGCAACGAACAGCATTCTCACGCGCGAGGTTATTTATGATGCCCGAGATGTGCGCAATGGTGCGTGGAATGTCATCGGCGGGGGGGCCGCCTGCCGTGGACGCCGTCCCTCTCTTTGGCCACACTCACTACTATCTTCCGCCCTTGCATCTCCTCACCATTTTTGGATAGCGCTTGATCCGCACCCTGTTGTGTCAAGAACGTTACGAACGCAAAACCTCGGGAGCGACCGGTCTCTCGATCGGTAATGAGTTTTACGTTTTCAATCTCGCCACAGGCCAAAAAGGTCTGCTCTATGTCCGCCTCGGATACCGAAAATGGCAGATTTCCAACATAAAGCTTTCTTTGCTGCATGACATTCGACACTATTCAACTGAAATTACCGTAATCTTAAAATGAAGTGTTTGGCCGGCCAATGGATGGTTTTGATCGATCACAATCTCATCTTTTTGCACTTCATGAACGCGGACATACCTTTCGTTGCCGGAAGGATCGCGGCCGACCAGCATTGTGCCCGCCTCACGGGCATCTTCCGGTATGAGATCGATGGGAACATTTACAAATGCGTCTGGGTTTACGGCACCATAACCTTCGTCTGCGGACAAGGAAACGGCTTTTTTGTCTCCGCTTTTCATCCCGTTTAAAGCAGCTTCCAGTCCAGGTAATATCTGTCCCTCACCGTGCGTAAAATTCAGCGGTGTCTGCCCGACATTAGTTGACGCCACCGAACCATCATCGAGGGTCAACACATATTCAATAGAAACGGCTCGTCCGTTTTCTATCACGGTCTGCTCCTCAGCGTAAACAGCATGACTGAGTGTCAGCAACACCGATGCAAGCCATATGGACCACAGGCCCGATGTCCGAGATGTTTTCATACAAATGCCTTCGCGTGCACAGTTATCAACAAACCACCATTTATCTGTTACAAAGTGGCGCCACGTCCAAGCGCATGGTGAGCTAAAGGATCGGACCCGAAAGAAGATCGGTTAACCCAAGCTACGCAAACCACATGCGCTCGGGTCTATGGGAAGGAATACGGGGACGAGAACGCGATGGTTTAGACGGTCATATAATAGCATAAAGACCCACGCGTACAGCGCCGACATCATTCTAAATAAACTATATCCATTCGGTGTTAGCTTAGTAACTCGTTGATTTCCTTGTTTAGAAATACAAACAAACGGTAACAAAAAGTAACACCCTATTGTTTCACAGAGCAGATGCTAACTAACACGTGGTTTGTATGACCTACGCCGCAATAGAGTTTACGACGGCACACAACGTTGACACCAACCCGCATCAATCCATGAGGTTGGATTCGTTGGCAAAATATTTTTCTTGCATCGCCCGGTGTTCGTCCAGGCCCACAAAATCTGTAAACTCTTTATAGTCGGTCAACCAATTTGTCTCTCCTGGTAATACTCCGGTCGGAGAAACCTTCAAGGCGTTGAAAAAATTGGTCAACGCGCGATGAGCAGCCATGATTGACGCTACGCGTATCGACACCTGAGCGATTCCCATTGCCGCAAGTTCTGGTATCGACACCAATTCGGTATTCACCCCGGTAACGCCGTCCATAAGGTTGACGGACAACGGACCTTCGACGGCATTCACCGCACGCTCGATATCATCACGGTCGCCGATTGCATTAATAGAAACCAAATCGGCGCCCGCATCCAAGTAGAGATTACATCGCCGGATCATTTTTTCAAGTCCAAAACCAGCACGGCTACCGGTGCAGGCACTGATAACGAAGTCAGCATCCTGTCGATTACGCACATCGGCACAGGCGCGCACCTTACCAATCATTTCTTCGGCAGAAATGACTTGTTTTCCAGATGGATGTCCACAGCGTATTGGTAACAACTGATCCCCAATATTCATCCCGCCGGCACCCATGTTGATTAATCGCTCGACTATCCAAGCAGCATTGACGACGCTTTCCGCACCAGTACCGATATCCGCCATGACCGGGATTTCCACTGCCTGGACCACATTCCAGGTCAAATCCAATACGTCTTTGGTACTCACTAGGCCAACATCCGGTTTACCCAACAAACAACCGGCAATCCCGAACCCGGAGATCTGCACTGCCTCGAAGCCACAACGCTGGATGACCTTGGCACTCAATGCATCGTGGCAACCCGGCATAATCAACGCCCGCCGTTTTTGAATCTGTCCGCGCAATAAAACGCTTTTCTCACTCATTGATTTCTCCTTTCTGGCTGCGTGCTGTCATAACCATAGTATCTGCTGAATCAACTGGAGTTCGGCCGATCACCGCTCCAGCACTCGATACGACGCCAGTCGCGACCCGCGGCCGGATCTGCCCGCGGCCTCGCTTGAACATAGAATCACATCGTGAAACTATGTCAAAAGCGGTGGGCTGTCATACCTCAGTACAGTTATCGTGCTCGCAGATATTCACGGGGTATGGCCGCGCCAGCCTGAACTGCAGTGCGTTATCAGATTAAGACGTTACAATGGCCGCGGAAGCATGATACATGCTGGCCAATGCGCCGTAGCTGTATATCTTATGACATCGGTCCCTTCGTATGGTCGATGCGGACAAAGGTGCACCATGCCGGATTTGCTGAATATACGGAATCTGGAAGTCGAGTTTAGCGTACACAACACCGTAGTTCATGCGGTGCGGGGCGTCTCTTTTGATGTCGCCCCCGGTACCACCGTGGCCCTGGTGGGTGAGTCGGGTTCCGGTAAATCCGTGATCGCTCAATCCATCATGGGTATCCTTCCGGACATCGGGCGAATTAGTGCCGGCGAGATTCTGTTCACCGAACCCCGTTCGGGCGAGATTGTCGATATCGCGAAGTTATCTCCCAAGAGCGCCGCGATGCGCAGCATCCGCGGTGGGCGTATATCGATAATCTTTCAGGAACCAATGGTGTCTCTTTCACCGTTGCACACGATCGGCGATCAAGTGAGCGAGGCTTTATTCCTTCACCGTCAGATGGACAAACAAGAAGGGCTGGAAATTACTCAGGATATGTTACGGCTGGTGGGATTTCCGAACCCCGATCAGGCTATGAATACTTATCCATTCGAGCTGTCCGGTGGCCTAAGACAACGTGCGATGATCGCAATGGCGCTGATCTGCCACCCAGCGTTGTTAATCGCCGACGAACCAACCACGGCGCTGGATGTCACCATTCAGGCGCTAATCCTCAGCTTAATAAAGGATCTTCAAGCCGAACTTGGGATGGCGGTATTGATCATCACCCATGATCTCGGTGTTGTCGCCAATGTCGCCGAGCGTGTCGTCGTCGTGTATCACGGGGAGGTGATGGAGCGCGGCACGGCCGTTGACATCTTTAACCGTCCCGGTCATCCCTATCTGCAGGCCCTGCTCAAGGCCGTCCCACACTTTGATATGAAGCCCGGAGAGCGGCTGCAGCCGGTGCGTGAGGTGGAGCACGAAACCGGCCCATTACTCAGTGACAAAAAGCCCTGGCCTCCCGGAGCCGAAACAGCCGGGGCACATCTTTCAGTACGAAATTTGACTAAAACGTTTCGTATACGCAAGGGCGGCTGGTTGGGTCACAAGGAGGAACAGGTTATTAACGCGGTGCAGGACGTCAGTTTCGATATCCAGAGGGGTGAATGCCTGGGACTGGTGGGCGAAAGCGGATGCGGCAAGACCACGCTCAGTAAGATCATCATGCGCGCGATACGTCCCGACGCCGGTGAAGTCATCTATAACGACCGCGGCACCTTGACTGACTTATTGGCCCTTGAGGGAGAACAAGGGCTCGTCGCACGCCGTAAGATGCAGCTGATCTTTCAAGATCCCTTCAGTTCCCTGAACCCGCGCATGACCGTGTTCGATATCCTTCGCGAGCCCTTGGTCATTCACAAGCTTGGCGGTCACGAGTACCAGGCGGAAATGGTCAAGGAATTGTTGCGCCTGGTCGGACTGGATCCCCGGTTCCTGAACCGCTACCCGCATAGTTTTTCCGGCGGCCAACGACAGCGTATCGGAATCGCGCGCGCATTGGCCCTGCGACCGGATTTGTTGATTTGCGACGAACCGGTATCTGCGCTAGACGTCTCTATACAGGCACAGATCCTCAATTTATTAAAAGAGCTCCAACAAGAACTTGGGTTGACGTATTTGTTTGTGTCTCACAATCTAGCAGTGGTGGATTATGTCGCTGACCGCATCGCGGTGATGTGTCAGGCGCGGTTGGTGGAGATTGCGCCACGAGAAATATTGTTTCGCGATCCGGTCCATCCCTATACCCAAGCGCTTCTCGCAGCGGTACCGTATCCAGATCTTAGTCGCCAGTTGGACTTGGCGGTATTAATGGAGGGGAGGGCGTCAGATCCAGCCGCATGGTCGCCGCCGTTTACGGTGAACAACCAGACGCAAACAACATTGATGAAAGTCAATCGCGAACATCTGGTGCGGACTGCGGTTGGCACAGGCGTGAACGAGTTGAGGACATGAAAGTGATTCGTTGGTGTAGGTTTATGATGGTGGTCACGGCGGGTATATTCAGCCTCTCGGTGCTTGCACAATCACAAGGCCTTACTGAAGTACCAAGTTTGTTGGATGCGGTTCGTAGCGGCCAACTGCCTCCCGTCCAGCAACGTGTCCCTAAAACACCCGCCGTGGTCGGTTTTCAAGGCACCGAGAATTCTCCTGGACGCTACGGCGGCGAACTGCGCCTGCTCATGGGTAAGGCTCGCGATATCCGTATGATGGTGGTATACGGCTACGCTCGGCTGGTCGCGTATGACCAGCAATTCGAGCTGTTTGCGGATCTGCTGGAACGGTATGAGGTCGAGGATAATCGGGTGTTTACTTTTTATTTACGGCGCGGTCATCGATGGTCGGACGGCCATCCGTTTACTACCGAGGACTTTCGATACTATTGGGAAGACGTCGCCAACAATAAAGACTTGTCACCATTCGGTCCCACCCAGGCGCTGCTGATAGACGGCAAACCGCCGGAAGTTGAAATCATCAACGAAACTACCATTCGCTACCGCTGGCACAAACCCAATCCGTTCTTCCTTCCAGGCATCGCCGGGCCCAGGCCGATGTTCATTTATCTTCCCGCTCACTACCTGAAGCAATTCCATCCGCGGTACACGAAAGCCACTGAAGTGGAGAAAAAAGTAGCCCAGGCCGGCACCCGCAACTGGGCAGGTTTACATCACCGCATGGCCCGCATGTACAAGTCCGACAATCCGGATTTACCCACCTTGCACCCATGGGTAAATACCACACGTCCACCATCGGAACGTTTTATTTTCAAGCGCAACCCCTACTACCACCGCGTCGATAGCAACGGCAAACAGCTGCCGTATATTGACCGCGTCATCGTCAATATCGCCAGCAGCAGCCTGGTACCGGCCAAGACCGGCGCCGGAGAGTCGGATCTGCAGGCGCGCTATCTGCGCTTGGATAACTACACCTTCCTCAAGGCGGGCGAGCAACGCAACAACTACTCGGTCCGCCTGTGGCGTACGGCAAAGGGATCGCAGATGGCTCTTTATCCCAATCTAAACGCCAACGATCTGGTGTGGCGGGAACTACTGCACGACATCCGCTTTCGCCGCGCCCTGTCGTTGGCCATTCACCGCCATGAAATCAACCAGGTGATCTATTTCGGTCTGGTACTCGAAAGTAACAACACGGTGCTGCCGCAAAGTCCGTTGTTCCGACCCGAGTTCCAGCAATCCTGGGCCGATTTTGATCTGCAGCAGGCAAATGCACTGCTCGACGACATAGGGTTAACCGAATATGACGATCGCGGCGTCCGCTTGCTGCCGGATGGACGCCCGCTGGAGATCATCGTTCAGACCGCCGGTGAGAGCACCGAGGAGACCGATGTACTCGAGTTGATCCATGACAGCTGGCTGCAGGCGGGCGTCAAGCTTTACACCCGGCCCTCGCAACGAGAGGTATTCCGCAACCGTACATTCGCTGGTGACACGATCATGGCGGTGTGGGCGGGACTTTCTAATGGCATCGCGACCGCGGATATGAGTCCAGAAGAACTCGCGCCAACATCGCAGCAACAACTACAGTGGCCCAAATGGGGACAATATGTCGAAACACGCGGGCGGAGCGGCCAATCACCCATCATAGATAGCGTCGAACAACTGTCAAAGCTCAACGAACAATGGCGATTCGCGGCGACTCGCGAGGAACGCGAACGGATCTGGCACACCATGCTCAAGACCCATGCGGATCAGCAGTTCACCATCGGCACCGTATGTGGGGTGCCGCAACCGGTGGTAGTCAACAATCGCCTGCGGAACATACCGGAGGAAGGGATCTACAACTGGGAGCCCGGGTCTTACTTTGGGATCTATCGGCCCGACACATTCTGGTTTGCCCAGGAGTAGCGCGAAGAAAAAATAACCATGCTGCGCTACGTACTGCACCGGTTGTTAATGATGATCCCAACGTTGTTGATCATCAGTCTCATCGTGTTCGTCATTATTCAGCTCCCGCCGGGTGATTACCTCGAAAGTTATATCGCCGAATTGCAAAGTCAAGGCGAATCCGTTGATCCAGAAAAAATCGCCTTTTTACGCCAGCACTACGGACTCGACAAGCCGTTACATGAACAATACTTTTTCTGGCTAACCGGCATGTTCCAAGGAGATTTTGGATATTCCTTTGAATATGACCTGCCGGTAACAGAGGTTGTCGGAGACCGCTTGGTGCTTACCGTCCTGGTGTCATTCATTACCATCGTATTCACTTGGATTGTCGCCTTTCCGATCGGGATCTATTCCGCCACCCACCAATACAGTTGGGGCGATTACGGGTTGACGTTCCTCGGGTTCATCGGTCTAGCCACGCCCAACTTTTTGCTTGCCCTGGTAATGCTTTATCTAGCCAACGTGTATTTTGGAACCTCCATCGGCGGATTGATGGACCCCGAATACATCGATCAACCGTGGAGTTGGGACAAGCTCATGTCGGTGCTGGAACACTTGTGGATACCGGTAGTGGTCATAGGCACCTCCGGCACGGCGGGAATGATTCGCCGCCTGCGTGCCAATCTGCTCGATGAACTACAAAAGCAGTACGTGGTCACCGGACGTGCTAAAGGGTTGCCGCGTTTCAAACTGCTAACGAAATATCCCTTGCGGATGGCACTGAATTTTTTCATCTCCGACATCGGCAGTATCCTGCCAAGTGTTATCTCCGGCGCCGAGGTGGTAGCAGTGGTGTTGTCGTTGCCGACTACCGGACCGATGATGTTGAGCGCATTGCAAAGTCAAGACATGTACCTTGCCGGTTCGTTTCTGATGTTTCTCGCATCTCTTACCGTCGTCGGTGTACTTCTTTCAGATCTCGCGCTCGCTGCTTTGGATCCCCGCATACGGCTTCAAGGGGGTGTCACCCGATGACACCGCCATCCGACGACATGAACACATCCGGTGCTGGACACTTTGTATCGAAGGCGCCCTTCGATCCCTATTCCATCGAGGCGCTGAAACCGGAACAGGAACGCTACTACCTTGCCTCTCAGTGGCAGCTCATGTGGTGGAAACTCAAGCGCCACCGGCTCGCGGTATTCTCGGGCATCGTACTTTTGGTGTTCTACATCGCAGCACTGTTTGCGGAAGTAGTCGCTCCCTACAATCTGCAGACACGGCACACGGATTTCATCTATGCCCCACCGCAGACCGTGCGCTGGTTTCATGACGGTAACTTTGTTGGACCCTTCGTTTACGGCTTGAAGTATCAACTGAACATGACCAATCTCAAACGTGAGTACACGGAAGACCAACAGCGTGTGCAAAGATTGCGGTTTTTCTGCCGTGGTGACGGGCACCAGTTCTGGGGATTATTCGAGTCGCACTTTCATCTCGTTTGTCCGGATCGAGACGGCACTTTATATCTTCTCGGCACCGACCGCCTCGGGCGCGATATGCTGTCACGCATAATCTACGGTGCACGCATTTCGCTGACGATTGGTCTATTGGGCATCATCATCAGTTTTGCATTGGGAATCGTCATCGGCGGACTTGCTGGTTACTACGGCGGCTGGGTGGATAATGTTATTCAACGTCTTATCGAGATTATTCGTTCGTTTCCAGAACTGCCGCTGTGGATGGCTTTGTCTGCAATCTTACCGGTCAACTGGAGCCCGATCTTGGTGTTTTTCGGCATCACCGTCATCCTCGCGCTGTTGGACTGGACCGGTCTCGCACGCGCGGTTCGTTCTAAATTATTGGCGTTGCGAGAGGAGGATTACTGTACCGCGGCACAACTCATGGGCGCCCGCCCGCGACGAATCATCGGTCGTCATCTGTTGCCCGGTTTTTTGAGTCATCTAATCGCCTCCGCGACGCTCTCGATTCCGTCGATGATACTCGGCGAGACTGCGCTCAGCTTCCTGGGATTGGGGCTGCGGCCACCGATTACGAGTTGGGGCGTGTTGCTCAACGAGGCGCAGAACATCAATGTCGTCGCACTGTATCCCTGGTTGATGCTACCGGTGATACCGGTCATTGTCGTGATTCTGGCATTCAACTTCTTTGGCGACGGATTACGGGACGCCGCCGATCCATATAAGTAATGGCACGCTTAGCCATCCGCTTTTTTGACTCGATACATAAAATAGGTCCAATTGCCTGCCGCTGAGGGCAGCGGCAAGCTCTCCCAATGTGTTCGCCGCATGTCGCGATCGGTCACAACGATACCGTGGTCACACATCAGCTCATCGATCAGCGGCGCGATTTCGTCTACCAATTCCCGATCACGTTCGCGGTCAGTGGATCCAATATCCGCATGTAACAACACCACCTTACCGCGCAACCGTTCGATCGCTGCGCGCACGGTGTCCCGGAAATCGCCAAGATACAGATCTGCACGATCCGGCAGATAGGCCTTCGGCGCATGGATCTGTCGATCGAATACCAGGATCTCCCGATGAGGCAGTAGCCGGCGAAGATGATCATAGGTGCGTCCCTTACCCAAGCCGAGCTCGACCACCGGACCAGTAAGCCGCGCAACGAGATCAGCCGCTTGGTCAAGACACGCGCGCTGGGTCACCAGGCGTTCGATCATGCGCTCCAACAGGCTGGTGTCGTCACGCACAGAGCCGCTATCGTCCCCGACCACCCGATTGCCTCTAGACAGCGCCTACCAGCTGCGGGAACACGGCCCCTTGGCTCGAAAGTTCGTCAAACGTACCTTGTTCACGGATCTTCCCGCTGTCCAGCACCATCACGCGATCAAAATAGCGGGCCAACTCCGCCCGGTCGGACACCCAGATCAAGGATGTGCCCTTGCGGTGCTCGATCAATTGTTTCACCAGCTGAAGCTCGGCCCCAGGATCCAATGCGCCGGTGGCCTGATTGACAATCAATACATCCGGGTTCTTGAGCAGGCAACGCGCGATCGCCAGTTTCTGGCGCAGCGCGAGGCTCAACCGGGAACCGCCAATCCCGACTTCATAATCGAGGCCAACCTTGGTGATCGCCTGATGTAAATCCAATTCCTCGACCGTCTCCGCAATGAGCTCACCGATCCGCGTCTGGGCGCGCGCCTGCTCCGGATTCGGCCTGCCAAATAGGACATTATCCTGCAGTGACAGCGCCGCATTAAATCGTTCCGCATCGAATCCCGCTACTGCAGTTTCCATCTTCGTCAGTCGCTCGGCCAGGGCACGACGCGCATCGATGAGGCGAGACTGCAGCTGCTCATCGATCAGGCCCAGGCGATGCTGCGAAGGTACAAGTTTGAAAGTCAGCGACAGTAGACGTACCCGTTCTCCCTCATCCAATCCTGTCACACCACTTTCCTCGGCACGCGCGAGCAGATTCGCGAAACCCGGTAAATCATCGGCGCTGATAAAGCTGTATTTTTCGAATAGTTCACTATCCGGGTCGACGTCGGCA